>PLUB01000040.1 GCA_003164755.1 Methanosarcina sp. | reverse complement strand
GCACACTGTGATCCTGGAGCCTGAAATTGAGTATCGAGTATCCACTGAAAAGCTCGTAAGGTATTCCAAAAAAATTGTTGTAATGAGCCAGACTGCAGTCAACATACTCAAAGATGGTTATGGAGTTTCTGAAGACAAAATCGAAATTGTCTTCCATGGGATGCCAGACTATCCTTTTAGCGACTGCAGTAATTATAAAAAGATGCTGAATCTCAAAGGATCTCCACTTATCCTCACTTTTGGCTTGTTAAGCCAAAACAAAGGTATCGAATGTCTGCTGAAGGCCCTGCCTGATGTTATAACTCGATATCCTGACCTTGTTTATCTTATTCTGGGCGCCACGCATCCTATGATCAAAAAGAAGCATGGAGAAGCATATAGGCAATATCTTATGGATATTATTTCCGAACTTGGGATTGGGAATAATGTAGTATTCCATGACAAATTTGTTGAAAAAGAAGAACTCTGCAATTACATTCTTGCAAGTGATATTTATGCATCCCCCTATCTTTCCAGAGAACAGATCGTAAGTGGCACTCTAACTTATGCCATAGGAATGGGGAAAGCAATAATTTCCACTCCTTACTGGTATGCCCAAGAAATGCTTTCCGATAACCGTGGGTTACTTGTAGATTTTGGAGACACTGAAGGCTTTAAAAAATCTATCTCGTACTTAATTGAAAACCCCGAAAAATGTAATATTATACGTAAAAATGCATATTATTTTGGCAGAAAAATGACGTGGGGAAACGTTGGTAAAGAATATACTACTATCTTCCATAAGGCTCTACATAACTACAATACCTATCCCAAAATACGAGACAGATTTAGTTTCCTTCCAAATAAACTGCCTGAAGTAAAACTTGACCACCTTAAGCTATTGACTGATAATGTGGGCATTATACAGCACACAGATATTGATGTACCTGCTCTCCGTTATGGGTATAGCACTGATGATGTAGGCAGGGCTCTTGTAGCTCTGACACAATTAATTAATAGTGAAGAAAAAACGGAAGATATTTTGAAGTTAATTACAACATACATGAGTTTTCTTGAACATGCACAGACAGACATGGGCCATTTTCACAACTTTATGAGCTATAATGGAAAATTTTTAGATGAAAAAGGTAGTGAAGATACTCTTGGGCGTGCGATCTATGGGCTTGGTCATGTAATCAGCTGTCCTTACCTTTCAAAAAATATGCTTACAAGCGCACGTATCCTTGTCAGCAGATCGAAAACGGAAATGAGAAATCTACGCTATCCGAGGGCAAAAGCTTACACAATATGCGGCTTGTATGAGATGCTCAAAAAAAGAGTGGAGGTAGATGAATCTGAGTCTCTATTCAACTCATACACGGATACTGTCGAGTACATAGACGCCTTTGAATCTATTTTTGTTAATCATGCGGATTCTCTGGTTGACTTATATGAGATTAATCATAAAGAAGACTGGAACTGGTTTGAACCCACAATTACCTACAGCAATGCAAAATTAAGTGAATCTCTTTTACTTGCGTATAATTATACCAAAGACAAAACTTACAAAAAAATTGGCCTTGATACGTTAGATTTCCTTACTGAGATTCAATGGAGAGACGAATTTTTTGATATGGTTGGAAATCATGGTTGGTATTCTTTCAATGAAGAAAAACCACTTTTTGACCAGCAACCTATAGAGGCAGGTTACCTAACTCAAGCTTATGTCTCTGCTTATGAGATTGTGCATAAAAAGAAATATCTAGAACTCGCAAAACATTCTTTTGAATATTTCTTAGGCAGAAACCGTTTGCAAACTGTTATGTACAATTACTCAACAGGTTCTGTCTGCGATGGGCTCACCAGCAGTGGCATTAACTGTAATCAAGGTGCAGAATCAGTAATTTGCTACTTTATGGCTTTGAACGTTTTAAAGAAACATGAAAATAAAGCATTTAGTACACTATTGCAACTCAGAGTAAGGGGTGAAGCAGATGCTTGGGCTCTGCAGAAAGTAAAGAATACGTCATTAGCAAATCAGACGGAATGGGGAAGATAACATGATCTGGGAAGACCACGGAGAACTATTCCAAAGGTATAACAAAAATCCTATCCTTACCGTTGAAGATTGGCCATATCAGGCTCATTCAGTATTTAATCCTGCAGCAGCTATAGTTAACGGTATAACTCTATTAATGGTGCGTGTTGAAGATCACAGGGGTTTTTCTCATTTTACAGTAGCCAGGAGTAAAAATGGAATTGATGGCTGGGAGATTGACAGCAAACCTACCTTTACTTCAGACCCTATAAACTACCCTGAAGAGATATACGGCATTGAAGATGCGCGTATAACTTACATCGATGAAATGGGAAAATGGGCTGTAACATATACAGCTTTTTCGGATTCTGGACCCCTACCAGCTCTTGCTTTTACAGAAGATTTCTGTAATTTTGATCGTGTAGGAGCCATCCTACCTCCTGAAAATAAAGATGCTGCTGTTTTTCCTGTAAGAATTGATGGTAAGTGGGCAGTTTTACATCGACCGGTATCTCGTATGATGGATTATAAGGCGAATATCTGGATATCCTTTTCTCCAGATATGAAGTACTGGGGAGACCACAAAGTTCTTCTGTATGCTCGTGAAGGTGGATGGTGGGATGCTAACAAGATAGGTTTATCTCCACAACCAATTCGCACATCTGATGGATGGTTAATTATGTACCATGGAGTACGCCAGACGACATCTAAAGCAAGTTATCGACTTGGATTGGCTCTTCTTGATCCTGAAAATCCCAGGAAAGTGCTTCACAGATCTGAAGGATGGATTTTCGGGCCTCGTGAAATGTATGAACGCAGTGGGGACGTTAATGACGTTGTTTTCCCTTGCGGATGGGTCTTAGTAGATGACGAAATTCGTATTTATTATGGAAGTGCGGATGTATCAGTATCAATGGCCAGTGCAAAAATGAAAGATATCTTGGAGTATATACATGGGTGCCCTGAAACACAATGCCCTGATGAATACTGCAGATGGTTTGAAGAAAACAGGGGTCTTTCTAATGATCCAAAAAAAGGCGATGTTAAATTAAAATAAAAATCAGAACTATTCAGCTTGGGAAAAAAGATATCATAACCATATTATTTAAGATTTAATTGGTAAGTTTTTCTGAGCTTATTTTCTTTGATTGTTGGTTAATGATTGTTTTTTAGTCTTGAATGAGTTGGAAATTACACATTTTGACAACTCAATTAGTCTATCATTAAGTAGTTGATGTTTTGAAGATTATTAATGACTTATATGCTAAAAATCTGTTTATAGATATTATTTTTGAGTTATAATAACCCTCTATTATTTTGATGTTATTTCCAGAATACTTTTAATGCCATTTTTCAACCGTTTTTGTGCCGGATTTCATAGAGATTATTTAAAGCAGATCCGCTTCAGTGCATAAAAACACAAACATTTTTTTTCATTGGGAGCTTTATCTTGAAAATATTAGATACTTAATGGCAAACTAAGGGCTGATAAAAAGGAAAATCGATTTTACATTATTCGCGACAGTCAATTCTCACACTTCAGCTAAACTTCATCCAGCAAGCTCTAGATCCTGTGAGGAAAATAATAGTATATTTGTAAAGGTATGCTGATGCTTGCATATATCTAAAGTTTTTGAGAGAGCAAATGAGTTCGGTATAATACACAACATTTTGACTATCGTCCTCTTACCTACAGTGCGTTTGTCAATACACCTGCTGTGACAACAATACACGGTCTCTCTTCAAGTAAAATTCTTCCTGTCTATATAAAGTACAATAGTAGAACATTTTATGCATCAATAAGTGATGTTAACAGATGCCATGAGCTGGATTATATAGCTACGGTTCGAAAAGGCATCGATATAGAACCTCTTCATTTTAATGATAATCCATTGGACCATCTGCTATTTTCCTCGCGTTTTCATAAAGATAACGGTGCAAATGAAGCGATACAAATCACTAAAAAGATCAGAAAAAAACTTAGAATTATCGGTTTTGTTACAGATAAGGAATATTTCGAAAAAGAAGTACAGCTCTATAGAGACTATAAACAAATTATTTATTATAGACATGTCGATCTTGAGCGCAAGAAGGAACTCTTTTCAAATGCATACACTTTACTGCATATGATCAATCATGATGAGGCTTTCGAACTTGATGTGATTGAAGCTATGGCTAACGGTACACTGTAATTGCAATGAACAGAGGTATGATGCCTGAGTTGATCAGATATGGATAAACTGGCTTTCTGGTCAATGATATCGATGAGGCCGCAGTGACTGGGTAAAAGGTTGGTTCTATCTCCCGCAAAAAATGCAGGGGAAGTGGGGGAAAAAAATTATGTTGACAGGATGGTAGCTGACTACATCAAAGTGTATGAAACAATTATTATAAAATACAAACCTGAGTCAGTAACGCCCTGGGAGTACTATGGGGTGCTCGTGCATGTGCCAGGGTATAAAGTCAAAACTAAAACAATTCTTCTTAGGGTTAAACCTCACTTCAGCGCCATGCTTACAGAAATGAGCACTGGTACATAGTCCCAATGGAAAAGGAATTGTAACTAAAAGCAGAGTGAAATCAGGGTTCTTTCCGGAGATTCTGTCGATCTTCCGCTAAACGAGGTGCACCACATTAGGAATATAGGCAACGAAAACCTTGCTTTCGTTGAGATCATTCATAGAGAGTATCTTGGAGAAGACGACATTGTAAAACTTGAAGATAAATATGGAAGAAGCCTGAAAGCTATGTATTTAAAGAGCTCGTATTCTGGAAGACAATCTATATTGCAAAATACAGATAAGCTTTTTTGATTCAATCTTATATTCTCTATAATCCGTATTCCATCCTCCTTTTAAAAAAGAAGATAATAGTACCTGATCGGATCTCTCATACTTTTCTTATTATTATACGAGTCCCTTTTTAACCTATCTCGACATTTTAACTATGGAAGAATTTAATCAAAAATTTAATCAGGATATTCGTATTAGCCTTGCAATTTCATAACCTACATTCTGCAGGATGTACACAGATGTAGGATTTGTTTGCCAATTTGCCTATTATTATCCAAAAGTTAGATTATAGAGGATTTTGATAAACCTCTAAATTTTGTCTTATGCTTATAAAAGGTATATGAACGACTCGTGAAAAAAAGAGATTTATCGAAATAACCTCTATTTTAAGCTACTATCATATTGAGAAAATCGATATCATTTTTTGTAGACTTCTGGGAAAATGGAAACAAATAAACTATCAAGCTTATTTTTTATTATTTCTTTTCAACATACGAATTAGACCATTTGGCTCTACTACACGAATTTAATTGAATAAATCTATTTAATAAAATAGTTTAAAAATACTACATGAATTAAATCAAATAAATTTTATTTAATAATTTCATAATTATTTTAAATTGTATTAACAAATGCTCCTAAGCAAGAAGTGATCCTATATGGAATGTATTAAAATTTGACAACTGTTAAATATTAATAATGTTTGTATTATAGTAGGTGTCGTCTCAGCGGATTCATCAGCGACAGAACATCAGCGACAGCATTAACTATAATATGGATACAGAACCCGTAATTTATTACTCTATAGCTTTCAGTTTTTTAAATAAAGCTGAAAATAGAGCATTCAGTACATTATCGCAATCAAGAGTGAGTGATGAAGCAGAGACTAGGGCTCTGCAAAGATAGTAGAATATGTTATTAATACATCGAATGAAATTAGGAAGATAACATGATATTAAAAGATGACAAAGAACTGTTCCAAAGAGATGAGAAAAATTCTACACTTACCTTTGAAGATTTTCCGCATCATGTCCACTCAGTAGAGGAAGATAATATGATATGGAAAGGGCATGGGGAGCTGTTCCAAAGGTGTAAGAAAAATCCTATACTTACAGTCGAAGATTGGCCATATAGGGCTCATTCAGTATTTAATCCTGCAGCAGCTATAGTTAACGGTATAACTCTATTAATGGTGCGTGTTGAAGATCACAGGGGTTTTTCTCATTTTACAATAGCCAGGAGTAAAAATGGAATTGATGGCTGGGAGATTGACAGCAAACCTACCTTTACTTCAGACCCTATAAACTATCCTGAAGAGATATACGGTATTGAAGATGCGCGTATAACTTACATCGATGAAATGGGAAAATGGGCTGTAACATATACGGCTTTTTCGGATTCAGGTCCCTTAACATCTCTTGCCTTTACAGAAGATTTCTGTAATTTCGATAGAATAGGAGCTACCCTGCCTCCTGAAAATAAAGATGCTGCTGTTTTTCCTATGAGAATTGATGGCAGATGGGCAATGTTACATCGACCTGTATCTGGTATGATTGGTTCGAAGGCTAATATATGGATATCCTTTTCTCCAGATATGAAGTACTGGGGAGACCACAAAGTTCTTCTGTATGCTCGAGAAGGTGGATGGTGGGATGCCAATAAGATAGGTCTATCCCCCCAACCAATCCGCACATCTGACGGATGGTTAATTATGTACCACGGAGTACGCCAGACTACGTCAAAAGCAAGTTATAGACTTGGGTTGGCTCTTCTTGATCTTGAAAATCCCACGAAAGTTCTTCACAGATCTGAAGGATGGGTTTTCGGGCCTCGTGAAATGTATGAACGTAGTGGGGACGTTAATGATGTTGTTTTCCCTTGCGGATGGGTCTTAGTGAATGATGAAATCCGTATTTATTATGGAAGTGCGGATGTATCAGTATCAATGGCCAGTGCAAAAATGAAAGATATCTTAGAGTATATACATGGGTGTCCTGAGACACAGTGCCCTGATGAATACTGCAGATGGTTTGAAGAAAACAGGGATCTTTCTAATGATCCAAAAAAAGGTGATATTAGATTAAAATAAGAATCAAAAGTATGTTGTCCAGAAAAATGAATCGATGTCTATCAGGAAAGCTGCATACTTGATCTCAGCATTATTATTCTCTGCACTGTACAGTTTTTTTGGTTTTCTGTGTGTCGGTAAGCCAAAAAGACAGTGCTTAAAAAGTAATCTAACTTTCAATGAATGATTCCATTTCCCACAGACTAACACAAAAATTCCAGATATTTTCTCAATATGACAGTAACATTAAAAATTAATCTAACCTTTAATGAATGATAGTGTGCAAATAATTTCTACATAAATGTACATCTATAGAGTGGCGGGTCTAAAAATGTTAATACCATACATTTTTATGGGCTAATATCTTTCCTGCAGGGAAAAAAGTGAGGTGCTTGGTAAAAATTTTTTATACATTGTTAACTGAGGACATAATGTAGGTGAGAAAAGATTCAGATTTGATATGTTTGTAATTCTCATTGAGGAATGACTGAAACGAAAGTTAAGAGTTAAGGTAGTGATGGAATAAAAGTGGAGGTGAAATTTTTAGCAAAGTGTAGAATATTGGAGATTTTTTTAAAAAACCAAATTTTTAGTGGATTTCGATAATTTCTGATTTTTATAAATTATGATATTATTATTTATAATCATATGACGAAATTTAGGCGTTTATCGAAATTCTCTTTAAGTCAATCAAGAATAATCCAAGTTTCGATCATTTTACTCCCTATATCAGGGTCAAGTTGCATGGCTTTCATGTACTGTTTTTTAGCTTCTTCAAAGCGCCTCATTTTTCTCATAAGAAGACCATAACTGTAGTGAATAGGAGGATAATACGGATTCAGGTCAAGAGCTTTCCTATATTCCTCTTCGGCTTCTGATAAGTGCCCAATCTCCAAAAGGAGGTTTCCATAGCTATAATGCCCTTCTGCACTTTCAGGATCCAAACTGAGAGCTTTATTATATTCCACTTCAGCTTCGTGCCTTATTCCAAAGCGGGCCAAAAGGTTCGCATAATTGGAATGAAGTTTTGCATCATTTTGATCAAGTGCAAGAGCTTCCAAATAATGGGCCTGTGCTTCCGAAAATCTGCCTTCTCTTGCGAGAAGGTTTCCGTAGTTGAAGAGAGTTCGTCTTTGCCTCGGGTTCAGGTCAAGAGCTTTTCTGTACTCAATTTCGGCTTCTGAATTACGTCCTAGGAAATAGAGTAAAGCCCCACAGTTGTGATGTAGGCTTGGGTCTTCAGGGTTTAGTTCTATTGCAAGTTTATATTCTTTTTCGGCATCTCTGACTCTTCCGATTTTAAAAAGCAGGTTTGCATACCCACCTCTGGCAAGAACATAATTTGGATCAACATTAAGTGCTCTGGAGTAGTATTCTTCCGCTTCTCTCGTGTAGCCATATTCGGCTAAGAGATAAGCATATCCAGTATTTGCTTTTAGATGTGTTGGAAAGGTTTTAAGTATCATTTTATATTCCTTTTCAGCTTCCTGGATCTTTTTGAGTTCAAATAAAAGGTCTGCATATACACATCTGACATCTGCATTATCAGGGGTTTCTTTTAGAATTTCTAGATAGCTTGCTTCAGTTTCAAGGGAAAAACCCATGACATGTGCTGCAGTGCTCATTGCAACACAAGCTTCTTCACGGATCCTCCCACAAGCCTTTGAAAAGCAAGCTTTTGCAAAAACGTACTCTTCCATAAACATTTTCTGTTTTTTACAAGCATTAGAAATCTCAAACAATAGTTCGGAAGGAAAAGAAATCTCCTTTGCACGTTCAATAGCAAAAGCGACTGCACAGGGGAGATTTCTTTTATCTGACCCTATTATCCCAATTATTTTATGCACAAAATCATCAATTGCATCGAAGTCCATATATTAGACACCTCTGGAAGTAAAATTCCTCTCTATTTGATAAGTATAACTATCAGTATAATATGCTGAGTATATTTTACATTTTAATAGAATATATTAGTGCTTTGATAGTGCATGAAATATCAAGTATAACAGTAGTGCTCTAATATTCCCATTATAATTTGAATATAATATTATAGTTATCCTATAACAGTTTATAACTTCATATCCCAAATTTGGTGAGCCACTTTTTTGTATGACAATGTTCTCTTAATAAAATAAATTTTGCAGAATAATAAAATACTGTTTGTGGCAAAAAAAATGTTGAGAATCTCCAATGAACTAAACGAACATTAAAAATATCTTGATAACCCCCTAAATTAGTTCCTATTCATATAAATAATAATATCATAATTCGTGAAAATCAAGGGTTTATCGAAATACTCTTAAATGACTCAAAATAAAAAACTTTATACCAGCTCGGCCTTTATAATTTTAACTTCAGTTTTAGGGCTATCGTGGGGGTTAGTTTTCACCTTTCCAATAGCATCCCCAACTTCCATGCCGGCTATTACCTTCCCGAAAACAGGGTGCATTTTGTCGAGATAGTTATTGTCCACAAGGTTGATAAAGAACTGGCTGCCTCCAGTATTTGGGCCTGCATTTGCCATGGAGATAGTGCCCCTATAGTTATGGTTATGCTTTGTGAATTCGTCTGGGATTTTATATCCTGGACCTCCCATACCCGTTCCTGTGGGATCGCCGCTTTGAATCATAAATTTATCGATGATCCTATGGAAAATAACTCCATCATAGAATCCTTTGTCCACAAGTTTTGCAAAGTTTCCTACTGTTATTGGCATGTCTTCAGAAAACTCAATTGTTATGTCGCCCATAGTTGTATGCAGAACCACTTTCTTTTCTTTCCATACAGCCATTTCTAATCCTCTACAATTTTCGGATTTGATTTTTAGCATATCTTTCTTTTTGTTGGAATTCTATACATTGTATGTTCACCTTGCATGTAAATGCATCGCCAGCGAATTTAGCTTCGTTATCAAAAAATGCAATTCTGAAGGAGCTAAGAAACTTCTTGAGAATTTAAACGCGGCAGCAAAAGCTGGAAATTGCCAGATTTGTATGTGGATTTTGGAGCGAAGGCTTTCTGAAGATTTTGGCAGGCATGTGTACATAAAAACAAATGTCGTTTCGGAGAATAAAAATGTGAATGTTGAGATAACAGCAAAAGAAGCAGGGGTACTTAGAAAACAAATTATAGCGAAGTTTGATCGGTTTTGAAAATTATAAGAGTCACCAAAATCTCCACCATGGATTCTTTTTCCCAGTTTCTTCAGGCAGTAATTTTGTGTTCAACCTGCTATTCTCTTGGATTAAACTTTGAATATGGACTGCCTGTTTGTGCATATTCTCATTTTGATCCTTGATTTGTTCATCTTTAGTATGTAACTGTTCGTCCTTGACTTGCAATTGGTCATGAAATGTTTGAATCTGAGCTTTAAGATCGTCTATTCTATTTTGCTGATGGATATCATTTATCTTGAATTTTCAGCGTCGAATTCTTGTATTGCACGATACCAATTATGTTCTTCAGAGTAATTAGGGTATTGTAGCGAAATATAGTAAGCTCGTTCAGAAACCCATTTTATTTTTACCTCAGCTATTAGTTTTATTTCTTTATAGAACTGGTCATACGAACAATAAATTGCTTCTTCTTGTGATAAATAGCGTTGATTATTTAATATTTTTTTAGACTTTTTAATTATTCTATTTACAAAGTATTTTTCTGAATCGTACCACTCAAATTCCATATTATACGTGTTTTTTCAAATAAAATAAGCTTTGACTCTTATAAATTCAGTTTTTGCCCACATAGATGCAGCATTTTGATCCAATTGATTGTTTGTTTTTTGTAACAACTTTTGAGCATACCCTTCGCAATTACTGCAAATATCTGCCCTTTTATAAAACTCTTTCTCTGCCCTCAACCAATTTTTCACACAATTACTCCTGTTTTTCTTTACCAGCAAAAAACATTTGAATATTTCTTTTCATTTTTGTAATCAGTATTAAGTATAATGATTGCTGCCAAAAAATAAGATGTATAGTTTTTATGTCTAAACTTATGCATCTATTAGTAGCACTCCAGCTGCACTTTATGATCATGATATCCTTGCACAATCAGCATGTTACATGTTTTCAATGGTCAATATCTTTCAGTGGCAAAAGGCTGTTTATTTATGGGAAAAGTAGAGAGACTAGATTTGAAAATACGACATGAATAGAATCATAAATCTACAAAACAAATAATTATTAAAAAATAAATTAAGTATTTTATAAGCAAATTAATCAAATAGCAGTTGAAATCTAGGAACAGATAATTTATTATTGAAATTAACTTATAAACTAAAAGAGTTTTTGATACAAATTCAGGAGAACAAATCTTTATGCAAATTAAGGGAATAGCATGTGGTACTCTCAACTTTATACTCGAAACCAGCAAATTCATGGCCCCGGAAGAATTTGCCGGACTTTTGCAAGAAAAGGATGGTATCATCACTGAAGTGCTTATACTGCCGGGTACCGAATCAAGTGAACAAAATGCCGTTTTAAAGCTTTTCATGATGCCGAACGTCAAAGCTGCAGGCTCGATCCACAGCCACCCAGGTCCAAATCGCAAACCTTCACAAGCTGATCTACATCTTTTTTCAAAAACAGGAAATTGTCACATAATAGTGGGTTATCCTTATAATAGACAGACTTGGACTTGTTATGACAAGGAAGGGAATATTAGAGAACTCCCGGTGCTTGATGCGAAGTTTGAGGATTTCGAAGAAGCTAACCTTGACGGGGCTAACTTTGAAGGAGCTAACCTTGAAGGAACTGATTTTAAAAAAGCTAATCTTGAAGAAGCTGACCTTGAAAGAACTGACCTTGTAGGAACTAACCTTGAGGGAACTGATCTTAAAGGTGCTAGCCTTAAAGGAGCTAAACTTCGAGTAGCTAACCTTAAAGGAGCTAATCTTATGGGAGCTAACCTTGAAGGAGCTGAACTTGAAGGAGCTAACCTTAAAGGAGCTAACCTTAAAGGAGCTAGCAATTTAACAATTGAACAGCTTTCTACAGTGAAAACACTTTACAATGCGAAATTAGATGAACAGTTACTAATACCGCTAAAGAAGAATTATCCTAATCTTTTTGAAGAACCGGATAATTCTAAAGAACCGGAAGATTAGGTCTAAATTTAGCTATTATGAATACACAGTTTTTTTTGTGTCTAAACCGATGTATTTATTCGGTTTTCAGCCAAAATCATCGGACATTTTGACCTGATTGTGCAGAAAATATCTATTTTTTATTAAAATGTATCTATGTCCAAAAGCTAAAAAGTTACTATATTAATCTCGCGAAGGATAAAAAATAAATGAGAATTAAGTAACTATTCAATCTACAAATCTGATTTAATGAATATATTTAGATAAAAATCCTTCTTGTACCAAGCTATTGAATTATGCGGGTTAATTTCAATTGCTTCCTCATAGGCTTTTATTGCTTCATCGGATTTGCCTAAATAATCTAGAGCAGCTCCTTTACCTGCCCAAGCATTTGAATCTTGCGGGTTAATTTCAATTGCTTTGTCATAGGCTGTTATTGCTTCATCGAACTTGCCTAATTGGCCTAAAGTAGTTCCTTTATGGATCCAAGCGGTTGAATCCTGTGTCGCACCTAATACAATACACTAGGATCATAAATACTAGCACAGTGGTTCCTAAAACTGCTAGGAAGGCATACCTTCTACTTGCTAGATCATACCTTGCTTTTTTCATTTTCAACTTCCAGCGTTTGTTAAAATATAGTGCATGACTAAATTGATGAGTTTATCAAAATCTTGTATAGTTATATGCAAATAATTATAAGATCTTTTGCGTATTATTGCTAAAACTATCTCTAAAAGTTTCAAGTTTGTGCCTGCATCGACCGTCACTTAAAATAATAAGAAGGGAATAAATGGATGGAAAATTAAATGAGCTGATAAATGATACTATTACTTTTATTCTCAATCTTTTTGGACTCTTCTTTTTTCTCATGAGTTTAACTTCAATACTTTTGCACGGCTATTTCGCAGGACTGCTATTTATTCTGGCAGCTACTATAACATTTCCATCAACTGCGAATCTGGTTAAAAAGGAATTAAATACGTCAATGACTGGAGTGAGGACATATTTTGTTGTATTTTGTCTAGTGGCAGGAGCATTTAGCGCATTCCCTACGACCCCTACTGCAGTAAATAATACTACAAACAATACAACGACAATAGCACCATCTACACCAACAGAAGTTACAACGTCAGCTCCTACACAAAAATCTGAAGTAACACCTACCCCAAAACAAAATATTGAAAACACCCCGATTACATTTGAAGAACAATTACAAAACGAAATAAAACTAATGGCTAAAAATAAAGTAAGTTATGATTATACAAACCGAGCTCTTACAGTGAATTTAACGGAAAAGGATTATTGGTCAGTTAACTTATTAAAATCAGAAATGTTTATGGATACCGTCAAAATTCTTGAAGCTGCAGCCACATATCCGCAGGAAATAAAGTCTGTAATTATCAACTATAAAGCTACATTGCTAGATCAAAACCGTAATGAATGTATTGAACCAGTACACTTAGGACATTATTCCACCACAAACACGAATTCCGTAAACTGGGAGAACACATACGGAGATGACAGAGAATACATGCTAAGGGAAAGAGCCGATTATTTCTGGCTTCATCCAATATTTAATAAACATACTACGTAGATTTAATACGATGATATCATTAGAAAAGAAAGTGGAGAATGTACCAATATACATTTCCCAACTTTAAATAAGCTAAAATGCCTGCTATTTGAGTTACTCTTCCCTGGATTCAAAGTTTAAATTAATTATATGGATCTTAAAAACAGTACCTTTTTGCCGTTTCATTAAAATGAATTCTTAAATAAATGCTAATTTTAGATATAAATTGACCAATAAATCCCAAAATGAATTCGATTTAAGCAGTAAAAAAGCCAAATAATATCGAATAAATCAATTAATTAACATAAAATGCCTATAATCAGCGAAAAATCATCAAACAAATTACTCCGGCCTACAAATCCACAAAAATCGTCATAGTCTATGTCATGGTTATATCACGATCTATGACATGTTCACTACGACCAGCAAAAGTATCGTCCAAATTATCTAGTCTAAATTCACTTAGCCCACATAAACCATTGTAGTGAGGATACTATCGATTTTATGGTGATTAACAACTTCCATTGCCATCGAATGAAAACATTACCATTAGCTTGTTACTTAAATATAAGAAAGGGCCTTGTTCAAAGCATAGAAATACAATTGGATATGTATATGATTACTTATCCACAACATGGAATATATTTATTTTAGAAAGGTACAAGATATATACCATCTACCCTTTTTTGCCCTTTAACCAGTTCACAATGTCTCAGAAGAGCAAATTGGTTTTCTGTTTCTAGTAAAGATATCGAAAATTTTTGTGCAATTTCTTCCTTTTTTACCCCGCCACTCGAGACAATGAATTCATAAATGGCTTTTTGCAGCTCAGTCAAGCCTTCTGTCCCTTCAAACCCAGCTTCTGCCCTAAATATTTTTTTTGAACGGACAGCCCAGGGATCACAAGCCTGGATTTTATGATGGCTCTCTATGTAACAGTCCTCACATAAAATCTTGCTTTCTTCTTCAATAACATCTTCTCTTTCCAGTTCACCCCTGCAAACATGGCATTTGACGAGACTAGTCCTTCCCTCAGTCAATTTAGATCACCTAATTTTTTTTAAATTCCGAGTTCATCTAGAATTTCAAGAATAAATATCGACCTATAAGCTACTGCAGGTCAATCAGCTATCAATATAGCAGTACTCACAGCCTCCAAAATTGTCCTCAAGATTTGCTTCTAATTTTACAGCTTCAGGAACGTGTTTCCAGAGACAATATTCACAGCGCTGAGCCACTGTAATTCCCACCATCATGGATCTTTCATTTTGGAACTGAGAGCCCCATCCTTAACAACTTCGAAATGGAATCCTGAAAACGCATTTATCACTTTGGGTAGTTGTAAAACCATAATTTTTAGCTTTTCATCGATGTAAATTTTTTCCTACCAATAGTTCACTTCCTTGATGAGTTAGGATTTATAAACAATTTATGAATCTTTCATTTTCCTTTTCTGTCACTTCCCAAGTTCAGAGTGCCTTAATATTAATATTATACAGTTGAATCAAAAAATTAGTACATAGATTGCAAACTACATCAAAAGCCAAATGTTTGAATTCATTCCAAGAAAAATTAATTATCTCCCAAATTATGCATCTATTTTAAAATCGATGCACTAGTAAGATTAAAATCTAAATGATCTAAACTAAAATATTTATAATTTATTCGAACGTCCTTTATTTTGCTCTTCAAGTGTAGAAGGCTTAACTGAATGAATTTTGATCTTTTCTTCTTCAGTGACCTGAAACAGTACGTTTTTAGGTTCCCCAATGTCTACAATTTTTCCGTCGCGCATAAGTGCGACGCGGTCACATATCTCATTTACAAAATCCATGTCGTGAGAAACTATAACGAAGGTTTCACCTAGCTCGTCTCTAGTTTTAAGAATGGAAGTTGTCACCGACATCTTTGTAATTGGATCCATTGTTCCGGTTGGTTCATCCATGATGATGATGTTTGGCTCCTTTATAAGGACCTGAGCAAGTGCTATCCTATGCCGTTCTCCTTCGCTCATTTCATCAGCCATTTTTGGCAAAATAGCTTTTGCCTTATTCTCTTCAAAGCCTGCAGCCTTTAGAGTCATTAAAGCTTTTCTGACACCAAGTTCGAAGGGTAAATCAAGACTAATGGATTCAGTGAGATTATCTATTACAGAGCTATAAGTATAAAGGCCGTATTCCTGATGCAGGAATCCCATATATTTAGTCGCTCTTCCTTTATTTTCGACTCCCAGCTGTCTCATATCAACCCATTCGTCTCCCACACGAACCTCAACTTCTCCTGATGTGGGCGGTAAAATTCCCATCAGAATCTTCGAGGTGGTAGTCTTGCCTGCCCCACTAACTCCGACTAGCCCAAAGATTTCTCCTTCTCGCACATCAAAAGAGATCTTGTCCCCAGCTCTTACTACACCTCGATCTACTGATATATAACGTTTAGAGAGATCCCTTACCTTAATTATAGGCTCCCCGACAATGATGTTTTTTTCTTGCTTCACCATACATGCGTTATTCATAAAGACTGCAGAAACTTCAAGAGGATTACCTTCCAAAACTACTTCTCCATTTTCAAGAAGAATCGCCTTATCTGTTAGATTCTCGATAACTTCAGGCCAGTGAGATGTAAGAATCATACTCATATTATAATTTCTCACTACCTTAATCATAACATCATGAACCAGTTTAGCAGTCATTGGATCAAGGGATTTCTTACAAGTTGTCTTGCAAGCACAATCCTCTGTTTTTCTCCACCTGAAAGTTCTCTTGCAATATGCATCATACGGTGGCTCAAATGTACTTCTTCCAGCAGTTCAACAGCTTTTCTTATGGAATCTTGACCAGTGTACCCAATTTCATTTAAGGAGTTTATAACATTTACAATAACTCTTTCATCACCATAAAGAGCAAAGGTACGCTGGAGCATGATCGCAATTCTTTTAGTGATATCTTTCCTTATCGGGTCGTAAGGAGAAAGTTTTATGAAATCAGCTTCGAAAGCTTCAAGCATCTCTCCACAAACAGGACATTTCTGGCCTGCCTTGCTGGAACAATCTATGTATCTGCAATTCTTGCAACAAGCCAGATAATTAATAACTTCGCCGGAGATAGTTTTAAAAGACTCGGTCCCACGCAACACATGCATCAGGATTGTTTTTCCTGATCCGCTTTTTCCGAGAACTCCAACAATTTCTCCCTCATTAATGCTTAAATTTACGTCTTTCAGCACCTTGTGACCATCGATATCTACGGTTAAATTCTTAACGTTAAATTAATACAGGCACGATTTTTCCTCCGTAATTATGAACTGCAATAACATTCTTATGGCTGTTTGTTGCCTGCGTGAGTATTTTTGTAAGATAAATAAAAAACACTATGAAATAACTTGAACACGAAAGATTCTCAATTTAAAGGAAAAATTCAAGTTTTAGATTTCATTTCGGACATATTTCCTTGAGGCCAGAAACAACATCAGCTAAAAGTTCAACCGGAATTCCTATAATCATCTCTTCATCGGCGATTTTGGTATAAGATCTGCTGCCACTGCAACCGACTGTAACTCCGATTTTACCTTCCCTATACACTTGCACAACACTGTCAGAACATAAGCTCTGCTTTCCAGCGAAACTGGCTTCAAGCCTGCCTCCGATCTTGTACATAAAAGCTTGTGTAAGCAACATGATTTGTCTAGGGTTGCATATGACCACAATAACATCCGGAGTAAATGAGGTTTTTTCCAGAGGGGAGTATAAGACAGTTTCTGTTGAATTCGGAGGAAGCTTAGGAACCATATCAATTGTCCGCATTGCAGCAGCCTGAGTGCTGAACTGTTTAAGTCCTTTGTAGTAAAATTCCCCACTGGCTACTTTTGCAGGCATCTCCCCAATGCCCATAGCACTAGCTCCGCCTTTGCACATTTGATCTTCGCCAAAGGTATAGAACTCCTCACCTGTTCTTCGTACTCTATCAACCAGCTGGCAGTGCCTCATAGGCTCATCTACCTTTTCAATTCCCTCGGGAACTTCCTCCCCATTATGGATCAGCTTTACTGCAACCGGAGACGTTGTGAGTTTAAGGCATTCCATTAGTTCCTGACCATAGCTGTTTATCTCTTTTATATCCATATTTTCAACTCCGCTTTTTAAAAATCTGATTTGGGTTTGGATACCACACCCTCACCTAGACACAAAAGGATCATTTCAATATACAATAGTGATAGAACACAGATTTAGATACTAAATTATTGATGCAATATACTTAGGATTTACACACTTGAGCAACAAAATAGATCGCATTAATCAATGTTGTTTGAATTAGTATGTCAAACAGTTAAAAATTTAATGATACTGATTTTTCAGTTCAACTGCACAAGTCCTAATACTATTAAACATCCAAATTTTGCTTGCCTTAGCTTTTTTTAGGTGTTATAAGCGCTAGACCCTTGATCTTGCAGAATCAAATGATTCCTACAAATATCACTTAATCTAACTCTAGTGATGAGAGCAGTTACAAGTGGCATTTGTAGATAATTCCTGCAGCCACCCATTGTTATAGTCCTGAAGAGCATCGGAAACCTTACCCCTAGCTCCAGCAAATACCTTTATTTTATTTTCAACCAGGGATATTAATGGCCTTCCACCGATGCCCGAGACGATTACTGTCTCGATATTATGCGATTTCAAGATTATCGAAGGTGCAGCACAGTTGTGCTCGCCATTAGGAGATATATTGCTTATTGTCTCAATGTCTGTAATAGCTTGGTCCTGTACATCTACAACGGTAAAATATTCGCATGAACCAAAGTGGACACATACATCAGACTCTAGTCCACCATTATTCATTGATGGTATTGCAATTTTTGTCATTTCTTAAACTTCCTGCTTTAGCATTTATCACCGCTTTCCCTTTGTTTTTGGGACAGCAGTAATTGTTCTTAATAAATCTTTTTCCTTTTCCATCGCCGCCGATTCGGTAAATAATGCTGGAACTACACTTAGGACAGATAGTGGGGCGTTCCTCACGGCATTGTGATTCCCACTCATGTTCACATCCTTTGCAGAGAAAGTCGATCTTACACTCGCCGCTATTTATGTACACTCCACCAGAAATCTCAATTGCTTTGCCATTTACAAGGGCATCGACTACTTTCTCTCTGGCTTTTTGCAAGTCGTTCCATAAGGTTTTCCGGGAGACACCCATCATTTCAGCGGCCTCGTTCTGCTCGACATTGAGGAGATCGCAAAGACGTAGAGCCTCAAGATTTTCGATGGATAAGTTGATAGTTTCGAGATCACAGAACGGAACTTCCCTGGGTTTATAATAGGTTGCTTTTGGGAAGCAGGATACTCTGCGCTTAACTCTATTGACCATCAAGTTATACATATGAGACCTATCATAAATAACTTCCTAATTGATTATGGGATATTTCAATACTTTAACCTTAACAATATTATTAATAATCAAGGCAAATGCAAAATACCATATCAATACCAGCAGTTTATAATAAGTAGCTATCAGTATCAAGCTTGGGATCCCGAAGGTTGAAATTGCAAAAGTTATTACCATATTGCCACATATGGCTGCTATGAGTGTTTTGCTGGGAATAGACTCCTCAAAAATAACCCTTCTCTCTCACCACGAGTATCATGAACATACCTCCTAAGATCAGCATGTCAAAGACAAATGTATGCAACCCTATGTTGCTAGTGAGTCCCGATGACTCATCCAGATATATTAATAGTAGCCCACAAGATTCGGCTACCATTAACATGCCCAGAAATACTGCAACTCTTGCCAGCGATGCTATATGTCCCAAGGCACTGGGTCTTGGGAAGCCTGATGTTGTAAGTCGCTATAGCCATGGTGATGAAATCAATCAAAAAAAGAGTACTACTTACTCAGAAATACCTATGAGTTATTCTTAGGTATAAGTAATGCAATCCTGATGTAAGAAACTGAAAAGGCAATGGCAAGCAAAAAGAGTACTATCGAAAGGGCACAATGTCTCTTGACACTATGGCTAACAAGTGCCCATCCTGGAGCAACGGTAACCTTAACGTTGAGCTTCCACTTGAGAGATTTTACATTGATAATTGCTGCTCCTGAAAAAAACATAGTATTGCATTAATGAATATCAGGAAAGTTATGACAATAAAGTCGACATATTGTTCTAACACTTAAAAGAAAGCTATGGTAATTTCAAGCATTCAGGGAATCTGGCCCAAGAACCGCTTAAAAAATTTAACCGAGTACGTTGTCTCCTCTTAAGGACCTTGTTATCGTCTGACCGGTAGATTATCTGTAGGAACCTTTCTATTTATAAGTCAATTTTTGAGTAAGTACTTAATCTTTTGATAGTTTCCTCGATGGATATTACTATGTACTGTTCAGTAGGAGATTTACTGACTAACTATAATATTATCATCGCGAATAACTCTACCTGGGCAAATAGTATTTAGATAATAAGAAACGATATTATAAAAATTAACCATATCAACAGGAAAATCAACTGAAGTAGGAGTTAAAAATTTGAATTTCAATACTGTTGTACAATTTCATGGGCATGTATGTCCAGGGCTTTCAATTGGTTATAGGGTAGCATTACTAGCTGCCAATTACTTTAGAGACCGGAGCAAAGACGAAGAATTAGTTGCAATTGTTGAAAACAGATCATGTGCTATTGATGCTATTCAAGCAATAAACGGCTGTACTTGCGGGAAGGGAAATATGATTTTTAAAGATCACGGGAAGCATGTTTACACATATTTCAAGAGAGGCGATAAAAAGGCCATCCGGATTTCCTTGAAACCCGAGATACTTTCGCAGGATGAAGACCATGTTGCACTCTTCGTAAAAATGAGGAGTGAAACTGCAAGCCCAGAGGAGACAAAGGATTTTC
This sequence comes from Methanosarcina sp., assembly GCA_003164755.1. Classification (GTDB taxonomy): domain Archaea; phylum Halobacteriota; class Methanosarcinia; order Methanosarcinales; family Methanosarcinaceae; genus Methanosarcina. The sequence continues at coordinate 35,697 of PLUB01000040.1, read as the reverse complement.
GAGCCTTACACGAAGCAAAAAGCCAGAGGGTCCTAGAAATGCAAGAGGAAAAACTGTTCTGGGTCAGGGAAATGGAAATAAAGCCTCCAGAAAAAGCCATAATTTACTCTACTCTGATTTGTAGCAAATGTGGGGAAGGTTTTATGGAATCTCTGGGAAGAGTGAGAAATGGAAAAATAGTATGTATCCCTTGCTTTGAGGCAAAAGATGAGTGAAGATCTGGAGAGAACTCCCTAAACATAAAAACGATCTCAAGAACTTATATAAAAAATAACTACCTTGAGCCTGTCTACGATGAAGAAGTATACCAGAAAGATTAAGAACTCGTCCTGAAAATATGTATAAGACTGCTTCATTTGTAATCAGATAAGACACAAAATGTCTAAAGAAAGGTCTACAGAGTGTTATTTTTATACTAAAGGCCTCAGATTAAAGTCGGAAATTGCTACACTCAGTATTTGAGGTTGTGCATAAAAATAGTTAACCTATGAAAAATGAGAACTATTTAAAAAAGCAGCTTCAGATCCCAAATAGAATGGTTACTCTAAGCAATAAACAGAATGCAAAAAAACATTTCGTGCCTTTTACTAAATAACCTAGTCAATACATAATTATTTTGCAATATTTCCATGTCAGTTTCCTAATCTTGTGCAATATCTATGAACAATAATGTCTTGCCTTTGTTTGGAGATGAGCTAATCAACTAAACTTATTTGAGGGAATAGCCTCAATATCATAATAGAAATATATAATGCTACAGAGAGTACTCAAAAACAGGAGTTTAATGAAAGCTCAATAAGGAGAACATTTATTATGTCAATAATAAACACCTCACAAGGAGTAGGAGGCATCCTGAACAATTTCAGGGACCTTGCAGAAGGAGCAGAAAAGATCACTTTTGTAGGAACTCCAGGTTTCTGCACTCCCTTTGCTGAACTTCTAAGTTTCGTAGTCCGGGACAGAAAGCTTGCCTTCATCCCCGGTCTAGACATTGAGAAAGCTAGATCAATCCATATGACTCCTGAGGGTTATGCAGCTTGGAGAACCCACAGATGCACATGCTGACGTGATAGTCCCTCTAGGTGGGCTTACGATGCCGAAAACTGGGATAAATCCTGAAAAAGCAAACGAAATTGCCAGAAAGGTCCTTGAAAATTCGGAAAAAAAAAGGATTATTGGATTATGTTTCCAGTCTATGTTCATGCAGCAGAAATGGGATAAAATAATCAACTTTAATTATATCATCAACGCTGATCTGGCTGTTGAAGTTCTGGATATCTAAAATTCCACGCGATTTCTTCCTTCCTACAAAAAAATAATATGGATAAAAACAATTTTTTTATATTCAAAATCCAATTGATCCTCAATGTAAACGTTATAGTTTTGATCCGATATAATTGGCATAAAACAGGAAACATTTTTCTGGCGGACAGACAGCCACTGAAACATATTCACAAAAAGGAAATCAGAAAGGCCGATTTCCAAGTATAGATAAAATCAGGATCAACTGTTTGGAAAACTACAAGAATTTATGCAGTATATGAAATGGATAGAACTTGCAAACGATGCTAAAAAGTGATATATCAAAAATGAAAAGGATAAACATCGGTAAAAAACAATATAGTATTTCTGGAATCCACGGCGCTACGTCATTAATCAATTGATGTTTTGAAGAACCTACCGTTTAACAACTTTCTTAATATCCATTTATTACGAGGAGTTCTACATTTTTTGCAGGGATTCACTTGTCCAAAACCCTATTTTCTGTTTTCTTTGTTGATCCCCTTTGATCTCTACAAAAGTTAAAATTAACGCTGTAAAGCTCATTTGATTGTACAGCCACTTAACTTTATTTGGGAAGCTTATTGTTTTCCTTGAGATCCTCAGGACTTCCGTACTTGAGAAGAAAAATCAATAGCATTAAACCTTCAACTGCCTAAACTAAAATATTAAACCACAGTGTTTATTGTACTTAATTTTATATCTCAAGTGTGTAAGTCCTAAAAATAGTATAGTTTTTTAATATTATCTGGGAAACAAAAGAAGCAAATATTTTCATTTTAAAAATTAATTAAATATATTCCAATCTCATTCAGGCAATTTCATTGAAAATGAAAGCGAATTGAAGAAGAACGGACATCTTTCAGAATACCCTGATCAGGATAAATACTTAAAATCCTTAAAATCCATCTCTAATTATTTTTTGCAGTATTAATCTTAAAGATAGAATAGGGAGTTCAGTGTGTCTCAGGATAGAACTGTAGAGCCCTGTAAAAGCTATCAGGGTAACAACCTATTTCCAGGGAGACGTTTTCACAAAACCTATTCCCAGAGCAATTATTGCAAGCACTCCAAACATAGTTCGAACAGGAGATCAAAGCCACCTACATTTTCTTCCAGAAACAATTTTTTGAGATTCATCGGAAAAACCTCGTTATAAATCATATTATTTTTACATTATATATTACTAAACTACATAGTATTTATAAAATATAATGATTCTAATATATAGTGTTATTCTGTTTGATTATGTTTGTGTTCTGTTTGTATTGAGCCTGTAAAAAAAGTAATTTGCAGAAACTATATAAAATATCCATAGATATATTCCCAAAAAATATAGTTGTAAACCTATAGTTAATCAAATATTCTATTTGAATCATTATTCTTACAGTAGTCAATAAATTTATTTGATAAAGTAATCTGAACAAGTATGAAATTGGAGGGCGAAAGCATAACTCAAGAAACAATAAAAGTTGAGGACATGTCCTGCGGACACTGTGAGATGAGTATTAAAAAAGCAATTGAAGCTATAGAAGGTGTAAGGAAAGTGGAGGTAAATCTTCGGAATAAGAATGTAGTTGTTGAATACGACGAAAGGAAGGCAAACCTCGAAAAAATCAAGGCTGCAGTTAAGGAAGTCGGGTATGAGCCTGTGTAATGATATGGATCTCGCACATCAGTTTCAAAGAAATATATTCCAAAAGGTACAGATTTTTATTACAATGAGTGAAGCGCCTGTTTGAAAAAACAGCTAATCAGGAGTTTGTGAACCCATCAGAGATACGAGATTCATAGTAGACATATGGTCTACAAGTACTACAAAAACAGGCCACAAAGCTCGTTAACTTTACCAAAAGGTGTGGTCAGAGTAAACATAACTATTTCTGATAGGACAGTGAATGCATTCTATGACAGCCAGATAACTGATGCGCACGTCATACGGATGACCCTGCTTAAAGAAGGTTATAAAATCATAACGAAATCAGTAAAGGCTCTCTAAGCTCCGGGAAGGTCTGGAAAAAATATGGGCGGCATTATTCTATGGAAGTTAATATAGGAGTCTATGGCATGACCTGTGGTCACTGCCAGAAAAAAGTAGAGGATGCTGTATCTTTGCTTGAAGGAGTGGAGTCAGTTGGGGTAAATCTGGAAGCTGAACGTGCTACTGTTAGTTTTAACCCTCAAAAAGTTAGTATGCATGATCTAAAAGAGGCTATCCGAAAGGCTGGCTACTCAACAGATGTTGAAGAAGAAACTGAAGAAGGATCAAGAGAGGTACAGGCAAATATTGAAGCAGGAACCTTAACTGCTGCAGGTATAACAGGCGTAGCCTCAGAAACTGTTGATATAGCTTTAGAAGAAGTGGAAGGAAGATTTCAAGCCTGCCCCCTAACTACACAGGAATGCAGGCTTGCAGAAAAGGAAACTCTCAGCACCTCAAGCCAAAAAACGGACCAAACAGAAATTACCCTTGGAGTTTCAGGCATGACATGCTCGGCCTGTGCCCTGAATATTGAGAAGGTGTTGAAGAAAAAGAAAGGAGTGAACTCAGTAGCCGTCAATCTGGAATTAGGAAGGGCAAAAGTCATTTTTGATCCTTCCCTTATCTCCCCCAGGGAAATTGAGGAAGCTATAGAATCCATTGGGTATAAGGTAGAGAAGGACAGGGTAACTCTCGATCTTCAGGGTATGACTTGTGCATCCTGTGCTGCAAACATTGAGAAGGTTCTTAACAAAACAGAAGGTGTCATTTCTGCTTCAGTAAATTTTCCGCTTGAAAAGGCAGTTATAGAATTCGATTCGGTCCGAATTTCTGTCAGAGAGATAATTGCTTCAGTTCAGGGCATCGGATATGGAGCAGCTGTCAGGACTGAAACAGTAGATTATGAAGATAGAAAGCAAATGTCACAGGATGCTGAAATCCGGAGGCAGAGGAATAACCTGATCATAGCCCTTGTGCTGGGAATTCCAATTGGACTTGGAAACATGAGCATGATGTTTTCCTTCCTATCTTTTGTGCCTGACTTCCTTTCCAATCATATCGTCCTTTTTATACTGTCTAGTCTTGTACTTATTTTCCCTGGAAGGCAGTTTTTTGTTGGGACTTTCAAGGGCTTCAAATATGGCGTAACTGATATGAACCTACTGATTGCTGCAGGAACCGGATCAGCTTACCTTATCAGTGTGGCGGCAACTTTTCTCAATTTGGGCCCGGGGTATAATAGTCTTTACTATGACACTGTAGTTTTTCTAATAATTTTTATTATCTTTGGGAGGTATCTCGAAGCTAAGGCAAGAGGTAGGACGTCTGAAGCCATTTTGAAACTGATGGGACTCAGAGCAAAGACTTCCAGGATTCTCGTTAACGGCGTGGAAAAGGAAATTCCTATTGAAGAAGTTGTAGTAAGCGACATTGTTGTTGTCAGGCCCGGAGAAAAGATCCCGGTTGATGGAATTGTGGCAGAGGGAAGTTCTTCAGTAGATGAATCCATGCTCACAGGAGAAAGTATCCCAGTGGAGAAAAATCCGGGAGATGTGGTTATCGGAGCTACCCTAAACAAGACAGGATCTTTCAGGTTCAGAGCAACAAAAGTTGGGGCTGACACTACTCTTGCTCAGATAATCAGGCTTGTGGAAACTGCTCAGACAACCAAAGCCCCCATTCAGAGAGTTGCGGACGTTTTTGCGGGCAATTTCATAGTAAGTGTGCATATTATTGCCCTGTTAGCTTTTTTCTTTTGGTTTTTCATAGGATACTGGAGCTACGGGGTAGGAGTATCGGAATCTTTTGGAGGAATTAGCCCATTTCTCTTTTCCCTGCTTATCGCCATTACAATTCTGGTAATATCCTGTCCATGTGCCGTTGGGCTTGCAACCCCCGCAGCCATAATGGTTGGCACCGGTAAAGGCGCAGAGAATGGAATCCTAATAAAAGGCGGTGAAGCACTTGAAAGGGCGCATAAGCTTGACACTATCGTTTTTGACAAAACAGGAACCCTTACTGAAGGCACTCCAAAACTTACAGATTTGTTTACAGCCCCGGACCATGAGGAAAAAGAAGTCCTTTTTATTGCAGCGACATCTGAAAGAGGGTCGGAACATCCGTTAGGGGAAGCTGTCGTAAAAGAGGCTGAGGAAAGAGGAATTAAGCTTGGAAAGGTAGAAAGGTTTCGTTCCGTCCCAGGGAAAGGAATCGAAGCCTATTTCGAAGAAAAAAGAATCTTGCTCGGTACTCGTAAACTTATGGAAGAAAATGGAATCTCATTTGATGAACTTGAAGCTAAAATGCGGAGTTTCGAAGAAAACGGAAAAACCGCAGTTTTTGTGGCTTCCGGGAAAGAAATTATAGGCCTTGTTGCAGTTGCTGACACTCTGAAGGAAAACTCTAAAGAGGCAGTTGAAACCCTGAAAAAAATGGGCATCGAGGTAGTTATGATAACCGGTGACAATGCAGTTACAGCCGGTGCAATTGCAGCAGAGGTTGGGATTTCCAGATTGCTTACCGAGGTGCTGCCCGAGGATAAAGCATACGAAATAAAGAAGCTTCAGGATGAGGGCAAGCTTGTAGGAATGGTAGGTGACGGCATTAATGACGCCCCTGCCCTGGTTCAATCTGATGTGGGGATTGCTATGGGTGCGGGCACTGATGTTGCAATGGAATCCGCAAAAATCGTTCTCATAAGAAATGACCCTAGAGACGTGGTTGCTGCCATTAAATTGAGCCGGCTTACCATAAACAAGATCAAGCAGAACTTACTTTGGGCTTTTGGGTACAATACGATAGGCATCCCTATTGCAGCAGGAATTCTGTATCCCTTCTTTCACAAGATTTTGATTACACCTGAACTTGCTGCCGCTTTCATGGCACTTAGTTCAGTTTCAGTAACGACCAATTCCCTGCTAATGAAAAGAAGCAGAATTAAATAAATTATTAAAATAGTTATAAAATTTATTCATCTAAACTTGTTTGACATATATTTGAAGGAAGAGCAGAAAATAAGTATGGTAATAACTGCTGGCAAAATTTTTTGATTTAGGAGTCTATTTCCCTGAGAAGAGATTTAAAATTTACATTTGAAGAATTTTAAAATTCCAGAGATTGACGATGAATTCTATGGTAAAATCAGTATATAAGAGTAATAGGCCTAGGTTAGTGCTTTTAGCAAGCATTGTTACGTCAATAGTGCTTGTAATTTTTTTTCTTTTTGGGGCTATTTCAACCAATGTAATCAGGGGAGGAGCGGCTTATACTCAAGTAGATATGGTTGCAGGTTCAATTTTTGTTTTTATAATTACAATGATAATTTCACTATCTCTCTGGCCTAAAGTTGTTCTTTGGCTTGAAATGCATAAGAAAAATGAAGAGTTTTCAAAGTGATTTATTTAGTCGGATTCTGTGTAGTCTTCGGGGAATTAGAGTTTTTTTCAGCTAGCTTCGAACTTCTATAGCTAATCATTCCCCGAAGATTTTACAAAATATCCCTCAAAGTAGAAGATATTGAAACCCTGAGGATTGTGGACTTCGAAGAACTGAGACAGGAAGGATAAGCTGCAGGGGATAGAAATATCAAGGAAATCTTTCTGGGAAGATCTGAAAGCTGCCAGAATTGAAGTCGATCTTTCTATCATAGAGAAAATAATAAAATATAGGGCAGCAACTATAATCAAGTCTTAAAGTGCTGACATTGATGAAGACGTTGTGCTTTAAAGAGATATATATGGGAAAAAAGCAGAAATTTTAAACAGGCGATAAAAAATGACTGATCAAGTTCAATTACTGAAAAGCTTATCAAAAAAGCCCGATGAGCCAAAAATTGTAGTAAACCTCAGGCGCATCAAACGTAAAATTATGATAATGAGCGGGAAAGGTGGAGTAGGGAAAAGCACAGTTGCTGCAAATCTAGCTACCGAGCTGACTCTGCGTGGATATAAAGTGGGACTTCTGGACTGTGATATCCACGGCCCGACTATTCCCACAATTTTCGGGTTAGAATCTGAAAAGCTAAGTGTTAATGAAGAAGGTATACTTCCAATTCAGGTTCTTCCCAATCTTTCGGTGATGTCTATCGGTTTTCTGCTCGAAAATAAAGATTCTCCTATCATATGGAGGGGGCCGGCAAAAATGGGTGCAATTAAACAGTTTCTGGAAGATGTTCTCTGGGGAAAACTTGATTTCCTGATTATAGATTTGCCTCCGGGAACAGGAGATGAACCATTGAGTGTTGCCCAGCTCATTCCTTATTGTGACGGTTCAGTACTTGTTACAACTCCTCAGGACGTAGCTCTTATTAGTGTCCGAAAATCAATCAAATTTTCGGAGAAACTTAATGTACCTGTTATAGGTCTTGTCGACAACATGCATGGTTTGATCTGCCCTCACTGCGGCAAGTACATAGAAGTCTTCGGAACTGGAGGTGTCGAAAAAGCTTCAAAAGATTTCAAAATCCCAATCCTTGCCAGGCTTCCTATAGAGCCAAAAGTCGCAGAAATGGAAGATAAGGGCACAGTTGTCCGAGGACTGCTTGAACACAACACGGAATGGCAGAAGAACTTTGAGTATGTTGTGAATGCTGTAGAAAAAATCCTAGAGGAAAAATAAGCGGGATAAAAGTTGAAGGATTATAACATAGTTTCTTCATTCTGGCAAATTTGCTATCTTTTCTGACTTCCCGCCGGTTCCGGGGCAGAGAGTTCACAGTTATATTGAAAAACAGGCTTTTCATACCTTTTCCTTTTTGTGTATGCTTTGACTTGCTTGAAGGCATACTTTGAAGTTAAAATTTGATATTTTGTTCTAGCCGCACAGAAATGGGAACAAAAAAACTGGGCGGCATTAGAGAGTTTCAGAAATATCATCAACCAAATTATATAGGACTACCAAAATATTAGTGCAAAAACATATCAAGGGCAAAAATAGAACTTTTGATTTAATGTCTATTCATTTCAAATCTAAGCATAAGCCAACTTTGATTTCAATGAATTCCGAAGGAAATATCTCTTTTAGTTTTTCTTTATGGCCAGTACAGTGCCCTAATGCTATGATTTTCAGCCCTGTAAGTATCTCAAACTCCCTACTATCGTGCAACCCTCCTAAAATTCCCTTAATATTCTCGTAAACTAGTGCGTTATCCATGATTATGGCAAGGCCTGGATGAGCGCAGCCTGTAAGCACGTAACATCCGTTTCCAGTATCAAAAATCAGGCCCTGCTCTTTGATTTTATCTCCAAGTTCCCCTGTACTTCTAACACCCTTAGAGATTTCAACATATTCTTTTATTTCAATAAGAGTAGCTCTTTTTTCAATTTCTGTTTTCAAGTTTTTAGAAAAGGACGTAGGACATAGACCTTAATTTCGGGATTTGCCTGAAGAATCTCAGGAAGGCCGCCTATATGATCCCAATGCTGGTGAGAAAGAACAAGTCTTTTTATATCGTTTGGATAAATATTAAGTTTCTTCATATGTTGAGAAGAAGGGTTCCATCCCATCCAGTATCGAAAATAAGGAGTTCGCGGTTTGTTTCAACTACGACTGCAAATCCCCAACTTGCTGCAAAATCCTGATTCGCTACATTGCATAGATTACAGTAAGCCTGAACACCTGCTCGTCTCGCATTTCTGATATTGTTTGTACTCCATAATTCTAGAAATAGGGTTCGTTTCAATTTTAATTTAGTTTTCTTCAAGGGCACATATTCCGCTAATTCCTCACAAAATCGTAATTCCAAACTTTCCTATCTAAATAGGTGCTCAGAGTAAAGAATCATCAATTTCACCAGAGGGGAAACAGCTTCCTAAATCTGCCATTTTTGCCTGTTTAATGATTTTTATGAAACTGTCGTAAGCTAAGAAATTAATCTGGTTTACATTGCAAAGGATTTTACATTATTCTTTCTAAATTAAATGGCCGTTCAAACCAGATTATTCTAATTTGCTTGCTCAAATGGGACTTACACACTTAACATAGAAATCAAGTATGTTAGACATTGTAGTTTCAACTTCTATTTTAGATAGTTGAACGTCCAATGCTATTGATTTTTCAATTAAACTACGTCAGTCCTAATTAATACAAAATGAGCAATTTAAGCAATTATTTTTTGATACTACTATCCAGAATAATATGCAAATATAACAAACATATCCTCGAATAGCTCTAAATATAATCATATATATTTAACATAATAGTAACATTGATATTTAGGAGTTAGTTGGTTCCTATTAAACTAAACTGTAAGCAATATTATTTAAACAGGCCTCCTCAAACTAAAGGATCTAACAGTTGTAAGAGGTTGCTATCACTGTTTACAGAATATGAAATTAGGGAATGAATCAAGTTAGAGAAAGGTTATGGGTTTATGAATTTATTACAAAAATGAATAAAAACGTTTTATTAAATTTGTTTACACATAGTATTTATGCTCTTTTTTTAAATTCGATCCATAACTCACAAACAAGAAGAAAGTATAAAATAAGGGGGAAATTAAAATGAAAAAATATTTTGATATAAAAAACCTTGTAAATATGAAAACACGACAGCTAATAATTATTGGAATATTTATTTTATTTTTAGTTATAGGCTCATCGATAGCAATGGCATATACAGGATTTTTAGCCGATAACAAATCATTTGAAATTAAGAAAAATATCGTAAATCATACTGAATTTTCTCCAAAGCTTGAATTTGCACCAGAAAACCCTGAGTTTGTCAAATATCAAAGGAACATAGTTTCTAATCCAGAGAATTTTTATTCCCTAGATGAATATAGAACAGGATTCATCCCGGCACCTGTGGATCTTCGTCATCTAAGCACTCATCGTCATCTTCTACTTAGTAGTATTTCTGGAGCAAATACATCTACTCCGACTCACTATGACCTGAGGGAACTAAACAGAATTACGCATGTGAAAGATCAGGGTAATGCAGGGAATTGTTGGGCATTTGCAACCTATGCGTCTCTTGAATCATACTTAATGCCGATAGAACACTGGGACTTTTCGGAAAATAATTTAAAAAATTTGCTTTCTCCTGCTTATCCGGAAGGATTTGATTTAAATGAAGGGGGAAACATGTTTATGTCAACTGCTTACCTGACTCGCTGGAGTGGACCTATCTCCGGAAGCAATGATCCTTATCGTGATTCATCAACCTATTCGCCCAGCGAGCTCGGCCTTCCTTTACAGAAACATGTACAAAATGTACTTTTCCTTCCAGGTAGGCACGGTTCTCTGGACAATACAGAAATAAAATCGGCAGTTCAGAACTATGGAGCTGTATGGACCACATTGTACTATAATCCCACATCTTATTCCTCAACCAAGCACAATTATTACTATAAAGGGACCTCAAGCCCTAACCACGCAGTGGCTATTGTGGGCTGGGATGACTCTTTTGATAAGACTAATTTTTCCCAGGTTCCGCCAGGAAATGGAGCATTTATCGTGAAAAATAGTTGGGGTCCTCAGTGGGGTGATAATGGATATTTCTATGTTTCCTATTATGATTCCTCTATAGGAAGCTCTAATAATGGGGTTTTCACGGCTGAAAATTCTAATGATTATACAAACATCTATCAATACGACCCTCTCGGGTGGACAGGTAACTTTGGATATGGCAGCCAAAATGGTTGGTGTGCAAACATCTTTACTGCAAAATCTAACGAAGTCCTCGAAGCAGTAAGTTTCTATACAACAGACTTAAACTGCAACTACAAAATATACATTTACACTAATCCAAGTTCCACACCCATTAGTCAAGCTGATCCAGTTCTTACCCAGAGTGGTTTAATCTCCATGTCAGGCTACCACACAGTTAATCTAAGTTCTGGAATTCAACTCAAAGCTGACCATAAATTTTCCGTAGTCTTGAAACTTACAAACTCTAAATACAATTACCCGATTGCAATAGAAACACCGATCTCGGGATATAGTAGTAAAGCAAAAGCAAATTCCGGGGAGAGTTTTATCAGTTCAAATGGAAATACTTGGACAGATATAACAACAGATTCCGGTTACTTAAATACAAATGTATGTATCAAGGCTTTCACGAAAACTGGGAATACATCGAAAGTTACTGAGTTTTTTGCAACATCTACCTCCTGAAATATACCACTTGATGTTGTGTTCACTGACAAAAATATAGGATCACCAATTTCACTTATTAGGACTTTGTAAACAGAACATACTCAACAATCCAGAACCCAAAGCATCATTATTCAGCAACCTGAAATTACACAGTGTCGCTTACAGTAACAAATAATACGAAAACAAAATTCCATAATATAACAAACAGTGACAGAAGTTACGCAAAAACCTATTGCATGTAGTGTACCGAAAGTTCTGTGATATATGATCGGCTCTGTATCCTTTTTACCTCAACACAAAAAAAGGTACAGAGTCAATTATTAATATTATCTAGTTTATAGAAGATGATCATGCCTATCAGAAAGGTGGAATTAGTCATCCAATTAACTTATTTTTAAACCTTGTAATGGAAGAAGATCTACTCCAATCAGACCCAAAATATAGTGAGAAAGCTGATTCTGTTAAAGACCGTAGAGACAGCTGCAAACCTAGAACTCTCTGAACTAATGTGGAAAACTCGAATTGTTAAAGCCCTAATTTCATGAGTTTTTCTTTAAACTGAAGTATTTTGAGAAGTATTATGAAGTTGAAAGTCTCTAAAATGATAGTAAATTACCTTTAAAAGAAAATCTGATAACTGGATTTTATGATTACTTGGAGGCCTAGAATTTTTATCAATATAAGATAAAAAGTACCTTATTGTAAATATCAACAAAGTTAACTGGCTTTCAAAGTATTGTTATTTGTTTAGCTTATACTATATTTATGAAAACCACTGATGTTTTAAAGTATAGCTTCAGTTTGTGAAGTAAAGTTTGGGTTTGAGAATGAACTAGTTTATATAAAATGGATACCGTGAGAATTGAGCTTGAGATATATTCGCAAAAAAATATAAGAATAATAAACCTTTAGTGTATAGTTGCCAGTACATGTAATCTGTGGTCCAAAATACAAAAAATCATTATTTACAGGCAAGATAACTATAAGACTCAAATAACTTATCTTAGAAACACAAGAAGAATTTGTTATGAAATTCTTGACATGGAGATAATCCCGGTTCTTGTGTATTTGCTATTAAATGCAGATCCAAAAATAGTAGTCTATTCAGTGGTATCAAAAATAAAAGGATATACATCGAAGCAATTAAGATTAGAATTTCCCTAACGGAAAAAGAAGCTTCCTACATTATTGACTTTATCTAAGTTCATATCTACAATTGATTCTTTAACTTTTGATGTTGTAAAAAGGATATTGAGAGCCAAGAAAACAAATGAGGATCACATCTAAAATAAAACATAATATAAGTTTCTGACTCCTCCATCTCAAAATTTTGACATTTCGGATCTCTTTTTTATGAATTTAAGAAAAAGATTGAAAAAAGCCTGTTTTTTCCCATACCCCACAGAAGAAAGTCTGGAAGAATTTGGAAATTTTAAAGCCGTGAAAAAAATCAAAATTTCTTCAATGATGTCAGAAAAGCAAATGTATATAAGTTCTATCCAGTATTATCGAAGGCAGTGACAAAAAGCTGAGGAAAAGGACTTAAAGGAGACCATAAGCCTTGAAAAACACTTTTATTCTTGGAATCGAAGGCACTGCCTGGAACCTTAGTGCAGCAATCGTAAACGAGACCGAGATTATTGCCGAGGTTACAGAGACATATAAACCCGAAATCGGAGGAATACACCCCCGAGAAGCCGCTCAGCACCATGCAAAATATGCAGCCAGTGTAATCAAAAGACTCCTTACAAAGGCAAAAGAAAAAGGAGTCGAGACTTCGTATATTGACGGGATAGCTTTTTCACAAGGACCTGGACTGGGCCCCTGTTTGAGAACGGTTGCAACAGCAGCCAGAATGCTTTCCCTTTCCCTTGGAGTTCCCTTGATAGGGGTTAACCACTGCATCGCCCACATAGAAATAGGTATCTGGAAAACGCTGACAAAAGATCCTGTTATTCTCTATGTAAGCGGAGCCAATTCGCAGGTTATCTCCTTTATGGGAGGAAGGTACAGAATTTTTGGAGAGACTTTGGATATAGGACTTGGGAATGCCCTTGATAAATTTGCACGAGGAGCTGGCTTGCAGCATCCTGGAGGGCCAAAGATTGAGGCATACGCAAGAAACGCAAAAAAATATATTCCTCTCCCTTATGTTGTAAAGGGAATGGACCTTTCCTTTTCCGGACTCTCAACGGCTTCCAGTGAGGCCCTAAAAACAACTCCCCTTGAAGATGTCTGCTATTCTTATCAGGAAACTGCTTTCGCAATGGTTGTGGAAGTTGTAGAGCGTGCTCTTGCTCATACAGGAAAAAAAGAAGTGCTTCTGGCAGGAGGAGTCGGAGCAAATACAAGGCTTCGAGAGATGTTAAACGAAATGTGCAAGGCAAGAGGCGCAAAATTTTATGTGCCAGAAAAATGTTTCATGGGAGATAATGGAACCATGATCGCATATACAGGTCTTCTGATGTATAAGTCAGGAAATACTCTCACCCTTGAAAACTCTCGTGTAAACCCGAATTTCAGGACTGACGATGTAAATATTATATGGATTAGAGAAGAAGAAATGAAAAAAATCCCTGAAATTTCCTTTGAAGCTTTCTTCAGAATTCCCCCAGGAGAAATGCTAGAAAACGGAGCTGAAGCTATTGTATATCTGGAAGAAGGACCTGAAGGAAAAAAAGTGCTTGTTAAAGAAAGGATTCCGAAGGTTTACAGACATAAAGAGATCGACGAAATTATTAGGAAGGAAAGAAACCGTAATGAAGCTAAATTAATGTCTGAAGCCCGAAGCTGTGGGATTCCGACACCTATCATCTATGATGTAGAAGATTTCAAACTCAAAATGCAGTACATAGAAGGAGTTCCCATAAAATATCTTATCAATCCTGAAATATCTAAAAACGTAGGAAAACTTATCGGAAAACTTCATAGTTCAGGTATAGTACACGGAGACCTAACCACCTCAAATCTCATGCTTGCAGGTAAGAAGCTTTATCTTCTGGACTTTGGACTCGCTTATTTCGATAAAGGCCTGGAAGCCAGGGGGGTGGATGTCCATGTGCTTTTTCAGACCTTTGAGAGCACACACAGCGACCACATAGTTCTTATCGAAGCATTCAAAAAAGGGTACCAAAGTACTTTTATAGATTCAGAGGATGTACTCAAGCGAGTTGGAGAGATTAAAAAGAGAGCTCGCTATGCATAAGATCGTTTTTGTTACGGGAAATCAGGACAAGTTTGTAGAGGTAAGGGACATTCTCAAAACTTGTGGAGTTGAAGTAATTCAGGACAAAAACGGCTATCCTGAACTTCAGGAAGACGAACTTGAACCTATTGCAGCCTATGGAGCGCAACATGCTGCAAATAAACTAAATATGCCTGTAATGGTTGATGATTCAGGAATATTCCTAAAAGTCTTAAATGGCTTTCCAGGCCCATATTCTCGCTTTGTGGAAAATAGACTCGGAAACCTGAAAGTGCTCAAACTAATGGAAACAGAAGAAGACAGAACAGCTTACTTTAAGACAGTAATTGGATACTGCGAACCTGGGAAAGAGCCTCTTGTTTTTTCAGGCGTTGTGAAAGGGAAAATAGCGCATGAAGAGCGAGGCATAGGCGGTTTTGGATACGACCCTATTTTTGAGTATCAGGGCATTACTTTCGGGGAACTGAGATATGAAGAGAAGAACAAGGTTTCACACCGTCGAATGGCCATTGATAAGTTTCTGAAATGGGTTATCAATATTGATAAAAAGACCTGAACCTGTATAAAAATTTCCTTACAAGTGACTCTCACAATTTAGAGGAAATCCAATAATAAGTCTGTATCTAGGAGAAGGTAATACTTGAGTTCCATGAATGGGATTGATACACTGAATTTTCAAAAAAAAATGTAATTATTATTTACTAAAATAAGACTACTTACTAAAATAAGTCTAAAGATCTTAGAGAATTTCAAGAAACCTATGATTTACACGGACCATTTAGATACTATATATAAGCAGATAACAAAATGTAGGAATTTATTGAAATCCTCTAAGAACTGATTGATCATTGTTGTTGAGGAGAGAACAAATATATGTACTATTGTACCAAGCACTTGAATACTTTTGGTTAATTTCAACTGCTTTTTCTTATGCTTGTATTGCTTCAATGGGTTGATTTAAAATAATTAGAACTATGCCTTTGTCGCTCCAAGCATGCGAATCCTGTAGGCTGGTACTTTCTATTTTATTTGATTGAGATTATTTCCAATCAATACTCATACAACCATTATCTCGGCCTTTTTTGTTCCGCGTTTCAGCGAAATAGAACATAGATGTTTCATTAATGAAAACTTAAGCATTCATCACAATGGAAACTTACTCTTGAAAACACCAATCAAATAATTGAGGACGATCAATTCATTGAATATTGAGTGGAATTTATATCAAAAGGTGAGAAAATTTAAACCATCAGAGTGGTGAATTCTTAACCGTCCTTGACAGTCAATATTTGTCTACTTTGGTCAGTAAATTAAATGAACGACTTATTAACACATATTTTAAAAAATATAGAGGAAATTAATTGGCTCCTCATTTTTTTACCGGTTATACTTTATATAAATGTTGTCTGCATTCTTTTTACAAAAAGGTAGACCAAAATGAAAGAAAGTAAAATTAGGAGTTTTGACAAAAAATAAAAACATTGAGATGGGTAAAAATTGCCTCCTTACAATGAAAGCAATTTTGTTTCATTGTTCAGACTTGCAAAATCGGAGCTCATCTTCAGTTTAATAATGTTTCCTGAATTAGTTACATTATAGGTTACTCCGCGTTCGCTCGAGCTTGCCTTGAGAGCTACTATATTTTTGGTTACCTTTGGCTCAGGATTGAGTAACATGAACGTCTGTATATAACTGCCGTTATCTAGTTTTTTGAGATCCATATAATACTGTTCAGCGGAGATGTTCGTAACATTGTTTTTTGTTGCTACTTCCTCGAGGATCACATCCTCAGGTTCAGCCTGGCTCAAAATCTGATCATACTCGTGGGTAGATGTTTTGTTCTTCTCCATTATATCGATTACATCTTTAACACTCTGGAGAGAGCCACTGATCACAGGGTTTCCGACTACATTCCACAGATTGTAGGTGTTGTTTGTCTTCAGAAGAAGATTGTATCCATGATACGGAACTAAACCCCAGGGCATCAGAATCTTCTGCTCTGGAATCTGGTTCAATTCGAACCCACTCCCGTTAGCGTAATTTGCACGGTAGCATCTTGTAACATCTGCACCATAAAAGTATTTCAGATCTTTATTTTTAAAAAGAGTTCCTAAAGGAGTTCCTTTTGATTTTAGAAGGTCAATATAAATTGCAGTCATTACCCCTTCAGGAGACATGTTCAATCCATCTACAATAGAATTAAATTGATGATGTACATGTTTTCCGGGTATTTGGGAAAAGGGGATTGTAGAACTTTTATCGTCAACTGCTTTAGTGGAAGAATCCTCGTTGCTACCTGTTTTTAAACTGTTAGCAAAAAATATAACAAAGACTGAGAAAATCATTATAACAACCAAGAGAATAGCCAGATATTTCTGATTTTTTGTTGCTGGTCCCTTTCTTTTCATTAATGAAACCTCATAACATAATATTTATTTTTCAATAGTATGAACCACATTTTTGATATCTATATATGTGGCACAGGAAAGTTTTCTACCCCATTTTCATCTATTACAAATAATATCAAACAAAGATCTGCTTTTAAACTGGAATTTAGGGTATTTAAGTTCGGCTGTTTTTGAGTTCAGTCAAGAGAAAGGATCTTAAGCATGTTTGTACCTCCGGGTTTTCCTGAGGAAGGGCCCTGGGTAAAAACTACAATATCTCCACTGTTTGCAAATCCCAGTTCTTTAGCTCTTTTAGTGGTTTCTACTTCCCAGTTTTCAATTACTTTTTCCACAATAACCGGATAAACGCCATAGGATAAGGAAAGAAAACCACAGGTTTCTGGGAAACGACTGAATGCGAGGATCCAGATTTCAGGCTTGAAGCGTGAAATTCTGCGAGGAGTTGCTCCACTTCTTGTAGGAGTCAAAACAACTGCAACCGGCAGTTTCTGCAGAGCTTCGTGAACCTGGAGAGTTATTACCTCATCCACTGACATTTCCCTGGCTGTAATACCCTTGATCATTGTATCAAGACCCCATTTTGTCCGAGAGCGCCAGTTTTCAGTGGTTTTTGCAATTTTTCCCATCATATCAACAGCCTCTACAGGATAGTTGCCAACAGCTGTTTCTTCCGAAAGCATAACAGCATCTGTCCCATCAAGGATTGCATTGGCGACATCTGTCACCTCTGCTCGGGTAGGTCTCACGTTATCACTCATAGAAGCCAACATTTGAGTGGCTGTAATTACAGGAATTCCAAGAAGTTTAGCACTTTGGATAAGTTCTTTCTGGACAGAGGGGATTTCCTGGATGGGGATTTCAACGCCCAAATCTCCTCTGGCGATCATAAGGGCATCTGTTCCCCCAAGAATTTCCTCAATATTATCTACAGCTCTTCTGCGCTCTATTTTAGCGACAATATATACAGATTTTCCTCTTTCTGCAGCAAAACTTCGGACTTTATTGATATCACCGGCATCTTCTATAAAAGAGATACTGAAAGTGTCAAGTTCTTCATTTAAGCAGAACTCAAGAATTTTTAAATCTTTTTCCGTCACAGGATCAAGGAAAATCTTTGCTCCTGGAAGATTCAGCCCTTTATGAGAATAAAGCTGCCCTCCGATGAGGACCTCGCAAAGAACATCTTTTCCCGAGATTTCAAGACAACGAAGCTGTATAAATCCATCACTTAAGTAAATAAGATTTCCAGGAGCTACACTTTCCGGAAGTTGCTTATAGCTTACAGGGATACGTTTCGAATTTACAAAAGACTCGTCAACTGTAAGGGTCACAAAGTTTCCTTTATGAAGCATAAGCGGTTCTTTCTCCAGTTTGCCTATACGGATCTTTGGCCCGGGTAAATCGGCAAGAATTGCAACTATTCTATCAAGATCTTTGGCAACTTTGCGGACTCTCTGGATTATCTCTTTATGACTTTCGAAGTCACCATGAGAAAAGTTGATCCTTGCCACGTTCATGCCTGCAAGCACAAGTTCCCTGATTATTTTCTCCGAAGATGAAGCTGGGCCTATTGTGCAAACTATCTTTGTCTTATGGTTTGGAATTTGCATATTTATACAGCCTTTAGTATTCAAGCCTTAATCTATGCCATTTCGGAACTCCTAAATTACAATTTCCTTCTTAATAAGGACTCCGGAAATAGGCATTTTCTAGTTAGCAAATTTCACTATCATTTTACGCATTTTTGCCATATATTTTGTAGCCTCTCTTATTTCTCTTTATAGATCTTAAGGGCCTCTTCGAAGCTTGCGTCTTCAACGGTTATGGCATAGACAGCATTACACATGCGTAAAGCTTCGTCAAGAGTTTTTTGGTGAATATTTCTTCCGGTTGCGTTCCCCATAGCTCCAGATATATGTATTTGATCATGAAGCTTTCTCAGGAAAGTCTCAGGTTCATCACTAGTACCACCCGCACAAATAACTTTAGTACGGCCAGCTGCCATAATAGCCTCCTTAAAAATTTCGGCAGATTGTGCTCCTTTATTTGTTGGGTAATTGACTTTTACAAAGTCAGTTCCAAGGCAGGCTCCTACTCCTGTTGCCCCTGCGATCAGGTGCGGATCTGTTTCATTTTTTACGGCAGTACCTCGCGGATAGATCCAGAGTACTGAGACCATCCCGTGCTTGTGGGCATCGTAAATTACCTGGGCAGCCTGCGCAAACATTTCGGCTTCTAATTCACTGCCAAGGTAAATGGTATAACCTATGCCAAGTATATTGAGCTCACTGTTTTCCTGAAATTCAACCACTTGATCTACATCGTACCAGAGATTGCTAAAAGGATCTGACTGGGAAGTCTCTACAAGATTAGTCTTCGAATTTACTTTCACGAGATATGACACATCTTTGTAATCCATACCATAGCGTGCAATCAACCCAAGCTGAGCTGCAAAAACTCCTATTTTTCCCTGAGATGCTATCTTAAAAAGGTGTTCGGGACCAGCGTCGTCTTCGGGCACTCCTTCTCCATAAAAATCATCGTTTAAATGTTCTACTTTCTGATCTCCGGCAAAAAGCATGAGTCTCCCACTGCCCTTTGTGATCTTCATATAATTTTTAATGTATGTTTCACGCATTGATTCTGGGACATCTAAAGGTACGATTACATCCTTTTTATTAATTGAAATCATATATATAAACCTCAGTTTTATTCAATTGCAGTTAATTGGATAGTATAAATAATTTGAAATTTTATTTATCTATTACCCATAGATCTTTTTTACATTTATTAATCCTTTTTACTATTTTTATAATTTATGGGGTTTAGTATAACAAGTCTGCTAAGAAATCGAATGAGTTTAGAGTGTGCTAAAACTTTTTACATCCTTTATAATTATGAAAATCTATTCGATTAAAGATTAGGAGCCAAAAAATTAAATCACTAATCACCTGAACCAAAATTAAATTTTTCTAATTGTAGAGTCAAAAAAATGAAAGTCTGCCCTCCCTACTATTTCTTGACTATTAAACACACCATTATTCAAGGTACAAAGGTTGCTTTTAGTCTGGTTTCCAAAAACAGGATCTTAAATACCATTTAACTACCATTGAAGGTCAAATATAACTTTGATAACAAATATTAAATTAGACTTTTAGCTAGTTCCACTACCCAACGAATTTAGAATTTAAATTGGCAAAAATAGTAATTATTAGAATAATAAACAAATCTTGTAGTCTAGACATTCACAAACGGTTTTTCATCGTTACTATCCTTAGTATATCCGATGAAAAACAATAACAACGTTCAATAGATCGAATTCGGATGAAAGCATTTAAACAATTGGTAACTCGTGACTCTATCTGACTCGAAAAAACTTCTTTGGAATTTTTTTCCTAATATTATCTGCATTCTTAACGATTATCTCAACATTTTCATTTTTATTTTCTGAAACAACATTCATTTTGTGATATTCACGTCTGCCGCAGTCTTCCGGAAACCGTCGCTCCAAAATCCACATACAAATCTGGCAATTTCCAGTGTCACTGCATCATTCAGGTGCATAAGAATTTTTCGAGCCCCATAAGCATTACATTTTTCAATATGTTTATAGAGCTTAAAATTAGATATCAAAAGAATAAAATAATACACAGTACACAAGAATTTCACTTCAAACTTACACCAAATTTGCGACACTGCCTTAAATTCTAGCAATCCCAGAGGATATTACAAAATTCCAAAAAAAAACACACGATATGATTTTGACCTTCAAAATTAAGACGGGCCTAAAATAAGTTTAAGAATCCGTGGCAAACCACATTTGCGCCCTATTCAACGAGATCCAAGCTATTTTTACAAGCAAAGTACATCATCCATGGAATAAATTCCAGGTTTTTGCTTGCATATCCATTCTGCTGCATGGACTGCGCCTTTGGCAAAAATCTGAGGAGAATGAGCAATGTGCCGGATTTCGATCCTTTCTGAGTTACCTGCAAAAAGGACTGTGTGATCTCCTGTAATATCTCCAGCTCGGACAGCATGAATACCTATTTCCTTGCCTCGAGGAGCGATTCCTTCCCTTCCATAGATATACTCTTTTCCACCAACAGCATCACTGATCACATCGGCTGCCCTAAGTGCAGTCCCGCTTGGAGCATCTTTTTTCTGGTTATGATGAGTTTCTATAATCTCGATATCATAGTCTGCGAGATACTTTGCAGCTTCCCTAATTATCTTAAAAAATACATTAACACCTATGGAATAATTGGGAGAAATAATCGCACGTATCTGATTTTCCTTGATAGCTGTGTCAATAACTGTTCGTTGTTCTGTGGTCAGGCCTGTAGTTCCTATTATAAGGTTTACTCCACATCTAGCAGCTATTGGAGCATTTACTGCTGTTGCCATTGCTGCCGTAAAGTCGATAAGTACATCAACCTGGTTCTTTTTCAAAACAGCTTCAAGATCTCTTACGTCCGATATCTTAATTCCCAGATTACCCACACGAGTAAATTCTCCTACATCCTTTCCAAAATTGCTTATGTCAAAGGCGGCAACGAGCTGAATATCTGGGAAGCAGGTAATAGTTTCTACAATTAAGGAGCCCATTCTTCCACAGGCTCCGAGTAATGCTGCGTTGATCATTCCATAATCTCCAATTTTCGAAGTTCATCCACAAGCTTTATGATATTTGCCTCGCTAAGGGGTGCGAGTGGGAGCCTCAAATGCCCACTTGCAAGCCCTATAAGTTCGGCAGCCTTTTTGACCGGGATAGGGTTTGTTTCCAAAAAAAGAGCACGAATCAGAGGGGCAATCTCAAAATGAATCTTCCTTGCAGTTTCGTAGTCTCCAGCTAGAGCTGCATTTACCATTATGGACATTCTGTCAGGAACTATATTTGCAGCAACAGAAATTACCCCTCTGCCTCCTAAAGAAAGAATAGGAAGAGTCAACCCATCATCACCTGATAGAATAACGAAATTTTCATCTACAGTAAATTCCAGTATCTGAGAAACTTTGCCGACGTTTCCACTTGCTTCCTTAATTCCAACAATATTTTCTATCTTTGCAAGTTCGGCTATTACTTCTACTGTCACATCTTGCCCAGTCCTAGAAGGAACATTATATAGGATTATAGGTATATCTACTGCCTCTGCAATTTTCTTGAAATGTGCAATTAGTCCTGCAGAATTTGGTTTGTTGTAGTAAGGAGAAATCAAAAGTGCTGCATCAACACCCGCATCTTCAGCGTGTTTTGTAAACTGGAGGGCTTCTCCTGTGTTATTTGAGCCGGTTCCTGCAATTACAGGAACATTCGAACATTCCACTGCGATGTCGATCACTTCTTCGTGCTCGAGTGCAGAAAGTGTTGCCGATTCTCCAGTCGTACCACAAGGTACAATCCCTGCAACTCCTTTCTCTTCAACAAATGTAATATTCCTCTTTAAGCCTTCCCTGTCAATCCTATCGTTCTTTGTAAAAGGAGTGATCAGGGCAGACATTGCTCCTTCAAACATGTCAGAAATCCTCCCTGTATCCAAAGAAATACCTGTTCAGTATATTTTCATGCGTGCTACTTTTCTTGTAACATAACCTGCAACCCTATTCCTTATAACCTTGCTTTCAATAGTGGTATACTGTGTCACAAGAGTCTTGTTGATATCAAAATCCTTTGTAAAAATATCTCCGTAATTTTCTATCAATCTAAACGCGATTCTTTTTATGTTAGTCTGTCTTATATTTCCCATATTATTTCCTCTTGCTATTTTTCTTTGTTTTTAGTCTAGTTATTTAAGTTTACTTCTGTTTTGTCTTACCATATTTTTCTGGAAATTCTACCTAATGTGAAGCTAGAAGCAGAGTCAGTCCTTTGATAGTTGATTATTCTTTTAGATTGATAAATATAGTGAAAACTGGATCAAAAATTCAATTGATAATGATTTTGTCGATTAATAGTTACTTGAGCTTTATAAGTTTTGGGGTCATTATCCAGAATAAATTGTTGGGTTTATAACTCCTTGTCGCAATTATTTAAGTAGAGTCCAATAAACAGTTGACGATTTTTCTTCACTTATTTGCATCATTGATAAAGTCATTTTCGGTACCTTTGCATTACATAGTGTTTGAATGCTTCATGCATTACATGTCATTAAAATGCTCCTGGATTTAAAAACATTGTATTATTACATATATCTGCAAAGAAAAAGGAAAATGAATGGATATTTTCAGTGCAAGATAACGGAATTGGAATTGATCCGCAATACTCGGAAAGAATTTTTGAAATTTTTAAAAGATTAAATAAAAAAGAAGAATACTCTAGAACAGGAATAGGGCTTGCAGTATGTAAGAGAATTATCGAGAGACATGATGGATGTATATGGGTAGAATCAGAACTAGGCAACGGTTCAACTTTCTATTTCACTTTACCGGCCGACTCTTTAAAAGTATCAAAAACTCAATTTTAACAACGAGAAAACACTTCCTAATTTTTATTAAAACGTATCTATTAAATAAGTCTAATAAACGTGAATATAATGTTTCTGGCGTGAAGCTGGGAAGTTACTATCTAAATCATTTTTAATGCCAAAATGGAGCCTAATCCAATTTGATAGTATCATTTTTGATTTTACATAATGTGTAGATTATAATAATAAATATGTATTTTCTCGAATTCGAGCAATAAATGTCCTATCATTTCGACTAACAATGGCACAAATACATAGCTTTAGTCACAAAAAAAACTATGTATAAATGAAAATCTAAAAAAAGAAGCTTTATAAATAAAATATTGGCTCCATACTCTGTTTTGTGATGAAGTAAATTGATACATAGCCAATTAGAATTTAAAGATTTGTATATACATTGCAACAAGAGTAGATTTGACTTTAAAATTTGAATCCATTACAGGTATCTATACTAACTGGTTAACAGACCCATATCCACTGGGTTAGTGCGAGGGCTCAACACCCAGTCACAGTTAGGGTAGTATTTGGGCATGCCACCAATGACGATGCGAATAGTCGTTGCCCCATCCCCAGCCGCTGCCATGGTGGCCCCCAACATGGTAACCATGATGTCACCGTCGTGATGTCCACCACGGCGTGCAGCACTAGCTGTCACTGCTGTCAACGATGTAACAAAAAGGACTACTAACAAAATTGCCAGTACCTTCTTCATTCTATTGGTGATTGTTTCAACATTTAGTTCTCTCCTTTTTTTATCAAACTTGATAAAATTTTAATTCGTTTAGTACTATATTTTCATTAACATAAAATAATGCTGAATAACAGGAAATAAGTAGGCTAATTAATTCCAAGTGTTCTATGAGCTCCAGATGTTCTAGAAGTTCCATAAGCTCCATGAGTGATAGATCAACAATGTTTTCTTATATCAGATGGAGCTGATGAAATCCAGAGATTTAATCACAAAAAAAACTGTGCATGTTTACAGAATTGTACCAATAGGATCATAAGGGTTACAGTAAATCAAGATCAGCGACTATACCAAGATTCGTAAATACCCCCGTGACGCTCTCACTGCCTATGCCAATGGAAATGATACTTTTATTGATGAATTGCAATAATTATTCAGTTTTACTTAATAAGTTCCTTAAACTTTTCATCAGTCCATAGTCCTTTAAAGTCGTCTCTTTCTTTGCTTTTTCTTTATACGATGAATAAAGCTCGATGGCTTTATTCAGATTAAGAATTGATTGATCCTGGTTGTTGATGAGAGAATAAATATGTGCACGATTGTACCAAGCTGCTGAATTCTGCGGATTAATTTCAATTGCTTTGTCATAGGCTTTTATTGCTTCAGCTACTGGCCTGAATTCCCAAGATCGGCTCCTTTTATTGGTCCAAGTTTGTGACTCCGTCAACGCGATTGTAGTTGTTGCTGTCAATGATATATAACACTATAATAAATCCAAGTGTAATTAGTTCCTTTAGCCATACTACTGATCAGATAATTATGAAACAAATAAATAACTAAATAAATAAATAAATAAATAAACATCCGCAGAATAAATATGTTCAATATGATCTAGTTATTGATATCTCGTAGAATAATCCACTGTAGCCCCCATGAAAATGAGAAATCCCATTTTTGTAGTGAAGAAAAAAGATACAGAATCCATTAGAATTTGCAAAACTTCCGGCACAACTTATAAATTAAGCACACTACCTTTTAGAAACATTCGTAAACTATATTCTTCCATATTTCTAATATGCCAGATGAAAAGAATTGAATCACTGAGAGCTAAAAAGTGATGGTGGAAATTTTGGTAATCCAGGCTACAATTAAACCATTAAATAAAATGAACACGAAAGGCCATTCTATTACAAAAGATTGAGTCTCGATGATAAATTTTAATCAGTAAACGCCTCATCCCATTATTTAACCAGAGCTAACTTATCTAGAATTTCTTTTCGAATTCCATCGCCATTCTTGATAATTATATCAACGTTCGCGTTTTTATTCTCTGAAACTGCATTAATTTTCCTATATTCACGCCTTCCAAAATCTGCAGGGAAACGTCTCTCCAAAATCCACATACATCTCCGAGAGTCTCCCACATCTGCGGCTGCATAAGCAATCTGTTTTAGAATATACTCTACTAATTGGTGAAGTACTGAATATCAGTAGCATAAAACATTCAACTGTCTGGAGAATATTTCGATTAACTTTTAATTTTCACGAGGTATTTGTATACAATTTGTAAGCAAATGAAAAAAATTTAGGTTTATCGAAATCCTCTAGAAGGCATCATTTTTTACAAATTAAAATGTGCTTGATTTAAATACCCAAGTGAATAAGTCCTATGAGTGATAAGATGAGTTATTTAATAGATAATATCTCACAGTTTGTCCATATCTATTATCTCGATCCCATACGGACAGATTCAGGGTATAATCCAGTAAACACTTTCACCTGGGCAGTGGTACTTGGGATTTGCATATTTGGAGTTTTTAGGCTTCTCGAGAAGTTGGAGGTAAAGATCACACCTCGCTTCATTGCATCTGTCCTACCTTTCGTGCTTGCAGGTTCCTCACTGCGCGTTTTTGCAGATTCTCCTGCAGGTATAGTTCATCCACCATTAAGCTATCTGCTCATAACTCCCAATATTTATTTTATTGTCTTTGCGGTAACTATAAGTTGCCTCTGGCTTTCCATCCGGCTGCAGAAGGCAGGTCAGTTGAATGATTTTCATCTTATCTTTGCAGGCTTTGGACTTGGATGGTTTTTTGCAAATATGGTTATCCTCCTACATTTCGAACACTTGGTAGCCACTTATGTCTCCCTGTTTGTAATTGGGACAGGACTAGGATTGACCTTTGCTTTCTACCTAGTTGCCCGTTGTTTCCAATCCTCCATATTTTCAGACCCACTTAACCTCTCAATCCTGCTGGCTCAGCTAATGGACGCTTCTTCAACATACGTAGGAGTAGACAAACTAGGCTACTATGAAAAACATGTTGTACCTACTTATCTTATCCAGCTTACTGGTACCGCATTGGTTATGTATCCATTGAAATTTATTATATTTATTGGAGTTATTTACTTGCTTGAAACTCAGTTTGAGGATGATAAACAGTCCTCTAAAATGAAAATGCTTATCAAAATGACCCTTTTGATTCTTGGGCTTTCTCCTGCAACTAGGAATACTATCCGAATGATGCTGGGAATATGAATAAATATGTGGTTATTATTTTACTGAAGAAATATTATCTAATTTTCAAGTAATAATAAATGTAGGTAAGTGTAATTTTCATGATAATTGAATCCAAATTCATATTCAGATCTAAAATTAAATATTCAGTCAGGAATTATGCTCCTGCTAAATTTGACTGGATTACAAAAAAATAATACTATATATTTAAATATCAAAATTCATTTTAATAGTTTAGGAACATGAGGGAGCAACCTATTGCAAAGTACAGGCTTTATGAAAAGTCCATAATTTATTATTTCCACTGCGTGCATGGGAAGCCTTAGGGCACTGAGAAAATAGCTGTAAAAGGCGTATAATCGGTCTTTGAGGAAAGCATTTATTGATCTTTCTGTGTGAAAAAATGTAAATCTAACCTTCATATTTTATAAGATTCTTCATAGTAAATTGTTCATCCCCTAAGAGCATCTCCGAAAAGACAATAATGGCACTTATTGAAGTTATAATTAGTCTATTAATTCTTAGTATTACGGTTGTGCATGGCAAATTTTAATAATGACTTGATCACAACTTTTTTAGATAAACTAATGCAATCTTTTTTGGATTATATCTTTACTCGTTCATTTAAATTTTCATTTACTATTTCCAGTGTATTTTTAATAAAGTCAAGGTCGATGTCATTATACTCTTTTTTATAGTTATTTATTAATCCGAAGATTTTTTCAGCTAAATCATAGGGGCTACTATATTCATTCTCTTTTAGATTTATTTCAGTACACTTTTCAATTTCATCAAAAATTACTTCATCTCCAATTTCTTTCAGCGCAGTTTTAATATTAGGAATCTCTTTTTTCTCAACCTTTTCAATTATTTCCTTTTGTAGTTCAGCGGGCTTTTGTGACAATTCGACTATATCTTTTCTAGTACCTTTAATTTCTCTACCAAGAATTTTGTAAGGATTTATATTCGCATTATTCGCAACTTCATCTATGGCATTAGCAAATTTCTCTGCTTTTCGTACAGCATTAGGACTTACTTGGTATTTCTTTGCTATTTTTTTTTCAACTATACCATCAAGAGGTCTCATGGTGATCAAAGAAACTACATCTTCTTTTATTTTTTGTCTACATTCTTCTTTTTTTTCTTCCTTATACCTCTTTCCAATTAAATAGTTTCTCTGTTCATTTGTCATACTTCTTCGATTCAGTTGATTATTAATAATCCAATTTATCACTTCGACACGATTGTCAAACTCTTTTTCAGATACAGAAAAATCAATATTGAGCTCTTTGCAAATTAAATATCTATTATGACCGTCAATAATAATATTATTCCAACTAACAATGGGATATAAATCATCATACCCATATTTTGCAATACTCTCGATTAAGCCCTGAAATTCTTCTGGTTTCATCGGTGGTATTAAATTTTTAAATTCGGGATCAATTATTAGTTCCATTCTATTATTCTCCTTTATTCAGCATCTTTGAACCCATCGATTAAATTAGATTTTTGGTATTTTCTCTATCCTTGTCTAGTTCATTTCATAAAAGATAATATATAATAATTGTTTTTTTAATGTCATGATAAATTTTCAAGTACAAAAGTAAGATCATGAAGATCTATCCGAAAATGTTGTGACTCTATGTAGCTTTCACTTTTGGGAATACACTCAATTTTAAAGGATACTAGTATTGTAGACCTTTGTAACTTTTGCAATAGACACTATCGATTTTTGGGATCGGCTCTAAGTCCTGAAGAGCCAAGGAACAAAAATATAATAAGCTATTAAACAATGGTTATTACTCGGATACGTATGGGTGAAATATATTTCGTATTTGCAAATATAGGTAGTGTTAATTCTAGAAATTCTAGAGGAAGAATTCTTAGAGTCACCAGCAATAATTATTTGGTATTCCCCATAGCAGTTGAATGAAATGCTTTAATGAGCTGAGAATTATTCCTAAAAAATGAAAATTATAGTCTCACTTCATAAAGAAAAACCGGTTTGATTTCCTCTTTTCTTTAAGCTTTTTTAGGATATTAACTGTACTTATCTTAAATTTAGCATTAATAATTCAACTTTATCTTAATTTTGTTTTTTCAAAATATGACTTACGGTCACTTTATTTTTTTTATTTACTAGTCATTAACACACTATAAATTGGTATCGTTACCTCTATACATATGAAATAGACGACCATTTAATTATATAATAATGAGAATATGGGGTTTTAGTTTTGTCTAAACAACGTATTACGCTGGATTCACTAGTGAGACTTTTATATAGAGTCCTTATAATATAACTCTAGGTAAAAAAAGTCTTAAAACGTCTGAGAATGGCTTGTTTCTGATTTGACTCATATAAATCCCGCCTGCGTATAGAAAGAAACTAACTAAATATTAAATACAAAATTCACTAATATCAATTATAAGAAGTAAAAACGGTGGGACTTTGGCTCGTCCATCAAAACTTACTCCCGATATTACTAAACGAATCGGTGAAAATATTGTTATAGGGCTTCCCTATGATCTTGTTGCTGAAGCTCCAGGAATCACATATCAGACGTTCAATTTATGTTATAAACAAGGTAAGACAGAGAAATCTGGGAAATATTATCAATTCTATAATCCTATTAAAAAACGAAACGTTGATGCTGCAAAAACTCTTCTGGAATGCTTAAACTCAGCAGCTGAATCTGGAAACTGCCATGTTTGCATGTTTATCTTGGAACGGCGGTTTCCTGACGAATTTGGAAGACGGGTTTATAGGAAAATTACTTCAGTTTCAGAAAATAAAAACGAGAATTTTGAGTTAATTGTAAATGATGCAGATGATATTAGGGAAAAAGTCATAGAGAAGTTTGCTTTGGTTAGAGAAGATCAAGAGCCGTTAACTATTTAATATTTTTATACTAACCGTACCTATTTTTATTAGAATATGCTTCTCTTCTCATTTTATTCGTTGGTATAATTGTAGTCTGACTTACCAAAATTTCCACCAAATAATTTTATTTGTTTGAATGCATAGTACACATAATGTCGCATCTATTCTGGAAAATAGCTAATGTTCTTCCAATTTGAAGCACCTTGCTATGCGAGATCCAGTTCGTTATTAATTACCTAAAATATTAGAATGTTTAAATATATTTTGTGATAAACATTCAATAATTAACGACCGTTTCAGCATATTCATAGTTGTATAAAATCATTCATTGCAAATAACTGCAAAAAACCGGATTTTTTGATTAACCAATGAAGCAATACATATCATAAAAAAGTATTTTTATAAAATAATTTTCTCGAAATTGTCTTAATTTACAATGGGTATCAATAGGGTTCACTATAATTTACCTTGTGTTTCTCATACTTTTTTTCTATTTGCTAGCCATAAATCGATGAAAATGTGTATATTCCTATAAAGTATAGAAAAGTTTAATTCGCAAAAACATAGGCAGAAAGCAAAGAATCTTCAAATAATCTCCATCGCTCATAGAATTAACTTACTACAATCATGCAAAAATCTGATTTTCTAGTAGATGATCATGCTTCAAAATGTATAACTATAGTGCAGATGAATACTCGTTTATGAGATTTAAAGTAAGTATCCGTAAAATATCTCCAAATCCACTTTATACGACTATCAGTATTGTTTAGCATCGGTGCTTTATAAATGTTTCTCCATTGCAAACGAAACCTTTGCTAATTAGATGCATAGCCATAGAGGATTTAAACACTATACATTTCCAAACTTAAATATCGAAGATCGGATTCCCGATCAAAATGATCTGAATTCCAATAAAGCTCATTTTAGAATATCTTCTTTAGATGCTGAATTTATAGGAAATTTTGCAAAAGGTATTCTGTCTTCACCTGATTTTTACCTTAGTACCCAAGATAAAAAGGTGGAGTTTATCGTGAAAAGTATTGAGATGCTATCTAAAATAGGTTTCACTGAGTACTGTACTTTTAAAACACTTTCTTCTATATATATCAAACACAAAAGAAAGTTGGAGGTAAGTTTACAGCAGAAGATCTGTATTCGATGAACTCAAAGTTCTATGAAAACTTAAAAGATAACTTAATTGAAAGATATAATGAATTCTCTGGTCAGAAAATTGATTCAATTTTTTTTGAGATTAAAGTCACAGATTTCAAGAAAAAACGTGTTGTAATAAACAACAATTCTGGATTAAAGAAAGTGGGGTCAAACAAGGTTCGATAATTTTGAATTTAGAAAAATTCAGTGAGTGATCCGAAGCATAAACTATTCCTTAAGTCGATGGTGGCCGCAAATAATTTGCTTTTTCTAAATGAAAAGAGAATGTATTCAATAAAATTGAATTTTAATAATTAAGGTGTATTAGCCGAAGGAATTTTTATTTTTGGAATTTTTGAACTTAGATCTTTGGTTGCATATTTAATAAAAATAGTAGGAGATATTACCGCATGGAACAAAACATTAAGAACTTCTTGATAACTGTAGTTTGCTTCATCAGGTAAAGTTCTTATATCAATTATCCTATATAATTCAAAAGATACAGACATTAAACTGGCTGTATCTATACAGGTGTGGAATCATTTTTCGTTGCCAGAATAAACAGAGGATTTCGATAAACACCTAAATTTCTTCATCTTCTTATAAATAGAATATAAATAAGTCGTTAAAATCAGAAATTTCTCAAAATCCTTCTTTAATCATTTTTTTGAAAGTATCCCTATTTGTAGAAATTGTTTTGGATCAGATGAAATTTGAAAATAATAGCCAGATTATGTATCAAATCACAGGATGTATTGGGATCAGAAACATACGCTCAGTTTTAAGCTCGGAAAGTGATCCTAAAAAGGATATTGAAAAGAATTTAGAATATAATACAGAGAAAGATAAAGATACACATGCTTCATTATATCAAGAATCGCTTTCAATGTACAGAAGGCTTGGAGATGTGCTTGGAATTACAAGTAAAGTTCACCTTCGTACAAGTCATGATCTCAGTGTTGTCTATACACCAGGAGTTGCCGAGCCCTGCAAGAAAATAAGCACAAATTCGGATATGGCCTACATTTATACCATGACAAAGAATACCGTTGCTATTGTCACAGATGGGTCTTCAGTACTAGGGCTCGGAAATATAGGACCTTATGCTGCTTTGCCTGTTATGGAGGGAAAAGCAATTATTTTCAAAGAATTTGCTAATATTAACGCTTTTCCTATCTGTCTGGACACTCAAGATATTGAAGAGGTGATAAAGGCGGGTCAAGTACCTCTCCCCCGTCTTCGGAGGCATTAACCTTGAAGATATTAGCTCACCTCATTGCTTCGAAATCGAAGCAAGACTTCGCGAAGAACTTAATATTCCTGTTTTCCACGACGATCAGCATGGGACAGCCATTATGGCTCTTGCCGGGCTTCTTAATGCCCTTAAAATTGTGCACAAAGATTTAGTAGATCTCAAAATAGTAATTTCAGGTATCGGGACTGCAGGTGTTACAATTCTCAAATTTCTTATCAGGGGGCAGGAGCAGACCCTACAAAAATCCTTGCCTGTGACAGCAAAGGTATATTGTATGAGGAACGAGAAGAAGATATGAACGTTTTAAAAAAGGAGATCTTTAGGCTTATAAATCCGAAAAAATTAAAAGGTAACCTCGTAAATGCCCTCCATAACGCTGACCTTTTTATTGGAGTTTCTGTCGGTAATATAGTCACCTATGATATGGTTCGTTCGATGAAAAAAGATGCAATTGTAATGGCCATGGGAAACCCAATACCTGAGATTATGCCAGATACTGCAAAAAGAGCAGGAGCCAGGATCGTTGCTACATGAAGATCGGACTTTCCAAATCAACTTAACAATTGTCTGATTTTTCCGGGCATTTTCAAAGGTGCTCTTTGCACTTGTGCGAGAAAAATAACGTATGAGATTGAAATGGCTGCAGTCAGTGCTCTTGCCGGAGTCGTAACAATCAACGATCTTTGTGAAGATCATATCATCCTTGAAGCCCTTAACAAGAATGTGGTACCTATAGTTGCAAAAGCAGTTACAAATGCCTCCTTTGAAAGTTGTGTTGCTAGAAGATGTCTTGAAGACAATGCCTGATAGTTCAGACTTTGGCTGAAAAAGCTATTTTTATCAGAATCTTTGAATGAACCTCTGAAAAGTTTAATGCGAAATGAAGCTCTTAACAGTTTTTAGTTCGCTGACAATCAATAATAATAGTAATACTAGTAATAATAGTAACAATAGTAACAATAGTAATCAAAATGTCATATGAACTCCTAATATAATTATTTTATTGAAATTTTCAGCCTGAGCAAAAAGATGCAAATAATCATCTTATTAAGTTTTAATGAGCAAATTTTAGTGGGCTATTTTATTTACATATCCGCTATTGAACATGTTTTATCCCATAAGTTTGTAATCAGAAGCATCATAATGCACCAAAATAGATCTACTGCAATTTATTTTTGTTAATCTGAATATCCACGTTATATTTAAATATAATTTGTAGGTACCTGACTTAATGTTGGTGAGGCATAATTTCCATTATTATTGGTGTAGGAAATACTGTTTAATTAAATATGGATAATTTAGATAAACCCCTGGATATTATAATTCATTTATATACGATTTATATGTATATGGCTAAATGTTGGGATTTATCAAAATCCTCTCTTGTTCAATAGTAAATGATTGCACTTCGAACAAATATGAAGCTCCTCGAATAAAATACTTAAATAAATTAAAGTATACTAATCGTGCTCTTTTTTGGGCTAACATCTCTGATTATTATTCAACAGTTTTTGCTCGAATTTTGGTTTTCAAAACTGTCGAAAAACTAATAAGTGAATTACCATCGAAGACTCAAATAAAGTCATTTGAAGAAAATTCCATATACTCCGATTTAGCATCTATTATTTACTTCTAATCCCCTTTTGCTGTCGCTTTTCTCATCCTGTAATCTTTTTCACTCAAGTCAAGAAATATTAATCCCGAGATTTTGAAGGCCATTAAGTTTTGCGATATTGATTAGCAGGGGTGTCATCGACTCCACTGTGCTTGCCAGCTTAAGGGGGCCTCCATCAAGGGGTTTGAGGCAACCCATATTCCATGTGAGCTCCATAACCAGTTTTTTCGCTTCGGCATCATCACTGCATATCAGTGCGTCATATATGGATTCACACTTGACAATGTCTTTCAATTTCGCTGAAGAAACATTATGGAAGGCTGCGACAACTTTCGTGGATTCAGGAACCATTTTCTGGATAGCAAGAGCTGCAGAACCCTCAGAAGGGGGTTTATATAAAAAAAGATTTCCTTCTTTTACCATTGGGACCACAGGAGTGATAACAATTTTGCCTTCAAGAGCCCTCTGGATTTCATCCAGGAGGGGCGAAACATAATCAAAACTGATTGTAAGAACTATTATTTCGGCTGCTTGTGCAGCTTCAAGGTTTGTACTCCCTGTGATGGTTACTCTGGATATATCAAATCCACAATTTTCAAGTTCTGATAAGGCTTTTTTTGCGGCTTCATTTGCAGTTTCTTTGGACCTGGATCCAATAATTACCTCATTCTTTACACCTTCAGTCATTAGGTTTTGAAGGGCTAGTCTGAGTACCATTCCTTCCCCTATATTTCCGGTTCCTCCAAGGACAGCTATTTTTAGCTTTTCAGAATTCAATTTGAAAAAACCTCCAGTTTTCTATATCCTCTTTTTATATATATTCGAGAGTTAATATTATTTATTGAATTACTTATTAAGTTATGATAATAAATTTGACAATTTCAATATTCTTATAAGTTATTTGAATGTATCTAAGGAAAAAAGCTAAATTTGAGAAGAGTTTGATAAACATAAATTTTTGGCTGTTTGTTAATAAGGCTTATGAAAGCAATTTATTGAAATAGGGGGATTTATCAAAATTTTCTTTAATTGAGCCAGTTTTCTTTCTCTTCTCTTCCAGGTATCTTTAATATCCTGTAGAAATAATTATGGAATTCTAATCCTCAATTTCAAGTAAATTATACTTATTTGATGATCCCACTTCCCGCAGAATTACACAAAAATTCAATTTATTTTCTCAATATTCCAGTAGCATAAGGATTAATCTAATTTTCAATGAGTAATAGCGAGCAAATAGGCAAACAGATTTCACATTTGCATTCACCTACGGAATTTAGGATGTATTAATTGCAAGTTAATTTAGTTAAGGCTTGCATATTGTTTGTATCTTTGCCTAATTTCGATCAACACCGTGGAAACAGAAATAGATAGCTTGCTGATCTTTCATTAGGACGACAAACGGATTCTGATGATTAGGAGGCAGGAAGAAACATAGAGATAATTATCTTTAGGTGATGAACTTTCTATTTAAGTTTTCTTCGATTTTTACATAAATCTACTCAATAAGCAAAATCCCGATACATACAGTTTTCTCCGGCTTACAGAACTCAAGTGCAAGTCCGAAACCTTCCATTGCTTTCAGGAGATTTATTCCCACAGCTTCAGGTGCAAAACGCTTCATTTCTGGCTTTACACACTTTTCAAGGTTACATACTTCACATTAGTTACAGGGCCCAGGCCTCAGAAGATGTGCGAAGGTAAAGCCTTCCCTGAAAGCTTTCTGCTCAAGCTTGAACATTTTATAGAAAGCGTCCTTGCAAAGCCCTGACCATGCTTCCTGAATGTCGAAAATTTCTGCAGTATCGTGTTCATCTACCAGGAAAAGTGCACTGTTGTATTCCACTATAACCTTTCTGAACTCATCAATTGACATAACATAAGGTGGGCAGCTCGACCTTGTTCCATAATCTTTGCAACCGTAAGCGCACTTCAAAACAGTACGATTCTCAACCGGAATGTTCTTTGCATCCAGAAAATAAGATTTAAGTTCTATTTCTGAAGCCTTTTCAACAAGGTCCTTGTATTTTCCAAACATGATAATCCTTTCAAAAAAATATTTTCATAAGATTTAAGTTCTATTTCTGAAGCCTTTTCAACAAGGTCCTTGTATTTTCCAAACATGATAATCCTTTCAAAAAAATATTTTC
>PLUB01000027.1 GCA_003164755.1 Methanosarcina sp. | reverse complement strand
TTGTTTGGTATAGTTTTATAATGTTGGTATATCTCCCTCGGATATTTTGATTTTTATTCATTACTTATAGATTTACATATTTTTTTGAATTTTTTGCAACGGAACCGTATTTGTTAATCCAGTAATTACTAACTATAATTGTTAATTTCAAAAGCGGATTTCTGTCTTTTAGTTTTATAAAATAATGCTGCCAATATAAATATATTCTTTATAGTGTATATTTTTATAAATTATAAATATATGTATACACAATTTAATTAGGTATTTATGCCTAAAATAACCAATAATCACAAATTATTGGCTTGTGTACTTTAAATGAGGTTAAATGTGTAAATCCTTTGTTACAGCTTATATCAAAACTATTTCAATTTTTATCCGATAAAGGCTGAATAAGAAGCTTTTTTTCAAGTTTCTAGCACAAATGGCTATTCAAAGGTTATACATACATTTAATTAAAGACAATGTTCAAGAATACCCTGCGAAAACTAATTAATCCACCACCTGAAGAAAATAAACATCTAGCTACTAAATAGGTAAATTACTGAATGTTTGTTGAACAAATTAAGCAGTTAATCAAGCACTTTAAGATTTCTGAGTTTGCTATTGATTTTCAGATTATATAAGATCATGACGAGAAGAATGGAGGTTATGTCATTGGTGAAAAGAGAAAAGCATCAACTAATTACTTCATCGTGTATTTAGCATGTTACCTGATCAATGGAAAGAAAACTTTTACAATCGCAATTTTACCTAATGGTTATGATGTTTTTCTGTTTACTTCCATAACTATATACATAAAAATTGCATTGCATACATATTATTCATTGTTGAATCTGTATTCCAACTTAAAGGTATGTGTATTGATCGGCAAGTCTAAAACGAATATGGTGATACGATATGGTGATACGTTATCTCCAGTCAACTAACATCTATTCAATTATACATCTTAGGTTTGAAAGAGAAAAATCACCCGATAAAAAGCCAAGAAATTCGATATTGTATTTTGGATGTACTATTTAAAAATGAATAAAGATTAAATTGAATAAAATTCAAGCTTTTTTAGTTTGGTGGTTTAATAGAGGATTTCGATAAATTCAGTTTTTCAAGAATCATTTATGTATCATTTATGTCTCATTTATAAGCATATCATGAAATTTAGAGCTGATCAAAATCCTCTCTAATTTAGGACCTCAGAAAATTTAAAAAATATTAACACTAACTTTTTTAATAGAGTCTTCTCGAAAATCCTCAATATATCAAAATTAAATATCTAGTGAATAATCTATAAGTACATTATTAGTAAACGAAATTTCGTTTTTAATGCAATATTTCTCGATCAAATTGAATGGACATACTTTGTAAAGCAACAAACAGATACAAAAATCATTTGCGAGTATCACTTCCGCTTTGATATATTTTAACTGATCTATAGAACTATCCAGGAAAGCGTTTCGAACTCTAAATAAGGTGATTATATACAATCCAATAGATACAGCATAGCACATTGTTTATTTTATCGGTTTTCAATCCAAAAACAAGCTTATTAGATGTTTTCCAGGGCAATTCTAACTGGAGATTCTGTTTATTCTTCTATCAACTCGAAGTAAGAAGAATATTGTGAAATAAAAAAGATTAATGTTCAAGATTACTTTTCGGTAAAAATCGTGGAAAATGGGTAACATTTTACTGAGTAACTTAGCCAGTTTGTGAAATATTGGAATTTGAAAACTCAAAGAAGATGAAATATTCTGCAATAACGGTAAAGAAACCTGATTCTCTTATTTTGCAAAACCGTGGATTTTTTGATCATAGTTATCTTTTTATCGCACTCAATATACGTATATAAATTTAGAATTTTTTGATTATTTGGCAGTTATTTATTTACCAAAGATGGAATTAATTTTAAATTACTGTTGTATTGGGAAAAAAATGTTTTTTGAACTTTAACGGGAAGTAAGCTCTTCGGTAGATGGGGAAATTTGAGTGAAATCTCGGCTGAAAGTTGTGAGATTTTCAATGACTAGTTATAAAAATAATTAGTCATTCATTAGAAAAAAAATTAATGCAGGAAAAATGTAGAAAAATTTTAAATATCTAAAAAAAAATTATGAAAAGCAATTTGTTTTCCTTTTTAGATTTCAAAGTCAATTTTTTTGGATAGGATAAGGATAAAAAATCTAGTATATTATATAAATAATGTTAGTTTAATTAGATAAATATTTATAGTAAGTATAGCGTAGTTATATTAAAGTAGAAATGTAACAGAATTTTTTAGTGGGGGAAAATAAAAAATGAAAATTCGAGTAGTTAGTTCAAGAGAGGAAATCTTTACACTAAATCCTAATGAGCGTGTTGTTCACCTGGCTTTCAGACCTTCGAACAAGGATATCTTTGGATTAGTTGAAACCTGTCCAAAGCTTGAGGTAGTTCAGTTACCTAAATCTTACATGGGCACGGTCTCAAAATCCGTTGAAATGTTCCTTGAAATGCAGAGGATAGAGCTTATAGAAGGAGATGTTTGGGGTCACAGGAAGGATTTAAATGAATATTATAGTATTCCATCTTCAGTGATTGAAAAAATCAGAGAAATGAAAGTTGAAGGTAAATCTGCTGAGGACATTGGAGTACAGATTTCAAGGGAAAGTAAGCTGGATCCTGAAATGATTGCTTATATCCTGAATAAGGAAGCTTTTGCCTGAATTTGCTTAGTATGAGGTATGCTCTAAAATTCTTTACTGGAGATTATACTGCTAAGAAGGGTGTTGAACTTTTAAATTTGGATTTGGTATTTAATCTCCAGTTTGAACCTAAATATTTTTTTATTTTTTATTGGGGATATAATTGATTCAAATAAAATATTATGGAATTACAAAATGTCACAAGTAGCTAATGCTCTATTTATAAGCAGATGATGTGTTTCTATAATAATAGGAAATATGACTTTTTTTAATAGATGCACTTTATGTTCAGTGCAGCAAATTTACTGTAATACCCAGAGCTAAATTTTCCATACTTTATGTGATTAGATCCTTAATATGTGTGATTTTCTTTCTTATAACCTATTGAGAGTTGTGATTTTCCCACAAAATCAATACATTGGCACTTTATGCCACGCTTTCAGAACTTGCAGACATCCTTTAATGAGAAGTCCCTTCAATTATTTTCGAGTATATAGTTGAGAAATGTAGTTGAGAACTAATATCACTTTCTTGACAGTAGAGATTTATTATCAGACTCTCAGGTCTTTCTAGTGAACTTAAAATTAAAAATTGCATAGTCATTCTTAAATTTGAGACCTAGAAGTGAGGAGGCGAGTATGACAGAAATGCTGTTTGCAACGACAATCGCAGGATCTTTTATCTGAATTCCATAGAACAGCCAAAGAATCATGCCTGAAATAGAGCAAAACAACATCCTAAGAGATACATCTGTTGTAGATTTCGTAGTCCGGGCTTTTCGAAGCTGAGGGGCAAAAGCTACAGTAGTTAATGCGCCAGCAATGTAACCAATTATCAAAGTCTACTCTCCGTGCAAATGTTAAAATTATTTAATAGTTACTTATTTATTGATGTCCCTCATCTTCTAACTATCCCTCACTCAACGAGCCTCTTTTCAATATTTCTCATCTCATAATCGGTAAATGATACCTAATCAAAAATGTAAAAATAGCTGGAATCTTTTTTTACCGAACCCTACTGCGGGTATAGATGACGTTATAGTAGGCACTGTGAGGCTTATATTCAGAAGCTTTTTGCTCAATGCTCGAATTATATCTCTCGCAGTTAAAATAAAATTATTAATATCTTCTATAGCCCATTGCTGATCTGTTCACTTTTGTGTCGATTTATCCCCCAAGGGTATTATAGCTTATACTTACTAGAACATCAAAGTAAAAAAGGAGATAAACATGAACGAGAACCAAGCTAGCCTTACTTCATGATCACCGCTACATGTGTGCTTATCACTTCACGCATGCTACAAACAAAATATTTGATGACTTTTTGGCATCTATTGTCACCATTTTAAATAATGGCGTTTTGTGTGTAAATGTATGCTCTCCCCAAAATTCATTCAGTTCTTCCCTTAATAATTTAGTATTTTTTAATGATTTTATTGACGCTAACTTTTCCATTGTAGTTTTCCAACAATATTCTGTTTGGTTCATATTTGGAGTAGCTGTAGGGAAATATAATATTTGCAACCACTGCTTATTTTTTTGGAAAAAAATTCTCTGCCTTCTTTGATTTATGCCATGTAGCTCTGTCCAGTAGAAGAAATATCTTTGCTCCTAGATCTCTTTCAAAATAGAGTAATGATTTTAGGAAAGAGTCTATATTCTGTGTAATTCCGAAATCATACCCATAAAACTCTTCACTTTCAGTGTAAAATCCTCCAATATTGATTTTGGCTTTTGAACCACTTGTAAATTTAATCGGGTTTGGGCCGTTGATCGCCCAACACTTGATTTATTTCAATCCACACAAAACACACCCTCATCATGGATGACGAATAGATGATTAGGATTAACAGGAATCTTTTTTTGAACTTCAGATATAAATTCGGTTGTAATTGCCTCATTTAACTTTTTTGATCTGGGTCTATATGTTATTTTTCTAAGACCTAAATTTATAATAATTTGTCTCATTCTTAATTCGGAATAAGAAATTTTAAATTCCTCTCTGACAAATTGAATTGCGTCTTTTGTTTGTCAATCACGATAGTGGCCATCACCAGTTGATATCGGCTCTGAAAGTACTTTTTTAATTCAAAAAGTTGTTCTCTGTTAAAAGAGGCTTTACTCCTCCATCAGGTTTACATTTAAGGCTGAGCAAGCCTTCTTTTTCAGCACGCTTTATATACCGATAAACCATTGAAGATACACTGAAAAAGCTTCTGCAACGTTAGATGGACGTAAACCATTTTTAGCAATAATAACGCTTGAAGTCTAACCGGCTAGTTTTTGTTGCAGGAATTAATGATTGCCTTGGTAATATCATATGTAGTAAACATACAAAATCATAAGTCAACTAATATACTACCTTAAATATAATTATGTTGCAGTATATCTAGAGGCAACTATAGTTTGATTTCTGAGGAGAAGCGAGTACTAATCGAACAACATTTTGCTCGAGACAAACAATTAAATAATCCTGAGAATAATGAATCAGGGTCCTACCTAACAACTATCTTCTATCCTTGTAAAAACAAACAATATTATCAGTCGTGAACGATACACGTAGGACATCTTAGTGAAAGATGTCAGGCAAGGGGTTAAGAAGTATGTAATCCTCGGGGCAGGATTGGATACTTTTGCATTTAGGCGACCATAATTGACAGGACTATTGAAAGTATTTGTAATTGCCCCTTGTCACACAAGGATTCAAAATTCATCGCCTTGCCGAGTTGGAGTGGAAACATCCACCAAAATTACACTTCGTTCCTATAGGTTTCACAAAGGAAAACTTAGCAACCGTACTCACTAGCTCATCGTTTTATGACCCGA
Organism: Methanosarcina sp.; assembly: GCA_003164755.1. Taxonomy (GTDB): domain Archaea; phylum Halobacteriota; class Methanosarcinia; order Methanosarcinales; family Methanosarcinaceae; genus Methanosarcina. Next base: position 1,093 of record PLUB01000027.1, on the reverse strand, counting down.
ATGTTAAAAGCTCCTTTAGCTGGCTTGGTGTCACTATGTACTTGACTCGAGAAGAGATATTTGAGACGCTGAGTTCTATCATCGATATCGTCTCTGGGGGGTATGTAGTTATTTTTGATTACTTTGATACAGATGCATTTATCTCCAAAAAATCGTCTCCAAAAATACAAAAGAAGCAGGAAATTTTTCAAAAGCTGGGTGAAAAGATGATAATGGGCTTCAATCCATCAACTTTGGCTGAAGAAATCGTAAAATTAAGATTAAGTCTCTATGAAAGCTTGAGTCCAGCAGACATCAAGAGACGTTATTTCCAAGGACTCACAGATGGCTATCATGCGCCTGAGCATTGATATTTTGCATATGCAGTTGTAGAACTACCTTACTGACGCTGATTTTAAGGGGCACTGGAGAAATAAGCCCTTTCAATTAACTAGAGACTTTGTGTGAGTTAAAGGATAAACTACCAAGAGTATTTTGCCCTTGATCTCTTTATTTCGGGTTTTCCATACTTTCTCGTCTTTGAACAGTAGTGACAAGGACTTTTCCTTCTTTATACATCTGTTTAGTTACTGCATAAACTCTTTCACTTGGAGCTCTTCTTGAGCTGATCCTCTTGTCTTTAAATATATCCTTTATTCCCAGAGGCTTTTTCTTTATTTCTCTTTCAATTGTTGAATCGTAACCTTTTGATTTTGCCTCAAAGTATCTTCTGTCTCGGTAAACCACTTCATTTATTTCTGATAAATATATATAAGAATCATGAAATTATGCAGTCTTTGTTTTGAACCTTCTGATCAGCTCATAATCCCTGTTTCTTATGCTATGTAGTTCGTACTCAAAGTGGACTTGTCTCTTTTGTTATCCAAATTCAATCTTTGATATATCTTTGTTTTTGCTTCTTTTTTAAGATTTATCCGCTTTAGCATGCAGATCTGAATGGATAAAATGGCGCACTGGATCGTTTCATTTTTTATTTTCAAGCAAAGGCAATGAATTTGACTTTGCAACTGTTTCTATATTTCTTTTTCTTTGCAGTTATCAATATTTTTTTGAATTACTAAACCTTGATACTGTCTGGTATGTACTCAGGAAA
>PLUB01000110.1 GCA_003164755.1 Methanosarcina sp. | reverse complement strand
GAAAGGATTTTTTGCAACGGAACCAAATTAGGTGTCTCATCGAAAAATCAAGTAGTTTAGGGATCACACAAATGGTCATTTTCTCTTGGGGACGAAATTTTATCTGCCAGAAATGAAGTCACTCCAGAAGCTTACTTACTAGATCTGGCGAAGGATTGTGCTTCAGAAAGCGATGCCTATTCTTTTTGCCTGGTCAGCATTTTTTTGAGAAAAATCGGGCAGAGTTTTACCCTTGGTCAATAAAAGTATCTATCTCCTTTTTCAGCATTTGGCTGAGAATTTTCCCATCTAATGTGCCCCTATACTCTTTCATAACAATACCCATGAGGGGGCCAAGAGCTGCTGAGCCTTTATCCTTGATGAAATCTCCTTTTTCTCGTACCATTTTTTTGATGAAGTTTTCAACTTTTTCAGTATCAAAGGTACTGAGGCCGAGCTTTGAGATAACTTCCTGCGTGGTCAATTCAGGTTCTTTTGCGAGGGCAGTCAAAAGGTCCTGAATAGCTTCTTTAGCTATTTCCTGCTTTGAAATAGCTGAAAAAAGTCCTTTGAAGTGATCATCTCTAAGTTTATCTGTCTCAACGCCATTTCTCCTAATTTCCGGGACTAATCCCACAAGAGTCCGGGCAATTAGGGTTGAATTTATATTAGAGTCCTTGCTGTAGATTCCAATTAAATTTTCAAATAGGGGGAGATATCTTGAATAAGCTATTTTTTCTGCAAGCTCTTTATTCAAATAGTTGTCTGAAACAAAACGTTTTGCTCTGTCTGTCAAGAGTTCCGGGGTCTCAATTGAATCGAAGTAATCCTGAGATATTTTTATTTGAGGAACATCAGTTTCAGGGTACATTCTCCCAGCGCCTGGAAGAGGACGCATATAAGCAGTGTTTCCATCTGGAAGGGCCTTTCGGGTTTCTTCCGGGATTCCTTCAATGACTTCTCTCGCCCTTGTAATAACTGATTCAATTGCAAGCCTAGCTTTTTTGGACTCTTCAGCAACTAGTATTATGACGTCATCTTTGCATGCAACGATCATGTTTCTTACAGCATGAACTTCATTTTCAGTTATTCCATAATTAGGAAGTTCATCAGTGTGAAAAATGCCTCCTACACCTGCAGTCTTAGCCCGATCTGAAAGTTCTGTACCGAGCCTTCTTCCGGGCTGAATTTCTCTGCCTATGAGTCCCTTGAATTTTCTTAGAAGAGCGGCAAGAATTACACCTTTCTCCACAAATTTTTGCAGAACTTTAGACTTTGTGTCTATGAACAGCTCTGTTACATTATATATATCCTCACAGACAATGGCCTTTCTTTCCAAGAGTTCCTGTCGGATTAAAAGAAGGTTCAGCTGTCTTTCAACTTCTCTGTGAACGATATCTTCTATAAGATCAAGGGATTGTACTCCTTTTATTTCAACTCTTGCGCCTTTTGCAATTGAGATATTTACATCTTGCCTGATTGTGCCCAGCCCTCTCTTTACTTTTCCAGTTGATCTGAGAATCATTCCAATCTGCTCGGCAACTTGTCTTGCATGGCTAGGGGACTTGATATCCGGCGCAGTTGCAATTTCTACCAGTGGGATTCCCAACCTGTCTAGGGAATATACGATTGAGTCCTCTATTTCCTCTATTCTCTGGGCGGCTTCCTCTTCTATGCAGAGACTTTCAATTCCACAGAGACCTTCAGATGTTTCAATATATCCGTTGTTTGCCAGAAAAGCGGTCCTCTGAAAACCGCTAGTATTTGATCCATCCACCACGATTTTCCTCATGACATGCATCTGGTCCACAGGCTTCATATGGAAAAGCTTTGCAACCCCAAGGGAAATATCCATAGCTTCCTTATTGAGTTCCCTAGGAGGCTCTTCATCGTTTTCTATGAGGCAGGTTGTATCATAAGCTTTATATATGAACGTCCTCCTTATTTTGGTCTGCTCTACTGCAGCTCTGTCCTTTTCTCCCATCTCGCTTTCTGTGGCTCTGAGATACCTGAAAAACTCAAAGTCAGAATCCCCTACGTACCTTGTCATAGCCGGACATCTGCAAAAGAGTTTCTCCTTTGAATCAATCTGTTGGTGAATTTCAAGCCCGGCTTTCAGTCCAAGTTCATTATAATCATATTTACCCATATTTTCACCCGAATCTAAGCATTAGACTCCTCAGTATTCCGTTAATTTTTTCATTTCTCCTTAAATTTTTCTTAAAGCCCAGTTAGTTTTGTTCTTCCTTCGTTTTTAAGTCATCGACTCATTATTTCGTTTTTGTTGGAAACCGATAAGGAAAATACAGCTTCAATAAAATCATTGTGGAAGATTTTGATAAACTTCTAATTTTCACGAGCCATCTATATGCTATTTGTAAGCATACTACGAAATATGGAGTTTATCGAAATCCTCCATAATGATAATTACATACACATGTCTTATCAAAAAATTAACTCCCCTCATAAAAACCAGTCTAAAATTAGTTTTTCTTTTTCAATGTCCAGTTTTGAGTAACTTGCAGATATCTTCTACTTCAGTTCTGAAATCATCCTGGGAGATCCCATATAGGCCTGCGAGATGCATGGCACCACCTGCACCCGCACCTTCCTTGATTGTACCTGTCTCGTACCTTTGAAGACCCTTTAATGAGGACTTCCCAAAACCTGGATCTGCGACATAAACCATAGGTACACCAAGAATTCTGGTAATTTCAATAAAATTTGCGGATTTATCTTCTACTACATAACGGGTAGTCGCGATTGCAAGTTTTTCAGTATTAAAATCCAAGTGTTTTATCAAGGCGTAAACTGCTGCCATTTGAGTTCCACCAGCAAGGATAATACATATTTCTGTACCCTGAAAGCCTGCTACAAGACCGAGGACTGCAGGCATCATTGGATCTCCCATACATGCAATAGCTTTCATGGGATCGTTTTTCAGACAGCCAAATATAAGGCCTGATGCTTTCATGCCTTTTTCAACAACCTGTTTCTTGATCTCAATGGGGTTTTCATTTGAGCTGCTGCTTACATTTCCTTTATATCCTAAAGCCATAAGAACTCCCATCGCAGTTGTTGTGCCCCCTGGGATACTTTCGCCGATAATTACATAATCTACCTGATTTCGCAGTCTCTTGGATAGGAATTTTGCTCTTTCGAAGATTTCTTGTACATCCCTTACTGCAATCCGCTTTCGTATATCTTCTCCAGGCTTCGCTTTCATGTCTATGCATGGGACATAGGGAGTTACAATGAGGCCAGAATTAATGAAATTGTATGGAACGCCTGTAAGCTCCAGTGCCGAACGGGTTATAATTGCGGGGGTAGGAGTGCCATAAGGAGGAGTCATAGGGAGTACTGGCACACTTATTATGTTTCCAGTTTCTATAAGTTCCGCATCACCTGCAGGTGTAAAGTCTGTAAGTTCAGCCGTATTTCCTGCGGCCGAAATCTTCGGGATATGCGCAGTTTTAGTATTTGAAAGCACGCATAAAAACATCGGTTTTTGGGGTTTGTTGGTTACTTCCGGTTCTATCCAGGCCATGTCATATCTCCTCCACTGGGTAAAATGCAGATTAATCCCAAGAATATTTCTCAAGGGGTTGGATTTCCTTGAGATTATCGATTTTTCGAGTTACCAATTCTGAAATAAATATAACTTCTCTGGAATCCGATGAGAATTCTCCAACTTACTATTTAGTATTTATCCGCAAATGAACATAGAGAGTTTCGATAGATTTTTGATTTTCACGAGTCTTTTTATAGACCTGTTTTAAGAATATGATGAGATTTGAGAACTTATCAAAATTCCATATAATGTCACAACAATTACAAAATAGTTCATTGAAAACTACCATAAATACCTATATTGTTTACAGCCTTTGTTTATTCTTGCTTGAAAATTAAATAATATTTATTCCGTAAAATAATAAACATCGATTTATTCTGTGACTTTCACGAGAGCAGTAGAATATACCCATTCAATATCTCTCTGAGTCATGAATTTCTGTTCAACCGTATGTAAATGGTTAAATCTGGTTGCGGTTTCTGATAACAAAACTATAGGATCAATTTCATTTTTATCTCCAGGTGAGCGAAAACTCAAAGAAATCTTCGCTTTTCCCTAATATAAGCCATGGTTGATTAAAGTTTCATCATCCTTCAACTTGTCCATGTATTTGAAAGAGATTCAGCTTGCTTCAAGTGAATAGGTATAAAGCTTAGAGCCTATCCGAAAAATCATTAAATGGTATGTTGCAAAGTATCCAGAGGGAGCAGGAAATATACATTAACCTTTATGAGCTAATTAGAAGTCCATGGTGGGATTTAAATCACCATGCTAATAAAGATCATTTATTAACTTGTTGAAAATTGTACTTTAGACTAATTTTAAAAATATATTTTTATAATTCATACCATAAAGTATTTTCAAAATATCAAAGATTAGATTTTTGGAAGCCAAGAGTAGTATTCTTGAGTCAGAAGAATTTGGTCCTCATTTATGAGACTTGTTTAATAGACAAACTTATATCAAATTCTAAAAGTATTTTGTGTATTAAAATTTGGTTTTTGAAATTCTGTTGGGTGAGTCAAAAAAGCACCCGAAAGTATTTAATATGGCAGTGTAACTGACTAATCAGTCAATTGTAGAGATAATGCATGAAAGAACAGGTCATAGACAAAAAAACAGCCATTATAGAAGCAGCCCTGAAGCTTTTCACTGAAAGAGGCTTCCACGGTACATCCACTGCTCAGATTTCGAAAGAAGCAGGTGTAGCCACAGGCACCCTTTTCAATTACTTTCCCACAAAGGAAGACCTTATAAACAGCCTATATTTCAAAGTAAAAGGGCAATTAAGTCAAAGTATGGGGAAAGAAATTGAAGCACAGAGTCCCTTTCAGGATAAATTAAGAAAAATATGGTCAAATTTAATCAAATGGGGAGTAGACAATCAGGAAGAATTTCTTTTTGTCGGGCAGTTCTGCTCTTCTCCTTATATAACAAAATTTACGCGTGAAGAAGTGATGAAAGAGTATGTCTTTCTCCACGATCTTGTGAATCAAGGAATAAAAACAGGAGTGATCAGAGACTTTTCCGCAGAGCTGACAATTGCAATGTTTTGTCAGGCTAGCAGGGCGCTAGTGAATCTGATCCTTGATTCAGATTCATCACAAGATAAAAATAAGTTTATCGAAGATGGATTTCAGATTATCTGGAAAGGTTTAGCTAAGAATTAATTGTTTTCATCCAACTTATGAGTGATCAGTCACTCACTATGAAATTAATGACTGATTTACCTCAAAATATCCAGTCAATCAGAAAATTAACCCGAGATACATCAAAAATAGTTTGAAGAAACCAGGTGAATGGAAAATGTTGTACAGAAAAATTCCTACGAACGGAGACGAACTTTCTATACTTGGATTTGGATGTATGCGTCTTCCCGTGAAAGAAGATGGTACTATAGATGAAGAAAGAGCCACTAAGCAGGTACGCTATGCAATCGACCACGGAGTAAACTATGTTGATACGGCCTGGCCGTATCACATAGGCCAGAGCGAGCCTTTTTTAGGTCGTGCTCTTGCTGACGGATACCGCGAGAAAGTTAAACTCGCAACAAAACTTCCCAGCTGGATGGTGAAAAGCCGAGAGGATATGGATAAGTTCTTGAATGCTCAGCTGGATAAACTCAAAACAGACCACATCGACTATTATCTCATCCATGCTCTCGTTGGTGAACTGTGGGATAATGTTGAAAAGCTGGAGGTAGCTGATTTCCTTGACAAAGCCAAAGCTTCCGGCTGCATAATTAACGCAGGTTTTTCCTTCCATGGAGCAGCTGAAGATTTCAAACGGATAGTGGACGCCTATGACTGGGATTTTTGTCAGATCCAATACAACTTCCTGGACGAAAAGAACCAGGCAGGTACCGAGGGTTTGGAATATGCAGCTTCAAAATATCTTGGAATAATCATTATGGAGCCCCTTCGTGGAGGGAACCTCGCAAGCCCAGTGCCTCCTGCTGTGAAAGAGATCTGGGATGAGGCTCCGACGAAGAGAACCGCCGCAGAATGGGCTCTTCATTGGGTATGGAACCATCCAGAAGTCACGGTCGTCCTTTCCGGGATGAATGAGGAAGCAAATATTGAAGAGAATCTTACGGTAGCAGACAAAGCATACCCAAATTCTCTGACTGAAGCCGAACTGCAGATAGTAAAGAAAGTAGAGCGGAAGTACCGTGAACTGATGAAAGTAAGCTGTACAGGGTGCAGATACTGTATGCCCTGTCCAGAAGGTGTGAATATTCCATTATGTTTCGAAACTTACAACAACTTGTACATGTCCGACAATGCAGACGAGACAAAGTTTCTCTATGCTGCAAGGTTGGGTGGCATCCTATCCGTAGGAGGTGCCGAATTTGCATCCCAGTGCGTAAAATGTGGAGAGTGCCTTGAAAAATGTCCCCAGCACATTGATATACCTAAGATTCTCGAATCCGTTGTAGAAGAACTTGAAGAACCTGATCTGGAAGAGAGAGTTGCTATAGCAAAACAGGTATTTAAGTGAACTTAAAAGCGAGAAATTCGAAGTGCTGAAAAGACAAAATGAAGATATTGTTTAAGCTAACTTTATTGAAAGATTAAACAATATTTTCATTTTCCGTTGTTTATCTTCATGTTTAGTAATTATACTCAATCAGCTTTAGAATTTTGAAATTTTATCTCAAATTGCAAAGCAACAACCAAATAATTCTGAAAATCAAACTTATATGAGGTATAGCGCGAGATTCTAAAGAGCCTCCAAGCTAATAAATTGTTATCGAAGAACTGGGATGAAACTGTTTATTGCTAAAGTATCTAATTCTTCTAGGTGAAGGGTGGCACATGGATCTTACTGATATACTAAGGGCCGTTAAAGACGGAAAAATGGATCTTAAGGCTGCGGAACGGCAGGCCCTTGGTCTGGGTTTTGTTTCCTGCTCAGGTATTGCAAAACTTGATCCCCACAGGAAAATCAGGACAGGAATAATTGAGGCTATCCTTGCAGACTGCAAGGAGCCAGAAGATGTGGTGGAACTCGCCAGAGTGATGGTCGCACAGAGCAAAAGAGCCCTCATTACCCGTGTCTCGGAAAAGCATCTTGAAGTCTTAAGGGCAGCGTTTGGCGGAGATAAACTTGACTGGAATAGGCGAGCTTGCACTGTCGTTATTCACGATGGTACCCCTGCTCCGAAAACCGGGGGAATTGTTGGGATAATTTCAGCAGGTACGGCAGATATACCGGTTGCGGAAGAGGCTCGAGTTATTGCTTCAGAAATGGGCTGCAAAACTATTGCCGTATATGACGTAGGGGTTGCAGGAATTCACAGGCTCATTCCAGAACTCCAGAGACTGAAAGCTATGAAGCCTGGAGCAATCGTTGTTGCAGCAGGAAGGGAGGGAGCGCTTCCGACAATCGTTTCCGGACTTGTGGACGTGCCTGTTATCGGGCTTCCGGTGTCTACAGGCTACGGAGCCGGAGGCGGAGGAAAGGCTGCTTTGCTGTCAATGCTGCAGTCCTGCTCCCCCATTGCGGTAGTAAATATAGATGCAGGTTTCGTAGCTGGTGCTTATGCAGCTCGGATCGCAAATATGATTGCAACAGCCGAAAAACTTGACATTGGAGAAAAAAGAGAGCTGGAAGAAGAGCAACAAAGAGAAGAAGAGAACAAAAATTAATTTAAAACGCAATGCTGGAAGGCAACTTCATGAAGGCACTTATATTTAATCCATTTTCAGGGGCATCAGGAGATATGATCCTTGGATGCGCTCTAGATCTTGGGGCTGACAGGAAAGCAATTAAGGAACTGATAGAAGCCTCTGTCCCAGTATCTGTAGATATAAAAGAAATTTTTAAAAAAGGAATAAAGGCTCTGGATGTTCGAATCAAGGTTCCTGACAAAGAGCCGACTCGCACTTATCCTGAGCTTGTGGACGTCATAAAGGGTGCAAAATTGCCCACGAAGGTGGAGGAAAGTGCCCTTGATATTTTTATGAAAATGGCAGAAGCTGAAGCAACAGTCCATGGGCAGCCTGACCATGAAAACCTTCATTTCCATGAGGTAGGGCAGAATGACGCTCTTGCCGACGTAATCGGTTCTTCGGCAGCTATTCATGCCCTCAACTATGATTCTGTTTATTGCATGCCTATCAATGTGGGCAGCGGAACAATCGAATGCGCACATGGGACTTTTCCTGTCCCGGCCCCGGCTACCCTTGAACTCCTCAAGAGAGGAAAGCTCTATTTCAGGGGAGGTGCTGAGAAAAAAGAACTTCTTACTCCGACAGGGGCTGCTATTCTTGCCCATTTTGCAAGGTCAGTGGAGACTTTTCCTCAAGGCAGAGTAATTTCAACAGGCTATGGGGCAGGGGATTCAGAGCTTGCCGGGCCCAACGTACTCCAGGGAGTGCTTTCAAAACTTGATTCCTGCCTGATTCCGGACAATTTTGAGGTACTTGAAACAAACGTCGATGATGTGAGCGGAGAAGTCCTGGGTAACCTGTTCGAGGAACTGCTTGCTATGGGGGCAAGGGATGTTGCAATTCTTCCGGCAACAATGAAAAAGGGCCGTCCCGCTCATTTTATCACGGTTATTGCAAAACCTGAGGATACTGCAAAGCTCGCCCGGAAAATAATTATCGAGACAGGATCCCTGGGCGTAAGGGTTATCCCTTCTAGACACAGGTTAATGGCCTCCAGGAGAATAGAATCGGTTAAATTTGAGGTAGAAGACCAGGTATATGAAGCTGCGGTCAAGATCGCCAGGGATTCTGAAGGCATCCTGCTCAATATTTCTGCAGAGTTTGAGGATTGCAAAAAAATCGCAAAAACAAGCGGAGTTCCTGTAAAAGAGGTCATGAGAAAGGCAGTGGAAGCTGCAAGAAGGCTTTTCTCCTGAAATTCTCAAAAGACTTGAGTTAGGTAAAAACCGATTAATTTCGCGGTTTCAGTTACGATACTATGGATATTGAAGCTTTCAGGAGCTCCAAAAGAGTTTCCCTGTTCTGCGGGAATAATAATAACTTGCGTAAGAACTCATAAATCCGGTTGCATCAATTGCTGTAATTGGTGATATTCTTTCCATATGAGTAAAATAGCTATGGAATCCTTGACAAAATGAGGTAAGTAGTATCACGAAAAAATTTAGAGGAGAACACAATATGAATAAATCAAACAATTTAAGTGAAAGTGTAATCTTCCCGAAAGGCGGAAAAATTACTAATGACTATTTCATAGGGACAGCATGGCTTAAAATGCTGGTTTCTAATGACAGCACCTTTAATTGCCCGATAGGTAATGTAACTTTTGAACCAGGCGCAAGAAATAATTGGCATAAACATCCGGGTGGTCAGATTCTGCTTGTTACCGGCGGCAAAGGATATTATCAGGAAGAAGGCAAGCCGGTACGGGCGATTAAGGAAGGGGATGTAGTACAAATCCATCCAAATGTGAAACATTGGCATGGTACTACACCGGATAGCTGGTTTGTACATATCGCGATAAGTCCTAATTCCCAAAAGGGAGACGCCGAATGGCTGGAACCAGTAACGGATGAAGAATATAATAATTTAAAATAACATAAATTTTATCTTGCGGTGTCGCTGGAAATTCTTATTTTTTTAACAGATTCCTTTATCGGCAGCTTACCGCACCGAGATATAAAGGGCCCTGCATTTACTGCAACCACTGTCAGCCATGCCCGTTCAAAATCGATATCGTTCCGTAAACAAATATCTGGATATGGCAAAAGCCGGCGACGAATAATGCTACTTATACTTGCCCTGTCGTTCGGACGTTGTGAAGCGTGAGCGTGCCTAAATCCGTTACACCGATGTCGTTCAAAATGGCACGCTCAACCTCACTAGTATGGATCTTGATGTCTGAGAGAGTGTTATTGCGGCTCAGCTGCACACCACTCGAGCCGAGATGCAATGTTCCACCAGTCAAAATCTGTCCCGGTTGAAGGGCAAGCATCGGCATTCCCCGAATCTCACCTTCGACAATAATGTGCTCGTCGCCGTGCTTTACTGCATCCTGAAGCTCATCTGCATTTGTAACAATTTGAGTTTGATGCTCCATATAGTTCTCCTCGTAGACTTAGAGCCTATCCGAAAAGTCATTAATGAGCGATTGTAAAAAATCGGAAGTTTATCAAAATTATTTACTTCCTACAGGTCCTCCCTCACTCTTTCACTCTTTGTCTGTTCGCTTTAATCTACAATGCAACTTTTACCCATTTAATTATTTTAAATTAATTATACAAAAAATAGTTTCTAAACTAAAAATACTCCTGCATAAAATATTTTACAATCAAAAAAAACAATTAAATATTAATAATATTTTTTTATTATTTTCCGAAGTCGTCAGAGAATTTCAATAAATTGCAGATTTAAAAAATTGCTTATGTAGGATTTATAAAAAACAGCCAAAAACTAGGGTTTATCGATAATTCTCTAATAAAAATAGGTCAAATTCGAATGAAAACTTTTAAGCAATTGCTAATTCGTGCATTCTCTAACCTAGCAAACTTCTCTAGAATTTTCGCTTTGATTTTGTCTGCGTCCTTGACGCCTATCTCGATGTTCGGATTCAGGTTTTCTGAAACAATATTTGTTTTACGATATTTACGTCTCTGAAGTCCTCACTGAAACGACGTTCGAGTATCCACATGCAAACCTGGCAGTTTCCAGCTTCAGCTGCTTTATTAAGACGTTTAGGTATTCTTTTGCGGTATCTGCATTACGTTTCTGAATATGTTTATAGAACTGGAAATATTTCCCAGATTTCTCTGTCTGCCCCCTTTTCAGCCAGTCCTTTAATGTTTGGTATGTTACGCCAGCTGCGGAAGCCGCTAGAGCATAAGTAAGTCCTAAAGCAATATTGTCCCCAATTTTCGGTTGTATTTCAGGTGTCAATTTACAAGGTCTCGCCATGGTCGCACCGTTTTTACTCTTAAAAATAAATATCTATGAATGTTGTATTCATATTTTCTTAGTTTCCTTTGACATACAGTCGGGGGTAGGACTATATTAATCAAAAATGAAAGCCATTCTCAGGCTCTGTAAGCCATCTTTTTGACTTTGGTAATTAAAGATCTACGGACTTTGAATAAAAGTCTCTCTAGTAGGCTCGTGTCAAGTCATTTTTTCGACCAAATTAAACCCCATAAATTTGCAGCACTGTAACGATAAATCAGTTGTCTAGATTTTGTATATTTTTTATCACTTAAAAATAATATAAATTAATATTATACCACTATTTGTTTAGTTTTTAGATAGGAAGTGCACTTTTAGATCTAGTTTTTTATAATAGTATATTCGACATAAAATTACAAATTGAGTAGAGGAGAGTACTAATGAGTAAATCAAATGTACCCAAGCAAGAAGACCAGAAATTCAGCACGGTACCGTTGGATTGGAAAGAGGTTTACTACACCAATTGTCCCCTAGTGTCCGCCAGCAATATCGACCAAGAACTGGGTTGGACCAGAGAGGAGTTCAAGAAGATCGGCGTCAAATACGCTTTTCTCCGCTCGGTGCGTGAAAATGACTACTACCCTCACCACATCCACATCCTCGACAACCTCATCCGCTTCGGCGGTCTATTCCCCCCAATCCACGTTCATGCAGACATACGCAGGACCAGGCTCCTTGGGGCGACGCATGTATACGAAGGAGGCTACATTCCTGATGACTGGTACGACGATCCCAAGATGATGGAGCCCATGGACAACCCGTCGGAGTTGTAGCTCAAGCGTGACCAAAAGCACGACTTGGCCTTCCGTCCGCTGGAGACCGCGCTGGAAAAGGGCATAATCGATGCAATCTACACCCAGAGCGGCCCCTTTCAGCATCTCCAGGAGGCGACTGGCAAGTTCAAGGCGATTGAGGACTTATCCCGGTATCCAGACTGGACCTTGCAGATGGCCAACGTTCCCACCGTCATCACGTGCACCTAAGAGATGGCTGTGAAGCATTCCGAACTCATTGTCACGTTTATGAAAGGCATGATCAAAGTGGGGCGGTGGGCTGACGAGCACAAGCACGCTGCAACTGCAATACTTGACAAGCAGACATTCTACCTGGACGTCGAGGATACGTACCAAAACATCAAGAACATCGACATGGTACCCAATCTGTCGCCTCAGAACCTGGTAGCCATTGAGATCGGCAAGGACTTCATGCTGAGCCACGGCTACATCGAGAACGACGTCGATGTGCATGAGTGGGCCGCACCGGAGTTCCTTGAAAAGGCGGCGAACGAGCTGCTCGAGGAGCAGTGACCGGAAGGTGACCTCGGCGAAACTTATCGAGGTGTCTGTGCTGCAGGCGTCTACGCGGCGGCTTGGATAATCGGGAGGGAGGTCAGCGGAAGGGTGCACAACAGTATACCTACACCGGTCGCTGCCGCGCTGCTCAAGGAGGCTCATCGCAAGGTCCCTCATCTGGAAATTATTGACTCATTTTCCTGGTCATCCAACTGAATGACAGTATGTAACGACGGCATTGGGATACCTTAATTTATCAGAACTTTGTAAATTGCCGTGTTGAGCTTGTCTTCTGAAATTCTAGTCTCCACGAAGTTTTCTATCCAGCATCTGACTTTAAGCTTCGCTCCGAATTCCGTAAACTCGGATAACAGTACCTGTATCGGTTTATCATGCATGATCCATTCTTCGTGCGCCAGAGATTCCAGAATCAAGTTTCTTACGTACTCAATATCCGGATCATAGGATACAACAATGAAGGTCTCGACACGAAACATCATGTAAGGCATGGAATAATTCGTGATGAGTTCCTTGCCAATAATAGAGTTTGGAATTGTTGCTTGGCGGTTATCCCTGGTAAGAATTCGAGTTAAACGCCAAGTGATATCTGTCACATCCCCCCAGGTATCAAGCTTTTCTATCAGTATGCGGTCCCCGATTCGGAAAGGGTGATCGATGCAAATTGCAATCCCGGCAATGATATCGGAAAGTGTGTTCTGGGCTGCGAGGCCAATTATAACGCCTCCGACACCAAGAGCAGTAATTAATTCCCAAAGTGCAGCCGTTTGGTCCCAAAATAGTCAAGAAGTACTATTATGGCAAGAAAACCGAAAACCAGCTGAGAAATGTATTGTATATAGCGAATTGATCGGGGGTCTATTTCTTCCAGATCACTTCGGGGCACCCTAGCTAAGTACCAGTCCGAAGCAATGGATATCATGCGAAGAATAATAAAAACACATATACTCCAATAGAGAAAGAAAAAGGGTTCCGTTGCAAAAAAT
>PLUB01000035.1 GCA_003164755.1 Methanosarcina sp. | reverse complement strand
TTTTCTTTTTATTCGATTGTATCATTAGAAAGGATTTTTTGCAACGGAACCGTCTATCAAATATTCTGTAAAAGATTAAAGATGCAGAGTTAATCAGAAATACAGATCTCTAGGGATGTAGGACATCAGATAGCCAACCAAAAATAAAATTTTAGTCTGTTAGTTATTAGCGATATAAAACCTGGGTGTAAGTAACTTGTGCAATAAATTTCTTTATTTATACCCCCGCTAGGCAAAAATTATTACTATTATATTGCTTTTTCTAAGATTTGAAGCTTAAATAGATTCTTTTTATCCTCTAAAACAGTACTCATTTACCTTTTTAGTCAAAATTAATGATCAAATAAATACCATTTTTTGATATAAACTGACAAATAAATCACAAAATTGATCTGATTTAGTCTAAAAAATACCAACTAATACCTAATTAAATAGACTAATTTGCATAAAAAGTCCACAATTAGCGATAAATCATCAAATAAATCACCTTGGACGACAAATCCACATAAACCGTCATAGTCTATGTTATGATCTCTATCACTATCACCAAAACAATCTACAAATATGCGATGCAAAGCCCTTAGTCCACAAAGCTCAAGTAACCTACTTTAGCGACTATGGGATCGATTTTTTGGTGTTTAGTATACTTTTTTTTGCCATCGAATGAAAATTTGATCAAAAATAAATCGATGATTAAGAAACTAACAAATTGTATGAGAATAATTACCTGACTATACAAATTTATACTAAAAATTATATACGTTACAACACCTGCTCCAATGTCAAAGGAAAAAAGATCCAAACAACGCTGAGAAACAATATTTGCTTAGAACTATTAACAATATTGTTATAGTCCCATTAGGTTTTGAACATTTTTTTGAGAGGATTTCGAAAACTTTCTTTTTGATTTGGTTTGTTATAAAGAACATATACAATTCAGCAAAATAAGAGGTTGTTTAATCCTGAAATAACTTCGCTTGAACCTTTGTCTAACTTTCCCACATTCTTGTGATTCAAATAACTTAACCCCAATTCTAAGTTCCTATAAAAAAAGTTTTAAAATAACTCAATAAGTGTAGCTCTAGTTCACTCTAAACGTTCGACAGGGAGCATGAGAATCAGACCAAGCAATATATAGAGAATTATAGTTTTGTAAAATATCTGCCAGAATTATTAATAGTTGTCATAAACGAAAGAAATCATAGATAAGAAATTGGCAACACAGATGAGAACCACAACTATAAAAAGTGCTATGGATATGAAACTAAAAACTAAATTCCTCTTTTGAACAGAACTATGAAATATAGTTATTGAAGCGTGATTTATAGGGATCTAAATGGAGCAATAAATTTCGTGGAACTTTTCGTATCGCATAATTTTTTGTTGCCCAGTGATCATGTACATTCAAATACTTTGTGAAAAATCGAGTTATCAATGTTTAATTCCACAAGAGTATGATTCAATTGATATATATCACTATTGGGAAGTTCCTCCATCATTAATGGGCAAAAGAGATGTTCTAAAAGAATTAGTACACCTTTTGATCCTTTTTCTGATTCATTGTAATTATTAACTGTACCAGACCTAGTCTATAATGTCGATTTGGAGTTGTCAAGGACATGTAATTGCCAACCAATACAAAATTTATAAACGTAATCAATAGTCAAGAATTGCAGAAAATTAGCTCGAAAAAAACTTACCCATTAAGTCTTAAATAAAATAAATATTGATGTTGTTTCACAAACATTGAATAGTTGCTATCTATCCTTATATTTCCTCTTTCACTTTTGAGTTGACTCAGTAATTTCTCCACTAATATCTTTCCTTAACATAGAAACGGCTTTATCGAAATCACTAGTCTGACCGAGAACCCACATAAGCTTGACAAGTGATGTTTCAGGTAGAGTATCTTCTCCCTCGATTGCGCCAGCCTTAATCATATCATAGCCAGTATCATAGACACGATCACAAATTCTACCACTAAGACATTGAGATGTAATTACAACAGGAATTTTTGCATATGTGGCTTTTCGGATTAAAGGGATCCATGTCGTAGAAACGTGACCTAGACCAGTACCCTCGAGAACCAGCCCCTTATAACCATTTTCGATATAAAAGTTAAGAACTGCAGGATCTGCACCTGGAATAAACTTCACAAGAGCACATTTAGGCTCCATTCCGGGCTTGAATTTTAGAGGTTTTTCTCCACGTTTAGTGTAGCCAATGAAAGTTTTTATTTCCCTCGTATTGTAATCTACAACTCCTATTGGAAGAGAATTTATAGACTTGAAAGCATCTCTGCGAGAACTGTGCATTTTTCGGACTTTTGCGCCTCGATGAATCTCACAGAAATCATCTGAAGTTGTGCCGTGCATAACAACTGAAACTTCGGCAATGTCGCTTATAGCTACCAAAGCTGCACAGATTGCATTCATGGCATTGTCACTGCTGGGACGATCTGCACTCCTCTGGGAACCTACAATCACAATCGGTACAGGCGTTTCTATCATAAAAGAAAGGGCTGCAGCAGTGTACATCATGGTGTCCGTGCCATGGGTAATAATCACTCCTGCAGCTCCGGTGTGTATTTCTTCTACGACTGATAGGGCAAGGTTTTGCCAGGATTCCGAATCCATATTTTCCGAGAGGATACTTGAGATAACCTTGCCCTTGAAGTCAGCTATTTCCCTGAGTTCAGGAATTGCGGCAAGGATATCGTCAGCAGTAAATTGGGATGTAACTGCTCCTGTCCGGTAGTCGATCTTACTTGCAATGGTCCCGCCTGTTGAAAGAATTGCTACTTTAGGAAGCTTTTTTCCAGGCCATAGAAGCTTTTCTCTGGTCTTTTTGCGTTCTTCACAACCTTTACTGCTTCCATTATCATTTTTTCCTTTACTCTCCAAAAGGGTTATCCGGCCCCCATTCCGGGAAAAACCAGCGTTATAACCGCTTTTCATTTTTATTGTAATGTATTCTTCCATTGAAGGCATCACTTGGCCTTCAAATACTGCCCCTTTTTTCTCAATACGTATCCAATCGCCTTGTTTAAATTCCATACCTTAATCCCTTTTCTACTGTTTTTTTGAGATGCTATCTAATGATACTATCAAAAATAGTATATTTTTTGTGCGATACTAATTGTAGCATGTGTTTCGTGCGATGCTAAGAGGTTAAAAGATAATACTGAAATTAATACGTTTTCGTGCTTAAACTCAACATTCAAGCTTTTCCATACTCATTAACTATTGCAAGCAAATTTTCAAAAGCAGAGTTGATGATATTTTTAAGGTTTGCAATTTCCTGCTTGTCAAGTTCTAGATCAGTCTGTCTTTTTGCGAGGTAACGCAGTACTTCCTCTGGAGCAGGCCCACCAGCAATTTTTCTTCTATTTATGCTTGAAACAGGATCAAGAGCTTCAGTTATCATCGTTTCTGTTAGTCCTATTCCTGAAAGAGACTCTTCCAACACAATTTTGGCCTTAGAATCAATCTTTTCTAGTGTAAATTTTCCTCCTTCCTTTGCCAGCATTCCTACAATCTGGTGTGCAGTCCGAAATGGGATCCCTGTTTCACGAACGATGGTATCTGCAAGTTCAGTAGCTGTCGTAAAACCTTCAATTGACTTGTCTGCCAGTACGTCAATGTGGACTCTCATAGTCCTTATCATTCCCTCCATTACATTTACAGATGCTCTAACCGTTTCAACCGAGCGGCAGATATTTGGAGTTGCTTCCTGAAGGTCCCTATTGTAACTCAGGGGCAGGCCTTTGCAGATCGTAAGCAAAGACATGAGAGCTCCAAAAGCTACCCCAGTTTTCCCACGCAAGAGTTCGGCAGAGTCAGGATTTTTTTTCTGTGGCATTATCGAGGAAGTGGAGACATACATATCATTCAGTTCGATGAAATTGAATTCTGATGAAGACCAAACTACAAGTTCTTCGGCCATCCTGCTTAAGTTTACCATCAGGTTTGCAAATACCGAGGCGCATTCAATAAGAAAGTCTCTGCTGCTTACTGCATCCATCGAGTTTTCGAGTAAGCCTTCAAAACCAAGGAGTTCTTGAGTCCTTTTCCTGTTGAGGTTAAACCCCGTAGATGCGAATGCAGCAGCTCCCAGAGGGCAGAGATTTATCCTGGAAAAGGCATCTTGAGCCCTGTCAAAGTCTCTGCTGAATGCAGCTTCATGGGCACATAGGTGATGGGCAAGGGTCGTCGGCTGAGCATGTTGCATATGTGTAAAACCAGGCATAAGGGTATTGATATGTTTTTCTGCAAGGTTGATCAGGGTATTTCGTAGGACAAAGATTTCCTCCAGAAGTCCTGTTAGTTCTTCTCTGAGAGCCAGCCGGATGCAGGTTGCAACCTCATCGTTTCTAGAACGTCCTGAGTGCATCCTACCCCCGACTTCTTCTCCAACGATATCAATAAGTCTTGATTCTAGGGATATATGAAGATCTTCGTAGCTGAAATCAAGCTCTTCCATCCCCTCTTCCCGGATTCTCAAAAGCCCACGAAGGATTTTACTGCAGTCTTCCTTATTAATGATGCACTGTTCTTTCAACATAACTGTGTGAGCAAGGTCTACTGCTATATCATAATTAAAAAGCCATCTGTCAGCTTCCATTGAGGATGTATAACGTAAAATTTTGTCTTCCTGAACATCTTCCAACCTTCCTCTACGTAAAATATTGCTCATAGTGTATCCTCCCTGTAATCTTTTTTGTGATCTTTCTGAAAGGAACTTGCATGTGTGAGAATTTTTATTCCACTAATAAATTTCTCTATAAAAGTATAGCTTGGAGATTAAAAGTTTCCTTGAGCTCATATGTCAAAAATCTGTAGCATGGTCTCATTCTAAACGCTTTATGTGGATTATTATTAATAAATTTTTGATAAAGTTGTATCAAAGGAGCATTTTTTTCTAGGTGAGTTCAATTAAATTCCAAAATATTATCCATACTTGCTGGCTTCAATACTTCGCTAAAACCACATATCTGCAGTTATTCCATCTTTTTACCTCATCCATTCCACTACTATTCTAACTTTTAACTTTAATCTCAGTTATTCTTAAATTCGAAGTCAAACACATCAAATCTTAACTTTTCCTCATTTATGGACTTATGTGCTCTTTTGAACATACTTTAATCCCATGTAAACAAGAATCCATCTATTTTCTCAATATGACAGCAGCTTAAAAATTAATCTAACTTCCAATCAATAATAGTGACAAATGGCCAAGCAAATTAAACATATGTCTTAATCTGGGAATGTCGATACTAAAGTTTGTCACGAGAAATCATTTGTTCAATACGATATTTATCTGGTCTCGTTATGAATGTAGATCTGGCTACATAAATGTATATAATTTACGTGGAATTATAAAAACTAAAATATTGTGCGGAGTAGTCTACTTAGTATTTTTTGTTGGATATATTTTAGATTTGTTAAGAAGATTTGAATGTGAATTTTCGCTGATACATATTTAAAACTTTTTAATTTTTAAACTAAAACTGCTACCTGAAAAAGGTAAAGTGCTAGCTTACATAGATTATTCTCAGCAAGAATTTTGTATTGCAGCTGCTTTGTCGAAAGATCCTGAAATGAAAGCAGCCTATGAGTCAGGAGATCCTTATTTAGCATTTGCAAAACAGGCCGGAGCAGTGCCACTGGAAGCAACAAAATCAACTCATAAAGCTGCGAGAGATCTTTTTAAAGCTTGTGTGTTGGGGGTTCAATATGGTATGGGACCAGATAGTCTGGCTTTGCGTATAGGCAAATCAACTCCCTACGCCAAAGAACTACCAAGGCACCACAAAGAGTTTACCAAAAGTATTGGGCTTGGTGTGATCATGTCCTGGATACCACTCTTCTTTTCAGAAGGATAACTACCTGTTTTGGTTGGCAAATGTACATTTTTGGGGGAGAGAAGAAAGAAGGAAGAACAATCAAAAATTTCCCTTGTCAAGCTACAGGTGCGGAAATTCTCAGAGTCGCCTGCATTCTTCTTGTCGAAAATTATATCAAAATCATTGCTCCAATCCACGACGCAATTCTCATTGAATGTGATGAGGAAGAAGCAGATGAGACCATTTTACGAGCTCAGAAATTAATGACCAACGCTTCTTCCATAGTTTTGGGGCCTGGCAATTCTATTAAAACGGAAGCTAATGTCATAAAATACCCTGAAAGGTACTCAGATCCTAGGGGGGTCCAAACTTGGAATAGAGTCCTAAGAATAATAGAAGAAATAAAAGCCGAAATTTTTGCTGCTTGATAAATACGACATCGGAATTTGTGACTATTTACATATGAATCGGTGACTATTTAAATAGACATGGATTCTACTCCGTCCTATTAATTCTTTTTAGATATTTCTACTATATTAAGTATATAGGTAAATAATATGATAACTAAGACAAAACTCAAACGTCATTTTATCCCCAATACTCCACTCCCTTGGATTCAGAAAGCTTTAATGCTACAAGGTAATGTAAATGCTGCCAAATTAGCTTTGTATATCTGGTATGTAAAAGGTTTAAAAGCAAACAAAAACAGATATTGTTATTTCCAGTTCTACAGCAAAGGATATTTTTGGTGTTAATAAAAGATCTTTCACAAGGGCCCTACAAGAATTAGTAGATTTGGGAATGATAACAACATCAATTCGTGAGCGTGGTAAAAGTCCTAGAGTTACGGTGATATGGGACGATTCTGAGAGAAAATGAGTAATGAAGTTGGAAAAATCAGATCAATTTCAAGCCTTCAAAATAAATTTTCGGTTTCATTTTCTTTGATCCCTATAGCATTATAGCATAGGTAAGCGTTTCTACGCCATTAAATAAATGACTTAATCTCAGCCCCTACAACAGACATATAATTAATCCAAGGTGATTACCCCCTATCTTACTCCAAAAAAATACTGCAGATCGCCCCACAATCGATCGTATGTTACTTAATTCAATTAGCTAGATTAGTAGGTGATCTAAAATATCAAAAAAGGTGATCTTGTGAACTGCAGGTAAGTAAATACCTGCAGCAAATCGAAGGATTCTTTGAAGGTGGGTTAGACCTTTGAATAACAACTTAGTTTAATTTATTATAAAGTTTTCCCCATACTTTAGATAGTACTACCTATGGCTAAAGAATATAACATCTATGTGAAAAGCCTATCCTAAAATTTAAGTAACTATATATATTATCTAAATTATATTATTTTAAAGTAATAAACGTATATGTAAAATATGTTAGAGTTGGTTACCGTGCTATGGTATTAGAATCATGGGGATTTGAAATGATTTGATCTAGGACCACTAGTGAGACTTTCATTAGAAGTCCCGTGGTAGTCATTGACACCCTTAGAAAACGTCTCTAATGGTCTTATAATGGCCCCATTTGATAGATATAAACCCCAACCGCGTATAGAACTAAACTAACTAAATAATATATATAAGATCCACTTATATTAGTTCTAAGGAATAAAAACGGTGAATCTATGGCTCGCCCATCAAAACTCACTCCTGATATACAAAAAAGAATCGGTGATAATATTGCGCTTGGTTTGACATATAGGCTGGCTGCCGAAGCTGCAAGAATCACGTATAAAACTTTTAATATTTATATTAACAGGGGCAAGACAGAGAAATCTGGAAAATATTATCAATTTGCACAATATATTAAAAAGCGGAATGCTGAAGGTGCTCAAAAACTTCTTGAACACTTAAACGAAGCCGCAGATGCAGGAAATTGCCAAGTTTGCATGTGGATACTTGACCGAAGGTTTCCTGCAGAATTTGGTAGGCGTGTGTACCAAAAAACGAATTTTACTTCAGTGAATCGGAATGAGACGGTTGAGATAATCGTCAAGGACTTCGATATAACACGGAAAGAAATCATGGATAAGTTTTCTCTGGTTGGTGAAAAAAAGAACCTTCAACTGCTTCAATTTTCCAATCCTAACTCAATTCTTAATTATTAGATCATTCCCAGTTTCATTTTATCCTTTGGTATTAATTTTAGCCGGAGTTACCAAACTCGTACCAAGGCTTACTTTTTCATGCATTCTCCGGAAGCAGATGAATGTTTAGCCTGCTATTTTTCCCGGATTAAACTTTGAATATCATCTTGATATTTTTAAAATAAGTTATGGTATGAAAATTATAAAAATATAATCTTATAATTCACATAAGTCCCAATTTTCAATAAGTTGATGATTTATCCTATCAACTATATAATTTAAGTCCAGCTGTGCGCTTCTAATGAGCTCACGAATTTATCTAGAGATTTTGATTCCTCTGTCTAAATACTTTACAATATGCCATTAATGACTTTTCGGATAAAATCTAATCTATATACATATTCACTTTTGAAGCAAGCTGAATCTCTTTCAAATGCATGGACTAGTTGAAGGATGGTGAAACTTTAATCAAGCATGGCTGATATTAGGGAACAGCGAAGATTTCGTTGGGTTTTCTTTCATTAAACATGCTAATTAGTGCTCAAATATCAAGAAGTATAACGAAAAATTGAGTAATTCCCCAGCTTTTTTGGTATCCAAGATCGTACCTTTTTTTATTTTAGGAAGATATCTTCTGCCATTAGCACCCAGTTTTGAGATTTACATAAAATTTTTGAATTACCACTATTTACCATTGATTCCACTAGCAGCAGACCGCAATAGATCCAAAATCCCGAAAATAATAAAAAGCCTCACTTTCTGACATTAATCACTAAAAAAAATTTATAAAAATTAAGATAGAATGAATAGCTATTTTTCATGATTTATAATGATAGTAAGTTGGGCTGTATCACACTTACGGTACAAAATCAAGTAAAATAAAAGCTGTCATTCTTTGACAGTTAAAGGTTTGAAGTTGTTCAAATATGTAATTTGAATCTTGGATCAGTTCAATTATCTGATTTGTATCAAAGTGCAAAAATTTTATAATAATTTGTAGGGGCTGAATATATGAGTATACAAAAATTAGGCCGAATTAAAAAGACAATTGTTATTCTACTATTAGTTGATTTTGTTCTCTCAGCAACACCTGCAGTAGTCGCAGGAGCCAGCGCAAAAGGCGGAAACGGAGGAAGCGCTTTCGGTGGAGGCGGCGGCGGAGCTGGTGGAACAGCCACCGGGTCATATTCAACTGGCGGACTCGGCGGAGACGGCGGAACCGGCGGAGCAGCCGCTGGAACAGGCTCAACAGGCGGAGACGGCGGAAACGCAGGAAACGGAGGAGATGGCGGACAACCGACACACCAGCATAGGATAGTGGTGGTGGGCGAAGACTCAACTGGCGGAAACACAGGAAACGGAGGAAACGCTGGACTCGCCGGTAACGGAGGAAACGGCGGAGCAGCCACTGGAACAAACTCAATTGGCGGAAACGGCGGTAACGGTGGTAACGGTGCCCAAGGCGGAGCAGGCTCAACCGACGGAGCAAGTTCACCTGGTGGAAGCGGTGGCTTAGGCGGCATTGCCAATGGCGTTGGCAGTCATAACGGCATTGCTGGCACGAATGGTGCAGCAGGATAGTGAAAGCGGCTAACCCATCAGAAGTTGAATATTCCAAAACAAATAGTCTTGAAATTTAGGTAACTATTCAGGTTTGATAAAAAACGTATCAATAGCCATCTTTATTAACATTCATCGAGCAAATTTAGATGGATTAATATTTTAACTGTTGGCTATTGATATTTGTTTTATTTATTCAGCCAATTGCATCTGTTGTATCAAAATAGATACAAACTAACTGATTTCGGTAAGTAGGATAGTTACAGTAATTGATCAAATCGAAATATGTGCAAATTTCCATTTTTGAGAAAAGGAATATAAGGGCTCATACTATCTTTAATAACTAAGGATACTTACAACATTTTGTCTGTAGAAATCGTTAATTTAAATGAAATCGATCCTATAGTTTTGTCATCATAAACCGTAACCAGACTTAACCAGTTACATACTGTCAAACAGAAATTCATAATTCTGAGAGACATTCAATGGATATATTCTACTTGCTGTCTTGCAAAGTCACAGAATAAATACATAATTATTATGTTACTAAAGAAATATTATTTACTTTTCAAGTAATAATAAACAAAGGCTGTAAACAATACAGGTATTTATGGTAGTTTATGGAATAATATATACGATGAAAGATGTTTCAGTAAAAAATTTATTTGGAAATCATTCTCCTGTTTTCATCATTTTCCTTAACTTTCAAATTCTTCAAGTTACCACTTCAATTCAGTCTTCATTTATCGAATTTCTCTAGTTGAATATACTCTATTTGTATGGCTTCCCAAGTCTTTGCAGCTTCTATAAACAAAGATAAGCTATATTTTTTACAAAATATCGATGTTTTCGCACTCAAAGTCCTTGCAACTGTAGTATCTTCCGATTTTTAGAGTATTTTTTTCGTTGCTTTTTTATCTAAACGTAAGGGTGCTTTATACAGCGGCCTCCTGTTATTTTTGGGATGCATTAATGAGGATTTCGATAAACCTTTGATCTTCAAGAATCATTTATATACCATTTATATACACAAAGACAACATTTAAGAGCTCGTCTAAATTCTCTAATATATGTTGCTACCACATTGCGTAATTGAGGCAAACAAATAAATTTGTAGAGATTTTGTTCGGTGAATGACATTGCAAAGCTTATTGCTTGAGAATGGGTTAGCAAATGAGAACCTACTTTCTTTTTTATTTCTACTCGTTTTCTCAATATCTTAGATGGTAATTCCAATCCAGATTAAGACAATATTCCATACTTAGGACATAAATAAAACAAAAAAAGAGCCTCAATTTTCTTTTATTGGGTGACATTCGATCCACTGCCTTAGATAAGGCAAGAATATACAACTTGAATCTTCCTTGAGCCAGTTTTCCAGGGAATTCTGACTACTGAATTATCTTCACTGAACGTGATGTTTCCAATTAGATGATTAAGAATTCTCCTTTTCTGCAACTTCATTCGTATAAAAAGGGAATTAATTCCGATTTTGATTACCAAGACCGGAAACTATGAGTTTTTAGATTTTTGCTGACGTTGAAATTTGCGGTGGTTCTGTATTTTTTCCGCTGGTTTTTTTTCCATTTCAGGAGAAATGAAGTAAAACAGTTTTATAATATTGTTCTTTATTTTGTTCTTTAGTTTATGTGTTCGTGTCTGATTACCACGTATATCATCGGTTCACTTAAATTTATGGGTTTCAAGTGTCAAGATACGTTTAATAACTAATTTATCAGTGATTTCTCTGTCTTGTGCCCATTTAATAACTTAATCAAGAAACATTTATTATTTTCAATTGTTCAGTCACTAATATCACAATTTTTGCATTTTTGAATAAATTCATTTAGTATAACTGCATTACCCATGTGTATCACAAATATCAGAAAATGATGAAGGATACTGTATCATAACTTTCCTTCAGAATAAAGGATTCAGTGTCAATTTGCAATCAACACTAAGAGATGTGATTATGCTCAAGATTTCCAATTTAGTAAAAAGTTATGATGTGTGTTCCAAAAGCATAAGAGTATTGGACCATATTGACCTCAAAGTGGAGGATGGTGAAATCCTTGGGATTACAGGTCGAAGCGGGAGCGGGAAATCCACGTTTCTTCGCATCATTCGTGGGGTGGAACCGTTTCAAGAAGGAACTGTGGAAGTAGACGGAGAAATTGTAACACCAAATTCCGGTATTGAAGGAGAAAAGTTCCTGAAAAGCGTAACAGCAATACATCTCCAGCGAAATTTCAGTTTATGGAATGGGCCTGCAATTGAAAATATAATAAGGAAACTAAATTATCTTAAAGTGGGGCATGAAGCCCTTCCAAATAATGAACACAGTCCACATAATATAACTAATGATTACGACGAACTTTTTGAAGAGGCAATGGAATATCTGAAACTTGTTGGCCTTGAGCACAAAGCTCTCCATTCCACTAACCTTCTGAGCGGAGGGGAAAAACAGAGAATTGTAATGGCAAGGCAACTTGCTGCAAAGCCCAGAGTCCTTCTTCTGGACGAGCCAGTCACAATGACAGGGCCTGATACGAAGCAGGAAGTGCTTGATATAATTAAAAACCTAAAAGCAAACTTGAAAATAGCAATCATAGTAGTTTCTCACCTTCCGGAAATTCACGCCTATCTTGCTGACAGGTTGATTTTTCTTGAAAAAGGGAAAATAGCAGCTGAAGGAGAACCATTAAGTATACTTAAAAATTTTCTTATAGATATGAAGCCAAAGGCAGAGCTTACAAAGCTTGAAAATAAGGGAGTTTGCATAAGAGTAAAGGAAATTTCAAAACGTTATTCCCTCATCCGGATGGGAGAAGTTCTTAACATCAAAAATTTATCTTTCGATGTCTATAAGGGAGAGATTTTGGCTTTTATAGGCCCTTCAGGTGCCGGAAAAACAACGATTCTAAAAATTATGGAAGGGCTTGTCAAACCAAAGAGTGGGACTGTAGATTACTTATGCAACGAAGA
This sequence comes from Methanosarcina sp., assembly GCA_003164755.1. GTDB lineage: Archaea > Halobacteriota > Methanosarcinia > Methanosarcinales > Methanosarcinaceae > Methanosarcina. Next base: position 19,328 of record PLUB01000035.1, on the reverse strand, counting down.
CTGGGTAGACGTTACTGAATATAGCAAGAAGCGCATGGAGCTCCGTAGGATTATGAGCATCATGAATCAGGAATTTTCCATGTCAGTTAACTCTACAGTTAGGGATCAGATTAGATTTAGGTTGAGTATCAAAAATAAAGATGCAATCGAATACTCAAGGAATAAAGCCGTGGAAATGGGGCTCTCTGAAGAAACCCTTGATACTGTGTACCGGTTGTCAGATATGCCCGAAGAAGAAAAAGCAACTGCATTGCAGGAGTTGAACCTGGATGATACCATTTATTTTGAACTTTTCCCCATAGTTCCGTTAAATGATGTTGATATCTATGCAAAGCCAGTCTTTGAAGCCCTTGATCTGCCAATGGAAGTCCTTGACAAAACTCCTTCCCAGATAAGTGGAGGCGAGCATGTTCGAGCTTTTATTGCCCTGAGCCTTTCGACATCTCCAGAGTACTTAATGCTTGATGAACCCTTTGGAGATCTTGACCCTGTAACTCTTAGGGATGTCACAAATTCCTTAAAAAGGATCAATGGACGCTTCAACACGACCATTGTGCTTGTGAGCCACCATATGGATTTCGTTCGGGAAGTTGCCCATAGGGTTGTGATGATCGAAAAAGGAGCAATTGTAATGGCTGGAAATCCGATTGAGATCTGCCAGGAATTGATCAACAGGAGCAATGCTCCTTATTTGAAGCACAGTCTGGAAGACCTGATAGAAGGTATACCAGAAGTTGATTAAAAGATTGATTAAAAAATAGCTAAAACGTTAACATACACTTTACACATATGTACAGATGAATGACACCCATATTCTTAATGCTACAGTAGCTAAAAAATTAATTAACTTTCAATGAATTAATAATGGCTAAATAAGCAAATCAATTCTGCATCTGTGTACATCCGTAGAATGTCTGTTTCACGGTGACTAAAATAGTTTCGTCCTTGCTTCAGCTCATAATAGGATGTTCTAGGTTTATCCATCAACTAAAATCTAAATTTGGAACATTCATTCTTAGTTATCCAGACCAAGTATCTTTTGTAGTTCCTATCAATCGACCCTATCTTCCTCAAGCAATCGGTCCCATTCATCGTTTCCGAATTTTATATACAGGCTTTGAGGTAAAATTGGTTTTTCGAGATCTTCAATTATTTTATCAGAAAGTTTATGGCTTCCGACTATCTCTTTTCCAGCATTCTTGAGGTGTTTTTTATACTTCCCTAGTAATGGTTTTAGCATGATATTGTCTTTGCCCCTGAAAATTTCCCCTTCTCCTCTGTAGATTTCACTAATAAGTTCTGTGTGAAAAGTTCTTGCGAGCCTCCTGAAAAAAAGGCTTTCAACTTCAAAATTTTTCTGGCTTGGTAGACCGGAATTTGAAATAACCACTATCTTTGGGAATCTCTGATAGCGTTTTGCATGTCTATACTCACCTTTTCCATCTTCCTCAAAATGGGGTAAAAGGACAGGTGAAAGTCTGTCTATGAAGTTTTTCATTATAGCTTGAACATTGTCAAAGTATACAGGGCATGCAAAAACAGCAATATCCGATTTCAGGAAACTGGGAAGTAGGTCGTCCATATCATCGTGGATAATACATTTTCCAGGCGTCTTGAGCCAGCATTCGAATTTTCCTTTGCATATCTTATATTTTTCTCAGCAAGGATTATATTTTCAGCATCAGCCCCAGCTTCTTCTGCACCATTCAGAAATTCCTCAACCATGCTGAGAGTATTTCCTTTTTTGCCTTTATGGCTCCCGCTAAACACTGTTATTTTTATATAATAATCTCCTTTTTGTCTCAACTAAAAATTAAAAATCCTGATATTTGATCAATATGCTGGCTTTAAACAAATAAATTGAACAGAATATATTTCATAAAATTATAACTGTTCTGTTGTAATTTGAGATGAAGTTCAGATATTAGATTAAATAAGGTATACTCTTAAAATTAAGTAGAAAGTTCTTCACTTTACCTTTAATGCAGTTCTTTCTTTGATTAGTTGAGCCAGAGATAGCATCTCGAATGTATTGTTCACTCTATCAAAGATGGAATCATTATGTACTTACCAAATTTTTTACCCTCAAAATAGTTGTAATGAATGTGTAGTTCACTTTTGTCTCTTTCTCGAGCGAATTTGAAGGCAGGCATATCTTTTTCTTACTTTACTCTTACTACTAACTCTCTGCATTGTTATGCAAGGAAATTCTGGCAAAGGCAGCATCTACAGCGCACTTTCCTTTTTCCCGTTGTTCTCACTTATTCTTTCATCGAGTTGCTAATTTTATACTGTTTCGGTCGAAAACAACTTATCAAACTCAGCGGCAAACTTCTCCACATAATATGTATCTAATTTTATTATGCACTCACAGAGTTATTCCATAATAATCCCAATTTCGATCCAGATAAGCTTCTAATTTTCCCTAATGATGAAGTACACTTGGTCATAACTTTTTGTAGTTCCTTCAACCATAAATTCAATAATTAGCATCTCGGAATATAAATTCCCAAAAAAATCTTACTGGCTATTGTCCTTAAATATTAAATAAATTATTTTAAATGAAAGTCTAAAGTTCTTGTTGCAGATTTAATATATTCTACTCCCTTTCAATTTTATCCGGAAGAATCTGACACTTTCTAGATTTCATTCAATTGGTGAATCAAAATCTCAATGAGTTGAGCAAACAGTATAAATAAGTATATTTCTTATATATGCTAGTGATATATCTGAGAATAAGTTCAAGCCTAGGTATGAAACATAATAGCTACTGAAAATGAATTGTGTGTTCCTCGATTATTTATATAACTGTGAAATACTTTAAACTGCCTTGAAGTGGCTTAAAGTGGTATTTGAAACTATCATTATGCCCCTGTAGGCTTCATACCATATCGCAACAAAATCCAGCTGTGAGGTTGTATAATCTTGAAAATACGTTTAGTATACAATACATGGAGGGGGAGACTTTGGAAAAAACTATTTATAGTGATCCCATACTTTTTTCAAGTGTTCAGCAGAGCCACCAGATCTCTGCCATATATGGCGATATCGAAGAATTGACTGAGTTACTTATTATATATTTCAAGCAAGGAATTCAAACAGGAGAATACTGCTTATGGATTTCCCCCCATGAACTATTTGCTGAAGAAATAAAGAACGAACTCAAAAAATCAGGAATAGATGTCGCGCAATTTATTAACTCTTCTCAATTGGAAATTTTGCCAGCTGAATCACTCCATAAAAATATTATCACTTTAGAATCAAGGATAACAGAACTTGTAGAAAAAGGGTATGATAAAGTCCTTTCCAAAGATTTTACAGGATTCAGAACAAATTTTGATCTCAAAAATTTAGGAGTTACTATTGAAAATTATCTTGAAATATGTAGAAAAGCTGTTAAAAAGATTGCTTTCAATAATAGCAAAAATCTAACATTTCTCTATACATTCCCGCTTGATGAACTTTCAGGTAGTACATTGCTTGAACTAATGGAAGAAAACAGCATCGTTGTTAAAAGAAAAGGAAAATGGAAATATTTAGAAAATTTGGAAGTACAAACGGAATTTAAAAAACCCCTTCTCAGGGAGAAAAAAGATTTAGAGGTTTTAGATAGAGTCAAGAATGAATTTATTATGAACCTCAGTCATGAGCTTAGGACTCCCCTCAACTCGGTGATAGGTTTTTCAGATCTACTCCTAGAAGGGGCTTTCGGATCCCTGAACACAAGACAATCAAAATATGTAAATAATATCCTCATAAGCGGGAAAAACCTTTTGGAAATCATCCACAATCTGCTTGACATGTTAAAGCTTGAAGCCGGTGATAGCAGTATCAATTATGAGGTAATAGATATTGCCAGCCTCTTAAAAGATATTAGAATGAGTCTCCTTTCTTCTGCTTCAAACAAAAAAATTATTATAGAACTAAAAGTTGATGCTTCGATCGAGAATTTCCTGGCTGACAGGGCAAAATTTAGACAGATTATGTACAATTTGGTAAGCAATGCTATAAAATTCACTCCCAAGAAAGGAAAAGTTACTGTGAATGCCTTCAAAAAGGAGGATATGCTTGAAATTATAGTGTCGGATACTGGAGACAGGATGTTTAAAAAATATTACGAAAAAATATTCATGCCATCTACCCAGATAAATCCATCCTCAACCCTAGGATACGGCGAAGTTGGAGTTGGGCTTTATATAGCCAAAAATTTCATAGACCTTCACAGAGGAAAAATCTGGGTGGACTACAGTGAAGGAGAAGGTAGCACATTTACCTTTGCTCTTCCGATAGATTATGCTGAAAGTCCAATCTCAGAAGGTGAGTCAAAATGAAAAATTTATTTCATTAGAGCCCACTTTCAATGATGTGTAATAAAAATGCCATCTCTTTTTTCGATATGGAAGTAGCTTAAAAATTAATCTAACTTCTAACGGGTAATAGTGAGCAAATAGGCAAACAAATTTTGTATCTGTGTAAATCTGCGGAATGCTGGATGGATGGGAGTCAAGCGCTGACTAGATCAGAGAGATGATCAGTAAAGTGCATTGTGAAGTCATTGACCAGACACGAAAAAATCTGGATAAATTAGTCTTGAAAGAAGTCACCTAAGTTGATGAGTTTGAAAGGATCAGGATGTCAGCTATGGTGAAATTTCTGTAGATTTCCCAAAAGGCATAATGCAGAAGAGAGATGTGACAGGAGTACTACACTCTTTGCTTTTTGGTGACAAAGATTTTGATCTAGCACTGTGCTATCATTTGTTGTCTATATGGGTAACTTGTCGATGGAGTCTCATATGAGATTGCTAGGAGAGTTTTACAGGCTTTCAAATGAGGTCTGAATTTTTTCACTCATGGATGTAAATGCCAACCAATCGCCATACCTTGACTCAGTGAACGACTCTTTTAAGGACGGAAACTTTTTGGATTAGCTGTATACGAGCCGTTTATTTGTGTTTTTTTCTTGTTATTCTATTCGGCTTCTTTTTTAATGATTTTAGCATCTTTTTTTTAATTTGCATTGGTTTTAGTGGAATAGCAACCTTTATCACAAAGGATTGATGTCATGGTCAATGATCAGGACACCTATTTTTTGTATGAATTAGTTTAATATAAACTACCATAAATACATATATTGTTTACAGCTATTGTTTATTATTACTTGAAAATTAAATAGGATTTTTTCATTAAAATAATGAATGCATATTTATTCTGTGACTTTGCAAGACAGCAAGTAGAATATACCCATCAATATCTCTCTGAGTTATGAATTTCTGTTTGATCACATGTAACTGGTTACGGTTTCTGATAACAAAAACATAGGGTTGATTTCACTTTTATCTCCCGGTGATCTATGCATTTTTTCCAATTTCATTTGCAGCATACCTAATCTTTATCTGATAATACACAGAAAGTCTAAAACCTTCTATCCTGCAGGAAAGTCCTGAAAAAATTCAGAAAATTGCTTATTTATACCAAATATGTGTTATTTTGTCACCATAACTTTCAGCAGAGCTTTTTTTAATCGAGTGGCTATAACATATGTAATAGCTATAATTGCTATAACGCCTGAAACAACAACTATCCAGATAACAAAGCAAACTCGTGAAGAGTTACTGAAAATTGGAACGATTGGAGACGATTATAACAAGGTTATTAATGATCTAATAATTGAACATAGTAGAAATAAATTAATCGAGCATGGAAAGGAATTTATAAGGGAACATAAAGACGAGTTTGTGAGTATCGATGACCTTTAAAGTTTTTGTGCATCCGACTCTTTTTGTAAAAACGTGCATTATGTATAAAATCGTGGATTTAATGTTCATCGTTAGAAGGAGTCGATAAGATATCATTAAAAGAAATGTATGGGACGATTAATCTAATCCAAGTGAGTACCGATGGTTCAGTACTCATACAGCTTAATATACAGAATGCAGATACTGTATACCGTTTCCAGCTCCTCGATAAGTATAATCGTTTGGCTCACCTAAGCATGTTTAATTTGCTACGTGATGCCTTTAGCAATAAATTAGATGTGCATATCGAATATGCAGACAACAACAATGTTATTTCCAAAGTTTGGTTGCTAGCATGAAAGTGATATTAACCGACACATATTTTCATTTATTTGTGTATTTTGTTTTGAAGAATTTGTGTATGTTGTTCGAAGAATTCATGTTCGTTCTAAAGTGACACAAACAGTGTATCGAAAGTTCTATAAAATTTGCTCTCTATCCCTTTGTCTTCTTTTCTGATTACTGTTCCCTAACTGGAATGCTTAATTACTGTGATCAGTTTCACATTTATATCGATGAAGACTGCCTATGTTTTTGACAACCCTATGATTCTATAGCTTATATGCATGTACACATTTCTATCAATTACATCCTTAGTAAATGGGAAAAAAGTATAAAGAAACACATAGATTATTTAAGATGAACCCTATTGATGTCGATTTTAAATTACGACAATTTCAAACAGATTTTTTTATAAACTTCAATTTTCTAAGTATGTATTGTCGTACATTTTGAGGTCCAAAAAATTCTGTTTTTCTCAATTATTTTAATCGGAAGCTTATGTATGATAATATATATTATTAATAGATCTTTATAAAAAAATAAATACATAATATCTATATAAAAAATATTAAATAAATATTTGATCTAAAATCTATTATGATTAAATATTTTTTATTACTATATAGAATATATGCAATAACTATATTGCAGATAATATTTATTAAGGGACTTGATAACAGCATTCTTTAATTTACAGCTTAGACAAGAAAAATAAAAGTTTTGTGGTAAAGGAAAGGAGTTATGGTTTGCAGGAAATTCTAAAAGTTAAAATAAATAAGGCTAATCTTAAAGGGGTTAACCTTAATGAGTGCAACTTTAAGAGAGTTAATCTTACAGGTGCTGACCTTACAGAAGCTGACCTAAAAGAGTCCTACTTTAAAGGGGTTAATCCTTAGGGAAGCTAACCTTGAAGGGGCTAACCTTAGAGAAGCTAACCTTATAGGGATTGACCTTAGGGAAGCTAATCTTAGAAAAACTAATCTTGATGGAGGTAACCTTGAAGGAGCCAATCTTAGAGAGGCTAACCTTGAAGGAGCTGACCTTAATTGGGCTATACTTAGAGGGGCTAATCTTTCAAAGTCTGACCTTGCATGGACTAATTTTACAGGAGCTAAACTTGAATGTGCTGATCTGATGAAGGTTAACCTTGAAGGATCTAACTTTAGATGGGCGAATCTTGAAGGAGCTAAACTTGAAGGAACTAAATTTAGAGAAGCTCATTATTTAACCTTTGAACAGCTTTCCAAAGTGAAAACACTTCATGATGCAAAATTAGACGAAGAACTTCTCATAAAACTAAAAGAAAAATTTCCGTTCCTTTTTAAATCACTAGAGCAGCAGTTTCTAGATTCTCAGAGCAACCTTTTAGGAGCCAACGCAAAAAACAATCTCTAGAGAAACTATAATATAAGGGATTTCAATAAACCTCTTAATTTTGTCATATGCTTATAAATTGGATATGAGTAACTCGTGAAAATTAGAGGTTTATCGAAAAACTCTATAGAAAATATAAAGATTTCCATAATAAATAATGTGAATACAAAGAGTCTCCTAATGGACATTGTAAGTATCGAGGGATCTGGAGGGATAGTGCAAATATAACAATACGATAGTAAATTTTGACGATCGCAGAGATATAGAAAAGTCTCCAATTTTTTTAAATATGATCTATTTCCGTTCCGATAGCATGAAAAAATAAGTGTAAAGATACCAATTACTCTTACTCATGAAGTAGTTGCATGGGCGGAGAGAAGAAATGGACGTGAAAAGAAGGAGGACTGAAAATTTGCACAGAAGCCTGCTAATAAGAAGATTTTCAAGTGTTATGTCAAATAATTTAATTTTCACAAAAATAGCTGAAAATAAATAGAGGAACTTACTTTGAAAGAGTGTATATAATTTAATTTTGAGGGTTTTAAGTCAGAGGATTTTGAAGAATGTGCTAATTCTTCTTCGGGTTTCCTCATCTAACAATAAGAGCTTATTTTTAAAGTTGTAATTATTTCACATTTCGAGTTTCTTAAGATCTTCACCAAGAATAACTTCTCCTTCAAAATACTCTCTAAGGCGGGATATTGCCTCTTTTTCATGTCCTCGCATGTTCGGATAGAAATGTGTAAGGCAAATGCTTCCTATATCACTTTCAAATTCTTCTAGAATTTCGGCAAGTGTACTGGGAGTTGTATGGTTTGTGACTTCTGTGCCTGGGGGGAATGAGCATTCATGAAGCAGGAGATCGGCTTCAGCTGCAAGGTCCATTACGTTTCTGCAGGGCTCGGTGTCTCCAGAATAAACAAATTTTCCATCTTCTGCAGCTACACGGTAAGCCAGGTTCGGAACGCTGTGCATTGCGTATGTACAGCTGATCTCGCAGTCGAAGCCTTCGGGAGTAAAGTCTTTTCCAGGAAAGAGTTCAATAACTTCTACATCTACTTTATCCAAAATATAATCATAAGCTCCGAGTACCCTTGAGAACCATTCTTCTGTTCTTTTCGGCCCGTAGACTCTCATATCGGTCTTTCCACACAGCCAATTTGCCTTTAGAAGGCACATCAAGTCAGCTACATGATCCAGATGAAGGTGTGAGAGCAGTACAGTATCTACTTTAGTGTGTAAAATTTCAGCTTCAGAAAGTCTGTTTAATACACCACTTCCACAATCAATTAGCAGTGACTTTTCCTCAAGCCTCACCAGCACTCCGGACTATACTCGACCGCGCTCTGGGATCGCAACTCCAGTGCCGAGAAATATAATTTCCATATGTAAAGAATAAGCTTTAAATAATTTAACTTTATTTAAAACATGTCTGTATAATGAGTCTTTTGCGCTAAAAGCGATATACTTGTTCTGAAGTGTGAGGGTTGGTTAATCTGGTCAAAGGAACCAGATTTCAGAAACAACATATCATATTAAATAATATGTTGAGGTAATCTCAAACATAATGAAAAAAAATGAGAAGATTTATGAGCAGGCAAAAATCAAATTATACTCTTCAAATTGCGAGGGTTGCCCAGCTAGGTCAAAGGCGCCAGACTTAAGATCTGGCTTCGAAGGAATTCGTGGGTTCGAATCCCACCCCACGCACTTGATTAAGTTATTATATATCCAAATTTTATACTCTAATGCATTATATGTGCATAAGCGTTTTTTCAAAAATTGTCTTGACTAAAACCCAATTTTTGCAAACTTTATTTAATTGAATTAGAATTTTGGATTGTGCGCTATTGCCAGCTGATTTTTCATCTTAAAATGCACTTTGCCAAAATCACTCGTTTTCTAAGCTTACTTGCATACAGAGGATCAAAACTTTCACCGAGTGAAAAATGAGACGTAGAGTGCAAGAATGTGTCTTTTCTGAGTAAACATCAACTTATTACTGATGAATTGCCAAATTTTTGGTGCTCTCCATCAAGCAGTTGATATTTTTGAGAAAATTATATTGTGGTTAATAAGGTAATATTATCTCGGAGAAATCTGATAGTATCCAGTGGCACTTCTTGTCCTACTTACTGATCGAACGATGGATACCTGGTTCGAGTATATAAAAATGAAACTTTAGCTGTACGAAGAAGTACGGTCTAAAAATATCAACTGGTTAACAATGAACCACACATTTTTGTACAACAGTGTGAATAGCTCACAAAAATATATTTTTATGGAAAAAATAATAGGCATTTTGCTGTTCTGTATACTTACATTGTATCGTATAGAATTGCTGCCATGATATCTCTACCCAATAAATAAGTACGTATCCGCTGCGAATTAATCTAGGTTTGCATGAACATTTTGGAATTAAATCACTTTGCTTCTTTTGTGAAGGTGAGAACTCTCTAAAAAAATACGTATTTATTTTGCGGTGGATATTATAATCTTCAAAGATTGGTAAACAAATTGGACTCTAACTATCTCTAAGACCCTCTTGAAATCCTACAGCTGCTATTCTTGTAAATCTTTACGACTTTGTGATTCTTAAACGATTGGTAGATTTCAAAAAGTTTATCTTATGAGCTGTGGGGAGAATGCCACAGCCAATTAAAAGTCTGTTTGAAGGTACAAAAAATTCTTATTACAACTAGATCTGATTTGTTATATATTTTATGTATGTATTCTAAATAGTTCTGACTTAAACTAATTGGCACTAAAACATTACGTGGTCCTGATCCCATGAACCATGACAGTAATAACTGAGGCCTTGTGATTATCAAATGGCATTAAGTGTCAATATTCATTTTGTGCGCTGTAGGTGAAGAGGCCTACAGCCAGAGAGATGAAATGTTGGACATATTCTTGAAAAATTCTCATATCAATGTATATAAGTAAATAACTATACACAAAAATTTATGAGAGCTGCTTCTCTCGCAGGTGCCGGGTTAATCTTCAGGGCAATCTGTAGTTCTTCGAAAAACCGTATGCTATCCTGTGCATTAGGAGAAGCTACAGCTTCCTTAAAGTCGGCAAGTGTCTCATTTTGCGGTGCAACCTATGGCTTCCCGTACTGGCTAAGTGGAGTTAGAGTGAAATGTTTATGTAGCGCTAGCACGTTAGGCATGTATGACTCGTCCCTGACTAAGATCCTGCCAATGATCCAGACTGAATTGGTCGGTGATTTAATCATCTGGAGTCCTGGGGGGCAGGCTGCTGTTCCAACCAGGTCCAACAATGGCGAAATAGCCTTCTACTGTGCCAGTGGTCCGTTGACCTACGCTGTTGAAATTATTATTGTATGTATCAAGCATCTGCTGGACATAGTCACGTCTTTTAGTATAAGGTACTTGCAGCACTATAGGTTCCTCCCAGTTAGAGTTGTGCAACGTTGTAAAGCATATCTGCGTTAGGTGCAACGACATCAGTGTCGTTGGGTGTCGCCATGCTAGTTGCATCCCCATCTGATTTACTTGGGCGTGCCCCATTCCGGACTTTGTGACAAAGAGATTTTTAGTCCTTTGAATCATTCGGAGCAAGACCGTAGATGTAAGCTTGGGCACCTATAGTACACGAATCGTTCTCAAACGTTTGGCGATCCCCACTTTTGTACTGATTGCATTGGCAAACGGTACCATCAATAACAGAATAAGCAAGGTGCATGCAAAAATGTTTAGTGCCATTTTTAACTTACAGAGGCTAATTTTTAGTCCTTCTAACATAGCTATTACCTTCCAATTGTTAATGGACCCAACTAGATTAGGTGATTTTTTTTGGCGATAAGTGTCTACAGACCATATATTATATAATTAAATGCACGGAAAAATCCTAGGCTATGGCTGAGCATACTATATCATTATTTTAATTTAATAATAAAAAAATAGTTTCTGAATAAAATCCTACTTATCATTCATCAATCTTTTTGATCTGTTCATTTTAAACTACAATATACACTACAAGACTCAAGAAAGTACTGTGACCAGCCCTATAAGCGTTCATTTTTAACTTTGAGTCTATCCGAAAAGTCAATAATGGCATGTTGTAAAAGTTATAATTGGTCTACAGTACCTCAGAATACTGGAGAAGCAGTATATTTGTACAATTCTCAAGGAGAATTAGTTGGTGTGGAAACTAGATATGATCCATCAGTGAGATTAAAATTTCTCATTTTATTTTTTTTGATAATGCTCAGATAAACCGAAGGCACAAGATATCCAACATGGTTTTTAAACGACATCCTTCGTTAAAAATAGTATTGGAAACTGCAATATAGAGATAATGGCAGCTTGAGAGACTATCTGTCATAGAGCTCCTGACAATTTTTTATTTTTAGGCACATAAAATTCAAATTGGGAAGAGATACCTACAGCGTGGGGGATTATCTATCAGTAAGCTCCTTGACAGTTGTTCATTTTCAGATACATAGCTACACTAAAACATTTTATTCTAGGATTTATGTTATAGTGCATTCATGTATCATGATATCTTAGGTGAATATGATTTCATATATATATTTTGTATATATTCTATATACTAACAAATATAACTAAATATTGTAAAATATATTTGATCCTAATTTCATGAACCACAACAACAACCTTTTGGGATTTTTCTATTTATAATTGTGATTTAACTTAATTAAGTAGATTGGCAGTATGCCAATTTTCCTGTGAAATCTTAAATCTAAAGACGTTCATTGGCTGAAAATTATATTTCAGAAGAACCAATTATTATGCTCGCGAAAAACATTCTTAATAGTCGCCTTCACTGAGATTAATTGCTCAAATTTAGGTAGGCCGATTTTTATTTGATCAATTCTTTGAACTTGTTTAATCTTTCGAATGTCTTATCTTCAGTCCATTTTGCGATTAAGATAAACAAAGCAGACATTCCTATCAAAATACCCCAAAATGCACCGCCAACTATACCTGTACCCATAAGAAGTACTGCTTGTTTCACCTTAATTTTGTCATCGAACATGTAAATAACAATCACTGCATCGTCGAACGCCATCAATTACTTAATTTTTGTTATTAATTTAAGTGATCCAGTTGATCTTAGATGTCAAAAAAGTGATCTTATGAACTGCAGGTGAAGAGATGCCTGCAGCCTGTCGACACGTCTATTGCAAGGTACTGGCATACCTATAAATTATAAATAGATATTATAGATTATATAGTTTTTGTATATTTACTAAATAGTAGATCTTAAAATAACTAGTTAACCAATATGTGGAAGACTATCCAAAAATGCGTTGCCAATCATACTTACACCCATAAGTTGGGCTACTTGTTTCATCTTAAGAATTGTAGGCTCCCTAAAAGAAGAAAAATTTAAAAATTGGGGATAGATTTTATCACTTAGGTTTAATTGCTATAATTAAGCCAGCTATTACTGTTATTACACCAACTATTGCTGTTATTATACTAGGTAATTGTATTATATTATATGATTTCCGTTTGCTCATAAGATACAAGAACGTCTGTCTCTCAAACGACGGATAGCATAAACTTCTATGATAAACTATGGAACCAACTAAAATCCAACAAATTCCTAATACGATCAATTTAGTTGCAGTAGCCAAACAAAATCCGATCCAATTAAAGACATTGGTATAAAGATTATATTTTGTTGAATTATTTCTGAATATCCTGCTGATAATCTGTTTCAAAAAGTTGATCTTGTAGCTGCAGGGGGTCGTGTCTGCAGCCTGATAGAATGCCCAAGTAAAGGTTCCAGAAAAACCTTTGAATAGTAACTAGATTTAATTTTATATATAGCTTTTGGATATATTCTAAATAGTAATACCTTGTTTAATTAGAAATCAAAATTACATGTTTCAGATCTCGCTAATTCTAACATCTAAAAGCCTTTCCATGCTAGTCAATAAATAGACCCATATCACCCCTACAACAGACTTATAATTCATCCAAGGTATGTAACCCTAATCTACTCAAAAAAGTGCTTTAAATAATCCTACAATCGATCTTCTTCTACTTTATTTAATTAGTTTCGGTTAGCAGGTTATCTAAAATGTCAAAAAAGTTGATCTTGTAGCTACAGGGGGTCATGCCTGCAGCCTGCCGAAAAGCCTATTGAAAGGTACTGGAATACCTATATGATATGATAAGATTCAAAGAATTATATCATTTTTGGATATACTCTATATAGATAAACCCTACACGAATAAGTATGACATTTTAGGCGAAACATTATCCTAAAATTGAAGTAACTATATTTAACATAAGTTATATGTTTTTTAATTGATAAAAGTGTATGAAAAATATCTTGTGGTTAGTTACCGTGCAATGTGAGTTCAGAAATGGGGAATAAAAAAAGGTCAAAAAACGACTTATTCAGAGAACACTGGCGAGACTTTTATTCAAAGTTTGATGGGGGGGATACCATTACCCTACTCATAAAACGTCTCTAACAGTCTTATAATGGCTCTAATTGATAGATCTAAACCCCGGTTATATGTAGAACAGAACGAACTAAATATTCAAATATAAGACTGATAAATATTAGTTATAAAGTAAAAACGGTGAATCTATGCCTCGCCCATCGAAACTGTCTCCTAATATTACTAAACGAATCGGTGATAATATTGCACTCGGTTTGACTTATAGATTGGCTGCCGAGTCTGCTAGTGTCACTTACAAAACGTTCAATCTTTGGATGGCGAAAGGACGAAATTCAACATCTTGAGAGCACTATAGTTTCTATAAATTCATTCAAAAGTGTAACGCAGATGCGGCAAAGAAATGTCTTGAACGGCTTAATGAAGCAGCAAAAGCAGGAAACTGCACGGTGTGTATGTGGATTTTAGAAAGACATTTCAGTGAAGATTTTGGCAGAAGAATATATCGTAAAACAAATATTGTCTCAGAAAACCATAATGAGAATGTTGATATAGATGTAAATGATTCCGATAGCATTCGAAAAGAAATTCTAGCGAAGTTTGAGAGGGTTGGAGAAGGTAATGGATCTTTAGCTAGTTAGGATTTTTTATCCGAATTTGATACATTTTTAATAGGATAGTTTTCCTTACTTATTTTGACCATTGATAGAATTGTGACCGGAATTACCAAAATTGCCACCATGGCTTCTTTGCTCCCGGTGCTTCTATAGACTTTTGATTAAGCAGTGTTTGAATGTGGATGGCCTGGGCTTTTAATTGTTCATCTTTCTCTTTTACTTGATCTTGATTTGCTCTTAATTGATCTTGTAAATCCTTGATCCTGTCTTCATGTAATTGCAGGATATTTTTATTCTCAGGTTCTTTTCTGTTAAGTTCTTCAAGTTCTCTTATCAAAGTCTCCTTATGAGTTTGCAAATCATTAATCCTAGATTCCTGTAAGTTTAATATATCGTGGTTAATTTCATTTTCATTATTTTTTGATGAACTGGACAAAAGTAATATAAGATCTTCTGTGATTGCTTCTGTTAAAGTATATTTTGATTGGGTGACTTGCTGACATAGAGTCATTGGGATGTTGATGTTAATTCGTTTACGGTCAGTTATTATCTGTAAGTATATAGATTGGTACAGATTAAATAGAAAAATCATCATCTATATTGATACAGATCGGTACAGAGCTGCGTATCAAATTTCTTAATTTCCTAAGTTCCACACGAAATAAGAAAAGGTTACCGATCTATTACTAATGGAGCTTCTGGAACTCATAGAGCATATGGAGCTCATGGAACACTTGGAACTAATTAACCTAAAAATAATCCTAAATAGAAAAATCCCAAGAAGTTGTTCTTATGGTTCAGGGAATCAGGACTAGGAATATTAGGTAGTATTTAGCTAAAACAATTAATATATAGTATATGTGCGAAGAACATACATAATATTATGTTCAGCAAATATATTAGGATCCATAAATGCACTATTACATAGATCCTGGAATAAACTGTTTTAGTGTAGTTATGTATCACTATGTATCTGAAAATGAAAGCTTATCAAGGAGCTTAATAATAAATACCCAAGCAGAAGGATCTCAGATCCGTATTTGCTCAATCTTGAGATAATAGATCTTAAGTAAGACCTTTATATTACATAGGTTTCTATTCGTGGAACTTTTCAGCTACTTCTAATATTGTCTTATATCCAAGCCTTTGCTAGTATTCTGGATCACGAATAAATTTTAAAACGAAGCTTCAAAATATAATCTAGGGAGGAAATTTCATGAAAGTACTACTCGTAGACGATGATCCCTTATTTCTTGAGCTGTCAAAGACTTTCTTAGAAGTATTTCACGGAATAACAGCCGATATTGTGAATTCTGCGAGGGAAGCACTCACTAAATTGGAGAAAGATTTATATGATATGGTAGTTTCGGATTATGATATACCTTTTTAATACGATATACTATGTGATCCAGGCTGAAATCTTGTTTAATCTGATAGTAACACTTTACATTTTTGTGATACCTTTACTTGTGCATCAGTGTTAGTATAAATTGAGAGTATATTTTAGAGTGTTAAGCTATATAGATAGTGAATAAAAACTTATAAATTCATTTAGCTCCGTAGAGAGTTAAACTATGGAGAGAATCAATCATGGAAGGTTCATGGTATTATTACAAATATCGCAGGTTCATAAAATGGTTGGGTTTATATTTGGCACTTGCTGGTCCAGGCATAATTATGATGGCAGCGGATAATGATGCAGGTGGTATCACAACCTATGCAGCAACAGGTGCCAAATTTGGCTTTAACTTAATCTGGCTCTTGGTACTACTTGGCCCAGTAGCATATGTAGTTCAGGAGATGACTGTGCGACTAGGTGCGGTCACCAAGCGAGGACATGCAGAGGCTATATTCGATGCTTTTGGCTCTTTTTGGGGCTGGTTCTCGTTAATAGATTTGGGCATCTTGGATTTTCTTACGATGGTAACTGAGTTCATAGGAATGACAGCTGCTCTACAGATATTTGGCGTGCCGCCTATATTAACGATAATTGGTGTCTCCATCTTGATGATCTCCATATTCGTTCACGGGAGATACTGGACATGGGAAAAGATAGTACTCCTTTTCTGCGTATCAACCTGATCTATATTCCTGCGATTCTTCTTATTCATCCCAATTTTAGCGATGTCATCAAAGGTTTGATTCCAGTTATTCCTATTGGGGGGTTCACAGGCGATTTTTTCTTCTTTTTCATGGCGAATATAGGTACTACGATAGCCCCCTGGATGATATTCTTCCAGCAGAGCTCTGTAGTAGATAAGGGCATGACTGAAAAAGATATTTCCTTTGGAAAATTCGATACTGCAGTTGGTGCATTCTTTACGGTAGTAGTTGCAATTGCGTGCGTAATTCTCACAGGCACATTGCTCTTCAAGCCCGGTGGCGTAGATATAGAAAGTGCTGCTCAAGCTGCAATTGCTATCATGGGCAACTACCCAATCGTTGGCTCGGCTCTTGCCATAGGGCTCTTCGATGCAGGACTTCTTGGGGCTATGTGTATATCATTGGCAAGTTCATGGGCTATGGGTGAAGTTTTTGGATGGGCCCATTCCATCAACAACAAGGTTTCAGAGGCCCCTATGTTCTATGCTTTTTATTTCCTGAGCTTGGTTTTTGCTGGCATAGTTGTAATAACCCCAAGAGCTCCACTGGTGCTTATAACTCTTTTCGTGCAGGTGATAGCTGTTACTCTTCTTCCCGCAGCTCTGGTTTTTCTGCTACTTCTGCTCAACAATGAAGAGATGATGGGGAAATATAAGAATACCTTGATGCAAAATATTTGGGGTTTTTTGATTGTATTTACTATAATTATTGTCTCTACTCTTTACGCCTTAAGTGTAATCTTTCCGGAGATGTTTAAATGAGTGCAGATAACATGGAAAACTATCCGAAGACGAAAAATATGGTAGACTATGTTGATGACACACCTGAGAAGGGAAGTATCAGCTATGTGCTAAGAAGGTGGAAAACGGCAATAAACAATATAAACAAAAAATACAGCAAGCCACGATTGAAGATGACACCTTTGGTCAGGTTTTCACTCCTTGCTCTCAGACTTTATCTAATAATATTGGTGGTTATATTAAGCTATAAATTCTACATAATGGTGAGGTAAGCTGGAGGCAGATGTATGCAAGATGAATCAAATAACAACAAACCCTGAAAGCATCCTTTTTTTGAGTGAGGTGATGAATACTAAAGTCCTCCTAAATGGCAAAAAAATAGGAAAGCTCTTAGATCTTATCATACTTGAAAAACATAAGGCTGCAGAGGTCACATACATCATAATAAGTAGACCCTTTGGCTATCCTTCATTAGTAGTACCATGGAATAATATCAGTTCATTCAATGAAAAGGAAGTAACTATAGATATCGATGATGTAGAAAAGTTTGCCTACAAAATTCCCGAGGGATTTATTCTTTTGAAGGATTACATTCTGGATAAGAAGATCCTCGATTTAGAAGATACGGAAGTTGAGGTTGTCTACGATATCAAGATGGTTATGGGTAAAAATAAACTCTATATTACTGATGTAGACCCCTCCAAAAATGCGCGTTATCGGAGGTTAGGTCTTGATAAATTTACTAATTTGATTCGCAAGGATAGTGATAAAAGTGAGGACGAGCTTATTCCTTGGTCATACGTTCAAGCTCTACCCTCCAATATTGGAAGCTTTCGGGGAGATGTAAAGTTAAATATACTGAAAGAGAAGCTGAACGATCTTCCACCTGTAGATATTGTGGAAATTCTGGAGGATCTGGATCACGAGCAGAGGCTGACTGTGATCAATCAGCTTGAAGAAGAGCATGCATCTGATACCTTAGAGGAAATTAGTCCGAATATGCAAAGGGAGATTATCTCCTCTCTGAAGAAGGAAAAGGTTGCAAACTTGATCGATATGATGACTCCGGGCCAGGCAGCTGATGTACTGTCGGTCTTGACTTTGGAGGATCAAGAAGCGATAATGGAACTGATGGATGAAGAAAATCTCAATAAGATAAAATCTATCCTTGAGAAGCGACAGGATACGATACTCAACCTCATAACTGAGAGATATCTAAAAGCTCAGCCTGATGAAACAGTAGAGACTGTGGAGAATGCGTACCCCAAAAGAGCAAAGAGCAAAGGGCAAAGATGAAATAATGCATATCCACGTAACCGACAAGGATAATCAGCTATTAGGTGTGATTGATGTAAAGGAGCTTCTTCAGGCGGATAATCAGGCACTTTTGAAGGATATCATGAATAAGAATGTCATAACCCTGGATAAAGAGAGTAGTATTGGAGAAGCCACGAAAATGTTCTCTAGATATGGCTTCAGATCGCTTCCAGTGACGGATAATGACAATAAAATAGTTGGAGTTATTAGTCAACGAGATGTTGTGAAGCTAACACTTCACTTCTCGGAATGAAATACTATTTTCGTGATATCAACTACCCCGAGTAATCACTGACAATTTTTAGTAATAGATATAAAGGATTTAAGAAAATAAAAGAAAGTTTAGAGATTGGTTTTTGCTTTCTTTCTTCCGACTTTCCGCATATCTCTCCTCAAAAATAGTATTTTTCACAATTTTTTCCATCGAACTTATTGTCTTTGTTTAATTTTATTTAAGTTTGTGATCTAAATTACCTTTTTTTAATCAAGTTTCATTTTTTACTTATGTAATCCCTTTCATCATAAGTGAACTACTTCTTCCTGTTGGATTAATACCCTCCGAGGAAAGAGACTTTACGCCTTAGAGTTAAAACCAGTTTTAATGCTGGCTTTTGAGTTTGTTTCTGAATTTGGTCTGATAGTTCATCTTGTTTAAGCAACTGGTGAAAGTGGACTTGCCGCAACCTGAA
>PLUB01000098.1 GCA_003164755.1 Methanosarcina sp. | reverse complement strand
AAAGGATTTTTTGCAACGGAACCACTTTAATCTATGTGATTTCAGGCATTTTGCTTGGCGTGTTAGGTGGGTATGTTATCGGTCTCCTGAAAATGGAAAAATAAGTAGCTGATTTCGTTTATGAGATTAAAATTGGGAGTCAAGCCAAAAAGCCAAAAGATCTGAACATAAAAGAACGGGTTGATTTCGCCTTTGACGGTGTTAAGGACATTTTGGGAAGGGGCTGGATTTATGTGATTATTGGAGTCACTCTAGGCGGCGTTTTTCACGGATATGCCCCATAAGGCATTCTCGCAAAATATGCAGGCAAAGGCAATTTGTTTGCCGTTCCGATTGCGGTTATTATAGGGATACCTCTTTACTCAAACGTTATAACTATGATCCCTATCGTTGAAAGCTTGATCGAGAAAGGTCTTCCAGTAGGAACTGCACTTGCCTTCCTTATGGCGGTCAGTGGTATTTCTCTTCCTGAAATTATAATCTTGAAAAAAGTGCTTAAAAACAAGCTGATCGGAGCTTTTGTTTTAACTATTACGGTATCTATCATTTTTATGGGATATCTATTTAACATTATTCTATGAAATCAAAGTGTTCTGAAACTTGGAAAAAAAATGTCAACGACAAAAACAATAGAAAATAAAACACTAGGTGAAATATATGAAAATTGAAATTCTTGGAAGCGGCTGTTCAAAATGTAAGAACACAAAGGAAGTTGTTGAAAAAGCATTGAAGAATAGCGGTGTTGAAGCCGAAGTCATAAAAGTAGAGGACTTTGAAACGATCCTTAACTACGGGGTCATGATCACCCCCGCAGTTGTCATTAATGGAGAAGTGAACTCAGTGGGCAAAATCCCTGATGAAAAAGAAGTTAAAAAGTGGATCACGGAATAAAAGAAAAGAATTAGTTTCGGGGCTCATTACAACATTGTAAAATTGATTCCACAGTTAAAATAAAATATTCTCCGATGAAGTCAATTCATATTGAAATTTTGGAATAATTTCATATCTGAATTTAAAGGCAAAATAGCCGAATAAAAGTCAAGTCGAGAGAATATCAGTGTAAATAATATCAAAATTAAAGGAAAGATATTTTATGGTAAAAATAATCATTTTTGAACCTGCAATGTGTTGTTCCACAGGTTTATGTGGACCTGTAGTTGACTTGGAGCTTTTAAGGATAACAACGGTTATAAGTAATCTTGGAAAAAACGGTGTAAAGGTTGAAAGATATAACCTTAACAGTAATCCGGAGGCTTTTGTAGATAACATAGTTATATACGAAATACTGAACCGAGATGGTGTTGATGTGTTACCCGTAACTATTGTTGACGGTAAAGTAGTCAAAACTAAGAAATATCCTACAAACGATGAGCTGCTTAAATTTTTGGATGTACCTGAAAGTTATATAAAGGGAAAAGAACAGCATGCTACGAAGGATTCCGGGTGTAGCGATGGTAATTGCTAACATTAGGTCAATAAGGTGAGTATATTGTCTGAAACATTTAATCCCAACAAAATAACACTTACTAAATATTTATTTTTTACAGGAAAAGGTGGCGTTGGAAAAACATCCACAGCCTGTGCTACTGCTGTGACTCTGGCAGATGAAGGAAAAAAAGTTTTGCTGATTAGTACTGATCCTGCCTCAAATCTGCAAGATGTATTTAACATCGAGTTAAACAATAAAGGGGTTTCTATAAAAGATGTGCCCAATTTGATTGTGGTCAACATTGATCCTGAAGAAGCTGCCCAAGAATATAAAGAAAATATTGTCGCACCATATAGAGGGAAACTGCCTGAAGCAGTAATTAAAAATATGGAGGAACAGCTTTCAGGTTCTTGTTCTGTTGAAATAGCTGCCTTTAATGAGTTTTCAGCATTTATAACTGATGAAAAGACAGAGCAAGAATATGACTATATCATTTTTGATACAGCTCCTACTGGTCATACTCTTCGATTGATGCAGCTGCCTTCAGCCTGGAGTACTTTCATAAGCGAAAGTACACATGGAGCGTCTTGTCTAGGCCAGCTTTCCGGGCTTGAAAGTAAAAAAGAGATTTATAAACAAGCCGTAGAAACATTGTCTAATAAAGACATGACTACACTTATTCTTGTTTCCCGGCCAGAAAAAGAACCTCTTAAAGAGGCTGAAAGAGCTTCACAGGAGCTTAAGGATTTAGGCATTAATAATCAAATACTTATAATCAATGGCGTGCTGCAAAGCTATGATGATATTGTATCTCGAAGCCTTTTTGATAAACAACTAGAAGCTTTGAAAGGCATGCCCGTTGATTTAAAAAATTTCGTAACCTATGAAATTCCTCTTAGAGCTTATAATATTACCGGTATAGATAACGTAAGGGCATTCTTACACCAGGATAACGATAAACTTAGCGATGAAAAGATCAATTCTAAGCGGATTCCTAAACTCAAAAATGTTATAGATGATCTATATGCTTCTGGCAAAAAAGTAGTATTCACCATGGGTAAAGGCGGCGTTGGGAAAACAACGATTGCAGCAGCAATTGCATTAGGTCTGGTCCAAAAGGGTGTTAAAGTTCACCTTACAACAACAGACCCTGCAGCGCATGGTAAATTCGTGATAGAAGAAAGTAGTGATATAACAATAAGTAGGATTGACGAAGAAGCGGAGCTTGCTAAATATAAAGAAGAAGTGCTCAGCAAAGCAAGGGAAACAATGAGTGGAGATGATCTCGCCTATATTGAAGAAGATTTAAGGTCACCCTGTACGGAGGAAATTGCTGTTTTTTATGCGTTTGCTCAAATTGTAGAGAAAGCTAAAAATAAGGTTGTTGTTATTGATACAGCTCCCACAGGACATACTCTTTTACTTCTTGATTCAACCCAAAGTTATCATAGAGAAATCAGTCGTTTGCAAAGTGATATCCCAGAGCCAGTTAAAAACTTGTTACCCATGTTGAGAAATGCTGACGAAACCGAAGTTCTGATCATTACATTAGCAGAAACTACACCGGTGTATGAAGCAGAACGGCTTGATTCTGACCTCAAACGTGCCGGAATCAATAGCAAATGGTGGATAATAAATGCCAGCTTATATGCAACTGAAACAACGAATAAAACGCTCAAAGCGAGAGCAGGTAACGAGATTGAATGGATTAACGAAGTTGACAAATACTCAGATGGTAATTTTGCGATCATAGAGTGGACAGCAGATGAAATCAATGGTGAAAAGTTATTAGATTTAATACAATAATGAGCAGTCAATGGTTGGAGAGTGGTAGAATATTGTTCTGGAATGATACCCAATCATTAATCACAAGCTTTTAGGATTTTTATAAAGCCATTACTAGTGCATCACTTAATTGGAGGAATCTTTGAAGCACTAACAATTGGATATCGAACTTAGTAAGCTTGATATAAAGACTAAAGACAAGGAGAAGTAATATGGTCTGTCCTGTGTGTGCAGTTGGAGGAATTGCGTATGTTGCCAGCAAAATTTTTGGGTTTCCTGATGTAGTTGTTGCTTTTGTGACTGGAATGCTGGTTACTTCGATGGCATATTGGGTAAATCATATTATGGCGAAAAAATGGAAGAAAAGAAAAGGTCACGTTGTAGCAATCAATATCCTATCAGAGATTATATGTTTATATTCACTTAAATTAATTGGATTGTGGTAATAGAAGGTGTTTGTTTTGGAAGACTCCATTGTACCAAAATTATCTTTTCTAAATCGCTATTTGACTGTGTGGATTTTTCTAGCTATGTTTATTGGTGTGGGTCTAGGCTTCATCTACCCAGGATTTGCAGGCTTTTTAAAAAATTTATCTATCGGCACTACATCTATTCCCATTGCCATTGGTTTAATAGTTATGATGTATCTCCCCCTTGCACGGGTAAAATATGAGAAATTAGGTCAGGTGTTCAAAAACCACAAGGTTTTAGGATTATCCTTACTAAAAAACTGGATCATTGGTCCAATTTTAATGTTCATCCTGGCAATTATATTTCTTAGAGCATATCCTGAATACATGGTAGGTGTTATTCTAATTGGCCTGGCTAGGTGCATCGCCATGGTGATTGTTTGGAACACGCTGGCAGATGGGGACAATGAGTATGCAGCTGCTCTGGTTGCTTTGAATTCTATCTTTCAGTTGGTGTTCTTCTCCATTTTTGCTTATTTCTTTATAACCGTGCTGCCTGAATGGTTGGGACTTAGTGGTATGGAAATAAATGTCTCTATGGGATCAATAGCCCAAAGTGTTGGTATCTACCTAGGGATTCCCTTTGCTTCTGGCTTTTTCTATTGATGAAGGAACAAAAACGGTTCCGTTGCAAAAAATCTGGCT
>PLUB01000061.1:64507-82403 GCA_003164755.1 Methanosarcina sp. | reverse complement strand
GGGATATACTGAAATAAAAAGAAATTTAGGAGTATATGTGGTTCCGTTGCAAAAAATCTGGCTATTTTATAAAAAAGTGAAAAACATCATAAATAGGATATTTATATGTCATAAACAGGACAATAATGATACAAAAAGCAACGTTTATAGCCTAAAAAGGCAGTGAAATTTTTTTTGCAACGGAACCTTATTATGTTAAAATGTCAAAAAAGATATCAATAGCCACTTTCACTCTTTATTCCAATAATCAGCAATTGTGACTTCGGCAATACAAGGTAAATCCTTCAGAAACAGATTCCCTGCTTTTTCCATTTCAGTTTTTACAATTGCTGGTACTTCGTCAGCTTTTTCTACCTTACACTCAAAAACTAACTCGTCATGCACAGAGTTAATTAATTTTATTTCTCTTGACTCTAGTATTAAGAACAAATTCCCCATTGCTATTTTAAGGATGTCTGCACAAAGTCCCTGAACGGGGAGATTTTTACCTTTATTTTTTATTTTATAATCTTCTTCTTTTTTGTTTGGATTTCTTGTTTTACATATTCTTCCAGCAAGGGTTCTTATTTCTCCTTTCTGGAATTCTTCTTCGCCTGCTTTGTTTAAATACTTTGTAACATGCGGATAAAGACGCTGAAAGGTTTGCTTTAATTTCTGTGCTTCTTCTAATGTTACTTCGATATCAGCATTAATTTTAAGACTTTCTTTAAGTGCTTGTGCGCCCATACCGTAATTTAACCCAAAATTAATAGTTTTAGCAATTTCTCTTTGCTGCTTTGTGACAGACTCTAAGGGAACATTAAACATTTGTGTCGCTGTCTCTTTATGTAGATCAAGGTTAGCTTTATATGCCTGTATATACTTTGGTTCTTTAGCGTGTTGACCTATAATTCTAAGCTCAATCTGAGAAAGGTCACAAGCTACTATTTTATTTCCAGGTGCTGCTGTGTATATCTGTCTCCATTCGCGATATCTACTTGGCTGCTGTTGAAGATTGGGCTTACTGCTTGTGAATATACCTGATAACGCACCATACTGATTGAACTCCCCATGCACTCGTTTTGTAATTGGATGTGGATATTTAGGAGATTTAATCTCTATTTTTCCATCTTTTTTAACTTGAGTTTCATAAAATCCAGCTATAAAACCAGAAAGCAATTTTTCAGCTTGTCTATATAATATCAAATTAGTAATTAATTCGTCTCCTTTATATTTCCCAAGCTCTTGTTTTCCTGTCCCTTCTAGTTTATCATACCCTTTAGCTTTCAGTGTTTCTAACAACGATTTAGGACTGTTTAGATTTGGGATTATTGTTAACGTTTTTGGTTTTTCTGATGCCTTTTCTTGCGTTGTATCAGGAGTAATTTCTATTTGTTCTCTAGTTAATTCCTGTATCAAAAATTTTCCAGCTTTGTTTTTCTGTTCAAGTACCTTTATTTTAATTTCATCTAATTTTTTAAGATCAACGTTGATTCCTGACAACTCTAACCATGCTACTGCAGGAATAACCTTCATCTCAATATCAACTGTATTTTGAAGATCTATTAACTTAATTTTAGCCTTCTGTTTGCGCATAATTTCAGGAAGGTAAAGGATATCTTGAATAGCATACTTTTGTTGTGATTCTGTGAGCTGTGCCCCCATTTTAAAGCTTCTCTGCTCTGATTTATCCAACATAATACCACAATACTTGAACACCAATTCTTTGAGTCCTACGTATGGCTGCGTGCCACCTTGAATGATTTGCTCTGTTATCATGGTGTCATAGACATTCCGAAGGGTAATTCCAAAATGATGCTTTAGGAATTTAGCTTCAAACTTTATGTTATGCCCTACGACTGTATTGTTTTCCAGCTTCGCCTTCAATTCTTTAAGGTTTTAGGTTCGGGAATGATTAACGGAGTTTTTGCTGAAGTCATTGCTTGAAATGTGACTATCTGGGAACGATACGGATCAAGCCCACAACCTTCAGAATCATCAGTCTCAATATCAATAAAAAGGAAAGACATTTTTATATTCCTTCCCGTTCCCAAGCTTTTGCCATGCCTTCAGGCGTCGTAAGCAAATTTGATTCTTCAGACTGTTCTACGATTTCCTGAATATTTGTCTTTGAATCCAGATTCACGCTGATACCCAAATTCTCCAAGTTCCCAGGTTCACATACGGTATTTTTAATGCGTGAATCAGTGTGTGTTTGGATTATTTTAGACTGTTTGCTATACCCGTCTAGATGCGTACAATCTAACTGTCTAGAATAATCCAGATTCTCATTAATTCCCACATCATTATTTGTGTATGTGAACCTGGGAACTTGGGGAATTTGGGAACTTGGAGAACTTGGATTTTCAAATATGATTTTATCACAGTCTATATATCGGTAGTAGGTTGTTACCTTCCCATTTTTTTGGTTTTTCACATAGATTGCTTCTACTTGACCTGACTCAATAGTAGTATCAACTAAATTGCGAAATTCCTTTGATTCTAATCTTGTTTTTCGCAGTAAAACAGAGCGACTGGCAATACCTTTTAAATCTTTCAACACTTCTATTATTTTATCAATTTTATTATTCTTAGGATCCACAGTCAACAGGTTATATATATCACAGATTGTGGGTAGGAAATAATCTAAAACCATGGAAGTTGCTATTTTCACTGACTCCAAAGTAATTGTTTGCGAGATCGGTTCTTTCCCGATTTCAATTAAAGCTGCTAGTTTTAAAATGTAAATAGAGTATCTGCTCCAAGCAGAGCCAATGAATTCTTGATTTGGTTTATGTCTTATTTCACTTTGTGTGTTAAAATCAACATTTACATAGTAATCAAGGGCATCTTGATCTACACACATAGAGAATGCCGGGGATTGTCTAAATAAATCATATATTTGTGCGGTTCGCACTTCCATTTTACTGCGCTCTTCAATCTCTTGAGATATTCTTATTCTGGGTGGTCTCTGCTCAAATTCATAAGTAGGTGCAGCATATAAAAATCTAAACCCAAAACCGCTATCAAAGTCTGGTATTGACATACTCCGTTTGTATTTAACAAAAGTAGTACCATATAGTTTTGTTATGAACGGGTTTTCCACTGTATGTATCTTAGGTTCCTTTTTTCCACCTGATGCTAGCCTTTTATTTAGACTATTGCAGTCATAAAGTTTGCATTCAAATTCATTGTATCCAGCATTATACTTTTGTCCCATTTTTTGAAAAACGGTGCTGACTTCATCATTAATCATAGCCAAAATTGGAGTTTGTGCAAGAGTTTCTAAGTAGCCTTCCAAAGAATAATCTGTATCAGTTAGGGGATCATCTTGCGCATACGCAAAAAAATGCCTGGCTATGTCTATAACAGTTGTTTTTCTTGCTAGAGAAGAGAGACCAAGGAGTTGAGACCACAGATTTAAATAGATACCACCCGAAGTGGTGGCTAAATCTATGTATGGTTTCCTTTGTGTCAGTGAAGATAGCAACCAAAAACCTGCTAAAATTTTGTATTCTTGGTAACCATCTGTCATCTGGTTAGAATAGGTTAAAAATTGAGAAATAAAATGGTCCTCAGGCAGGTCACAAATTAAATGTCTTACGGCAAAACCACTTCTAAACAGTTCAATCTCTGCTTCAGTCATTTCTGTGCCTAAAACGAGTTCATCGTCTTAGCTTAGTGTTATTACCTTCTTTGGTATATATTTACTGAAGAATTCGTCTGCTTCCAAAGTTGAGTTAAGCGGGGTCTTTTTTGGATCTATTTTTGAGATTTGATATATTGAATTTTCGCGACTAAATTTGTCTCCGAAAATGAGCATACATGATAACAACAATTGATCTTCTGTAGCATCATTTGCTAACAACTCAGCAAACAAGGCAAGATGTCTTTGTCGTCCTGCAGAATTTCTAAAAATTGATAATTTGAGATAAACATCACTATCTTTATTCTCGAATATGTCAGTCCAAAGCCCTGAAATTGCGGGCCTGCATTTCATAATTATTTTTTTCAACTCTCCATATTGGGTTATTATTTCGTTTATTTTAGAAATTACGCCCTCAGGTATTCCTGTTCTTTCTTCGATAGGCTGATTAAGAGTATATATATCTCCTTCTGGGTGAATAGATGGAGCTAAGACGATGTTTCCCCCATCATTCCTAATATCAAACCCAAGTGCTTGATGGGTATTAGTTTTGAGTTTTTGTGTATATTTAAAGAAAAGGTGTTTTTTACCATCTTTCTCAGTTCTTTTCTGAGTTACAAAACTGGTAGTGTCAACTCCATCAAAAATATAATCCCATATTCCCTTAATATGAAGATCAATATCAATAACAGTAAGGTCTGATGGTTTACCACAATTAGCACCGAGATTATAATCTTTAGAACTCAGATGTTGGTGTATATACCCTAAAGCATGTGGTTGAGTTCTCTCGGCCCAATCCTCACAAATAGGTGCTTTACCAGGGCTTTTTACTTTAGCTTTGGGTCCATGTAGAAGGTGAGCTATTATTCCCTGCGCGGTATAGTAAGTAAAAGCCGCTTCCAGCGAATCAAATGATTTTACCATTTAAACACGCTTCCTTCCTGCTACTGATATCTCTCAAGCTCCTTGTGGAATTCATAGAGAGATAATTGGTCGTAGGGCCTTGGCTTCTACTAAAAATATATTCCAAACTGGAGAGACTTGACATTAAAACCCCTCTCCTAAACGATAAGTTCTCGCGATATCTGCTCTTGAGCAATCATCAGGCTCTTCTGGAAACCACCACGGGTTATAAGGATCTGTACGTCTAGAACAACCCTGTGTGTGCCAATAATAAAACGAATTATTAATTTGATAAGGCACTTTTGTCTTTGTCTTTGTATTCGTCTGTGAATGTGACAAGGGAATCGTAAGTAATTTGAGATTTAGTACTGTCAAAATTATAAAAAAAATCAATGATATTACTTTGTCTGTATACCGGATATTTCATGGAGTTCAGCCTCCCTTGAATTATGAGAGAACAACAGAACCCTTAGGCATCAGAACCGTCATTTAAATAAGATAGTATATAAACTATTAACGTATAATTTATAATAGTTCAGTCATTGGAGATGACGATCCGAATTGCCTAGGACAGGGCTCAATCTGTCCTGGGCTCCAATCTCTCAATTCTTGTTACCTTTATTCATTTCCTCTAGGTCGTTCACCGGAAATCTTCAATGCATTATCTCCAAGCATCTCGATTTTCACAGAATCCCCTTCTTGGAAGATACTATGCACTGTCTCACCCTCGAGTAACACTTTGAGAATGTCTAAGGATTCAAATTCTTCTGCACTTTTAGTAACCAAATCTGATAACATAGCCACTTTTAGTGTTTTTGAACTAACTGCTGCAAACATTTTAGGCTCCCGACGAACGTTTATTTGAGATAAATAATTGTCCAATATTTCATACAATGAAATTAGTACTTCATCTATATGCCTAAAACTGGCATCAGTTATTTCAAGCATATACTCATCCGATAACGAATTCAAATTTTCTTTACACTGAGTAACTAAATCTTTTTTGTAATCCATAGTAATCACCTTACAAAATTATCCACATTTTCGAATTTGTTAAATTAGATGTCCTCAGGCTGTACATGCAACCGTTAGTTGCAGAGCTAAAAAAGGAAATTATATTTAGCATGTAGACTATGTTGTTCATGATACATCACTTCTCATGTCTTGGTTGCTCTGTTCTTGTGGGTCACTCGTTATGAAAGTAGGTATCAGTAGGGGTGTTTTGCAAAATTATCAACTGCTTGGCCGCTGCGGTATTTTGCAAAACACTTCCAGCAACACTTTTAATTAATATTGCCTGCGCCTTTTCATACACATTACCGAACTTTATTCTATAGTCGATTAATTCAGGATATTCTTTACAGAATTTTTCAAACATAGCTATGGTTTCTGGTTTTAGATCTTGCATTTGCGTCCTCTTCACATATGTGTTCATTTTTTCAAGCATAAGACAATCGAACTCTCTTGTGGAGATCGTTTAATAGACTGTTTTTTTCATGGAAAAATATCACCAGCCATAATTCTCAGTTGATTTTCACTGTCCATCTCTATCATAACAGTTTTAACATCTGTATCCATTGATTTCAGCCACGGCATAGGGAGCGAAATCATATAACTCCCACCTTGTTTGATTACAGTTCTTTTTCGAATCTAAACATTCTTTCACCTTTTAGGGGTATCCTGCAGATTTACTGTAAAGTGAAATCCCAAAAAGTTAGTGGGAAAAATCCCATATCGGGATAACAAATGAAGCATAGCATTCGAAAATTTGGCTATAACTTTACAGTTAATTCGAGACACTTTCCTTTATTGTTATTCTAATACAAGCTGAATATGTGCTAGACATTTATATTAATTTTTAATCGACAAAATATCACAAATTGTCGACTAATTAATCTGTTATTCCCAGACATATTATACTAGAAATTATAACTATCTACAGAGTATGTCAGAAGATAATCAGCAAAAAGAAACTATTCAAGGGCTAATTATAGGTGGTCTATTAGAGTCTTCTAAAACTACTGGAGAGTTAGCAAATGAACTAGGATTTGTAGATCAAAAAGACGATCCACGTCACAATATGATTTATAGAGCTTTAAGAAAACTTGACAAAGATAAATACATTGAAAGTGAGAAGGTAAAATCAGGAAAACGTGGACAACCTCCAAGATTATATTCATTTGTCTTCAGTATTCCAAATCTAAGTCGAACATTGAAAGAATATCCACACTTGCTGTCAAAAATGCAAAAAAACGATTCTATTCCCGAAACCATATTTTTCGAGTATTCAGATTTAATTTATGATTCAAATGATATGGAGTATTTGGATAGTACATTTAGGGAAAGTGCAAAGAAAGGATTGCCCATAAAGTTTACAATAACTAACACCCTTGGCTCATATTCAACTTATGATTCAAGTCAGAAAGATTGGGTGGAACATACAGAGCATACACTTTTTGAAAAAAGCAAACAAAAATTGAAGGCAAAATTACAATTATCCCCTGAATTTTTCATACTTTTTCTGACCAATGACAAAAATAAATTAATAAATGATATTAAAAAACTTGTTGAATTGTCAGAAAACGTTATACACATAACGAGTTGGGAATATCTTCATAATCCAAATAACTGGATGGCAATATGTGGAACAACCTTCAGTATTAATATAGCATTTGAAGCATGTGTTTCCATGGATATGCTGAAAGGACAATCTAATCGAGAAGCCATAGAATACTTGAGACAATCAAAAAATGAAATTTCAGATGCAGAAATACAGCGATTCAGAAATTATTATAGAGATCTTAAAGATGCACCTAGTTTTCTTAAAGGGAAAAAATTAATTTCCATTGAAAATCCCAAACTTGAAGAGATTGAAAGGGAATTCGAAGACAATGGAGGAAAATACACAACTTATCACACTTTCAACAAAGACCTGACTAAAATGATATTTCGTAAGGCGCGCGAAATGGCACAGAAGAAACAGGATAGGTTTGAAAGATGGGTGCCGGACGCTGATACAGATATCTGACAAGTTTCCAACCTATTTGATTAAATAGAAACAAGTATAAATTTAAACAGCAAGCGTTTTACCCTATAAAATCAAATTAGTTTTATATTATTAACAGAAATATTCAATAATTAGGAATAAAAATGAAAATTTTATGAATATTTCTTAACTGTTTACTGGTTTAGAATTTTTTTGACTTCCATGGCTATTTTCTCCAAAACTTTTGGATCAACACTGGAAACTTCTAGGAATGATAAATCTAGTTTTTCTTTACCTTTTTCAAGTTTTAGAGCGGTTTCTTGATCGAGAACCAGTGCACATTGGCTACAAAATTTATCATCCGGTTTTAGCACATTATTACACCGTGGGCATCTCTTAAGTGTAACACGTCTTTTGTCTTCAGTTTTGAGCCCATATTTTTCAAAAATACTATTATTAATTTCGTGATCCGTGAAATTTGCATAGATTTTGAACATTTGAGTACTGCCCCGACTCCAGCCTGCTCTATGCTTAATTTCCTGCTCATTAAGACCATCTAAAATCCAGTTTGTGATAGCCGTATGTCGTAGCAAATGGGGATATATCCTTTTCTTGATGCCTACTTTTTCGGCTGTAGCCTTTATCATTCTTCTAATAGTTATATAGCTCAAAGATTCTTTATTTTTATTAAGAGTAACCCATAAGGGAGCTTCTGGGTCTTCGTATAAAGGATGAACTGCAAGCCACTGATTCAAATATCCCGCGCTCCAAGTGAGAGGTATCCCCTTTGCCGGTGTAGTCTTATTAACTCCCGTTTTTGAAAGATAAATCATCGCCCCATATTGGTTAAACTCCACATTTTTAACCCTGCAGGATGCCAGAGCTCAGACTCTCATTCCACCATCTGCAAGAACTGCAATGATTGCTTTATCCCTTGGATGTCTGCAGCCTTCAAGAAGCTGGGTGAACTCATCTTTGTTTAGTATGTCTGAGGGTTGCACAGGGCTTTCAATTGTTTTTAGCTTGAGATCCATGACCCATTTAGGAGGGTTACCACCTGTAGACCATCTGAAAAATTTTTTGATCAATTTTTTATAATTTCTGATAGTGCTGGGAGATGATTTCCTTTCATCCTCAAAAAAATAAGCAACTTATCAAAGGTATTCGGATCCAGCTTATTCAATATCTCATTGAATCCGAATTTCTGAAGTTGCTTGACCATCCGGATTGTATAGTCCAGATACCATGTGATTGTTATTTTTGCTGCTCCTTCCCTTCGAAGAGCAATTGAAAAATTTTCAATGAATGCTTTGTTTTCTTGTCCAATGTCTGCATTTTCCAGTCTCTGTTTTGCTTTTAAATAGCCAGCATCAATACAATGAACATCATCAACCGATTTAGTCATGTATATACAGTGTATGTTTAGGACTATAAACTTTAAGGTAATAGACCTAATGGGTTAGTATAGGCGATACTTCATAGATGTACTTAAATGTGGGATTTGTTTGTCTAGTTGGTACTACTATTCATTGAAAGATGGATTAACTTTTAAGCTACTGTCATAATTCTAGAAAATATTGATATTCTTGCGTAAATCCATGAAAAGTTGTATTGTTTGAGAATTCAAATTAAATTTTGCATTGTATTCCACAGGTAGAAGTTTCCTTATTGGATTACAGAAAGTAAGGAAAACAGAGTGGGAGGTGTTAAGATTAGACCGCTGATTTTCGGAAATGGGAGAATCCTGATATGTGAAGATGAAATCGGTACTAGAAGGGATATCTATTTCCCATACGTGGGACTTGAGAATCACGGAAACTCGATAAAGGTAGGTATATGCGACCTTGACTCCCTTTATTGCAGCTGGCTTGAAAACTGGAGGATTCAACAGCGGTACAAATCAGAGTTCACGGAACAATTCTGTAACCACAATCTTGAAATTTAAGAAGATGAGGGGGACAAAGGGGGTTAGAGAAGAAAATGGTAAGAATAAGTTACCTGAAACCTGCATGAAAGTTGTTTCAAATATAGGGGAAACGATATTTGAAACCCCTGATCTAGGGCTAAGAATTACAATCTGGGAAGCTGTCCATCCATCAGTAAACATCTTTTATAGAACCTTTGATGTCAGGAATATTTCCAAAACTTCCAGGTGTCTACGTCTGTTTTCCAACCAGAACTATCGTATTCTTGAGACCAAAATCGGAGAAACAGCTGTTATTGATAAACAGAATCTTATCCATTACAAGCACGATCGCTATTTTCTGCATTCTAGTGCCCCTATCTTTGATCAGTATGCTGCTGGGACTGCGGAATGGAGGGGCTTTGAAGGAACATGGAAAGATATGGAAAACGATGCTTCTTTGAGCGGAAATTCTGTTGCTCATGGCTCGGTAGATTCTACCCTTGCCTGGACCCTACCTGAGCTTAAATCAGGAGAATCTACAAGGGTACACTACTGGATTGTTCTAGGGAAAAAGTATTGCAATGTGCTCAAAGTTAATAAAAGTATAAAGGAAGTTGGAAGAGCACTCTTTTTCACCATAATTTAAACTTCTGGAATTCATTTACTGAAAGAATATCCGTTCTTCAAGAATATTCCAACATGCTTCAGCTTCCTGAAAGGGTCTCAAAGTGCTTTTACAGGAGTCTCCTTGTAGTTGTCGCCCATATTGATATCACAGGTTCGGTGATTGCATCCTGTGATTCGGATATTAAACAATTTGGAGCAGACCTTTATAGCTATTGTTGGCCCAGAGATGCTGCTTGGATATGCCTTGCGCTAGATAGGGCGCGATACCACCACTTGAGTACTGAGATATTTGAGTTTTTCTCAAAAATCATCACACCCAGAGGTAACTTCCTTCACAAATACACTCCTGCAGGAGATTTTGGGAGCATATGGCATCCGGTGCCAATGATTCAAATTGATGAGACAGGACTTCCTCTATATGCTCTATATAATAACTGGAAAATCGCAAAGAGTGTATGGACCACAGGCAGATACTACAGAGAGCTTGTGATTCCAGCAGCTAACTATCTTACGAAAGCCATTGACAGGAAAATAGGCCTTCCAATTCCAAGTTTCGACCTATGGGAAGAGCGAAAGGGGGTACATACCTACAGTGCCTGCGCTGTCTATGCCGGCCTTAACGGTGCCTCTGAATTTTCTCGCTCTCTTGGCGAAAACGACATAGCAAAAGGCTGGAAAGAATCTGCAGATAGCATTAAAAAATCTATTATTGAGAGACTCTATGATAATAAACTCAGGCGCTTCAGGCGTTCTCTAGATGATCCTACACTTGATTCTTCGGTATTTGCGATCTGGTACTTCGGAATTCTACCCCCCGATGATCCAAAAGTTATCCGAACAATGGAAGCTATTGAACGAGAACTTAAGCGTCCCTCTGGCGGAATTGCCCGGTATCTTCACGAGACAGCTATTATGGTTACATGAACAGCTGGATCATTTGCACTCTCTGACTGTCTCAGTGGCATTCAGCAATCGGAAACTTAGAAAGAGCTATTGAACTTCTGGACTGGTGTGCAACCCACACTTATCCCTCGGGCCTTATGTCCGAACAAGTGGATGACAGAGGAAAACCTATTTCGGTTCTTCCTTTGGCTTGGTCTCATTCAGCCTATGTGCTTGCTGTACTTGAATATCTCCAGTCCCTTGAAAAAATATGAGGTTTACCCAGAGCCCTACCCAAAAAAACAGGACAATTTAAGAATAATACGAAAATTATAATCGGAAACTATAGAAAATTTTGATAAACCTAAGATTGCAACAAATTGCTATATGGGTTCGATAAATAACCAGCCAATAATTGGGTTATCGAAACTCGATACAGTCAGTAGCAAAATACCTTAGCTAATTCAAAATTAAATTTAAACCACTGAAAATATTAAAATACATAAAGTAGTTTCCACATTTTGAAATTAGTCCGTTTGAGCAAGCAAATCTAGTGAAAAAGACGGTACATTTTATACCTGCGATTCTACTGATGCAACTCAAACATTAAAGAAAATTTGAATTAACCTCTGAATTTCATGCTTTATTTGCATGCCACATATAAAAATATGACACAACATTTTGTGATTTATCAAAATAATTTAAAACTTTTTCTCAAAGTATATGTGCCCATTTTTTTCTTTCATGAAAGTAAAGCCATTCTTGAGATACATGTCTATAGCATTCTTGAGAGTGTGATCGGTTTTAAGCATAACACCTAAACAGTTTTTTTCGGCAAAATTCAAAGCAGTTAGAAAAAGCTTTTTTCCATTCCCTTTCCCCCTGAAATCTTTTTTAAGGTAGATGCGCCTGATTTCACATAGATTCCCCTTACATTTTCGGACACCTGCAGTACCTACAACCTTGCCTTCGGCATCCCCTATAAAAAAAGTACCTCCACTTGTAAAGTAATAATTGTTAATATCCTTAAGGTCGGCATCCTTAAATCTGTCATATTCAAAACCATGCTCCAGCAGAATATCAAGAACAACATCACATACTTCTTCCTTTCTGGAATCTTCATATCTTTGTATTATCATTTCCGATCTTAGCCATTAGTTGTGGAAGTCGTATACATAAGATTATCTCTAAATTTTCCTAAAAGATATGAGATACTAGTTTTTAAGATTTGATCGATGAATTTAAAGCACTACATAATTTATTTCCCAAAAAAGAACCAAAGATCCCTATGCTCCCCAACCTATAGGTCTTCAGATTTTATCAAAGTGTGTCAGGATTTGAATATTTCTGGTGGAGATATCCTTTCGAATTGATGTATTTCTCGGGATTTTTCAAAAAGTCCAGAGAAACAGTATAAAAAATATTTGTACCAGTAATTAAAATCTCTTCATCAATGTCGAAAGTGCATGAGTGATTGATTTCAACAATTTTCTTTTGTGGATTTCGTGTGCCTAGAGAAATGAATATTCCAGGCACCATTTGGAGATAACTTGCAAAATCTTCGGATGCGAATGTTTTTTTTATCTCTGAATATATTTTGAGTTCTGGAAAACTCTCATGAAGTTTTGAATGAACTGCACCTGTGAAAGCAGGGTCATTTACAAGGACAGGATAGCCATGGAGGATTTCAAGATCGTAATCTGGAAAACCTAAAAATTCTTCTCCAGATTTTATATACTTTCCCATTAAGCTATTCAAGCAATCCTTTATGGTTTTGTCAATAGTATCTGTGGTCTCCCTATTAAAAGTCCTGTAGCTTCCAAGGATTCCTACAACATCCGGAGTTCTGTTGAATTGTGCTCCTCCCTGAATCCTTCCTACTCCCATTACATATTTATCTGGTTCAAGCTGATTTTCCAGGGCAACGTATAGGGCATTTATGAAGTCCGTTGCAATCCTAATAGGATCAATGCAGCTTTCAGGTTCTGATATATGACCTCCTTTTCCTTTAATCGTGACCTCGAATCGGTTGGTGCTTGCCATGAAGGGCCCAGGATGAAGACCAATGCTGCCTGATTCATGGTTTGTAAAGATATGCATACCCAGAATTGCATTCACCCCCTCAATACCTCCTTCTGCAATCACTCTTTTCGAACCACCTTGAGGGATTTCTTCTGCAGGCTGAAAGATAAGGCGGACTTCTCCAGGGAAGTTTCTAGTTTCCTGAAAAAGCCTTGCAGCCCCAAAGAGCATTGCCATATGTCCGTCGTGCCCGCAGGCGTGCATTATTCCATTGTTTTTAGAGATATAGTCCCTGTTCCTTTCTGTCAATTTTTCCTGTACTTCCAATCCGTCAGTATCTGATCGAAGGACGATGCAGGGACCAGGTACATTACCTCTAATACTTGCAAGCACGCCGGTGTCTGCAATTTTCGTTGCTTCTATTCCCAGTTCTCCAAGGTTTTTCAGAATTTGTTTCTGGGTTTCATATTCTTCAAAACTAAGCTCTGGGTATCGGTGAAATTCGCGCCTAAGTCTGATTATCCAGGTTTCAAGCGCCTCTGAACTCGGATCATTTCTCAAAAGTATTACCTCGGACTTCCTCACCTACAATTTATTCCGTTGACTGAGATATGATATTATGTATTCTTTAGAAGATCCCCGAAAATCTCAGACCTTCAAGAATCATTAATATACTATTTATACGCGATGACAAAATATTTGGATTTATCGAAACCCTCTTTATTTTTTTAGCAGTTACTATAATTGGTTGGTTTTAAAACGCAAACATTCTTTGCACTGGGAACTTAATAGGATTTTGATAAACCTCTGATTTTCACGAGCCATTTGTATACCATCCACAAACAAATGACGAAATGTATGGATTTATCGAATCCTCAAGAGTATTAAAACAGATATATCTGCAATAAAAGCTAAGTCCATGCTTTCAAGTTCAGTCAATAATTGTTTATTTTCACCACAAAATTCCTCCAATATATATAAGACAAAATACTATTCTTTCCTATTGAATAATCAATTTTTTCAAGATCAAGTTTTCTACTTGGTTTAAAATCTTTTATCCTTTAAAGAGAAACTTTAGCCTTTAAACAGAATATTTTTTTCTCGAATAATTTTTGATGAAGATACAAATTGCTCGTCAATCAAACTCCTCTTGTTTAACAAACAGAGCCTTATATTGATGATTTCCAGTAATTCATGGAGCTGCCCAAAAATTAGCCTAGTCTAATATTAGTGGATAAGTAAGTAAATTAATTTCACATATTTACTTTTTTCAAATATGTCTCATTATTTATAGACCCTTAGACATCGAAAGAAATTAAGAAAATCTTTAGAATAGATAGAAAAAAGAGCATAAAAAAGCTTATTTCAGATAATCTCCGCTACTTTTTGTTTAGAAGCTTTAAACGTTTCTAATGCTCTGGATTTAGTGAGGCCCGCTCCCATTGCAATTTTAAGGGCATTTTCATCGGTGATAAGATTCTCAGGTGCGTGGGTATCAGTGTTCACCACAAGAGTTGCTCCAATTTCAAGGGCAAGTCTCGCAACATGTCCATTGGTTATGTTATGTCTATCCCTTGTAGTAATCTCAAGGTAAACGTTGTTATCTACTGCAGTCTGAACATCTTCTTGTGATATAAGACCTGGATGAGCAAGGATATCCACATAATCACAGGCAGCAGAAGCCGCATTTGTCCCTGAAGCTACTGGTTCGGATATAGTTTCCCCATGAACGACCACGATTTCCGCACCCAGCTCTTTTGCTTTTTTTGCTAGAGGTGCAATCTTCCTTGGTGGTACATGCGTCAGTTCAACGCCAACCAAAATGCGGATGTCCCACTCATTTTCTAGGTATTTTGCTTTCTTTGCAGCTTCTATAAGCTGTTCTAGATTGGTGTAATCAGCATGATCAGTAATTGCAATAGCCTCATACCCATTAATTACTGCTCTCCGAGCCAATTCGCTGGGGATTAATTCTCCATCGCTGAAAATTGTATGAGTATGAAGATCAATCAACATTATCACCGTATTTAAAACTTATTTTAATTTTTGCTATTTGACAATTTTCCGTACTCATTTTGTCACTCGTTCATTTTCGCTGTGTTTACTGGAATTCCATGATTAGAATTGTTCAGATGTTTCAAATTTACCAAGCCTTTCTGTAACATATGCAAAAGCGAAGTTCGGCTTGACATCTGTTATACTAATCCTGACCTTTTCTCCAACCGCAACTTCCTTTACGAAGACGATGAACTTGTCAATTAGCACGACTCCATCTCCACCTGAACCCAACTTCTTGACCTCAACAATAAATTCATCTCCCTTACGGAGTGGAGCTGTAAGGAATTTCTTCCCAATAAAGTATATTTCTGCACTTTGAGACCTTGAAGCTTTCGGAGAATAAGTAGTTGTTCGGACAAAGTTTTCCCTGGCATTTTGCAGGTAATCGTTGAACATGTCACCCTGGAATACCTTCACAACAAAATTTCCCTTTAGTTTCAATATCTTCTTTGCACATTCGAGAGCTGAGGTCGCTAGTTCTATTGACCTTGCATGGTCATAAGACCAGTTTCCTGACAAGTTTGGGGCTGCATCACAAAGCACTACATCAACTCCCTTTAAACCGGTAGCCTGAATGATAGTCTTTATTGTTGATTCCATGTTTATATCACCCTGAATTGTTTCAACTCCCTCAATATGCTCAATTCTTTGTAGATCCACTCCAAGTATTTTACCTCCAGATAATTTCTTTGCAATCTGCAGCCATCCGCCAGGTGCTGCACCTAAATCCACGACCGAATCTCCACGCCTGATAATTTTGTGTTTTTCGTTGATCTGCATAAGTTTGAAGGAAGCTCGCGACCGATAACCTTCCTTTTTCGCTTGATGATAATAATAGTCTCTTCTATCTCTTGCCATCACTGTTCCTCCCTGAACTAAGAGCTGATATAGGTTGTGCAAAATTCTTTTGTTAGCTTTCAGGAATTATAGAGGTAAATTAAAAAATAATTATATATAAAATATATATTTTTAGTCATTTTTAAATCTCATCACCTAGGATAAAATATGACTTCTAGCTTTTCAGAAGCTTTTTTAGTCTATAGAAACAAAGTAAAGCTCGCTTCCTCCCTAAAGAAAAGAATTTATAGATTTCACAGAAGATAACGTCTGGAACTTAAAAATGTTCTTAGAATATCCTCACAGCTTGTTTTTTCAATTTTGATATCAGAAGGCTTTTCAATTGTTTCAATGTTGATGTGCAGGTGCTTCTGCATTTCTTTTATGAGCTGAGAATCACCACTCAGAATAATAAAGTCTATTAAGGTATTTTTTTCAAGAACTTTATCCAGGGTTTCAAAAACTTTGCCCATGTGATGAGAGATATCCTCTTCCCGGAGGCGTTCGAACCGGCGCTGGCTAAAGCCTCCCTTACTATGTTTTTCCTTCACACTACTGCGGACAAACTCCTTGATATCGAAGACCTGGCCATAAGGAGCAAAACCTATGAAAGATTCGCCTGCATGTAGGATGATAATAAGAATGCTGTAGTCCTTACTTAGAATCTCTTCAAGAAAAGAAGTAGCAAAGCTGGCCGCAAGCTTCCAGGAGGGGAATTTTATTGGAATTGGAAGGACTAAAGCTTCGCAGATCATATGGTGACAGTCATAGAATAGAACAAAGCCAGTTTTAGGTTCAAGCCTTTCTAGAAGAATTCGCATCTCTTCTTCGATCAAACCAATAATTTTTTCACTCAACAAGCCAGATAGACGAGTTCCGCAAGGAAGGTAAACAGTAAGTAAATCATCAGCAGGAGAGCGAAGGGAACTTAGTTTGGAAATGTAACCCTTAACAGCTAGCGGACTCAGGTTTTCAATCTCACGAAACTCCAGCTTCTCAGGGGACTCAGCTCTTATTGTTTCGAGCTCATAGGAGAGGGTTTGAACACGAACAAGCTCCTGTTTTAAACGGCCTTCAGCATTCTGCCTATCGGCAACTGCCTGTCTTGCAAGAGCTTCTTTCTTTTCGAGCTGGGTTCTTGCATTTAGCAGATCGAGTTCCAGTTTCACTACTAGGAAGTTGAGCCTGTCTATCTCAATCTCGAGATGTCCTTTTCCTGAAATTTTTTCTATGAATGCGCTTAATCCTTTTTTCGTATCTTCAGAAGAGTTTTTTTTTAAATTTTTTTTAATTGTCATCTGATTTTCTCCCCTATTATTAGACCTTCTCCGGCTTTACTAAACTATAGCTAGCAATTTGGATTAACATATATAAATACAGACACTTATAAGTAAAATTTATGCTTCGTAGAAACACTATTGAAGACTCCGATTGAACCCTAATTTTATTCCTCGCGAAAAACCTATCCAAATCTTTCTCACTGATTTCTGTGTTTGACCTATTTCTTTATTTTCTGGTTCAGCATCCTTTGATTTTTAAAGAAAGCTTCCATATCTTCAAAATACTCCTTTTATTTTCGATGTCATCATTTGATAGAGATTATAGCAAAGCGCTGTACATAACTTCTTTAGATTTACTCTTTGAACAGTAGTGACAAGAACTTTCCCTTCTTTGAATATTTTTTTATTTAATTCATAACTCTTTACCCTAAAGATCTTTTTGAGATGATTCCTTGTTTCTTAATATACAACTCATTACTATATGATGATCATTAACTGCTCTTTTCATTGTTTTATCATACCTTTTGATTTTGCTCCAAAGTATCCCCTTTATCAGTAAATCACTTCATTTCCTTCAGACAAATATACCTTAGAATCGTAGTGATGCAATTATTGTTTCTAATTTTATGATCGTCTCATAATCCCTCTCTATTATGCTATGAAGTTTATAGTCGAAGTGTACCTTATCACCTGTTTTATTTTCAAAACCAAGGTAATTAAGTTGGCTTTTGAACTGTCCACATATTTTCCTCTTCTATGCAGTTATCAAT
>PLUB01000061.1:0-64366 GCA_003164755.1 Methanosarcina sp. | reverse complement strand
TAGGATTTTTCATGAGTAAAAATTAATGTTACAAAATTTAAACTCTCCATTCTCAAATGGTTATAAGCTCTTCGAAATTTTCGATACTTAATTTTCAAAAATAAAAAAAAGTATAATTTGGGTACCATAATTATGTTAAAATAGTTTTCGGATAAGTAATCCACCAAATTTTTCCTGAAATTTTGGAATTATGCTTTTTGCGCGCTTTGAATTTGTTTGAAATGCTTATCGATTTTCTCCCAGTCGACTATATTCCAGAATGCATCTATGAATTTGCCTCTTTCATTCTTGTAGTCAATGTAGTAGGCGTGCTCCCATACGTCCAGAACCATTAGAATCGGGAAACTCGGAATTATATTTACATTGTGCTTTTCTATCTGCATGATTCCGAGTCTTTTAGTACCCTTGCAGAAACTTAATGCTGCCCAACCGGAACCTTCAACACTTAATGCGACCTGGGTAAACTCCTTTTTAAACCTTTCAAAATTTTCGAAGTCTTCTTTGATTACCTCAGACAATTCACCGACTGGTTCTTTGTTGGAATTGTTTGCAGGAATCATCTCCCACCAAAAATAATCATGAAGGACATGTCCTCCCAAATTAAAAGCCAAAGCTTTTGCATTTGCCTTGTAATCAAAATCAGTTCCGTCTGCTCTTGCTTTGTCCATCATCTGCAAAATCGAATTCACATTAGTCACATAAGCTTGATGGTGTTTGTTATGGTGTATTCGCAACTGTTCTTCAGAAATATAAGGCTCTAAGTCTGCATATCCATATTTCAAATTCGGTAATATGTACATTTCTTTAGCCATATTTATCCTTCCCTTCTCATATTTAATTTTGTTTACAAAATTTGTT
This sequence comes from Methanosarcina sp., assembly GCA_003164755.1. Taxonomy (GTDB): domain Archaea; phylum Halobacteriota; class Methanosarcinia; order Methanosarcinales; family Methanosarcinaceae; genus Methanosarcina. Next base: position 63,508 of record PLUB01000061.1, on the reverse strand, counting down.
CGGGAACCTGATTATGTGCATTACAATTCATAAATTCCATTTACAAATTCTGAGAACCAATTTTCCCCGGAATATTTTTAAAAAATATGTATATCTGACTACTCTGCCGCTTTATCAATTCAAATAATCATCAAAATGCCATATGGCAATGCCGATGCAAAATATAGTTATACATCAAACATATTTAAAGGTAAAAGGTAAAGCAATATTTCTGAATCTCATCAGTTCAGAAGCCAGTTCTACCAATCATAATAGTATGATAGAATTATTTAAAGTGATGAAATCGTTGATTATGGCAACGAAAAATTACTATACTTCTGGTATAGATATAACCAAGTTATTGTCTATCATCCTTTCAAATCATGTAGTCTCTTTTTTTATAGTACTTTTACATGATGTAGCAAGCTATAGTTATCAAGGAGTCTTAAATGGCTCATTACAGTCGAATACCCTGCAGTTTGCTGTATAATGGGAACTTTCCAGAGAATAGTTAGTGACTAAATGAGTTATTTTTAAAGCTACTTGTGTATCATAAAATGAAACTAAGTCATGTAAAATCGTTGTGTCTATAAAAATAAGATATTAAATGATTTTTTTGTATAGGCATCGTAAAAATTTATTTTAGACATGCCATAATCAATTATAACGGTAATAGATACCTTTTTTTCCATAATAGCCATTTTCAGTATTCAATTTCAGCAATTATGGTTTTTAGATGTTCCTGAATTTCAGAAATCGCCTCTGAGAGTACTCTTTTGTTATCGTAGGTCATAATTAATTTCACAAGCTCATCTTTTCTTTCTTGTTTTATTTCTCTTGCAAATTTGACCATGTTATCAAGAGCTCGAGTGAGGTTATCCACAATGGATATAGTAGCTTTTCTGGAGGTTCTGGAAAGGGGATTTAGGTCAATTGTAATTACAGTTTTGCCCATTTCTACAAGTTTTTCGCAACGATCTCCATCTTCTAGTGGAATGAGCACGACATCTGCGGTATAGATCCCCCTTCTCTCTATCAGGCGTCTGCCACTGGAGAGCTCAATGCTTGCGTCAGGATTTTTTCCGAGCACTTCCCCAGCTCCTTTGGCTTTCATTTGTTCTATTATAAGGTGTACCCGTGTTTCAGTCCTGTGGAAAAGATTTACTTCAATCTTGGCCCCTGTAATGTCTGCAAGAGAAACGACTCTTTCAGGAGTTAAGGCTGCGACGTTACCATTTATGGAAATCACTGGTTTCTTTGCGAGAAGGATAGCAGCAACTGCTGCCCTCTCAGCATACAGAGCTGACTCTGTGCTCCGCTCGCCTATGAGATAATCAAAGGTTTCGCCTCTACCCTGCGAAATCAACCCTTGAATGCTTGTAATTCCCATTTTTACCCCTGCTGCAACTTTTTCACGGGCAAGCAGGGACTCATGCCTTGGGTGGTCTTTTGGTATTTCGGTCATTTCTGTTGCCTACTTTTTGCTCGTTAGCTTAATTTTATCATTTATTTTGTTTATTGCTTTCTGACCTATATTGTGATTTTACTGAAAGTTAGTACTCAGTGATTTGTGTTAATTCTGGAATAGTTGCTATTATTACTGTATCATTATATTTAGTTTAAATTCTTCATTATACCTTGGATAGACTTCGAAAAATAATCTGAATAATGTTATCCATACGACTATATTTCTAATTTTTTTTACGTGAGTTTTGTGAGCTCTGTAGTAAATTTTGGAGAATTTAGATAAACCACAAATTTTTTTCCTATGCTTTAAATAACATAAATGATTCGTGAAAATCAGACGTTTCTCGAAATCGCTCTAGGTTTTCCTGCCTAATATTCAAGAAATAAATAGGATTTCATCCTAAGGTTCAATCATGCATTAATTTGGGCACACAAGTGCTAATATTATATTCCAGCACCTGGCCGAATTCCTGGAGAGCTTCATAAATAATAAATTCCTGGCAATGAGGAGCAATTAGAAAAACTGTATCTCCAAACATTGCCTGAGAAGCCATCCATCCGTTTGCGTTTATAACTTCAATTATATCCTTTGCCCTGCTGCTCATAAGGCCGATTTTACCAGCAAACTCCTTTGCTTGGTACATAAAATTTTCAAGAGTAGGTTTTTTAAGCAGCTCTGACATTGCGACTTTTCCTGCAGAATTAATTCTCCCAACTGCATCCCTGTCTTTCAGGACAGAATTCGTGGAGATCTCGCCGAGCACAATACAATAAACCCTGGATTCGGAAACCGGGATACCATCCACAAGTCCAAATTTTGATCCTCCAGGCTGTGTTCGAATTACTACTCCACCACTAGATTGGCCAGCAATGTCTCCAAGCCCGCTGCAATTGATGACTTCTGCTACATGGGCATATTCAGCCAAGCTTTTTGTGGTCTGATCCAGAGAAAGCGCTTTGTTTAGGGCATAGGCAGTCCCAAGAGCTCCTGCACCTGAAGCTCCAAATCCGCATCCAATCGGAATTTCTGTCCAGCTCTTAATCCTTACAGGTACATTAGTAATCATTTCTGCGACTGTACGGGTTGTTCTGCCTTCAACCTCCTTACCGTTGAGGAATATCTCTGTCTTTTCTACGGATTCCCCGACTTTAACCTCGGTGGTAACTCCTCCATTCAGGACAATTCCACACCCTGTAGAACCCTTACGATGAGGATTTTCATGTTCGTAGATCTGAAAAAAACCTGTGATGTGTCCAGGTGCATAGGCTTTTGCATAAAAGTCTGCTACTCCACTCTGATATTTGTGCATAGAAAGCGCCTATTATAACTTTAATAGATTTTTCAAAGTTCGTTTCTGTTTTGCAGAATGTTTCGCATTTTGCAGGTACATTCAGGATTGAATGAAGCTATTTATCTTTGGGTATAGCTAATCTTATTGAATAGATATTTAGCATCTAATATGCGTATCATAATTATACGGTTTCAACTTCAAGATAAGCTAATAATTTTAGAAAACTATTTATCATTCAAAAGCTCGATGATCTCTTCAATAATCGAAGCTGCAAGTTTCCTTTTGTTTCCGCTTATGTGCTTAGGCTGACCTTTTTTTCTCCCGATAAGGTAAAGTTCGTTTTCCTCGGTGCCCATTCCACCTTTTCCGACATCATTTGCTGCAATCAGATCCAGTTTTGATTCCTCAAGGGTTGCAGTTGCCCTTCTGAGAAGCTCCTCCCTCCCCACTCCAGTTTCGGCTTTAAAGCCAATGATCACGAGATCAGAATACCTTTTACGGCATTCTTTTATCAATTTGCGGGTCGGTTTTAGCTTTAAAATAAATTCTTCACCTGACTTTCTTTTTTCAGTGGAAGGCTCAGCTGTATAGTCTGCAATTGCTGCTTCGCTGATCAGGATATCATATCCTTTCTGCAGTTCATATAGCACTGCATCTGTCATTTCAGCGGCGCTTTCTACCAAAATTTCCCAAATTCCTGGAATATTCAATCTGTTACGATGTACCACTGTTACCTCAGCTCCCCTGCGGTAAGCTTCAAGAGCAAGTTCCCTCCCAGTTTTCCCTGAGGCTCGGTTCGTGAGGATGCGTATAGGATCGAGAGTTTCGGTGGTAGAACCGCTTGTGATGATCACCTTTCTGTTTTTAAGACTCTTTTTCCCCAGAGTCCTTTCTACTTCTAGCACTATTTCTTCATTTGATGCTATTTTTGCGATGCCTTCTTCCAATTTTGGGCCTACAATAAGAAGCCCCCAAGTTTTCAGTTTTATTATATTCTCAACTACAGCCGGGTGTTTATACATTGACTCGTGCATTGCAGGGACAATTATCAGAGGTATGCCTGAGCCAATAGCTGTTGTTGCAAAGGAAGTAACGGTTGTATCATCTATTCCGGATGCTATTTTCCCTATGGTATTTACTGTTGCAGGAGCTATAAGAAGAATATCAGCCCTGCCTTTAAGCCCACAGAATTCCACATGCTCCACTCTGCCTCCAAGCTCAGTAATTACAGAATTTCCGGTAGCATAATGTAGGGCATCAGGATGCAGGATATGCCTGGCAGCATCAGTCATAACTGCATGAACTTTAGCTCCATTTCTGATAAGTTCCCTTGCAAGTTCAACTACCCTGACTGCTCCAATACTTCCCGTAACGCCAAGAACTATAGTTTTTCCAACAAGTGAGGAGCTCCTATTTTCTTCGATCCAAAGCGTGGGATGAAATTCTTCAGCTTTGAACCTTGCGGTATTTTGCCCCTCTTCGTTATATATCTCATTTATTCTATCCATTTCCCTTTGATCAGATTTTTCCTTACTAGGGTTTGTCTGGTCCTTATGATTTTTAGAGTATATCAATGGGGTTTTCATTCACTCACCGGAATGATCTATAAAAATTATGTGAGGATCAAAATTGCTCGCTTTTCAAGAATATTGTAGGAAAGCAAAATGACATTAAATGCGATATTCTTAAAACTTTCGAAATGCGATTGTCAAGGTCAGCTACTTGATACTACAAAGAGTAGAAAGTTAAAAAATCTAATAAAATAAAGCAATAGTATCCGTTATTCTCATAATAAATAACTCACAAATGGACAAATCGAGTTTTGAACTTAAGAGAGAGATTGAAAATAATGTCAAAATTTGGCTTTATAGAAATCCTTTCTGAATCAGCAGAAAGTCATTCAATTACTGGAATTTGATTATGTACCTTCAGTTATAAGTATTTAAAATGTAGTAAATTATAGAGAATTTCGATTAATTTCTATATTTTTTTGTATTTGAAAGTTCAGATATCTTAGCAATAATTTTTACTCATGAAAAATCCTACTGGTTTTGGTCCTAAGTAAGAATACAAACTTTTCAGTCAGTTGGGGATTAACTTGTTGAAATCGATTCCTTAATTGATTGGAAAACTTTTAGTATCGTTTTTTAAAGTCCATATTTCTAAATAAAACCGTTTTTGGTGGCAGACCAGAAATGATGTCATTAGTATGTTCAAAATTCTCGTTTTACAACAATGGTATTGTCTTTTGAATTTGAATTTGAGAAACAATATATTGATCGAATTTTTTTCAGGAACTATTTTGGTTTTCCTGTGTACTACATAGACAGTATACCAGTTTGGTCATTCAGCAAGATAATTATTGATAACTGCATAGAAGAGGAAATTATGTGGACAGTTCAAAAGCCAACTTGATCGCCTTACTAGCATGACTGCAGAAGAGCGTGCCAAAGCGACTGAAAAATGAAATAATTTTGGATAATGGTTCCATTTAGCTGTAAAATTTAAATAAATATTTTTTTACGGTGAAAACTATTTATTTATTATCTTTAGGACTTACGCACTTGTGGTATAAAATCAAATACAATAAGCACTACTGTTTAAATTTGTATTTTAGATAATTGAAGTACTAAAGCCATTGATTTCTTGGTTCAACCACTTAAATCCTAATATTAATGATACAGAATTACTTTTTTTCAAAATGTTTGTTCTGGATTGACGCTGAATACATAAATATGGCTATATTGGATATAGACTATTATTTAGTCATACTATAGGTATTATGACAATAGATATATAACTGACTGTTAATCTAATTAGTGAGTAAAAAAAATAATATACGCAACTCTAAAATCCTTAGAAATTTCAAAGAAATTTTAAGAAAATTCCTATGCTTCAAAATGGAAAAATTAAAGGCTTGATCTTTGATTGCTACAAAACCCTTATTGATATAAGGGCCGATGAGCGAAGCCGGGAAACAAATAAAAGGGTAAGCGATTGGTTACTCTATAATGGAGTACGGATTAGCCCTGATAGATTAAAAGAAGAATACAAGTAGAAAGTCATAGGTCGGCTGGGCAATTCGGATCAAAAGCACCCAGATATTCGTATCGAAGAAATTTTTGCTGAGATTTGTGCCTATTATGCTTTTAAAAAGATAGATAAATATTGGCTTGGAATTGAAACTGCTAAAGCTTTCAGAACTGCGTCCTTAAGAAAAATGGAAGTTTACCCCCAAAGTCTGCGTTTACTTGATAAATACCGAAATATACCTAAGTGCATTGTTTCGAACGCCCAGAGAGTTTTTACTGAACAGGAACTTCGCTTTTTTAGCTTATAAGATCGCTTCAATTTCACAATTATGTCTTCTGATTATTATATCAAGAAACCCGACCCCAGACTCTTCAAGATGGCTCTTGATCGACTTGGACTTGAGCCCTGGGAAGTGCTCTCTATTGGTGATACACCGGAAAACGATATTTATCCACTCAAAGTCTTGGGATGAATGCAATGCCTATCAGTGATGCCTGGAAGTATGGATAATACCCACAAAACCAGGATCCATAGCCAATAATTTTTACAGGCAAAGCTTCTATTTCTATTGTTATCACTGATACACAGTTTTTTGTGCTAAAATCTCTGAATTTTCTAAGTTCCATACGAAATAAGAAAAGGTTACTGATCTATGATTCCTGGAGCTTATGGAACTCCTAGAACATCTGGAGCTCATGGAAAAACTTTTCAGGTTGCTATCCAGGCATTTGAGATTTTGTTATGGACTAGATTATGAAAAAGGAACCCTTGTAGTCATAACAATCGAGCCTATAAGTCGCATGTACCATTGAAAAATAAAATGTCTCTTTCAATTATCTTATCCACCGATTTTAGATCTTTTACTTCGGCTTACACATTTGCCAATATTTGATTATTTATCTCTTTTCCTACAGTTTATTGCATCATATGTGATACATGAGAATTTCCCCTCTTCTCTACGTTTATTCAAATTTGTGCTCATTCGTCTTCTCCTTTGTAAACTGCCTATTTGTTTATAGTTTTAAAATATAATTCTGATTTGGAATTTTGATTTTTGGATCTTAAATCTTATTCTGCATTATACTCAAATCAGATTTTTAGACAGCTACCTGTGGAATCATCTTTATATTATTTAAAAATTAAATTCAATTAAGGGCATATAATCTTCTAGCTGACCTCTTAATCATCTTCGGGCTCTCTATTCCCGTTGTTTTTACATTCGCAAGATTAAAAATAGCTCTGCTTGTGGGTTTCTTGCTTGCGGGTATACTTGCCGAGCCATTCGGTTTCGGACTAATTCAAGAGATCAAAAACATAGAAGTTCTGGCTGAAATCGGAGTCTTACTGCTGCTTTTTACAATTGGAATAGAGTTTTCCCTGAGCGATCTCCTGAAGCTCAAAAGAATAGTACTTTTGGGAGGAGGGCTGCAGGTCTTTATGACAAGCATTATTGTCGGTTTTATTTTCGTGTGGCTTGGTTATTCTCCTAAAGCTGCAGTTTTTATGGGGCTTATTGTGACACTTAGCAGCACAGCTATTGTCCTGAAACTTATGCCAGAGAAGGGGGAGATCTACAGCGTTCACGGGAGAATTGCACTTGGAATCCTCATTTTCCAGGAGATAGCTGCTGTTTTTATAATTATCCTTGCTCCACTGCTTGCCGGAGAGGCAGTAGTTGGAAGTGCTCTCTTTAATCTTATATTTAGGGGAATAGGACTCGTTCTTTTCACTCTTATAAGTGCCCGCTATGTAGTTCCTTTTCTTCTGTACCAGGTGGCAAAGACACGCAATAACGAACTTTCCTTGCTAAGCATAGTGACAATAGGTCTTTCAGTAGCCTGGATAAGTTATCTGGCAGGACTCTAAAAATATTGTTAATAGTTCTAAGTAAATACTATTTCTCAACGTTGTTTGGATCTTTTTTTCTTTGACATTGGAGTGGGTGTAGGAGTTGATGAACGAGTAACAATTAATTACCCAAAAGTAGCTCAAGTGGATTATGAACATTTAGCTGTAACTCTATATCTATTTAATAATGGCGATCACAAAATAACGACAAATCCAAGTGGTTAGAATTTGATTGCTGATGAGCTTAAGTATGAGTATATTTCAAAGACATTTGATAGTTCGTTAGGCTATCAAGATATAGAAATTGTTAAATGTGGGGATATTGAGACAAAAAGAGTATACCTAGGAAAGGATATCCAATCACAAAATGCATATGTTCAGAATTACACAGCACGTTTGATTTCTTTGATTTGTCGATTTTTTGATAATACTCCACGTATCATTTATGGATTACATATCCTATGATCATAAATATAAACAAGTGATCGGCGATTTATAGGCTCAAGGTAAAGTTCTTACCCGCTGGCAATAATTTGCTCCTTGCTTATCTGGCACTGCTGACTGAAAGAGTTAATCCTCTCGTTGCTAAGATGGAAAATCTCTCTACACGCTTTTCCATATTGCTGCCCGATCTCGTAGTCTGTACCCTGACACTTGATCACTTTGAGTGCCTTTGCTTCTTTCATGGTAATCTATCCTCTTTATTGTAACATTCTAGAATTTTTATATTTTTTGAACTTTTGACACTAATGGAATTAATAGTAAGTTTTGGCGATCATATAAAAAAGTGAAAAGTCCCTATAATTAAGTAAATACATACTATACTGGAAGATTTTTATGATTCATTTTTGATTAAAGAGAATATCAAATTAACTTTTAAAATCCCTTGTCTAATTTGACTATTTTTTTCTTAAAAAATATCCTCAAAACGAATTCCGGTTTTAAATTTTGTTTTGTAATGACGATCATATAGCCATACCGATTACTATATCTTATATTATCGGTGGAGTATTATAAAACATGATATATAGGCTTCCCTGATGCACAGGTTTTAGAGCAAAATCTCTGCATCAGCGAAACCAAAAAATCCTGAAAAGCAGGAGACATTTTCCTAGCATAGTAATGCTTATCTTAGTTCAAAGTCGATAGTTATAAATGGATATTCCAGAGAGAAAAGACCTTCAGGGAGCTAACCTTCAAGGAGTTGACCTTATGGAAACTAACCTCCAAGGAGCAAATCTTCAAGGAGCTCTCAATGTATCACTTTATCAGTTTTTGTAGTGATTTTATATTGGGTCAAATTTGAGTATTTATGTTGCACGAATTTGAGGAAGTAATTCGGGTCGCGGGCTGGACAAAGCGGAACGCCGCCTATATCTCCACGAGAAAGAGTAGGTTCATACCTTACAGGCATCCGTTTCTACGCCGTCATTTACGTTGGCGTTAGCGAAAGAATGGCTCTTGATCTGCCTGATAACCGGAGCAGCACTCTATTTTCATAATTATTTCCTATGGTATGGTTTACTCTTTGTACCGGGCAACGCCACAGCTGCATTGTTCCTACTACCGGGTGTTTTCTTGTTGGTCACCGCAGCTTCGATCTTGCACTTTGGGTGGCGAACCGCCCTTCTTTCGGCGCTGACTGGAACTGTTATCGCCTTGCTGAACCTGCGGTTGGTGCACATGGCAACGAGTCATAGCTTGGGCTTGAACCGGAGGCTATATGGAAAATGCCGGCTTAGGTAAGGCCGTCGAAATGAGTATGCCCTTGCAAGAAACAGTGGCGCACGATGAGGGAGGACTCGCCGGGCTGTCGTCGGCCCAAGCCGCGTCCCTTCGAGCAGAATTCGGTCCGAACGCCGTCATCGAGGAATCGATCCCTCCTCTCGGGAGATTCGCTCGCCATTTCTGGGCGCCGGTGCCGTGGATGCTCGAGGTGACGATAGGCCTGCAAATCTTCCTGGGCCAGTGGCTTACGGCGTCGATGATCGCGGGGCTGCTCCTCTTCAACGTCCTGCTCGCCGACTTTCAGCAAAGTCGCGCAGACGCCGCTTTGGCGCTTCTCAAGCGGCGCCTGACATTGATGTCGCGCGTCAGGCGCAACGGCGTTTGGGTTGATGGCCCGGCGGCCGACCTAGTTCCCGGCGATATCGTCCAGGTTTCGCTCGGGGAAGTCGTTCCGGCAGATGTCCTCATCGTCGACGGCTCGCTGTTGCTCGATCAATCCATGCTGACCGGCGAATCTATCCCAATCGAAATGGAGAGCGGAAAGACCGCCTTCGCTGGCGGCCTCGTTCGTCGCGGCGCGGCAATTGCGCGGGTAACGGCGACGGGAACGCGCACCTATTTCGGACGGACGGCGGAGCTGGTCAGCGTCGCCCACATCGATAGCGCCGAGCAGAAGGCCGTGCTCAGCGTCGTTCGCAATCTCACGGTGATCAATTTCGTCATTGTCGCTGGGCTCGTGGCTTATGCATTCGCGGTCAGGATCAGCTTCGAGCAGATCCTGTTGCTCGTCCTGACGGCGTTGCTGTCGGCGGTGCCCGTCGCTCTGCCGGCGACATTCACGCTCGCCGCTGCTTTGGGCGCGCGAACGCTCGCCTTGAAGGGCGTGCTGCTAACTCGGCTGTCTTCGCTGAACGAAGCGGCCATAGTCGATGTTATCTGCTGCGACAAGACCGGCACGCTGACCCAAAATGAATTGGTCGTGAGCGCGATTCGGCCGGTGAAGCCGGGCTGCGACGCTTCGGACGTCATCGGCTTTGCCGCGCTGGCGAGTTCATCGGAAGGCCAGGACCCGATAGATTCCGTCATCCGGACGGTGGAGGCGGCCAAGGGCCCGGGCCGCGCCGGCCGTCATCGCGACGGTCGCACCGATGACGCCGGCGTCCGAGAAGGAACTCGAAACGCTCAACTTGGCTGGATATCGGACGATCGCCGTGGCTGCCGGGCCGAGCGACGCACTGGAACTGATCGGGTTCATTGCGTTCAGCGATCCTCCGCGCGCCGATTCGGCGGAATTGCTGACCGAGTTGCGCTCGCTCGGCGTGCTCACGGTCATGCTCACCGGCGACGCGGCCGCTACCGCGACGACCGTCGCACGTGAGATCGGGCTCACTGGGCCAGTTTATCCGCCGGGCGACGTTCCCGCGAGCGTCGAGCCGAAGGACTTCGCCGTCTACGCCGGCATTTTCCCGGAGCAGAAGTTTCACCTGGTCAAAGCGTTTCAGCAGCATGGGCATGCGGTCGGCATGTGCGGCGACGGCGCCAATGGGCATCGCCGTTTCGACCGCTACAGATGTCGCGAAAGCCGCGGCGGGCGTCGTGCTGACCGAACCTGGCCTCGGCGGAATCGTCGCCTGCATCAAGGAAGGGAGATCCGCGTTCCAACGCATTCTGACCTACACGCTGACGATCCTTATCAACAAATGCGTGACGCTCATCGTGCTCGGCGCGGGGCTGATTATCACCGGGCACGCGGTTCTGACACCGCTTTTGCAAGCGCTTTCGATGATCACCAACGACTTCGCGACGATGGCGCGCACGGCGGACCGGGCGCGGCCGTCTCCCTACCCGAATGCCTGGCGCGTGCGAAACCTTACGCTCGCCGCGGTTCCCCTCGGTTCTTTCAGGCTTCTTTATCTGGTAGCGGTGCTCGGCGTCGGCTGGTACTGGCTACGCCTTAGCCCCGGCGAGATGCAAACGTTGACCTTCACGATGCTCGTCTTCGCCGGCCAGGGAAACAGCTATGTGTTGCGGGAGCACGGGCGTCTATGGAGCTCACGTCCCGCGCCGATAATGCTGCTGGCCTCACTCTGGGATGTCCTCCTGGTCGCTTCTCTCGCCGCTGGAGGTGTATTGATGAGCTCGCTTCCGATAATCATGATAACACTGCTCGTCGCGACGACTATTGTCTTCACCCTGGCGATGGATTCCATCAAGCTCGCGGTGTACGCGCGCCTGCGAATCGACTGACCTGGAATGACGCCTGTGACTCGCCGTGGCCTGAACGAGTCACTCTGCATGGCCGTTTGCCGCAAGAGGCTCAAATCACCGTGGGCAAAATCAGCAGCATCAGATGCGAAGAACTGTAAATGGTGTTGACGCTCGCCTCGCGTATGGCGGTGTGGGTAAAGCCTAGTATCGTCGGGGCAGTCCCTGTTCATCCGCCGAGGTCAATAGCTACGAAAAAAGTAGTGGGTATGAAGACCAACGATGGTAAAGTTATAGCTATTAAAAAAGTAGTGGCTATAAAGACAGTGTATGAAAAATTATATAAAAATGACTGTTCTCCACCCTTTTCTTTCATTACAATACAGGATTTCTTGGTTTTACTGATGCATAGTTTTTGTAACAAAAACCTTGTATTTTTGCCATTTTAGCCCTAAATTATAGGTTATTTTTAGTCAAATTTAAGGGAAAATACATAGATTTTACAAAAATATCTGCATTCAATAACTGGTTTTCGGCAGATACTCTTTTAAATTTAACATTTGCTTCTGTATTGCTAAATAAGTGTTTATAGTTAGACTTACCACTACATTAACATATATATTTATAGATATACTTATTCTAGTAATAATTATTATACTACATTTTAGTTATGCATATTGGATTATTTAAAGGCTGAGCCAGTATATATACAAAGCAGTTGTATCCTTAGTCCAGGTTCGAGCGTTACAGGGACAGCTACCTACAAAATAACAGATGCCGACATTAATACAGATTCTGGGACCAATTTGGCGTCTGCAACAGGTTCATTCAAAAACCAACCAATAATTTCACCCCATACCGTTGCGATAGTTCGTTATAATTAGCCTACTAGTGAATTATGGCGGTGCTGTAGTCCCTGTAGTATATGAAAATTTTGAAACACAATAATAAAATGTATTGAAGTCTTGATGGTACACGCATAAAACAAGTTCAAGTACTAAAATAGCATTTACTGTAGAAAAGATAATTTTTAGAATGTTTGGAAAAAGTTAGGAGAAAACCTTGGAAGAGTTGTGTTTGCTGTAAACCCAAATACAGTTACTTCGAATAAATATCATTTCAGGTATATTTGATTCGAAATAAGACCAACATCTTCCAAGCAATTCCACTATGCCGTCTTACCCCATTATGCAGCTTATTTCTCACTCTTTTAGGTCTGTTTGTGGTATGATACGGTGCTACAATACATAATTATCTCCGTAGTTATTTTAAATTAATTCTATGAAAATTTACTTCTAAACAAAAGATGATCCGTATAAGATTTTTCGGAGTCAAAAAATAATTATATAGTAATAATTATTTTTTATTACTTGTGAAGTCATCATAATCTATTACTATTCTTTTTCTGGAGAAGAAAAACCTACATTGAGCCTACCAGTGGCTTATCACTTATTTATATTTACGGTTATAATGTTTATGTACCTAATTATTAACTCAGAATATGTAGAATAACTAAGTTAGGTGATTTATGAGATGATTAGTTTCCTTATTTGGCTCCCACTATTCTGAATAGCTGTCTAAATCTGGATATTATCTGAGGAATATTCTGCCTTTTTATGTTCTTTGCGTTGCAACCGAATTTTTACTTCTACATTATGAGATTTTTGGACCACAACCTTAAATTGAGGATTTCTACAGAGCCAATATAAATATAATAGTTATTGGTGATCCTTACAATTCAGAGCCTTTTTCGGATCTTAATGATTGCAGAATGTAAGTAAAAAAAGAGGGATAATTAATGGTTGAATTGCTTTTATTAAGCCGACTTCAGTTTGCCATAACAGTTGCGTTCCATTTCCTATTCGTTCCACTAACATTGGGACTCGCACTGTTAGTGGCAGGCATGGAAACGGTATACTACAAGAACAAAGATGAAACTTGGCGAAAGATGGCCGACTTTTGGGGTAGGATATTCAAGATAAACTTTGCAATAGGCCTAGTATCAGGTCTTGCAATGACTTTCCAGTTCGGTACGAACTGGGGTGCCTATGCGGAATTCATGGGAGATGTCTTTGGACCACCTTTAGCTATAGAAGCATTATTTGCTTTCTTCCTTGAAGGTACTTTCTTTGGCGCATGGATATTCTTGGATCGCAACCGTCAGAAACTAAAGGCATTTTCCATGTGGATGGTCGCTCTGGGTACTAACATATCTTCATATGGATTATCACTGCAAACGGTTTTATGCAGAATCCCGTAGGTTATGAGATGGCTGCTAATGGGAGCAAGGTGGTTATGACAGATTTCTTTGCTCTACTTACAAACAGATATGTGGGGTATATGCTGGTACATACTCTGCTTTCAGCTTACCTGTTGACCGCATTCCTGATCATGGGAATCTGTGCATCTCATTTCCTTAAAAGGAACAACAATGAAGTGTTCAAGAAGTCTTTCAGCATAGCAGTTACCATAGCACTCACTACTGCGTCATGCTTCCAGTTCTTGGTCACGGTTATGCACAATATGTTACCGAGCTTCAGCCTGCTAAAGGAGCGGCAATGGATGCGATATGGGAAACAGGTCCCTCAGTGCCCATGTAGCTGATACAGGTACCGGATTCAAGCACTGGTTCTAATAGTGTTCAGTTGCTAGGAATTCCAGGTCTTGCAAGTTTCCTGTATACAGGAAGTTTCAGCGGAACGATAACAGGACTTAACCAGCTACCTCAGGATGAATTACCACCTGTAGAAATGGTATTCTGGAGCTTCAAGCTGATGACAATTCTGGGATTCATGTTTATCATAGAGGCTCTTGTCGGCTCATATCTTCAAAAGTCAGGCAAGCTGTACACATCGGATAAGTATCTGAAGCTATTGATGTGGTCGATTCCACTCCCATTCATAGCCATCGTTGCTGGCTGGAATGTAACTGAGATCTGAAGGCAGCCATGGCTGGTATATGGTCTGCTAAAGACAGCTAATGGTATATCATCGGTTCCCCATCAGATGTGTTGTTAAGTGTTGTCCTTATCAGCGCAGTCTTTCTGATCCTGATGGTCTTTGAGATATACCTCATAAAGAAAACCGTAGTCAATGCGACAGGAGTTGAGTGAAGATGTTCGATTTCCTTGCTCATGATATGCTTGCTGTTATCTGGTTCTTCCTGTGGTGTGTAATATGGGGAGTTTACTTCATTGTAGACTCATTTTCCCTTGGAGCAGGTCTTTTGGCACCCTTTATTGCAACAGATAAAGTGCAGAGGATACAAATCCAGAGATCTGTGGGTCCTTTCTGGGGCGGTAATGAGGTATGGCTCATCCTGGCTGCAGGTGGAACATTTGCTGCATTCCCTTTGGTATTCTCGAAGATGTTTACTTTCCTGTATCTTCCTATGATGTTGCTGCTCATCGGCCTGGTCACAAGGGGCATTTCCGTGGAATACCTCCACAAGGATGATAATCCCCAGATACAGAAAGTACTTATTTGGGGATGGTTCGTTGGAAGTCTGCTGATCTCTCTGGTCTTGGGAGTTGCATTTACGAACTTCTTCAAGGGGCTTGAAATAGCTGCAGGAGGAGTTTATAATGGTACCCTTCTTGGACTTGTTGGCCCATATGTATTGATAGGCGGTGTCTTGTTCGCGCTTATGAGTGTTACTTCAGGTGCACTCTGGATCAATGTCAAGACCGAGGGTGCCATAGCTGTAAAAGCAGGTGATCTAGCAAAGAAGAGCACTCTTATTGTACTTGTACTTGCTCTGATCTATCTGGCATATTCCTTTGGAGGGATAGAAGGTTTTACAACCAACTATTCAGCCACGCCAGCTCTGTACTTATTGCCAGTTCTTTCAGTAGTGTCAGCTGTCCTTGCTGTGTTCTTTGCAAAAAGGAAAAGGGGTTCCTGGCCTTTTGCAGCAATCTCTTTGCGCTTCTTTTCGTTCTTCAAAGCGGGCTTGCAAGTATCTATCCTTACATGCTTAAGTCCTCTGTTTCTCTGGAATACGGAATAGATATCTTTGAGGCAGCATCAAGCCACAAGACATTGAGCATCATGTTGAGAGGAGCATTGGTATTCGTGCCCATAGTCATTTTCTACCAGCTGTGGGTATATACTCTGTTTAAGGAAAAGATAAAAGAAACAGACCAAGTCGATTACTGATCTGCTTTGTCTTATTTTTCACTTCGTTTGTAACTTTATACGAAGCACAGACTCAATCATAAAAAATATAAATATAAAATCACAGACAATCTAAAATAAGAATGCTACTCTACCTACTAGTGGTAATACCAGCGTCGCTTAAATGAGATGCAAAGCAGTAACTTATTCAGGTGGGAAATTTTGAAATCAGTATCGTAAAAATTTGGTTGCAAAGCAAAGAACATAAAAAGGCAGAATATTCCTCAGATAATATCCAGATTTAGACAGCTATTCAGAATAAGGCACCATCTTACATTTAATGAGATATTTCTTCTTCATAATGCTTCCATTTAAAGGAACTAGATAGTATATTACCACCCTTGATTTCCTTTTTATTCTATTGTATCTTTCTTATAAATTTTTTGCAACATAACCCTAATTTTTCGCCCATTTCTGTCCGTTATTAATGTACTTATACACTGCAATATGAAGGAATGTTATGGCAGAAACAAAAAAATTCTAAGTATATCGTCTGAACGCTCTACTTTAGAAGTTTTACTTAAAGACTTTAGAATGCAACCAATTGAAAAAATCCTTCGTAAGAATTTTATTTCCAAGTTTAAAAAGTAACATTCTTGTTTGTATGTACCCCATTTCTCATGGAGAACACAAACTAGTGACTACTTGTTTTCTAAAATGTAATGCCGTTGAGTTATTAATATATAAATGCTATGTTCTTGTGTTATAAAATTTATAGTATTTATTTTTTGTTAGAAAGTCAAAAAAAAGGAATACTTTTTAGTTCATCTAAAATAATTTGAAAAAACGTTTGCTATTGTTACTGTTTTCCATGAGAAATGCAATACATATACGCATATATCCAATCTTTATCTTGATTTAAATCGAAGCATTAGTCAGTTGAATGTCCCAATCTAGTTATATGCAAAAGTTCTGGAAACAGTCTCATCCATAGAATTGCAATGATTATTGTACCAATTCCACCAAGTAACACAGCAGGCATAACTCCAAACAAGGAAGCAGTTAACCCAGATTCAAATTCGCCAAGTTGATTTGATGTACCTATAAACATTGCATTTACAGCATTTACTCTACCTCTCACATTATCTGGGGTTTTCATTGGTATCAATGTTGAACGGACGACTACACTTACCACATCAGATGCTCCTAACATTACAAGTGATATGAGTGATAATACAAAAGAACTTGATACAGCAAAAATCATGGTAAAGATTCCAAAAAATATTATTCCGATAAACATAATAAACCCCTCGTTTCTCTTTAAAGGCTTTCGTGCCAAAAAAACGGAGATTATCAATGCACCTATGGCAGGTGCTGAACGCAACAATCCTAAACCTAAAGGTCCAATTTTTAGAATATTGCTGGCATAAACAGGTAATAAGGCTGTCGCACCTCCAAATAATACTGCAAAAAGGTCAAGGGATATTGCCCCAAGTATAACAGGCTTGCTTTTAATGAAAGATATTCCCCCGAATATTGAATTTATGGTTAGTGGTTCAGAGTTTTTCTGCTCCTCCCTTATTGAAATGAAGAGAACAATCACACTTGTCGCCAATGGTAATATACCAGCTATAGAGTACGCAACTTCGGGATTTAATGCATAAAGGACTCCTCCAATTGCTGGACCTATAATGATTGCAAACTGGGCTGTAGAGGTTGCAAAAGCAGCTACCTCTGGGAAAAGTTCCTTGCTGACAACATTTGGTAGCAAAGATTGCATCGAAGGACCTTGAAAAGCATTGGCAATACCTATAAAAAAGATAGTAATGAGAATTCCCTCTTTTGTAATCCATCCATTATGACTTTCGAAAGCAAGAAGGAAAATCCCTATACTTTCTACAATTTGACTGAAACAAATTATCAACTTTCTATCATAACGATCTGCTACATAGCCGACTACAAGAGTAAGTAGAAACATAGGCAAAAACTGGGCTAATCCTACAAGTCCAAGATAAAAAGGCATTTGAGTAAGTGAATAAATTTGCCACCCTACAGCAACAGTTAATATCTGGAAAGCAATGGTGGTTGATATACGGGCAGCCAATAAGAGTATTAAGGATTTGTTTTGAAATATAAGCGGAACTTTACGCAGAAACATTATATTATTGCTCCTTTTCTTGGCTACCTTTTATTTTTAGTGGATTACAAAACCGCGATGTGAAGGTTGGTTTTCATATGGAAATGAAAATTTACCCAGATAAAAAAGGACTGAAGCCTTTACATATCAAAACGATTACGTTGCCGTATATCAAGTTGGTTATCTAGGGAAAATGTTATCCAAAGCTAAAAGGAAGTTAAATAACTTTATTAATGTTTGGTTGCGAAATGTGATTGAGTTTCAGTAATATCAATTATTAGAAGCAAAAATAGTATTTCTAGTAAACGGATATCTAACAAATGCTCATTTGCAATATAATGGAATATGTGGTATAGGTCTGAACATTGCAAAAATTAACTATTATGAAAATCAAAATTCATCATGATTTTGAGAGGGAGATACTGTTGAAGATGTACATACCAACAGTATTTAATTTACCTCGAAAAGTTTGGTGATCTGTTCTACTAAACAGCATTAATGTACTTACTTGATATATTTTTTAATATTTTCTGTCTTAAAACATGATCTTTTCTTTTCGACACAAAACCATAAACCGCATTTGTTCAGCATTTTTGGGTTATTCGGTTCGTTTCTCTTAAAATAACAAACATAACAGATATGACTAATCCTAATATTCAAAAAATAAGCATTGGAAACCCAGATACTGTTTCAGTAGGTGAATATTCACTTATTGCACTAACTGAGAATGGCTTGTGGAGTCAGTTAAAAAATAAAGCTGTACTTGCTGAAGATGTCAAACAAGCATTGTTATACGTGAACAGAGGAGAAGAAGATGCAGGTTTTGTATATATAACCGATTCAAAGACTTAAAACCAGGGACTATTAAAATAGGGTTCCGTTGCAAAAAAAATATTTCTGCATTTTTACACTATAATTTTAACCTTTATGTGTCATTGTCTTTCTAATGAAAATGATTAACTTTCCTAATTGTGAAGGTTTTTTCTGATTTTGCAAGGGAGCCAGATTTTTTGCAACGGAACCGATTATTTTGTGACCGTAGTGAGTATGTCAGAGATCATGATAGAAACCGTGGCATATACCTATCGATAGAAGTTTAAGAATGTGATTAACAGCAGAATTCCCATGATTACAGGCCAGTACAGAACCTTCACGTACATGTTGTCTTTTGTATCAATAAAGGGGACACTCCGATTTGACGCAAAAACGATTGAATTCAAGGAAACAACCAAGATTGCAATGTACATTACAAAGTAGAAATATCAAGGTATATTCTCCAGCCTATGGGAATTCGAGCTCTAGAGAAGAGTGGGCAATGATAAGAGTAAAACGAATTAAGGTGCAGTAGCCCCGGACTCCATGAGAACTGAACCCAAAATGAGTTTTGTTTTCACCCTTGGTAATTATCGTAAGGACTGCAAACAGAAGAATGAGTACTACCATTACGAGTAGAAGATCAGAATGATAGGGAGATTTAAGGTCCCTCTGAATATCGACGTTGAAATAAAATTTGGATGTATTGGAATTTGCAAAGTTACCTAACCCAATATTGGTATTATTAGAATCAACCCTGTAACTGAAAAAGGTTTTTCACGGTTTCCAACCATCAAGCATGAAAGAGCGTCCCAAACCAGGTAAACTCTCTGGAATCAAGGTATTATAGGAATCAAAATCCGGAACCAAGACGCTTTCTGCAGAATTATTATTCAATACTCTAATCCTTACATCTTCCTTGTCAAAAGGATATTTGGAATAATCAAACTGCTGGTGCAAATTAGTCTTAAAACGCCAGCCTGTGACACCTTTATCCTTATTAATATAGATTTTTTCAATTGTAGTTTCTTTTGAATCTGGAAATCTAAAGTCAGGAAACTCTTTCCAAGCTCCTAGGCTTGAAATATTTTGCCAAATCGATCCGGTTATTAAGACATCATTAGCATTCAAGAATTCCATGGACTGAAGAAAAAATCATGTAGGAATTCTTGGAGTTGTCGGACTCGTATCAACGTGCTGCAAAACCGTTTCAACATCTCCCTGTCGAAAACAACAAGGTCTCCATTCCTGCCATCAAGAGAGGAATTATTCATAGTAAGGTGCCACATAAAGCCTATCCTCAGGATACAAAGTAATGAAAAAATAACCGCGAGCATCCAGAGCCCTTGTATGGTCATACCTGTAAATTGATACAAAAAGCAGGCATAGAAAGAATAAAAAAGCAAACGTTGCGGAAACTACAAAAATAATAGAGTGAGTTTGCTCTGTTTTTCTGTTCAGCAGGGTTTCTTCCTGCGGGAGAACGAACCCCATGATCCAATCTGTAGAAGGAATATTTTGTTGAAATACCCAGTAGGATTTTCCTGTAAGGGAATTTGTTGCCCAGTAATCGTGCTTTTTTATGTTATTGTTTATGAAGTCAAGATTGAGATCTTTTTTTGCAAGATCGTTAATATTTTTGGTCAGATACTCTTGGATAGGATAAGAATAATTATTCATTTCCCAGTGATCATGAAACCATAACCCGTATTTCCTATGTTGAGGCTACCTAGCTTCGTTCTTATTCCTTCAAGAGAGTGACTTACACTTACCACTCCAGCAACTTTGTCCCCATTCCCTAATTCTGCAAGATAAAAAGGAGCCGAATAATCGATCTGAAAATTGCGATCTGCAATTCCGAAATAAGGCGAAATACATACTTTGGATTCTTTTTTCAGGGTATCATTGTACCATGCCGTTGGTTCACTATCCTTCGTGTAGTCATATGTGAGTGGATCATATCAGATTTCTGAACCGTTTCTCTTAAAATGAGGTGCATAAAGCTTCCCAGCATTTAAAGCAGGGGAATATGCAACGACGATGCTAAAAATGTTGGAATTGTTTTTCATTTCAGCCAGAAGACGCTCCTTGAGCCGGGAATCATTACCCAGTTTTCCGGAACTCAGATCTTTGCAATTCATAAACAAGGGAGCTCGTGGAATTAACTTCCAGATTAATTTTTTTATAGCAGACTTGGCTTTTTGAAGCGCATCGTTCTTTGCATCTTCCATAATTATTTCATTTGTCTTGCTACTTTTGTACTCATATCCCACATATATCAGTAGCAAAAAACTGATTAGGCAGAGTAGTGATGCAATACAAATTGCTTGTTTTCTACGTTTATCCGAGGATGTCATTTTCATCTCTTAAACAAACATTCAATTTTCTATAAGATAGAGCTTCTTGTCATTGTATTCCATGTACTTGCATTATCTATCATTTCATTTCCTATTAATCATTTTCCGGTTGAGTAAATGCTATCTGTACATACTATCATTAGTTCGATAACCAGGAAAACGAGTCGACAATTTTCAGATGTGGTAATGATTTTAAAAATAAATAACGGCGCTTTGATGGATCGGAAATAATATAGAGCAGCAACCCGATAAAAAGAGCAATATTTATTTTTTATTTATTACCTGGTTAGCTGGCCTTTAGCGAGTGATCGAAGCATGATACTTTTGTCAGGATAGTCATTCAAAGCCGTCAATATGATATTTCAATCTCATTGGCGGGCCATGGCAATATGCATCTCAGCTCCTTTGTCTTCTATCAGCTGGCCACTGACATCCACAATCATGTTATAGATCTTGTCTGTGAACTCCCCCAAGGGAGGCTGGTAGTCCAGGTGTGACTGGTGACCTATGGAGCTGACCCACAGGTTAACTCCGCCAGTTAGCCCTAATGAAAGTGGAGTAGTCACCGATACATCAGTTTGGCCGACTAATTTTCTGTCTATAAAAAGCTTAGCAATTCCAGGTGAGCCCTTGCCATTAGCAATATCTGGCTTATCTGTCACCTCAAACTCAAAGCCAAGTTGATGTCTCCCTTCAAGAACATTCTCATTGGACTCTATATGATATAAAGCCCTAGATACGTAGTTGTGTGCCCAGTGAAGCTTTCCGTATTGAACATAGAATGAATATCCGCCGTCGACACCACCATGAGAGAGTAATATCCCTTCAGCTCCTCCTGTAGGGATCTCAACATCAGCTAAAATACTATGCGAGCGGTTGAGGATGTTGACTGCTACAGTTGCGGGGATTTCCTGAGTTCCAGGGTAATAGGTATAATGCGTTCGATTAATTGCAACACTTGGCCGTTAATAGAAACCACGCAGAACCCCACGACCATCGATAGGCAACACATTATATTTCCCGGCCTCTGTGTACCAGATTGAAATCATCTCGATTAACTTCGGCCGATTTTCTGCAGCCACGTTATAATTCTCTGTCCAGTCTTTCTCAACATGATAAAGCTCCCAGCCTTTTGCATCAAGCTCAGTTAATGTATTTGCAGAAATTGGTTCTCCAAAAGGTTTTCCTGCTTCAGTGAAAGAAGGACCAGGCCATGGACATACGGCACGCCAACCATCATGATACAGAGGGAGCGGTGCCCCATCATCTCGAAGTACTGGGTGTGGTGCCTGGTAGGCGTACTGGCATCGTCGAAGGTATGTGCAAAACTTACGCCCTCGATAGGCGATTGGCTTACACCTTTGATAATCTTCGGAGGCTCAATTCCCAAGCATTCTAGAACTGTAGGTATCATATCGATAGCGTGAGCATACTGAGTGCGAATCTCGCCTTTAGCTTTAATTCCTTTGGGCCAGTGGACTATAAAAGGGATCACTGATGCCGCCGCGATAAGTCTCTCGTTTCCAGCGGCGAAAGGGTGTGTTTCCAGCAAATGTCCAGCCCCATGCATAATGGTTGTAAGTCTCTGGACCTCCAAGTTTATCCAGAGCTGCGAGATTCTCCTCGAGAGATTCAGGCACGTTATTGAAAAACCTGGACTCGTTAATTGGTCCTGTGGGACCACCCTCAGCACTTGCTCCATTATCTGAAATTACCATGATCAACGTATTCTCAAATTCATCAACATCTTTCAAGAATTGCAATAGTCTCCCAATGTAGTAGTCTGTGTGTTCTAGGAACTCAGCAAAGACCTCCATCATACGGGCATAGAGTTTTCTTTTCTTCAGGTGAGCATTGATCCCAGGGCTTGACATCTGGATCATGGCGAGACAGCTCTGTTTCTTTTGGAATAATACCAAATTCCTTCTGCCAGGAAAATGTTCTCTTCCGATAAGCTTCCCAGCCGTCATCGAATTTTCCTTTGTATTTGTCTGCCCATTCTTTAGGAATGTGGTGAAGGGCATGCATGGCTCCTGGACAGAAATACATGGAAAAGGGCTTGCTGGGTGTGACTTGTTTAGAGTCAGCAATGAATTGGATAGTCCTGTTTACTATATCCTCATTCATTGTGTAGCCTTCTTCTGGAGTTTTGGGAGGGTCTATGGAATGATTATCATAGATCAGTTCAGGGTAATACTGGTTTGTTTCAGCTCCTAAAAAACCGTAGAAGCATTCGAAACCTCGTCCCAAAGGCCACCTGTCATAAGGCCCACCTGCCGATATTTGGTTAGCAGGTGTCAGGTGCCATTTGCCGATAGCATAGGTGTTGTAACCATGCTGCAGAAGCATCTCTGACAAAAAGCCGTTCTCAAAAGGTATATTACCCGTTATAGCCTGGATAACCGGTTGAGCCCTCTGGTAATGCAGGCCATGTTGTTAGAATGGTGGTTTCGACCGGTAAGCATACATGAGCGGCTAGGCGAGCATAGCGCAGTAGTATGCATATTGCTATAAGCAAGACCATTAGCAGCCAAGCTGTCCAGATTGGGTATTTTGATAGGGCTGCCATAGCACCCCAGTTGTCCAAACCCTGTATCGTCCAGCACAATGAACAGTATGTTGGGTGCATTCTCTTTAGCACGTAGTGGTTCTGGCCAGGCTGGTTCTTACTTGTCCGCTGTGCGCTCTATTACGCCTGGAAAAGTGGTTCCGGATTTATACTCTTTCAATGACATATCTATTCCCTCCAATCACTAATAGATATCGAATATCCCGTCGATCAAAGCAGAATGTCTTTTTGCAATCTTTAATCGGAGAGCTTTTACAATGTAGAAGAGCCTAAATAAATAGTTTTATCAGCTGGTAATCTAGATCACTTGCCCATCAAATGGGTTGTTATCAGCAGGGTTGTAATCCATTGTGCGAAGGTCCGGTAATAAGGCTCAGACTTATTTAAATTTCATTGCACATTCTCTCACTCAGAATTTTCCTATATAACTGTAACTCTAGGACTTTTACCAACCCACGAGCTTCTAATACGTTCTATTCTCGCGAATCAAACTTAAAGAAATTTCCGCGACAAGGGTATTATTTTTCATAATATAGCTTTATGAAGTTGTGGCTCTGATCTTTAGGAATATTATCTAAACTGATATATATATCTACATTAATTTTATTGTTTGAAATAGTTACAGATATTCCTGTTTGTGGTTTATATAGAGGAGATGAGGTTCTATGAATTACCATAGCATCACCGATTCCATGGAGATATATTATTATATCTTTCTAATTTCAACATAATGCTAGTTTCGGGATAGGCTCGAGATGTAACTGATGAAACTGTTGTAACACTTGATAGAGAAAGGGCTGAGTTTCTTCTTATTTTTCATAATAGCATATTCGACATAAAATTACAAATTGAGTAAAGGAGAGTACTAATGAATAAATCAGATGTATCCAAGCAAGAAGAAAAGAAATTCAGCACGGTACCGTTGGATTGGAAAGAGGTTTACTACACCAATTGTCCCCTCGTGTCCCCCAGCAATATCGACCAAGAACTGGGTTGGACAAAAGAGAGTTCAAGAAGATCGGCGTCAAGTACGCTTTTCTCCGCTCGGTGCGTGAAAATGACTACTATCCTCACTACATCCACAACCTCGACAACCTCATCCGCTTCGGCAGTCTATTACCCCCCATCCACGTTCACGCCGACATCCGCAGGCCCAGGTTCCTTGGGTCGACACCCGTATATGAAGGCGGCTGCACGATGGTGTGCGCTAGGGACAATATCTACAGGCTGAAAGATCTCAAGGGCAAAAAGATCGGCCTTACAAAGAGCCTGAACACGATCAAGAACGGTGGTGGTGAATCCAGGAGGAACAGGATATTGAACTGATGCTGAACGACCTGACTCGCGACGACGTGGAAGTCGTGGAAGTTCCCTACCCGGATGACTGTACGACGATCCCAAAATGCTGGAGCCCATGGACAACCCGTCGGAGTTGTGGCTCAAGCGTGACCACAAGCACGACTTGGCCTTCCATCCGCTTGATAGTGCGCTGGAAAAGGGCATAGTCGATGCGATCTACACCCAGAGCTGCCCCTGTCAGCATCTCCAGGAGGCGACTGGCAAGTTCAAGGCGATTGAGGACTTATCCCGGTATCCAGACTGGACCTTGCAGATGGCCAACGTTCCCACCGTCATCATGTGCACCTAAGAGATGGCTGTGAAGCATTCCGAACTCATTGTCGCGTTTATGAAAGGCATGATCAAAGTGGGGCGCGGTGGGCTGAAGAGCACAAGCACGCTGCAACTGCAATACTTGACAAGCAGACATTCTACCTGGACGTCGAGAATACGTACCAAAACATCAAGAACATCGACATGGTACCCAATCTGTCGCCTCAGAACCTGGTAGCCATTGAGATCGGCAAGGACTTCATGCTGAGCCACGGCTACATCGAGAACGACTTCGATGTGCATGAGTGGGTCGCACCGGAGTTCCTTGAGAAGGCGACGAAAGAGCTGCTAGAGGAGTAGCGGCAGAAGGTGACCTCAACGAAGCGTGCCACAGGGTCGATTCGCGGATCCGACTGCCACATCGAATCTGTATGACAGTACTGGATGTCTCGTACTTAAAGGAGATAATCATGACGACTAATGACGGGTCAAACTCTCAACCGAGTCACCAAGTGCCTAAAGGAAAGCAGACAATCTTGGGGCTTTATATGACGGCGCAAGAAGCTTACGATTTGTGGAAGATCATCTCAAGCGGGTCAACATCCTCGAGTTTGCACCACTGAAGAGTACGTTTTCGTTGGCCATCCGGAAATGGCGAGGAAATTCCGATTATCTCCGAAAAACATTAGTGTGACGCTGACAACAACGCGTTCGTTGTTGAGTTAACTCTACATTTCATCTCCTACTTAGGGTATGTTTGCGCCCAAATGCGCTTTTATGGCCTGGAGGGTCGGGGAACCGTGGTGTCAGGGAGTTCAACGCACGTGTCAAAGACGGTTTGTAAAAGTCTGCAGTATCATCTATGGCATGTAAGGGGACTAGGTGGACGACCCCGAAAGCGTAAACCATGGAAAAGCGGATGAAGAATTGTGGAAGAATTCCGGATTATCTGGACCTACGATGTCAATCCAGAGATGATATGCTTGCCATGTGTCGCAAGATAAATATAGCAATTTTTTGAACATGACACATGTTTTTATAAAACTAAGCCTCTTCTGCATAATTTGGTAAAAATGTCCTATGATTTAGGCTGGAAAATATGAAAATACATAAGTTTTCTCACAAAAAATAGGTGTTATCTTCTTCTATAGACATAATAGTTTGCATCCCATAGTCCTATTTTATAGTGCAAAAGTAGCTTAGAATATAAATACCTTAGTTAATAACAGTTCGCAGGGAAGTTTTCATCTATACAGAAGTCGGTAGGGTATTCGACTGAAATAATCTTTTCAGGTAAAATGTCCCGTAAAAAAATAAGCATGTACCAGGAAAAATTATATCGCTTTCTGATTTGCAGGGAAGGGAGGTCTTCAGGGAAAAATATTTGTGGAAAGAAATATTAGAAAAGAGAATTATAACTAAGGAAGTATCATGGAAACAAAACTGATAATCGCAATTGCTCTTATCATCTCAGCTATTTTATTGGCTGCAAAATTATTTCAAGAAGTTAACACGGATCAGTTCAGGGAAGGTAAATATATCCATATTGATAGTGTGGTAATCGAGTTTAATAAGTCTAATGGGAATGTCCATGTAGAATACCATCTTAGCCCTTTCGCTGAAGCGTACCTATTCCTTTTTGGGAGTAAGCACCTGGAGCCCAAGATGAAAGAAATTTTTGCTGATTTCAGTGATGTAAAGATCCTTAAGATAAGAAGTAATAGTGCTTCACTTCTTGTGTCAAATATTTCCCGGAAAAGTGATCAGTTCTACTTGCATGAATCCCGAAAATTCGATATACAGCCTGATATCCTTACACTTGTTTATCCTGATGGTACAAGAAGGAATATCCTAAATACAAACTCTACCCCTAACACCTTTTATACATAGGGAAGATTTGTTATAGCTTTCAATCGGTTTTAATTAACCTTTTATCCTCTTTTATGAAGAAATTCAATGAGTTAAGAAATAAAAAAATTATACCAGCTGCTATCACTCTATTTAATATAGATTTTTAAAAGGATTTCGATAAATCTATGATTTTCATGAGTTTTCCATATAGTATTTATAAGCATCTGATAAATTTTAGGTGTTTAATGAAATGCTCTTTGGACTACAATATGCAATTATTTACTTCTTCATTTTAAATTAATTATAAAAAAAATAGTTTCTGAATAAAACTTAGTTCCAATAAAATGTTTTAATATCGAACAATACTTTAATACCAATTCGTTTCATGAGATAACTAACCAAATGTAAAGGTTAAGCTCTATACAGAAGATTCATCTAAGGTTATTGATGCCTTAGTAGCTTATGCGTGTGCGCATAATCTTAAAATTATTCTGATCTTGACACTTGGTCCGGGCCTCGAGGATGTATTTGTCAAGTTTACTGGTCTTCAGCGTGCAGGTGATGGAATCCATGCGATCTATTAATCATGCGAGATGGATAAAACATCTTTCATGTGGGATATCGGCTGCATGGGCAATTGCTAAAAAGGACATGTTGATCTACTACTTCAAGCCACATGTCATCGTTTCAGGTATTATCTTTCCGCTTGTTATGTTCCTGGTCTTTGCTATTGGAAAGAACACATCTCCAGGTCCCCTGATCCCGGGGTTGATCTCGATTACTCTTCTGTTTTCGGTTTCATCAATAGAACCGGTTTCGATACCTATCGAAAGGCAGGTAAAAACTTTTGAACGATTGCTTGCTGCTCCGATTTCACTGTATTCACTAGTGGTGGGTGAGAGCCTGAGTGGATTTTTCTACAGTCTAGGCATCGCATGTTTTCCACTTGTAATCGGTATTATCTTTTCCAGTACGCCTATTGCAAATACACTTTTACTTGTTATTTCTATGATGCTCACTGCATTCTGTTTTGCGACTCTTGGAACACTGTTTGCTGCATACCCTACCGAGAATGGGGGGGAGGTTATGTCTATGCTTAATACAGTGAGACTACCTCTTATTTTTATCTCGGGTGTTTTTGTTCCGATATCTTCAATGTCTCATATCGGTCAAGAGATTGCACTTATATCACCACTAACATATGGAAATGATATGATTGAATATGCGTATACTGGTAAAACACTTTTTTCACCGTTTCTGGATGTTATATTGTTGGTGATTTTCATCCTGATTTTCCAGATAACCGCAAACTATCTTACATGTATTTTAATGAATGAAAAATTTCAAAATATATATTAAAAAATAAGGGCACTATATTTTTTTCATATTTGCACATATTTTAGATAATTTCGACAAATTCCTATGCATCTGGGCATTGGAGATTTATATATCTCTTGACAATAATTTCTACTTATGAAAGCTCTTACTGATTTTGCTCTTAAAGAAGAATATAACCGTCTTCAGTTAGTTGGAGACAATCTTGTTTAAATTGCTTCTTTATTGATTGAAAGTCTTTTCATATCATTTTTGAATTAATATATTTTAACAAAACAATTTATTAAGAAAACCTGAAGTGATATCATTATTATGTTAAAAATACTTATTTTACAGCAACACATAGTCTTTCTGACTTTTAACTTGAGAAACAATGTACTGGTTGAATTTCTATCAGGAAATTTCTTTGTTTTCCTCAGTACATACTAGAAAGTAACACAATTTTATTATTAAGAAAGAAAATTATTGAGAACTGCATAGAAGAATAAATATGGGGATAGTTGCAAAGCCAATTTAATTGCTTTGTTTTGAAAATAAAAAAGGGAATAATTCAAGATGCTACTTTTATCCATTCATATCCTGGACATGCAAAAACGGATAAACCTCGAGAAAATGAAGCAAAAAAAGGGAATGCAGAAAACCCTCTATATGTAAAGAATATTATATGTTTGGGGCGCGCAATTTTAGAATCTTAGTTGCCATGAGCTGCAATTTACATAAAAGGTCTCATTAATTTTATTTGGATTATATTCCTCTATAAACATTTTTTTCCTTTTAGAAAGACTGAATATCCGAATTTGATCCGTAATTTGATTATATTGCAGAAAAAAACTATATTTAACAACTCTCTTAATGCTCTGGCATTTCCTCAATTTATACAGATATATAATTTTCTTTCTCATTTGCATACTATTATTCAGTGAGAGTCAGATTAATTTTTAAGCTACTTTCATATCGAGAAAATAGATCGAAATCTTGTGTACATCGGCGTAAGTGGTGTATTCATTTATATCGATTAATTCCCAAATAATTCTTTAAGCATCTTTTTTTCCAAAACTCCATTCTTCTTTTTTTAGTATCCTGTGCTCTCTGCAAAAGTTAAAACTATGTTCATTAAAGCTCAATTTGATTGTTTAGAAGCTTAATTCTTTTTGAAAAACCTATTGGCT
The DNA here is from genome assembly GCA_003164755.1 of Methanosarcina sp. Classification (GTDB taxonomy): domain Archaea; phylum Halobacteriota; class Methanosarcinia; order Methanosarcinales; family Methanosarcinaceae; genus Methanosarcina. The sequence goes on along the minus strand of PLUB01000061.1, from coordinate 33,999 downwards.
TAATTTTATTCCTATTTCAGGAATATATATTTAACAAGAGAAACCCAATTTGCTTTGATAGCAATGGGAAAATTCAAAATAAAATGTATGAAGTGCGGAAAAGAATATGGTCCTCATTACAGGCTTACCTGTGAGAACGATGACTCAATCTTGCGGGCGGAATATTTTGAAAAAAGGCTGGATCTGCGAAATCAGCTTGGAATGGGAAGGTTTCATTCTTGGCTTCCGATTCAGGAAGAACTTACTACGGATGCCGGACCCATGACTTACAAAAGTGAAGCCTTTGCCAGGGAATTCGGGCTTCCTAACCTCCACATAGGGTTCAGCGGATACTGCCTGAAAGAGGATCTTTTATCAAAACCTGCAGTTTCAAAGAGCTTGAAGCTTACCCTACCATGCAGCTTCTAAAAGAAAGCGGTGGAAAAGCTATAGTCCTTGCCTCTGCTGGAAATAGGGGTAGGGCATTTGCTTATGTATCGGTTTTAACAGGGATAGATGTCTACATAGTAGTTCCATATTCAGGAATTTCAAGTCTATAGCTGCCCGAAAAACCAACTGAATCTATTCATTTTATCAGTATGGGTACCGGAAACGATTACACTGATGCTATCAACCTTGCAGGAAGGATTGTAAAATTGCCTGGCATGGTTCCTGAAGGCGGAGCGAGAAATGTCGCCAGAAGAGATGGAATGGGTACTATGATGCTGGATGCAGCGGTAACCATAGGAAAAATGCCTGATCACTATTTTCAGGCAGTAGGGAGTGGTACCTGAGGAATTTCAGCATGGGACGCCTCCTTACGCTTAAGGGCCGACGGACGATTCGGGCAGAAACTTCCGAAATTACAGCTCGCTCAGAACCTGCTTTTTGTACCCATCTATAATGCCTGGCAGGCAAAAAGAAGAGAAATTATTCCTGAGATTGATATGAAGGATTCTAAGAAACAGATAGAGGAAACTTATGCATCGGTTCTTACAAATCTGACTCCACCTTATGGCATAAAAGGAGGACTCTACGACGCACTTGTCGATACTGATGGGGTGATGTACGCAATTACCAGAAAAGAAGTCCTTGAGGCTAAGGTCCTTTTCGAATCGCTGGAGGGGATACATACTGCCTCCATCCGCGGTTGCTGTAGGTTCCCTGTTAAAAGCTGTAAAAACCGGAAATATTGGGACAGAGGATATCATTCTCCTAAATATTGCAGGTGGGGGGTACATGCGGCTAAAAGAGGACTTCACACTTTTTCAGATCTCCCGGTAGCTCATGCCAAAAACCCAGATGTCCCCTTAGAATATCTAAATATCTGAGTGTGGAGAACTATAGAACAAGCACTAATAATCAAGGACTATAGAATAAAAAAGAAAGTGAAGAGGTATGTGCATGGCAAGTCCCGAAGAAGAAGTTATAGCAATTATGAAAAAAGAAGGTATAGACCTTGCTGCAACTTTGCCCTGTGACCGAATCAAAAACCTGCTTCCTCTGGTTTCGGAAAATTTTCCAGAAATCAGGTTGACTAGGGAAGAAAATGGAGTGGGTATTTGTGCCGGGGCTTACCTTGCAGGTGGAAAACCCATGATGCTGATTCAAAGCACAGGGGTTGGGAATATGATTAACGCTCTAGAATCCTTAAATGTAATATGCAAAATTCCATTACCTGTACTTACAAGCTGGCGTGGAGTTTATGGAGAATATATTGAAGCGCAAGTGCCTCTTGGGGTCCACCTTCCAGCGATTCTCAATGGAGCAGAGCTGCAATACACAATAATTGAAGATGCTGAAAAGATCTCTCTCCTTGAAAACGTAATTAAAGATGCCTTTGAAAATTTACGGCCTCACATTGCTCTGATCTCACCTAAAGTATGGGAAGATTCTGGCTGCTGCAGCTGGAAAGCTGCCAGAATTCCAGAAAAATCGAAGGTTATGGAAAGAACATGCAGGTTTAACCTTAAGATGGAAGATATCAAGCCATTGGTGATCAGGAACGAGGCGATTTGCGCAGTTGCTTCTCAACTTGATGATGAAATTACAGTAACAAATCTTGGAATCCCCTGTAAGGAACTTTATGCCTACAAAGACAGAGATCTCAATTTTTATATGTTTGGTTCAATGGGGCTTGTTTCCTCGATTGGACTTGGCCTTGCACTACGCACCGAAAGGATAGTAGTGGTTTTTGATGGGGATGGAAGCTTGTTGATGAATCCTAATGCCCTTCTTGAAGCTGCAAAAGAAGCCACTAAAAACTTGATAATTATATGCCTTGATAATGGTTCTTATGGCTCTACAGGTTCACAGGAAACATGTGCTTTGCGCTATATTGACCTAGAAATTTTTGCAAAAGCATGCGGAATCCAAAATACGGCTAAAGTAAACAGCAGGGAAGGAATAATAGAGGCCTTCAGAAGGTTTCGGGCCATTCAAGAACTTTCATTCATCCATGTAATCCTTAAGCCAGGAAACACAAAAGCTCCAAATATTCCCTTTAGTCCAGAAGATGTTACAAAACGCTTTAAACGGGCTTTGGAAGCAAAAAAACTATGATTTTTTCAAATCAAAATGGTTATGAAACCTTGAAAGCAGAACACATATTAATTATTGAAAATTCAACCGTAACTATAATTATTGAGTAAAAATAAGTCCTTTGTTTATGTTTTTCTTTCAAATAAGTATAAACACAAATCAAGAACATTCTATACAATTCCTAATAAAAATATATCCGTTTCTCCAGATATATTTTACTGCTAATCTTTTTATGAAAAATTTAATTTTTGTGGGATTTTAAGTAAGCATACAAGAAATGGTTTGGCTATCTAAAACTTATAGATAGGCTTGGGGAGATAGAATCTAATTGATAACTTTATTATCAAGAAAGACGGTAAATGTTTAAGCCATGAAGAAATTCTCAAGATACAAAACCTTGAAGATTCCATGAAAGAATCCATTACCTAGCTTTTGAAATCTGGGGAATAACAAATGAGTGACATTCCACCGATGTAGAATTTGTTTGCTGATTTACACGCTCTAATTCATTAGAAATTGGATTAATTTTGGAGCTACTGTCATAATGGAATAATAGCTGAATTTTTGTGTATATTTATGGAAAGTGGTGTAACTAATTATGGATTCTAATCATGTATTGGAATTTTTTAAGATTCTGTTTTTTTTACTAGTCTGCCGTGCCTATCAATTTCTCCTTGTGCAATTCTTGTTGAAGAAATAGGGATTTCATCTTCAGCCATTACGTATTCAACATATACTATTTTCAGAGGTTTTTTTTTATTTTGTTCTCTTATACGGTTGATTTTAAGGGCAACTGGATAAGTCTCAGGAGATACAATTATATAATCAAAATCCTCTTCTAGACTGGGGCCGTAGGGATCATTCAGCTTTGTAACTTCAAATGTGTCTTCAGGGAATCCAATTCCCATCAAATACTGCAGCAGTTGAGCCCGACGACTTTCATAATTCTCGATAGTGTGTATTTTTTGCAGCATTTCGTCCGAGGTGAGCCCTATATTAACTTTTCCGTCCCCTGCTATCTCAAATGCTGTTCTAATTAATTTGGCATGGCCATCGTGAATATACTGAAATGTACCGCCTACTGCGACCTTTGGCATGATGTGTGATAATCCACTAAGTAAAAAGAAGTTTTGGTTTTGGTTACGTTTTTTTGAAGATATTTTTTTGTATTATCACGAATTTGCTGTTAATTTAAAGTTATATTTTTGAAGACTGAGTATGATGAAGTCTTAAGATTTGGAATTGTTCCCTTTAATAACTTATTTGGGGTTATGATTTAACAATATAAGGCACAATAACTTGTTTTTTCCTCTTGAAATTGCAAGTATAATAGTAAGACATCCTATTTTACTTTCGACATTCTGCAGATGTGCACATAGGTATTTGTTTGCCTATTTGTCCAATGTTATTTATTTAAAGTTGGATTAATTTTGAAGCTACTGTCAAATTGAGTAAATAAATGGTATTCTTGTGTACATCTACAGAGTAGATTACTTCTTTTTGTAGGTTTTTCGACATTCTACTGCTTTTCAAAGGCTCTCTATTAATACTTTCACTCTGGCTCCTCTAGTTATATATACATGCAAAACGAAGTGAAACAACCGTTATGCACCTTATCTAACATGTGCATCTAGGAGGATTTGTAATGAGCGAAATGTCACTCGAAGAGTTACCTGGAGTTGGCCCCGCAACTGCAGAAAAACTAAAAGAAGCCGGATTTAACACAATTGAAGCAGTAGCTGTAGCTTCTCCATCTGAACTTGCAACAACAGTAGAAATCGGAGAATCAACTGCTGCAAAAATCATCAATGCTGCTAGGCAGGCTGCTGATATCGGAGGTTTTGAGACCGGAGACTTAGTGCTTGAAAGACGAAAAATGGTAGGCAAGCTGACCACAGGTTGTACGGAATTTGATGAAATGATGGGTGGGGGCATAGAAACCCAGGGTATCACAGAATTGTATGGAGAATTTGGTTCCGGGAAAACCCAGTTGGCTCACCAGCTAGCAGTGAACGTTCAGATGGACAGAGAACACGGTGGCTTAAGTGGTTCTGTCATCATGATAGATACTGAAAATACATTCAGGCCTGAAAGAATAACCCAAATGGTGAAAGGGATTTCCGAGAAGTACGGCTTAGAACTTGACCCTGAAGAGTTCCTTCAGAATATTCATGTTGCAAGAGCATATAATTCCAATCACCAGATACTTCTTGTAGATTCCGCAACAGATTTAGCAAACGAGCTCAAGGAAATTGGCAAACCCACTCGTCTATTAATCGTCGACTCACTGATGGCTCATTTCAGGGCTGAATATCTAGGGCGGGGAACCCTTGCTGACAGACAACAGAAACTCAATAAGCACATGCATGGCTTGCTTCGTTTTGGTGACTTATTCAATGCCTGTGTAGTTGTAACAAATCAGGTGATGTCGAAGCCTGATACATTCTTTGGCGATCCCACAAGGCCCATTGGAGGGCATATTGTGGGGCACACAGCAACCTTTAGACTTTACCTACGAAAATCCAAAGGAGAAAAAAGAATCGTACGTCTAGTTGACTCTCCAAACCTGCCCGAAGGAGAAGCTGTAATCTCAGTCACTACAGCTGGACTGACTGACCAATGAAACTTAGAACTAGATTCTATATATTTATTGATGGGAAAACATTTCATTTCCCCATCCAATCGTTTTTAATGAAATTCAAGGCTATAGTGTTGACATTGGCGGGGAATTATTTGCGAGGAAAGGGAATTCCAGCTAATGTACATCAAGAAAATATGTTTTCTTAAACTCTAACTGGATCTTGCTACGGAAGGTATTCTATGGAGAATTTTGATGAATTCCTAAGTTCTGTCACATGCTTATAAATGGTATGTGAATAATTCTTGAAAATGATGTTCTTCGAAATCCTCCATAGTTCATCACTATTGTATATTGAAGCATTCTTTTTGTTTCTATGTACGAAATGCGGGAATGTCACAGACTTACTGCAAATTTGAAATGATAGTTTTTGTATACTTCATGTAATTAGGTTCGTCATAATTGCTATTTCCTTACTTATGATTTATTTAGATGTGTGATTTTGCAGAAAAATAGATAACCTGCTCGGAATGTAAATCATATATCTTTTTGGGTAGTAAGGGAATAAATAATCAGCAAATTTCCAAAGATTTCTCGTTTTGTTAGGATTATTTATAGTTTCATCGCAATATTTAACTACAAAAAGTTTCTACTTAATGTTGATAGGAGGGTTTTCAAGTGATGAAATTATGGGAATATGATTCTCGCAGGATTCATGGTGTTCACATAGCACAGCAGATGATAGACCTCGAAAGAATTGGAAACGAGGGCTGGGGGCTAGTTTTGATGAAGAACGATATCGATGAAGATGGAGCAGTGACAGCAATTTTCAAAAGAGAAAAAGAAAGTGAGTAACTAAATTCAATTGATCGACTTTAAATTTTAATGTTCCTCAGATCAAAAAGTTCTATCCTCCTAATATTTATTTTCTAAATAATTTTAGGAGTTTGCTCTTAGTAAATAAATAGTTTTATCATTAGAAAATAAATCAATCTTAATAATTTTACTTTTTGAATTTCTCTTTTTGAATTTTTCACAATGTCCAATAGGAAATTCACCTTATTATCATCAATTTTGAGATCTAACATGGAGATGTAAAGGGATTCAGAGCTTATTAAGATGAAAACTAGTTAAATTACTGAGAACTAGTGTTTTTCATGTTCTAGGTTATTTTTTCTGGTACTCACGCAGTAGCATTCCAAAAACGTTGTTTTTACTAAATCTCTATAATATTATGAAAGCTTGATTTATATCTTAGTGATTTATATATGCAGTGCTGCTATTCTACTAATTGTTGTGTTACTTTTAAATCACACTAAATACTGTTTCTAATTTTCTTGTCACACTAGTTTTATCAGAAATCTAAAAGGGCGCAATCCGTGTGCTCTGTGTGACATCTTTCAGCTGGTCGAAAACGTTTTCACCCATCTTAACTGCTTTATTATTCGATGATATTCTTCAATTTTCCGTACTTTTTGGTGATATCTTTTCTCTTGTATTTATCCATATCCAGATATTTTTTAGCCAATATTTAGAAGGGGACTAAAGAGTCAAACAAATCTAATAAAAAAGCGATTAAAGTGTTGACGATACAAAATATTATTAAACTCTAATATATTATACTAATCCGAAATCCATATTTCTGACATGAAAACTCAGGGTTTAATAACCTGAGATCAATGTAACTCCAATCCGACATCTGAATAATTCAAAATAATCAGACACAGGAGCAAATTTAATGTATTCTCTGAAATGTATCGAATGCGATGCAGAGTATTCCAAAGATGCAATAATCTATACTTGCAGCAAATGTGATGGTCTGCTTGATGTTATTTATAATTATTCCTCAATTGAGATTGATATGGATAAACTAAAGACTGAATGTCCCTCGGTCTGGAAGTACGCAAAACTTCTTCCTGTAAAAAGGGTGCCTGTAACTCTCAAAGAGGGGGGTACTCCTCTTTACAAATGCGACCGTCTTGCCGAAAAGATAGGAATAACAAAACTGTACGTAAAACACGAAGGCATGAACCCAACAGGCTCCTTCAAGGATAGGGGAATGACAGTTGGGGTTACGAAAGCGCTTGAACTCGGAATGAAAAAATTTGCTTGTGCATCTACAGGGAATACCTCTGCAGCTCTTGCGATCTATGGGGCAAAAGCAGGGGTTCCTGTAATTGTGTTGCTACCTGCAGGGAAAGTAGCTCTTGGAAAAATTGCACAGGCTTTGATGCACGGGGCAAAGGTCCTAAGCATCCGTGGGAATTTTGATGACGCATTTGCTCTTGTGCGTATTCTCTGCTACCAGGAAAATATCTACCTTTTAAACTCAATCAATCCTTATAGACTGGAAGGTCAAAAAACCATTGGTTTTGAGATTGCAGATCAGCTAGGTTTTAGGGTGCCTGACAGAGTTGTCCTTCCGATAGGGAATGCAGGGAATATTACTGCTATTTATAAAGGCTTCAAGGAATTTAAGATACTCGGTATAACGAATTCTCTTCCGAAGATGATCGGAATTCAGGCAGAAGGTTCCTGTCCCATTGTAAAAGCTATAAAGAGTGGAGCTCCAGAGATAACTCCGGAAGGCAATCCTGAGACAATTGCAACAGCCATCAGGATTGGAAACCCTGTCAACTCCAAAAAAGCTATCAGAGCAATACGGGAATCCGGTGGAACTGCAGAGTCAGTTACTGACGAAGAAATTCTTACAGCCCAGAAGGATCTTGCAAGGCTTGAAGGTATTGGTGTCGAACCTGCGAGTGCAGCATCTGTCGCAGGACTTAGGAAACTTGTAAAAATGGGCATGATAAATATAGATGAAACCGTGGTATGCATCACTACAGGACATCTTCTAAAGGATATATCTTCTGTTAGTGAGATTTGCGAGGAGCCTACTGTGGTGGATGCAAATATCGAGTCTATCCGGGAAGCTATCCTTAGAAAGGTTGAATAAAAAAGCAAAAAATTTAATGTCTTGTTCTTGAGTCATTGATCAAATTTGAAAAACGAGTAACTCTCCTATTTATGGAAAATGCAAGAAGAGTCTAGTGCTGGAGATGTTCAACAACTCATGGATGTGACACAAGTTGGATTATAGAGAAATTAGAGTGACACGAAGATGAATATTTAAGTGCAGAATCTTAAAAGTTAAGAAATTGGCGCAACAAGGCTCAAGTACCTGCAATCTATAATATTTTTTAAGATCGCTTACTGGTTTCCTGTAATCTTTTTGACATGATTCCCTATATACTTCTACATTTAGATTAAGTTCTTTTATCATAATTCTCGGTGGTGTGAACACGAATGGAGCATGACTACAAACCTCATGAGATTGAACAGAAATGGCAAAAAAATTGGACTAAAAGCCGAATTTTCCAGGCAGAACCGAATGAACGGCAAAAATTTTTCATAACTATCCCCTACCCCTACCTTAACGGAAATCTCCATGCTGGGCACACCAGGACTTTTACCATAGGGGATGTAGTAGCTCGGCATAAACGGATGCTTGGATACAATGTGCTTTACCCCATGGGCTTTCATGTAACCGGTACTCCGATTGTGGGACTTGCGGAACTAATTGCAAGCCGGGATCCTCAAACAATGGATGTCTACGAACATCTCCATGGAATTCCAAAAGATATCCTCCTTACCCTTGAAACGCCTGAAAATATCGTTGATTACTTCAAACATGAGGCTGAGAAGGCAATGCGCATGATAGGGTATTCTATTGATTGGAGACGGAAGTTCACAACCACGGACCCTACTTACAAAAAATTTATACAATGGCAATACATCCGTCTTGCGGAGAAAAACCTAATAGTCAAAGGCTCTCACCCTTTAAAATGGTGCCCTAACGACAACAACCCTGTAGAAGACCACGATATACTTCATGGGGAAGGCGCCACTATCGTGGAATATACCCTCATCAAATTTAGATATAAAGACCTAGTCTTTCCTTGTGCAACCCTCAGACCGGAAACAACTTACGGCGTAACAAATATCTGGGTTAATCCGAACGTGGATTACTTAAAAATCAGGGTTGAAAAAAACGGATGTGAAGAGTTCTGGGTCGTAAGCAGGGAAGCTTTCAGAAAATTAACGTTTACGGACAGGAAAGTAGAGTATATTGAGGATATACCTGCAAAATCCCTAGTTGGAATTAAACTCACAAATCCGATAACAGGAGATATAATAATTTCCCTTCCTGCCTCTTTTGTCAGGCCTGAAAACGGAAGTGGAATAGTAATGAGTGTGCCTGCACATGCGCCCTTTGACTATTTGGCACTTCGTGACCTTTATGATGCTGATTTGCATGATTATGGAATAACCGAAGACTTGAAAGAGATCAAACTACTTTCCCTTATAAAAGTGCCTGAATTTGGAGAATTTCCGGCAAAAGAAATCGTAGAAAGTATGGGAATAACAAGTCAGAGTGATAAAAGAGCTGATGAAGCCACGAAGATTGTATACAGGAGAGAATTCCATGGTGGAATCCTCAAAAAGATCACTGGAAAATATGCAGGATGTTCAGTATCGAAGATCAAGGATATCCTTACTAGGGACTTAATCAGTTCGGATGCTGGAGAGCTATTTTATGAACTCAGTGAACCAGTGGTTTGTCGCTGCGGTACACCATGTGTCGTAAATATGGTAAAAAGTCAGTGGTTCCTTAATTATTCAGATCCTGAATGGAAATCGAAAGTTTATAAATGCCTTAGCAAGATGCGGATTATTCCTGAAGATTATAGGGTTGAGTTTGAAAACAAGGTTGATTGGCTAAAGGACAAAGCATGCGCTCGCAAAAAAGGCCTTGGAACCCGTCTGCCTCTTGATAAGGAGTGGCTGATCGAGTCTCTAGGGGATTCGACAATTTACATGAGTTATTATATTATTGCCAAATTCATAGAGAAAGGTGCCCTGTCTCTGGAGCAGCTTACCCTTTCTTTCTTTGACTACATACTTCTTGGAAAAGGTAATAATGCAGCTGTTTCTGCAGAAACTGGTATTGAGTCAGTGATCCTGGAAGAAATCTGCAGCGATTTTACCTACTGGTATCCTGTGGACTTACGTTCTTCCGGGAAGGATCTTGTTCCGAACCACCTGCTTTTCTTCCTCTTCCACCATGTAGCCCTTTTTGGGGAAGAAAACTGGCCCAAGGCTCTTGCTGTAAATGGCTTTGTTTCTCTTGAGGGGCAAAAAATGAGCAAATCCAAAGGGCCTATCCTCACTATGGAAAGTGCAGTAAGAGATTACGGTGCTGACATAACAAGAATGTATATACTTTCCACAGCTGAACAGACTCAGGATGCAGACTGGCATAAGACAGGAATTGAATCAACAAGAAAGCAAGTGGATAAATTTTACTCCTTTGCAGAAGATGTCATAGAGAGTGGAAAACGTGGATCCATAAGCTCTGAGCTTAAGCAGATTGATCGCTGGATGCTTTCGCGGATACAGGGTTACATCCATAAAACAAATATTGCCCTTGACTCCATCCAGACAAGGGAAGCCATCCAGAATTCTTTCTTCTTGCTCATAAACGATGTAAAATGGTACCAAAGGAGAGGGGGAGAGAATCTGCTATACTATGTGCTTGATAATTGGGTCAGGCTCCTAACTCCCTTTATCCCGCATATTTGTGAAGAAATTTGGGAGGCTATGGGGCATAAAGATCCTATTTCCCTTGTACAATTTCCTCTCTATAATGAAGATCTAATAAACGATGGTGCAGAACTCTGTGAAGAAATAATTAAAGACACTCTGGATGACATTGAAGAAATAATAAGGGTAACAAAAATGATTCCGCAGAAAGTACACCTCTATACAGCGCCTGCCTGGAAAGTATCAGTAATAAAAAAATATATTTGTGATATTAACCTAAAAGCTTATATTGAGGCAGGTACTTTTATTAAAACCCTTATGGTAAATCCTGAACTAAGAGTATTTGGGAAAGAAATTCCAAAGTTTGTTCAAAAAATTGATACAGAGTTCAAAAGCGGAGGTGCTGAAAGATATGAGATTTTTGATGGCCTTGGTTTAGATGAGCAGGACCTTCTGAAAGAGTCAGCTTCCTTCCTGGAAACAGTAATATGTTGCCCTGTTGAGATTCACAGTGCAGATTCTCCAGCTTATGACCCAGAGAAGAAGTCCAGGTTTGCAGAGCCTCTTAGACCTGCTATTTATATTGAAGGAAGAAACAGAGAGTAAAAGAAGCCATTTAGGCTTCTGGCATTTCCTCGCTTTCCAGACTATTTTGATGCTCTAGTTCTAAATCATTTCTCTATTTAAATTGGAAACATTAGTCCCGATTGCTGTAGTTTCGAAGACTATTCTTATTCGTTTCAATTTTTCCTAATGGTTCACAAAAGAAAACTTCATCTATCCTCATTCTGCAGATGTACATAGATATATAATTCATTTGCTTATTTATCCATCATTGTTCATTGAAATCTAGATTAATTTTTAAGCTACTGTTATATTAAGGAATAGATGGTATTCTGTGTACATTTGCATAAAGTGAATTTTCTCCTTAAATTTTTCAATTTTCTGTCTTATCCAAGTGAGATTTATTTTCTTTATTTTTCTTAAGAGAATATTTATTTATAAGAGACGTGTTTACATAAGGCACCCTCCTATGTTTACTCCGCATTTGGGAGTTACCTCCATCAAGCTCGAAATAGGAATAATTCTAAAATTATATTGATTTTTCAGGAAATAAAGGAATATCCAATCTTGAAATACAGGTCTATAGACTCTTTAGCATCTTATTAGAGCGGGAAATTCATCATAATTTCCCACTCTCTATGGCTGCAAAGAATTCAAAAACAAAACATAATACAAATTTTAAGATGCAGGATGCATACTCTCGCTTTAAAACATGCTTACTTTCAAGCGTAATTACTTATGTACAAGCTCATATCTGATTGGTAAAGCTTATGTCCGAATATTCTTGTAATTAATCTTGTAATCTCAGAGGGGAAAAAATGGATTTTCAAGCTTCTGCTAAAAAACTTACAACTTCAGTCAAAAGTGCAAAAATAGTCCCGAATATGACTGTAGATGATCTTGTAACTGAATACGGTGGTTGTGCCTTTGGAGCAGGTAGGCTGGCTGAGGCTGTGAATATATATTATGAGATGCTGGCTTCCGAAAAAACAACTAAATTCTTTGGACTTGCAGGTGCCATGACTCCCGCAGGCATGAAAATAATCATTGCGGATCTCATACGTGATGGACACATCGATGTCCTTGTAACTACTGGAGCGAATATGGTTCATGATACAGTTGAAGCTCTGGGTCTTCACCACTATAAAGATACAGATTGTTCAAACGATATCCAGCTGAGACATGAATGTATAAACCGAATTTATGATGTATATCTTCCTGACCAACATTTTGCCGATCTTGAGGAGTTTTTGCATAGAGTTTATGCCGGGCTTCCGGAGGAAAAGCTTTCTATCCGCCAAGTCCTTACAGAAATAGGGAATAACTTGGATGATGAGTCTTCCATTCTGAAAACCGCAGCCGACATGGGAGTTCCGATTTATTGCCCCGCCCTTCAGGACTCTGTGATAGGCCTTCAAGCATGGTTGTACCAGGAAGGAAATCCTCTGCATGTAGATGCTTTTGCTGATATGCACGAATACATGGAAATATGCTCTGAGGCTGAAAGTGCTGGTGTGTTGTTGCTTGGGGGTGGAGTCCCAAAAAACTATATTCTCCAGTCCATGCTTGTGACTCCGAAGTCTTTTGACTATGCAATTCAACTTACAATGGATCGCCCTGAAACAGGCGGCTTGAGTGGGGCAACACTTGACGAAGCCAAGTCTTGGGGAAAGGTAGGCGAAAATGCGAAATCAGTAACTGTATACGCAGACGCAACTATCACTCTCCCGATCATGGTCGCAGCTGTGCGGACTCGTCTTTTAAAAGATGTGATTTAATGGAAAAGAATACCTGTATAATTCTTGCCCTGGACGTACCCGAGAGGGAAGAAGCACTGAGAATTGCGGAAGATGTTCAGGATTTTGTAGATGGAATAAAGGTAGGTTATCCTCTAATACTTGCTACAGGGCTTGGGATTATCAGGGAACTTGCCAATTTTGCTCCTGTAATAGCAGATTTCAAGGTTGCAGATATCCCAAATACCAACCGCCTTATCTGTGAGCAGGTTTTTGAAGCAGGGGCAAATGCAATTATTGTCCAGGGTTTTACTGGAAGAGACAGCCTTGATGCCTGCATTGAAGTAGCTTCTAAGTTTGGAAAAGATGTTTTTGTTGTAACCGAAATGAGCCATCCGGGTGGAGCCGAATTTCTGCAGCCTGCAGCAGAAATTATCGCAAAGATGGCCGCTGAAGCAGGAGCTTTCGGGCTTGTTGCCCCTGCCACCAGGCCTGAAAGGGTAAAAAAGCTACGAAATCTTATTGGAGACGAACTTGCTATTATCGCCCCCGGAGTTGGTGCCCAGGGAGGAATAGCCTCTAAAGCGATTTTTGCAGGCGCAGACTGGGTAATTGTAGGAAGGATCATATGTGGAGCAGAATCGCCAAAAAAAGCTGTTTACGAGATTTTTAAGGAAATTGATACTGAGCTTAAAGGGGATACCTGAAGAATATTTTTCTGAAATATATTTTTTTTGGAATTTTGATAAATCCATAAATTCGTCATATGCTTAAAAATGATATATATGACTCGTGAATCAGAGGTTTATCAAAATATCTTTATATTAACCAGATGTTATTTGAATATAAATCGGATGCCTATGATGAAAAATTTAGCTGATTCCATGATGAACCCTATGAGTTCTGAGGCATCAAAATTGAGTGTTTCATGGATTAAACACTAAGAGAACTAAGAGGAAGCAGGTTTAAACTAGCATATGCTGATAGATTTTTGTGTGACGAAGAAATTTAGATATGTAACGAGAAATTCGAGCAAAGTTTGTTTGGATTAGAGAAAGGCACAGTCATTTACTGATCAATATTTTTCATCCTAACTCTCTCTATTTTTAATAGGATGTCCTCCCCGCTCATTTTATTCTGTGGTATAATTGTAGCCGGAGTTACCAAAATCACCATTATTGTTTTTTTAGCTACGAGCGCTTCAATTGCTCTCTGATTGATCGGGATCTGCATCTGTAGGATGTAATTAATATACAAATTCTGAAGGTTTTCTAATTCCTTTTCCAATGTTCCATTGTGGTCCTTCAAAAAACTATCGTAGTTCTTCGAATTTGCTGTAAATTCAAAGTTAAATTCTGTATACTTTATGTGATTAGGTTCTTAAAATATGGAATTATTTACCCACTAACTCTTGAGATTTGTTATTTTACAGAATAATTGGCACACTACTTATAATTCTTATTGTGAAACTTTATTTCCGACATTCACTGTGTCTGTAACTTTGTTTGAGGTTGTGTTAATTACGGAGACAGTATATTCGTTTTGGTGAGTCACATATATCGTTGTTTCATCAAGGTGACTGCAACTCCATGAGGATTACCATAAAGATCGCATACATTTACAGTAGCTTAACATTATCTGTGGCTGTATCAATTACAGAGACATTGTTGCTACCATAGTTTGGAATATATGTAAATGCAGCTTCTCCTGCAATAGTTATCAGCATTATACCCTAACTATTAAAGCAAGGTTATTGAATACGACCTTTGTTTACTCACTATGTATTTTCTCTCTTTTAGATATGTTATTTATCGAAAAAATTAGAAGATACCATAAATTATAAATGCTGACTAAATAATTCTTCAAAAATCACGTTTAGTTGTACTGCTAGGCTTCGGTTCAAAAGTTATCACAAGCTTAATGTTTGAATTTAGATCTAGGAAGAATTTGTGTACATTCACTAATTAGAACCACCACCAATCAGTTTGGACAAATTTATACCATACAAAATCGTTTTCACAAACAGCATAATCTATTAAATTCTAAAATAATTATGTGTTACCTAAGTTATTTCGTAACAGGCTTTAAGAGTTATTTTTTCTTTACTCCTTTTTATCCCGAAAACAAACAATTTTAGCTGTCCTTTCTCAAACAAGATAAAAGTACCATCATTTTTTTGACCCACGTATCTAGGGCAGGAAAAGATGGAAAGTAATTTCCCGTCGAACCACCACTTATATCCTTCTTCAAAGAATTCGTGTCCTCTTATTATTCTTTTCAAATTATTTGTCATTAAAAAACCGTCTACAATGTTAGGCCCAAATTCCTTCACCGTGTGACCTCTATTTGAAGGGGTAAAGCCTAAGCTTTGTGCTGGATCATTCCAAAGATAGGGAAAACATTCTTCTTTGTTAATAGTATCAATACTTCCAGTTCCGTTAATCCCTCCATGTACACAGAATGTGTGCCCTGAAAGTACAGCAGCTACCGGCATCTTATCATATGTTTGGCTGATCCTTAAGAGAAACTCCTTATCACAACCTATTTCCTTATAAAAACCATAGTAAAAGTTCATTTCTACACTTTCGTGATTGCCTCTAAGGAGAAAAACATGTTCTGGATCTTCAATTTTTAACTTGAACAGTTCTAAAAGTACCTCAGTACTCTGCAATCCTCTATCTACATAGTCACCAAGAAAGAGAATGTTTTTGCAATCTATTTCTTCTCTCAATCCTATTATGAAGTTAAGAGCTTGTAGGTCTCCGTGAATATCTCCAACAAGCATTATTGGCTCAGCATCAGTTCGGAGCACTGCAGGTTCTAACGCAAAGATATTATCTATTTTAGGGAGAAGGAGAAACAATTCTTTTTTTGCGGTCATTTTAATGGAGTTCTTTCCTGATACCACGGAATCCCCTCTTTATATAAATTGAGTCCACTCAAGACTATAAAAGTATTTTTAATAGTTCTAAAACAATACTTATTTTTTATGATGTAATTTACTTTTATCTTTGCTTTATACAACAGGATGTAGCCAGAAACTCTCTGTATTTCCTCATATTATCTTTTCTCAAATAATCAAGGCTCTTCGCTATTTAGGGTGGATAATTCATAATAATTTTTTAAATATGGGACGACATATATATTATTTGAAAACATTATCTATGGAAATCACATTCATAATATATTTTTCTCTTAAGATGTAGTTACTTTTCAACTGGATAATTATTTTAACCCACAAAACATGAATAGTCAAATTCGGGATCTTGAAGGAGATGGTAGCTGTTCGTTAAACTCAAAATGTTGAATTGAACGAATATGGTGTCGTGATTACTTTCTTGGGTGGAAACAAGGGGTATTCTGACTAGAAGCATGTTTTCTGTTAGTCACAGGTGTTGTGAACATATCCAATAGGGTCAGAGAGAATGCGGGGGCAGAACAAGGTAAATTCCATAATTTAGGCACTTTCGGGCTAACTTCTTGCTTCCACTTTTATAGGACAAAAATTGGAAATATTCATTGGATAGTTTTCTACTTCAATACAGCGCACTAACTGTATAGATTTGTCGAGGAAAATCTTGTTAATGCTGTAAAAAAAATAAAGTAACCAAAACAAAAAATCAGAAATATCTAAATTTTTTGATGATTTTATGGTAACAAAAATCTATTCTGATACGACAATTAGGGCAGCAGATTATATTTCTAAAATTTAGAGTAAGTTTAAACTTATATAAGAGAGAAGTTAATATATTTTTCGGTTACTTATTTTTATGAAAATGGATGGAAATCAAGAAACCGGAAATTGATTTCATGTAGCTTACAATGACAAAAACAAATCTTATCTTCTCCTTAGTTACCAATTTCTTAGTTATATTCACATTGAATTTTCACCAATCAAAGAATCAGTGACTTCTACTTTGCAAACAATACCTGCTGGTGTGTCTATTAGTAACTCTTCGGATATTCTCACGTCGCTTGAAAGAGTAACTACAATAGTAGATTTACTTATTTTTGGAAAATATACACCTAGAGATCCATAGTATCTGCTTTTCCTTTATTCTTATATTTGATCACAAGCCTAAGGATTTACTCCTAATCAACTATCACATTCTAAAAGAAGTACAAACTGTTACTGGAAGATTATGATTGTCTTCATGGGATGTTTATATGAAAGGGTTTGCTTCCTTGAAGTCAAGCACCCTGTCCTTTTAATCATTACTATTTGCATAAACTGTAGGCAGTGCATGGCTTGCCAGATTATTTCTTGGTTTAGTCTAAAACCCAAGGATGTACTTGCTGTTGGAGTTTGAAATTCTATTTTTGACTTTTTCTTTGACTTCAGTACTCTCGGTTTATGAGCTTCCTTAGAGGTCAGCTTCATGTATGGGGTTTATGTAGCTTTCAATGGTTAAGATCGCTATGTTGGACTTTTTGTTTTCTGTCTTGTATTCATATTTACGACAGGACATGTGTCTACAATAGTTTTCATTGAGTCATTTTTTTTCTTTCTTTATTCAGGTGAGATAATGCGCTTGCAAGCATTATGGCTTTAGTAAAATGTCCGCCTGCCCTTGAAGTATCCACAAAAACGTAATCATCCATTAGCACAGGAGCCCCAAGCCCGTCACCTCCGCCCAGGAAAGCAACTGTCCGAAATATAAGGTTTCCTGAGATTCCATCTGGGGCAACGATAAAGTTGGATTCTTTTATGGCATCTTCAATAAGAATGGTGTAATGCTTAGCATTCATCCCAAGTTTCATAGCTCTATTTGCAACTAATTCACCGTCTGCGAGGGTTCTGTCCACAAGTATATTCCTACCAATATCTTCAATCCTACCACCTGAAAGCACACCTATTACAGGGTTGATTCCTAATCTACTGATATGCTCGGCACCCAGAGTAATCATGTGAAGCTTATCTGCAATTGTATTACCTTCATCGATTCCTACAGGGGCAAGAAAGAAAGGCTTTCCGCCAGCTGTCAGAAGTAGTGCAAGTCTGCAGATGCTTTTCTTTCCAAGTGCTTCTTTAAGGTGTGCAAGGGTTCCAGATGACTCTGCAGTTCCCCTTATAGCTGCATCTATTTTTCTTGATATCAAAAGTTCCACAAGAACCTTTTCTGGATCTTCGGTATCCACTACCTCAAGCTCTGTTCCAATTTTATCGATTTCCTTTTTGCTCCCTACCAGGATAACCTGAGCATATCCTTTTTCCTGGGCTTTCCACGCACTTTCGAGAACCTTGAAATTTGGATCCCTTATTCCCATAGCAACTCTTGCTCTGTTCGTCAGGGCTCGGATTTCGATAAACTCAAGGAGAGCGTCCATAACGTTCTTCTCCATGTCCATTCTACCTGCTTTGCAAAATTCAAATTAGTTTAGCTAAGTACAAAAACGATCATTAATCAATTTTATCCTTGCAGAGTTACAGCTCTGTAGTAAGTTCCGAATTGTGCTCCAGTAGCATTCGATTTTGTTTCACTCTTTTCGATCGTTCAAGTGAACTTAAATCTTATGTTAGCATTGAATGTCATATCTATCCCATTTTCCGCAGTAAAATTTCATTATTTACAATTGTTCTAGTCATCGATTTTCAAACTAAAGTGAATTTATCGCACTTTTATATAGGGGCTAAAAGTGGCAAGGTGGTATATTTCGAGACCAAAAAACATAGCATTTAATTTTTTCCAATTTTCATTTAGATTTTCTTTAATTTTGAAATTTTTCGAAATGCCATCTGGTTAAAGATTCATTTTTTAGAAAATATTTTATAAATGTATGCCTTATTGTCACGATCTTCTAGAGAGATTTACCAAAAAACTATTTTTGCAAGTTATAATATATTCTCAGATATTTATATTTTTCAGCAAAAATAATTGAAGTAAGTAGTTCTTCCTAGAACTTTATATATCCACATACTGTAGCGAATTTCGACAAGCTTATAATCTTTTTAGTTTCGTGGAGTTTAAATCTTTTGACATTAATTTAATATTAAATAGGTGACGAAACTGATCCTTAAGTAATCTCTTCGCCCTCTTCTCCCGAATTGTAATTATTTTGGAAAGTATTTGGAAATATTTCTCAACCGAGAATGTCTATATCTCAACAATCGTTATCTTTTAGATTTCTCTCTTTTGATATCCGGTTCTATTTTCGAGTATTTCTTCATTGTACTCAGATACCATATAATTGTGGTAATTTTTATTTATGGAGCAATAATTGCTTTTTTATATCTAATTTTGATTCTTCTCGTGGTAGATAATTTTTTTAACATGGTATTTTTTTCTTTCTTGCTGCTACCTGTGCAACCTGCTTCAGAACAATCCTGCCCCCAGAATTCTTTTTTGTGATTCACTCGTTGGAATTCATCCGCAAATTAATATACATTTAGAACAACTCCACTCTATGAAGCAAGCTTATCTCGTGAAGAATTTCTACTTCAGAAATCTACAATGTTCAATTTCCTAGGGGCGATTACAAAAAATGGAATCAAAGAATCTTCCGATAAACCTCTGATTTTCACAAGCCATTCATATTCATTTAATAATATATGACGAAATTAAGGGATTTCTAGAAGTATTCCTGAGATTTTTGGATGAAGTTTTTTCCTGTGAACTATTGAGTAAAAATAAAAAAGAATAAGTATATCCATTCTGAACTACAGCTAATCTAAACTAATGGGAGTTACTTCTCAAAATATAGTAAATATAATCCCTTTCTGAGAATGGCCATGAACAACTGGATTAATTCGATGCTTATCCTTTTTCTTGCCCTTTTTGCAGTTTATCTGCTTCTGAAGTATATCCAGCTAAGGGGCTCGGTCGAGTCCCGTGCCAGAGATTTGTATGAATTTTGGCAGGATAGGGAAATGAATCGCCAGGTCTCTGAAAAAGCCGATATCCTTTTTCGAAACTGGAAACTTGATGAGGAGAAAAAAATCCGACAGGACGCAGTAAAGAAAAGCGAAGCTGTCACTAGGGGTAAGGTCACTGAACACCTGATCCCTTATTTCCCTGATTTCGAGTACAACCCAAAGGATGCACGCTTTCTTGGTACACCAGTGGATTTCATAGTCTTTGACGGTCTTTCTGAGGGAGAAATGAATAAAGTAGTCTTTATTGAGGTCAAATCAGGAAAAACGGACACTCTCTCGAAACGGGAAAAGCTTGTTAGGGAGTGTGTAGACAGAGGAAAAGTAAGCTATGAGATCATTCACTGCAGGAATAACCGTTGATAACTGTTGTTAGATTGTTTTTTCCAGTACTGATTAATAGTTGATTTTCTTGTATCATGTCCTTATTAGTATCTTTGTGGCTGACTTATCCAGGAAAATGAAAGTTTTTTGCGTTTAGGGACAAGATATTTCTCTAAAATATAATATGTTCTAATATATGTATATATCACATATACATATTAGATGAGTTATGCTCCTGAATTGTTGAAAATCGAGTACAAAATACTCTATTTACATTTTCCAATAAATGGAATTTTATTTTCCGATGTCTGTGAATAATTTCATATTTTCGGCAGGTCAAAATTTAATAGTTTTCAATCTTTGAGGCAAATTTTAGGATTCTGTGTAATGGTTAAAAAGAAAGAAATTTTTTGATATGAGATTTAAGTTTACAAAACTTGAGCTTCAGTGAGGATCCCCAGACAAAAAGGTTATGGCAGAAAAATTGTGTAGGAAATGTCTCCAGCTAAAAAACTTACCTGAATCACATAAACTTTCAGGAGGGATAAGAAGCTTTATATTTCCAAACCAAGGCAATTAAGGTGTCTTTACAACTATCACCATATTTCTCCTTCTTTACAGTTATCAATATTTTTTTTCTAAATTATCAGACTGTGGTACTTTATGGTATGCATTCAGGAAAACCAAGAAATTTCATGATCTAAATTCAACCAGTACATTGTTTCTCAATTTCAAAATCAGAAAGACCAGGACATTGCTATAAAACGAGCCTTTTAAACATAATGATTACATCAGATTCAGGTCTTTCTCAGAAAACGGTTTTGTTAAAAATTATGGACTCAGAAATAATACTAACAGATTTCCAATCAATTAAGGAATCAATTTCATCAAGTTTGTCTACAACTGACTGAAGATGTTTTGATCCTTCTTTAAGAGTAAAATAGTAACATTTTTTATTAGTATCAAAAATTGTTAAGATATTTGAACTGTCAATACTCAAATGCATATGAGTTTATCAAAATTCTCTTTAATATTTTGTTTTGCTAATCTCGGAGATGATATTTCATTTATCAAGTAGTCTAGCAGCAGCGTATGCCGGGAAAACTCTTGATATTTTTTCTCCCCAGTGTCCGGAAACCGAAATGCATTCTAAACCGAGTCTTTCTGAAGCTTCTTTTATGAGAAACTCCCCAAGGCCTGCAGCTACTATTCTATTAAGTTCATTCCTTTTCGCAACTTCATAAATCACTTCAGTCAGGGTGGATATCTGTTTTTCATACACCTGGCTTGCTATTTCATATATATCTTTTTCTCGAATTTCTGAAAGATCTGTGCAGACTAGCCTTGCAATCCTACGCATAGCATCTGTTTTGCTTCTTCCCGCTCCATCTGCAGTCTCGCAAGTGTAAATATCTTCATTGATTTTACCAAGCAAGATATACACATCTGCGGTTGTTGCAAAGAGTTCTGAAGCGATTCTGCACAATCTCTGGTTAATTTTTACTTTTTCAAGAAGAGTAGCAATGTTTGTTCTGAGTGCGCCTGAATATATAAGTTCACTCCGCATCAGGCGTTCAAAGTCAGTTATTCCTGCTTTGTGTTCCCTGGAAATTATCGGAATAATGTCAGTTGTGGTACTGCCTACGTCCACAAAAATACAGTCTCCAAGCTCAGCTCCTACTAGCATGACTGAAGCTACCCAGTTAGCAGCAGCAAGATCTGTTAGTTTGTCAGTTTCACTCTGAAATCTACCCATGCAATTTATATACGAGACTTTTGGAGATCCAAATGCAGAATCAACAGCTTCTTTTATAAAGATAATACCTTGGCCTTTATTTTCAAAACAGTCTGCAAGTTCTCCTGTCATAACAATGGCAACTTTTTCTGGTTGTAATCGATATGCGATTTCCTTCAAGACTTCCGAGAGCTTGGTATTTTTCCATAGGGGCAGATAGTGAAGTTCTACTTGAGTCCCATTTGAGGATGCCAGCTTAGTATTCGCCCCTCCAATATCAAGCCCTATAACTTTAGCATTCGTTTTCAATCCCTTTCTCTTTTTCTTCAGATTTACTAATTGCTTCTGATTTTCCTGGCTTTTCAGACTATCAGGAAAGTTCACATAGCTGATCCTGAGGTATTCTATCGATTCTTCATTATCCCGCCTATAAAAAGAGGCGCTGAGAGCACAAGAAGAATATCTAATCCAATATTTTGATTCATTTTTTTAAAATACTCAAATAGTATATTAAACTATATGGGTAATCATCGCATAAACTAACTGAAAATAGATAAATGCAGAATAAATAATTATTTAAAAATAAAAGTTGAAGTTTTTTATATTATATGTGTGATTTAATTTAGAAATGTGTACTACTTAAGCCTCAACTGTCTGAAGTATATACTTTAAACTACAGTTTTTATTGCTCTTGATTGTGAACTCAAAATCATGAATCATATAAAAGTAAGAAAATAAAAGTAATTTTAGGGGGTGCATAATGATCTTTGAAAAACATCATTAGCTTGTAAATGAAAGATGATCTGTGGTATCTATCAATATTAAGGGATTGGAAGGTATCGCATCAAGAGGTTGGAAGTTGTTCTCGAAGTTTACCATGAATAGTCTTTTTTGAAAAGGTCTTCTATAGCCTAATTGAAGCTCACGACACACTACTTTTTGCTAGTCTGGTGGCAACCAAAATCAAGTAATTGTGTAAAACTAAAAAATCACTAGATTTCGAAATGAATACTATCTTTTGAAAATATCCTCATGATTGAAGCTTTGTAGTATCAATTTTAGGTTTGATTGACGAACACTTTCTCCTGAGAATTCATGCTTCAGTTCATCAATCCAAAAATCACTAGATTTTAGACCTTAGTAACTTTTAAAAATTTTATATATTAACAGAATACCAATAATCTTTAAGGAATATATTTCGGTTCAGTAACAATTAAAAATGTAACTGTTCAATAGCAGTATAGATTGCATCAAACTCAAAACAGTAATAAACTTTTTCACAAAGCATATGATATTTCATTTTATAAGCACAGTGATTTGCATTTCATAGTTCCATTTTATGGTACAAGGCTAGCTTAAAGTATAGACTTAGTTAGTTTACACTAGTTTTCTGAGATATTTCTATCCAGAAGCAAGCTATGAGGGATTCGACTGAAATTAATTGTAACATCTGCAAGAATGAGTTAATTCAACAATGTCAAGTTATGTGAATCTAGTAACCACCCATTTAGAAAGCACTATAAAATCAAGGTATACAGGGATATTTTTTTGGTTAATTAAATCACCTCAATACGCGGATAGACTATTCGCGGATACTTCAGCTCAGTCTGTTTCATTCTTCAGGTGGAGTAAAGAAAACGTCATTTGTTCTTGATCCAATGAAAATTAGATTATTGTATTATTAGGAGCCCGCTTTGTTTTGTCCTAATGACATCTCTTGATAATGAAATATTCTTATAAGCTACCAAACCAAACAAGAAATTAGAACTACTTCGTGTTCTGAGATAAACTCGTTAATGTTTTGAATGAGCGTCAAAATCACTTTTTCATCCAATTTAACGTTTTTTAGAATATAATTCCATGTTAACTATTTGTGATAAGTAATGGATCAAATTTCTATATAATTTTTATAAAAAAGTAAAAAAAATAAATTAATTTATGTTATGATTAGCCGTGGTGTCTGTGTCCGCCACCATAGCCACCGTAGCCGCCGTAGCCCCAGCCGCCAAGACCGTATCCAAGGTAGGGATATGCTCCAAGACCGTCGTATCCAACACCAAGACCATATCAAGGTGGGGATGCTCCCATCATGCCCCAGCCGCCACGGCCGCCGCCACCGCCACGCGCAGTCGCTGCTACAGCTGTCAACGATACTACAAAAAGGACTGCCAGCAAAACTGCAAGTACCTTTTTCATTCCAAGTTTCAACATTTGATTTCACTCCTTCATTATTAAATTTATTTAAGTTGTTTTTGTTAGTTATTCGAAATTCAGTTGATTGATTTCTATTCGATCAACACCAACAATTTCGATATTTATTTCTGTTTAGCTTATTGTTTTATCTGTTCACTTTAGAGGATTTCGATAAACTTCTGCTTTTCGCGAGTTCTTATAGGCAGCTGGCAAAATTTAGGTGTTTATTGAAATCCTCTTCAAAATAGAATACTCCAGCGAACTAAATGTTTCATTAACAATACTAATACACCATAAACTACAATACATACAATCGTTGCTTGGTTATTTTTAATTAATTATAATAAAAATAGTTTCTGAACAAAACTTTTTTCCTCAGAAAATATTTCAACATCAAACAACAATTTTATATTAAATATATTATATATATAATTATGAATAAACTTCATTTCAGCATTCAGTATGGATATTTTAGAAATATAGCTAAAATTAGTTATTTATTATGTTTGTAGAATAGTTCTGAAATAAAACTTATTTCAGCATGAAACATTT
This sequence comes from Methanosarcina sp., assembly GCA_003164755.1. GTDB lineage: Archaea > Halobacteriota > Methanosarcinia > Methanosarcinales > Methanosarcinaceae > Methanosarcina. The sequence goes on along the minus strand of PLUB01000061.1, from coordinate 9,322 downwards.
GTAAGTTGGCCAGCAATCTAATCTAAATTAAGTTTCATAATATTTTTTGAATAATATCATAAAATTATCAACAAATACCATATTTTACTAAGACAACAGTCTTATTAATCAAATATTTCTATTTTCATATTTTACATTTGATTTTGATATGTTTCTTTTCCTTCGAAAGATGAAAAGCAACATTTTGGTTTTTTAGGACAAATCAAAACACCACTGTTTCTGTAGCTAATTGGATGTCAGCGTCACCTTTAACTCTGTTCCGTATGTAATTTTCAGCTGCTTCTTTGCTAACATTGCCGATAGAAGATGCGAAACATCTATTATTCCTTAGTGTATGTTCTTTCCAATAATATTTTTCCAAATACTTTTTTTGAGTTTTCAATAGCTAATTGTTGTTTCTTGTCTCAGTTTTCCTTGATAAAAGGCTGTCTTAAAATTCAAACAATTTCTACAATCGGATAATAAGCAAAGCTAATGTTAAATTCCGATCGTAAATTTTTCCGAAATTCAGGTACACATTGAACTTAAGGATAGTACTTTATTCAAAGATCTTATACACTCGAGGTACGAAATCAGGTTCCGTTGCAAAAAATCTGGCTCCCTTGCAAAATCAGAAAAAACCTTCACAATTCGGAAAGTTAATAATTTTCATTCGGGCGAAAATGATACATAAAGGTGAAAATTATAGTGTCAAAATGCAGAAATATTATTTTTGCAACGGAACCGAATATTCTACTAAAACAAGGTTTGATAAGATTACGCACTCCTCCCACATCTAAAGAAGTCGGAAGCCTGTTTCAATTCTTGAACACATAAATAGCTGGTTTTAATCAAAAAATAGGGAATTTGGGGAATTGCCAAATTATGTTGGTTGCTAAAGTCTATGTATTTTTTCAGCTTCAACATAAATGATTGTTCAGGTATACACGATTAATGTTTTCATAATTAAGTCTCCAGTGTAATGAATGTTTGCGGTTTCATTCAATTGAGAAGATTTGTTATAGCTAATTCACTCAAATGAAATCTATACCGCAGATATACACGCATATAGAATTTGTTTGCCCATTGCCACTATTATTCATTGAAAGTTTGACTATCATTTAACCTATATACTGTCATATTGAGAAAATAGATTGCATTCTTGCATTCATTTGCAGAAAGGATTTTATTCCTTGTCTACTCCTTTTCTCCTTTTTTCTTGAAGTCAAGAGATAGAGAGTTGATACAGTAACGTTTTCCCGTTGAAGTGGATCCGTCTTCAAAAACATGCCCAAGATGGCTGCCACAGTTGGAACAGACTACCTCTATCCTGTGCATGAAATGACTGTCGTCCTTCAAAAGTTGGACATTACCACTGGAAATCACTTCATAAAAACTTGGCCATCCGGTCCCTGACTCAAATTTTTCATCGGAGGAGAAGAGCTCCTGCTTACAGGCAGCACATGTATAAATCCCTTTTTCCTTGTTATAACATAATTTGCCGGAAAAAGGCATTTCAGTGCCTCGTTGCCTCAGTACATTATACTGTTCAGGAGTCAGAACCTTTTTCCATTCTTCTTCAGACTTCTCAATTCTGTTTTGTGCCAGTCACAAACCCCCTTTACATATAATTTAATCATTCCCAAAATATAAATTAATCATTCGCGAAATATTTTCCCTCTTCGAAGTAAATCTTCAGAATTTGGATAATTTAATTTAAACTATCAAATTACGTTTTCTGAAAAAAAGTTGAAAAAATTAGAAAAATTTCAACACAAAGAATAGAAACTGCCATAGTCAGGTTTTAGAAAAGACTAGATGATCTATCCAAAATCATCCAAAAATTCGAGTGTTCTGTTTGCCTGAGTATAAAAGTATAGGTATTCATATGTCTTTGGTTGTCCCTAAACTCTAAATTGTCATTTATATCATTCTATTAATCATACTGTACATCCAATCTAGAAAAGAACTGACCCTCTGCTTCCCTAACGATGGCCCCAAAATTGGGGAATTATCCTGTTAACCCGTTTTTGGTACTCCCGGTATTCATCACCAAACTGTGATACAAGCCTCCTTTCCCAGTGCAGAGACCCCATATAAAGGTATATAGTGGCCAAAAGGTATATGACAAGTAGATTGATGGTCATAAAGGGAGTGAGCCAAATTATGATCAGTCCTGATAGCAGGAAGGGATCTCTTACCCATCGGTAAATGCCTCGAATATTAAGGGAACTTGCTTCAAGAGTATTGGGTGCAGATAGCTGTGAGCGTATTTTGAATCTATTGGCTGCATCCAGCAAAGCTCTTAGAGCGATGGTTGCAGCAATAAACTGCCCACCGATCATCAGCCAGCGCCAGGGTGAAGGTATTATGTAGAGAAACGGTCCGGGATTTTTGTAGAGCAGATATGCGAGCGGTAATATAGTTAGCAATGCTATGAGGTTGAATATTGGCATATACAACACTTCTGCCCTGAAACCCAAGACTCTAGTAGCACAGCGTTTGAAGAACTGGCTTGCCATAAGACTGTGAATAGCTGCGAATGCCACCAGCAAAAAAACAAGAATAAGTATAAACAGAACCAATTCCAATAATCTCCAATTTTTTATTTGAATAACTTGTACTTAACATTTGTGACTTGACGGAGCTGTCAAATCTTTTGGTGTGAATCCATTTTCTAGAACCTGTCTTAAAATTAATTTGATTCTACAATTGAGATTGAAGTTATGCATTTGAATTGAAAAAAAGTATCATTAAACCGTTAAATGTTTAGTAAATTTAAACAATGAAAATTATTGTACTTGATTTCGGGTTCCGTTGCAGAAATATTATTTTTGCAACGGAACCAAAATTAGAGGGTTCTTGAAATAATTTATAAATGACTAAAGGACATAACTGAATTTGATATAAAATTTATTGGCGTTGCTTTTTAGAAAGAACTCAGTGCTAAATATCAGGATGTCTTTTGAAATAAAAAACATTATTAATATCAAATTGTTATTCAAGGTTAAAGCATTTTATGTAGAAATTATTTATAATTAAAGTGGTTATATTATACTTTAATAAAAATTATTCGGTCAAAAAGCGTGGGATAACCAACAGATATGTAAATTTAGACAGATTTAAGTATGTACTAATCACATAGAAAAATCAAGGAGGTTATGTAAATGAATGCAGAACACGACATCGGAAAACAAGAACATAACAGACAGGTTGACGAAGAAGAGTTTGAAAAAATAAAAGAAGAGCTAAATATAGAAATGGAAAAGGTCAAGTATTTCGAGGATTTAATAAATGACGCTAATAATCTGAGGAAATTAGCAGAAGCTAAGATTATACAAACACAATCCAAAAAATTAGAGACAATTACCAACAAATTAGATTCACAAATCCAAAGTATTGGAGAATTAATAAGGAAAGCAGAAACAAAAAGAGAAGAAGCGATAAACAAAGTGCTGGATGCAGAAGTTACTCTAATAATGGTAGAAAATAAAATATTACACTCAAAGGTCAAAAATTATTAGAAGACTGAATCAAACCAATGTAGTTGAAGCTAAATCAGTCATCCTACAGATAATTCTTGTAAAATGGCAAGTGTTTGATAATTGGCGATAATAATTTCAGCTGCTCCTAGATTATAATGGGGAATCACCTTTCCCCCTTAGCTACCTTTTAATTATCCTAGCACCTATACTTCAAATTCTAAAGGATTTCGATAAACATCTCATTTTCACGAATAGTTCATATACTCACATCTAAATACATGACAAAATTTAGAGATTTATCAAAATCTCCTATTTATTAATAACTCAAGGATACAATCAAAATTTGATATGAAATTAATCTGTGTCGCTTTTTAGGTAAAACTCAATTTTAAATTTTAGAATATCTGTCAAAATAATAAATACATAATTAATATTAAATTGTTATTTGAAGTTAAAACATTTTATTGTGAAATAACTTTTATTCCGAAACTATTTTTTTTATCATTAATTTAAAATAACTAAGGAATTAAGTGTATTGGAAAGTTGAATAATTACCAAAAGGCAAAATTCCTTAAAGTTATTAATTTTAAAAATAAAGGAGTGAAATAAATGTTGAAACAATCATCTAGTAAAATGAAAAAAGTGTTGGTTATTTCGCTGACAGCTCTTTTTAGAATATCGTTTACATCTATGGCAGCCGGTGGTGGCGGCGGTCATGGCGAAGAAGGTAGCTATGGCGGCTATGGTGGCGAAGGCGGCTATAGCAATGTGGATTATGGCTCCTCGGATGTGAATGGGTGAACGGTGAATGGATTTGCCCGTAAATCAGTTCAAATATCCCAAATTATTATAATTATCCAAAATATATAACCTCACAGAGATCCATATCTTTGTGATGATTTTGATATAGAGCTTTTGTGGTAAAACCTATGGATCACGGAAACCTAGAAATCCTGTTGAAAAATACGATTGAAAACATAATTCAGTATGGAGAAGATTGTATTAAAAAAAGCACGCCAGTTGGAAGAATATTACAGGGTATATATAAATGCTCTACAATTGAAGATCAATTAACTCTTCAAGCAGCTATTCAATTATATTTTTATATTCCAATTAAATGCTGGAATGGTCTTTCTTACTTGTTAAAAATTAGATTTTGAAAATGCTGGTAGGCTGATCGGTAAAGTGAAATAAAAAGTTGAACCTTTGCCCAATCCAGATTCGACCCATATACGTCCACCATGTTTCTCTATAATTTTTTTTACATATTGCAAGCCCTATTCCTTATTTATATTTGCGATTATACAATAGTGGATCCACATCTGAAGCAGTGGCATCCTTACACTTTGTACTTGGTCATAAATACGTATTAATGTTATCTATCCCACAAAGGCGATTTTGAGATAACTCAGCATGATGACAATCACTGCACCAATACTACCACCCAATGCACAAATAAGGATTGTCCATATCGATATTGCTACTTTTAAGCCAAAAAACCTTGCTATGTATAAAATTGCTAGACCAATCGCTGCATGAATTATCAGATGGATCGAATTGTCAAGCAATTTATACAAAACAAACGCCACTATTAAAGCGACCACTAATACTAGAATTTCAGTTAATATCATGTTTAATAGACTGTTGTTTTAGTATTTATTTCAATTTCAACATTTGAGAATGGTTAAAAAAATGAAGATACTGGAAACAGAAATATGGTACAAAGATAGAATAAAACAAGCATTAGATCACTGGAATTAGGTATGTATATTAGCAGGTAGAATTTGTTTTTGTTCCAGTATCAATCGTCATTGATGTAATGGATATGTATAATAAACCGTGTAGAGAATTTCGATAAACTCCAATGCTCAAATGCAGAGGAATTTATCGAAACTCTCTATAATATTCTTGAAGCGACTAGCTCGATTGCATATTCCGAATTGGAAAAGTCGAAAGTCTAATTTGAAAATATTCTCACTATCTTTATGTAAAAGATTCAATACAATTGATTTTACCAGATCCACGCCATGTCAAAATATATGCTCCACTCTCATCTAAATATATAAAAGAATTAACATAACGCATTTTTCCATTCAATTCTGTATCTGTCCCAACCCAGCATCCGCTATTAAGGAATAATTTTTTCCCTGCTTCTGATATGAGTTCATAGGAGCTTGCAAAATGGGTATGACCAAAAACAACAACTCTGCATCTATAGTGTCATTAATTGCTTGATAATACCCAGCCGTTATGACCTTTTCTGCAGTTTTATATATGGGTTTCTTAGAATTGTAGATACTTCTCTGGGTGTGGACGACAATACCAGGAATCGAGCTCAATGCAAAAAAACCAGTAAATATAGCCCATACCATAGTACCCCAAAAACTAGATTTTAGAAGTGCATTCCATAAAAAATACTTTCCACCAAACAACAAGCCCAAAAATATCATAAAATTTATCTTCCAGTGTTTTTTAGTAAATGTGATGTTAAATAGATTTTGGAACCAATCAAGGGGATCCCAGAGCTTACCGATAAGCTTTGATACATATCTAAAAATAGCCTGTTGTTTATCAAACTGATGACCATGAAGAAAGAAATATGACCTATTTCCGACTTTAACACCACTCTTAATATCAGATTTTTTATCTCTTTTAGGATAATGTCTGTCGCGAATATCGAATCTTGTCCCAGTATTCAGTGTCTCATGATTAACCTTTGCTTCAAGTTCGCCCAATGAATCATCATGGTTGCCAGCCACATATATCTTGTCACAATCGATACCGCAAAGTAAGAAAAATGGTCTCATAAAGTCCTTGATAACGTTATTTCTATCAAAATTTTTCGGATCCCATAATTCAAATATATCCCCCAAGAGAATTATTTTAGAGGGGTTTTTAATTGTGATTTCTTTATCTTTACATTTAATTATCTTAGGCTTATTTTCTAGATCGCGTATCCACTCTAGAAAGTAGCAAAATTCATTATAATTACATTCCTTGCTGGCCAAATGTACATCTGAGATGATTATGTAAGCGCCTGTCTCCCTCATATGGAAATTTATGTAATGATCAAAATAAATAATTATCTCGAATTTGATTGTCAAAATGAAGTACTCTTTTAAATACCTGGAAACTTCTCAATATTTTATATGATCTCAAAAATTTACAATCAATTTCCCAGGCAATTGATTACAATCAATCAAAAACTCCTAATAATCAAAAAATCTCTAAATTTGTAAAGATTTATGGGATAAAAAAATGATTAATGTAAAATTATTATCCGATCTTAAAACGTTTTTTGTGTAAATAATTTTTATTCATAAACTATTTTTCGTTTAATTAATTTAAAATAAATAGGTCGTAATTGTGTATTGTAACTTAAAGCGCACAAATCAAAAAATGGCTTAAAGCTACTAGGTCAAAAGGATTGAGGAATAACTGATAGAGTAAGGGCCAATCGAGTAGGAAGTAAAGAAGCAACAACAGAAAATATTGAGGTGCAATAATATGTCAAAAAGTCGACTCATAATTACAATTTTAGCATTTTTTATTCTCTTGGGAACAACTTCACTTTCGATGGGAGTTGAAACGAACAAAATTATTAACATGCCAATCGCAACTCAGGCAGCAGCTGATGGTGTCTTTGAAGCAACTGTAAATAATGTGGTTTCTGCATATACCGATACCATTACCGGTGATAAAAGTAGTATGGCTGATCTTACTACTGTAGTTAATGGACAAACTCAGAATCTTGGTTATGTGCAAATTACGGCAGGAAAAGAAGAAGCTAACATCTACGCCACCTTAAATGCTGCCTATTTGGAACACAAATCCGTTGTAGTTGGTATTCAGAAAAATCGTATTATCAATGTTAGGTATTTATAATGGTTCTATTTCAGTTGCATATGTTGTATAAAATAAAAAAATACAATAAATCCGAAAAACATAACAAATAAGTGTTATTTTCAAAAATTAAAAAGATAACACTTTTTTGTTTTTTGGAAACTTGTTAATATCTTCTGAGATCACCAAAATTTATCATTAATTCAGCTGGCAATCGACCACAATTAATCAAAAACTCAGAAAATATAAAAATTCTTTGCTTTTATATATACATATCAAGGTGAAGTAAGCAGTACATCTGTGGGTACAGGCATAGATTAGCGGTACATTTTTACATGTTAATAGGAATTCTTTTCTGGATTTTCAGGCTTGGAATGATAATGGGTGACATAAACCAGAAGAATTTGCTTCTTTGTCTGTTAGTCTTAAAATGGATAGAAAATGAAGCATAGAGAAACTAAACAAGTTAAAGCAACGATAATACGCACATCTCTTTCATATGATGACTTTAAGATTAAAGCCAGTTTTGATGCTGGTGAATAATTTAAAGATTCTAACCAAATGATATAATGTTTATGGAGTTGAGATTATAACTAATCCAAATTTTATGTCAGTAAGCACGCTCAAAGGACATAACGTTGTTAATAAGGCTAAAGAGGATCTGGGAAAGATCGAAGACTTGATGATTGATTTGGAAAATGATAGAATAGCATATGCAGCACTTTCTTTTGGTGGGTTCCTAGGTATGGGTAATAAACTCTTTGTTGTTCCTTGGAAGGCTCTTGAATTGAGGCTCTATGAGAACGCCATGATAATTACTCTTAATGTCGATAAGGAAGTCCTAAAAAAAGCAGAAGGTTTTGATAAGGATAAATTGCCTCTAACTAATGAGGAGCTATTTAAAGTATATACTCACTATGGCTATGAGCCTTACTGGAAAATTCATCAGCAATAAAAAGGATTCATTTCACATCCAATTTGGAAGCCTCAGCTATGATAATTTGTAAAGATTGGAAAGAAACTTTAGAAAAGAGGGAGTGCCATGAAAACAAGTACTAAGGATCAAGTAGAAGGTAAGCTCCACAAAGTGAAGGGAGAGATCAAGGAGACCGTCGGGAAACTCTTCAATGATTCCCACTTGAAAGCCGAAGGTAATGTTGAAAAGAAAAAGGGGGAGGTGCAAGAAAAAGTAGGTAAAATCAAAAAGTTCGTGGGGAAATAAAAGTGCAGAGAATTATGCTTCCGTACCTTAAAATCTTATTTCTTTTTCTAGTCTTAGATTCTCTCTGATGAATTAAAGACTAAAATCAATAAAATAGGATAAGTTTAGTAGTATACAGAGAGGTTTACAAAAAATAATCACGGACAAGACCACGTTTTGTCTAGTTTCCTAATATGAGATATCTATCATTAACTCTAGATTTTTATAAACAACAACATAAAATTCCAAGAGAAACTGTACTTAGAAACTATACTTATGCTTAATTATAGTAAATTCACACATTTGCTATATTGAATCAAGTATAAATCTCGATTTTTTCCCCATGTTTTTGATAACGCGATCATTCATAGATAATAGGAATGTAAAAGTTTCTACCGATTAAATCTGCAATAAATGCAAAAATGACCTTAAAAACATATGGTTTTACCACTTTTCTATATTATAATACCTTTTGTAATAGCTATTGATAATTCAGTCAGCTATTCTACAAAAGTATAATTCTCTAAATATACTTGCTTACTCTGTTCGCATGGTTCAGGTTGAAGTTTATAGGGTGGTTGGATATTAGTTTTGTAGTATTTTAAAATGTTTCTTGTAGGGGATTAGAATCATAGTTTCAATAAACCTCCAATTTCAACAAATTGCTTATATAAGCGTTGTAAACAATCAGTTAAAATTTGGGATTTATCGAAACATAATAAATTAATTTTAGATATTTTAATCATTTTCGGGATCTTTGATTATTTTAAATATTGTGCATTAAAGTTAAGTTGGTTTTGGTGACGAACTTGGT
>PLUB01000120.1 GCA_003164755.1 Methanosarcina sp. | reverse complement strand
AGACCGAATGGGTATTTTCAGTGCAAGATAATGGAATTGGAATTGATCCGCGGTATTCGGGGAAAATCTTTGAAATATTTAAAAGATTGCATACCAGGGAAGCATACTCTGGAATAGGAATAGGACTTGCAATTTGTAAAAAAATTGTAGAAGGGCATGGTGGCCGTATATGGGTAGAATCTGAATTAGGTAAAGGTTCGACTTTTTATTTCACTTTACCAATCAAAACAGCAGAATTTCAAAAACCAAATTTTAATACATAGAATACTTTTAGAATTTTATCTAAATTTGTCTATTAAACAAGTCTGATAAATGAGAATATAATTTTATGAATCAAGAATACTATCTTTGGCATCCAAAAATCTTATCTTTGATATTTTGAAAATACTTCATAGGATAAAAATTATACAAATATATTCTTATAATTTCTGCCGCATAATTTTCAATAAGTTAATGTTTAATATATTAGCTACACGATTTCAACTTCACCATGGGCTTCTAATGAGCTCATAAAGTTTATGTATATTTTCTGCTTCCTGTCTAGATACTTTGCAACATGTCATTAATGACTTTTAGGATAGGCTCTAAGTCAACTTAACTTGGAATTTCAGATAACATAATCCATTTTTATCCAAATTATGTGTAAATATTGAGAAACAATCAATTTTTAATATATGTTTCTGGAAGACATAGAATCCTTCGAAGAAGTAGATCAGAAACAGTTGGATTTATATTTCCATTAGATGGAAATAGTGACTGCGACGACAAATTTAGATCCTGGATTTCGATAAACCATAAATTGTGGAAGCCTGGCATCCAATGGCCCAATACCCAATCCTAAAAATAAGGATCATTAATCCTTAAAATATGGATCAATTATAAAATATCCTAAAAATTCATATTGCTTTTAGGATAAAATAGTGAGCAAATAAGTAAATATATTATGCATACGTCTACAGGCTGTCTGTGAATTAGTATATATCCCAGGTGTTGCAAGAATCCAAATTTTGGGAAATCTTCATAAATTCCTTAAGCTTGAGAGTAAGAGTTTTATCCGCTTGTTGTAAATAATTGACGTTGAAAAGTACGAATTATTGGGTTGATGTCCTATCACAATAACTCAATCTTTGAGCTTTATCTATAAATTCGTAAGCTTTTGTTTTTGAATCATAGAGACAACACGTTAAAGCCATACTACAATAACTGTAACACTTTTTCTCCATATTATTATTGAAAGATATTTCACCAACATCTGTATTGAATACAAATTCTCCAGTATTAATTTTCAAAGAAAAACTCTTTTCATTTTCGATACATTCTATTAATGTTCGGCTATAATTATACGCATTTTTGAATTTGCCAATCATCCTGTAAGCATTAATTATATTCCAATATGCAATTATGTCATATGGACTGAACCTTAAAAGGCGCTTAAGGTATTCAATAGCTCTTCATATCTTCCCTTCATTAAGTACTGATAAGCTAAATTATTTGTAACAAGTGGATCCCATCCACATAGATTTTCAGCTTCTTTCATCCACATGAATGCATGTTCGTATTTTTTTTCACTCTCATATATATATTCAAGTCCGTTATATGGGAGACTATCAGCATCAGATTTCGGATTCAAAGAAATCACCTTTTCATAATAGGTCAACGCGATTTTAGGATCGATCTTATGATATAGCTTAGCTAAAAATAGATAGGCATGTTTGGCATTTGGATTCTCCTTTAGTATTACATTTAACATTTTTATTGCTCTCTCTGCATCATACGGGACTAGATCCTTTTCTGAAATAGGCCGAAAGATTTCACACTTTTCTAATCCCATATGTACTTTGATGCTTGCTGGATCGAAACTCTTAGCTTTTTCAAAAGCAATTTTCGCGGATTCAAGGTTGCAAATATCTAAGAACGAATTACCTAATTCTAGGTAATAATTTGCCATTTTTTCGTTAAACTTTTGTAATTTGTGCTTTCTTCGATAAATTTCTTGTTTATATACTAGTTCTTCAATGGCAGAAGAATTGAAATTTCATTGCGTATTTTACCAATTAGAATTGCTAAGATGGGAGCGCAGAAGAAAATTGCTGGCCAGTTGCTTGACAATATTAAGGTAACTAAGCAAATCTCTCATTTATATCACATAAATTTTTAATGTGATACAAATATACTAAGTTTTCTATATTATTACAAAAATTAAAATGTGAATTATATTTTTGTATTTTATAAATATGTAATATAAGATGAAAATATCAACCAAATAATGGAACATAACTCTAAAATTAGATTTTCGAGCATTTTGGTTCTTTTTAGGTCAAAAATGCTATTTATTTTATGATACTCATTACATTTGTCTTTCTTAACTCATTTATCAGCACTAAAAGCACCAGCGCAATTTTGATTCATTAAAAAAGCCAAATAATACCGAATTAAATCAATTAATTCTCCTAAAAAGGTTGCAATTAATACAAAATCATCAAATAAATTGCTACGGCCAACAAATCCACCTAAACCGTTATTGTCTATGTCATGGTCTCTATCACGATCTCTAACATAATCACAATGGGTGTCATCACAACCCACAACCCCTTAGCCTACAAAGCCCATATGAACCACTTTAGCGACTCTAGACACGATTTTGTGATGGCTAGTTAATCCTGAGAACAGTACCTTGGGTCTATCAGTGGCTTATCACTTATTTATATTTACGACTATAATGTTTATGCACCTACCTTTATTAACCCATAATATATAGAATAACTAAGTTAGGTGATTTATGAGTAGTTTACTTATTTTGCTTATACTATTTCCAGTAGTTTACAATTTTTCCTTAATAATTCATAAGAAAATTTCACCTATATAGATCAAAATTTTATTTTTTGTAATCGCTTCTCGAAAATTCAATATATCAGAGATCTAAAGTAGAATTTATACATAGTCTCCACTAATTTATTTTTGATGTTTGTTTGATGGTAGTGTTACAGCTTCAAGCCAAACGTTTTCTATGGATCCAATTGCTTTCAGAATTCGTTAAGTCAATAGGTTTAACCATATAGGCATTGGATTACGATCATAATCTCTGAGTATATCTTTTTCAGCGCTGTAAGTAGTAAAAATGATTACAGGTATGCTTTTAAGGTTACTATTTTCTTTTATTTCTTTAAGAACTTCATATCCAGTTTTTTGATAAATTTCAATCCAAAATAATTATATCTAGGCGCAGAGAGCCTAAAAACTCAATATTTATATATCGGATCCATAAAATTACCACTCTTTCTTGCAATTGCTGTGACATCTTGCGGGCCAAAGAAAAAAAATCATTTTTTATTTTCTGAGAGAAATATTATTGATTTTCAAATCGTAACAAAATATAGTTATAAACAGTATGGGGTGTATAGTAGTTATTCAATGAACTATTGTGGAGCGATCGAAAGAATTTTTTAAGTCGATTCGGTAAATTCACCTTGTATTAATTATAAATCAGTTGTAGAGCCTGATAAACAGTTATCTGGGAAGTTTTAATCCCCTTAGCTTGTTGAGGGGCATTCAACTGGAATAAAATATGTACTAAAAAAGTTTATATATCTAACTTCGTTCAAAGCACAGATACCAATATTTTGAGACATGTGATTAATTTGAAGCATATATGTTGAATAAAATTGTTAAGTTATATGCTTACTTTATTCATTATATGGCTTTAATAAAGTATAGCTATCTAGTGTGTATATAGTCTAATACAGCGAAAAAAAGTGTAGTCAGTTTTAAAATAGTTGGTGTTGGGTTTGTGAAGTACTGGCTTTGATCAATGGCTCAAGACCACAATCAAAAAATGATGGGATCCCAAATACGCAAAAAAGTTGAGACTCATTGAAAAAATATTTTTTTCTTTCTTGGGAAACAAAAAGCTATCTGAACTTGCGAGTAATTGTTTCCTTACTAAGTCTTTTTGAGTCCTGAAATGCCGGTATTTTGCTTTCCCAGAAAATCTCACAATTTACAGATTTTTGGATCATGGAAAACAAAGAAGCAGTTGATATATATAATAATGAGTGACAATACATGTACTGAATTAGAGTTGTTACGCACAATGCTGTAGGTTCAAAATTTATTATATCCTAAGCCTGAAAGGCTATGCAAAATATCTAGAGGGATTTACTTTTGAAAATTGTGCTTATAGATCATTGTTTTATCAAGCTAACGAGTACCTTATTGGTTGTTATTTTATTTTTGCTTTCTGCGGGCGTTGGAAGTGGAAAAATCATTTATGTGAAACCTGGAAATTCAATTCAGGCTGCTGTGAATAGTTCAACGACAGGAGATTTTGTTGTATTGAAAACTGGGAACTATAAGGAAAATGTGATTGTCAACATATCCGGGATAATGATTACATCAGAAACAGATAGTTATGGGGGAGTGGTTGTACGGTCTCTTAATGAAAATTCCAGTGTATTTCAGATTAACGCAGATAATGTAACGATTAAGGGTTTAAGCATAACTGGATCAGGGGAAGCTGCCAATACTCTTGGGATATGTGATGGAGTTTACTGTCCTCAAGCAAGGATTTTCCTCGAACATGCTAACAACTGTATAATTGAGGGGAATAACCTTTATGAAAATCGGTATGGGGTTTACCTTCAGGATTCAATGAACAATACGCTCTTACATAATAAATTTTCCAATAATAGCATATGGCTTGATGAAGGATGCAGCCAGAACAAGTTATTAGGTAATACTATTGAGAAAGGAGATGTTACTCTGGGTGCACAATGCTGGAATAATACAGTATTCTTGAATAGACTCTCAAATGGTGGAGGAATAATTATTGGCTGTTGTGGTGGAAACAATCTTGTTTCAACAAACAATGTAATAAATTGTAGCACTGGGATAGAAATCTATGATGTTCAGGCGAAAACTGTGATTCGCGATAACAAAATAAGGGACTGTAATTACGGGATCGATCTTACCTTCGTCTTTAAATCCAAAGTGTATAACAATACAATTTCCAACAGTAGCATAGGTATCTTTTTGAAAGATAACTGCCACGAAAATGAGCTATCGAACAATATGGTAATCTCTAGTAATGAATCAGGTATTGATTTGCGAGACGAAATAACTGATAATCACATATACAATAATTATTTTAACAACACTTTAAATGTGAGGGCAGATAACAGTAAAGGTAATTTTTGGAACACTACAAAAACGAAAAGAACGAATATTGTAAAGGGTCCATATCTTGGTGGGAACTTCTGGGCAAATCCGAATGGTACGGGATTTTCTCAAACTGCTATTGATTCGGATTCAAATGGAATTAGGGGTCAGCCTTACAGAGTTAATGGAAGTGACATTGACTATCTCCCGCTTTTAATGCGTTCTTCAGCATAGGGTGAGATCCTACAGAATAATTTGAAAGTCTAATGAGTCAAATTTTTTATAATATAAATTCAATGAAAATAAATATTTATGTCTTTAGCCTTAATTTTAAGATTATCATCTCAAAAATTTCACCGTTTGTTTTCATAAATGAAGAAAAAAATGTTTTCAACAAAACTGAGTTTCATATAAGTGAAAATACCTAATCTAAAGAAATTCTTATTTTTGGTATTTTTGACTCTTGATAGTTGATTGCTGGTTCAAGAGAATTGTTAGAAGATGTTGCAGCATGAAATAAAACCTTATAACTTCTTGCGGGCTATAATTTGCTTCATTAGGTAAAGCTATTATATCACCGAAGTTACCTAATTCAGAAGATGTAGACAGTAAACTGGTTCTGTCTATACCAAAAATGGATCCATTTTTATTTGTGTAGTCAACGATTTCATTACCTTGATTTTTTTTAATATTCTCCTGATTTGTAGAAATTATTTAGGAACTGACTAAATTCAGTAACACTAATTCCCGCAACTAATATATATTACAATTGACAATTAATATATTGTTGTGGGTAAGGACAATTATTGTTGCGCAGTTAAGGGATTAGTAGCCCGAAGGATGCAAAATTCTAATCTGCTTATAGGAATCCTATTCAGATGGATTGAAATTTCGAACCGAACTGCAGAATTCATTTCCTGAGGGAATGATTCTAACCCGCATGTAAGCGCAAGCATTGAAGAGACAGGAGGAAAACTATGAGTGAATTAAATCAAGAATTCGAAAAAAGAACAGAATACGGAAATAAATGCCACGAAGACGGTTATCACACCGTTATAAAGGGTTGTACTGACAGCCTGAACTCAGATGAATTAGATATTTACCGCTTTATGATAGGCGGTATGCAGGGTAAATAACCTGCACAACCTTTTTTTATTTCTCATTCCTAAAAAATAAGCATGTACGATGTATATGCGGTCCGTAAAGATTTTCCTGTTTTAAAAGAAGTCGTGTATCTTGACAGCACATCAACTACTCAGACTCCGATACCTGTAGTTGAAGCTATGGTTGATTACTTCTATAGATATGCTGGTAATTACGGAAGAGGAGCCCATCGTCTGGCTCGGGAGACCACAAACCACTACGAAGAAGCTAGGGAAATAGTCGCTAGCTTTTTAAATGGAGAGCCTTTAAATACCGTCTTTACGAAAAATACCACCGAAGGAATTAATCTTATTGCTAATAGTTATCCCTGGGAGGTAGGAGATCACATTGTCACAACTCTGCTCGAACACCATTCAAATCTTCTTCCCTGGATGCGTTTGCAGAAAAAAGGGGTAAATATCACGGTTATAAACCCTGACAACAAGGGCAAAATCGACAGTTATATGCTAGAGAATGCTTTCACAGATAAAACCAAACTTCTTGCCATAACTCAGGTTTCAAATGTCTTCGGTTCCGTACAGGACGTAAAAGGCATGACGAAAATTGCCCACAGAAACAGCATTAAAGTTTTGATTGATGGTGCCCAATCTGCAGGACATATGCCAGTAGACCTTAGGGATATTGGATGTGACTTTTTTGCAACTTCTGGACATAAGGGCTTGCTTGGACCACAGGGTACTGGCGTACTTTATGTTAAAGAACCCGAAGTGCTCGAAAGTGCTTCAGTTGGAGGGGGCACTGTTTCAGATGTATCCGAGTCTGCCTACACTCTGGAGCCTTCTCCAGCATGTTTTGAAGCTGGCACTCCTAATATTCCAGGAGTCATAGGGTTAGGAAGAGCAGTAGAGTATGTAGAGAAAATAGGGATTTCAGAAATCAAAAAACATGAAATGAATCTTTCAAGAGAGGCTGCCAAAAAGCTCTCCGAACTCGAGCATGTGGAGGTTTACGGGCCCGAAAACAGTCTGGGAATAGTACCTTTTAATGTGAGAGGGCTTAATGCTCATGATGTTGCTCTAATTCTTGACCAGACCAAACAAATTTGCGTTAGAAGCGGTTACCACTGTGCAATCCCAATTACTCGCTTTCTGAAAGTAGATGGTACTGTCAGAGCTTCTTTCGCACTATACAATACAATAGAAGAAGTGGATATTCTGGTAAAAGCAGTTTCTGGGCTCAAGGTACTTGTTTCCTAAAGAACAGTAACTCAAAGCTATAACTGATTTATCATGATATTGCGTGACGAAAATGATTTCTCAAGTGCTTTATCCATCCTTTGTTTCCATAATTTATATTATTCCATTAATTATTTATAAGTTTATCAATCGATACTGTCTCAGTCTCAACAGTCTTTTTTTTAGTTTCTCCAGTTTAATAATTCCCCACTTCCCGCAGATGGGTACAAGAATGTCATCTATTTTTTCAATATGATGATAGCTTAAAAATTAATCTAACTTTTAATGAATAGTTGACAAATAGGCAAACAAATTGTACATTTATGTACATCGATGTATGTCTGCTAAATACAGATATTGTTTCATCTTCATATATCTCTTCATTTTTATTAAGCGCCAAAATAATAATGGCAATTTCCGTGCCAATTCAATAATTGTTTTTGCATCTCTAATTGATTTCTTCTTCAGTTTAAAAAACTCTTTTAACTTGCTATTTATTTTTCTTGCTGCTGCCTGAACAATCTGTGTTAGAATCCACCTTACTATCTTGGATCCACTTTTTGTGATTCTTACATTGTGAATCTATCCGCAGATTGTTATGCGTTCGAAACAACTCCAATTTATGAAGCAAACTTATCTCCTGAAGAGAATGATCTAAAATTGGACTGGCCAAGTATGGTTCTACATGTAACTGAATCTAAAATTGATAATTGTTGATACAGTAGATGTCATGGACTTGATAAATTACAGATTACATTGGGAGTTAGTGAACTCAAGAGACTTATAAGCATACATAATTGAGTCACAGTGAATCGAGGCAATGATCTTGACTTATGCAATTATCTGGCACTCATAATCAAGAAAAAAATAAACTCAAAAAAACTCTAACAGCATTTTTTACTGAGGAGCTAATACAACAAGCAAAGTTGAACTTTTGCAAAAAAAAGATGAAATATCTAATTCCCATGAAACTGAATACAAATGAAAATAAAATAATTGGGAAATATTCTCTGAAAAAAGACAAATCTTTAGAACCCTTAAAAGGTGTACATGGGATAAAAATCGTCACGTAAGTAGCATTAAGTATTATTTATTACTCAAAATGTGGACAGAATAAGCAGCTGGAAGCAAAAGAAAAAACTGTTCTGACAATAGTTACTGAAATCAAAGAAAATCCAGGTAACAATCATGAAAAATAAAGAACTTCAAAAAAAATTCAAAGTCAACATTGAGCTTATTGGAGTTGTGTACTCTTTTGGGCCTAAACTCAAAGAGCTTAATGCTTAGGAAGTTATCAAACTACTAAAAATGTACGATCTTAGTAGTAGATAATGATTTTTTTGTCCAAAATCAAAACGGATTTGGCACTTGCTAAGTAATTGGAAATACATTGTAAAGAGAATTCCTCGAGAAAGGATTCGACTCTTTAAAAACGAAATTTAGATTAGATCATTGGGAGTATGTTCAGACAATAGTTTTTATGGGGCTATCCTCTTGGCTTTATTGTCAAATTATTAATATCATTGATCAGATCAGAATTAACGGAGATTAAACATAGGTTCACAAAATTCAGCAAAAAAGCTTGATAAACTTGGAATTTATAATCAACTTCACAAAAAATAGCATCAAAAAGTATATCTTTGCTAATTTTGACATTATTAATCGTTTAATTGTAACTACCATAAATACCTATACTGTTTACAGCTATCTTCTGTCACGACTTGAAAATTAATTAATATTCATTTCATGAAATAATACCTATGTTATCTCTTCTTTGGCTCTGCAAGATATCGCAGCAATTGTAGGAAAGAGCTATAATTTTCTGGCTCTGATATATGGAGATATTTTCAAACCAAGGCAATTAAGTTTGCTTCGCAACTGTCTAAGCGTCTTTTCTTCTTTGCAGTTATCAATAGTTTTTTTTCTTAATAACCAGACTGGCTTGCTGTCTGATATGTACTCAGGGAAACCAAGGAATTTCTTGAAAGAAATCAGATCAATACTATATATAATCACTCGACATTGATGCTGGTTTTGTGATTAATTCAGCATATGCAACAGGTTCATTTGATAACAAAACAGTAATTTCAAACTCTGATACTGCAACAGCTACAGTTTTTGGACCTAACTGAATATATTAAAAGAATAGAAATAAACATTAAGCTACGAACGTAGATTAAGTCAGGTTAAAATAGATTACAAAAATATCTCTATAATATATCTCTCTAACATAGAACTTTAGACTAGTCTATAATAGAGATATTTATTATACAGACTATATTTTATTTTTTTCAGAAAAACTTTGGTACCATGCATAATTTTGGCAGTGTACAGAAAGTTTTGTAAATTTTGGTTGTCCCCATACCATTTTCTTTCATTACAGAATAGGATTTATCGTTTTTACTGATGCTGAAGTTTGCATACAAAACTTATACGTCTTAGGGTTAAGATAATTCAAGCATTTGGACCAAAACTATACCGCTATTTAATCATTTTATCATGAAATCAAAATACTCATAGCACTTATGAAGGTTACGAATTTTCACTGTCCATTCAGTGTTGGTTGGTCTCCTGCCTGATCTGCTTCTTGTTCACAAACATAAGCACCGCTATTGGTGTTCCCGTAGCAACGTTGACCTTTAAATGATAGATGCCTGCTGGAAGACTAAGCCAAGCAACAGTATCTGATAACTTGAGAGATAATGAATTGCTCAAATTTTTTTCAGAAAATTTCTTGGTTTTCCTGAGTAC
>PLUB01000094.1 GCA_003164755.1 Methanosarcina sp. | reverse complement strand
AGACCGAATGGGTATTTTCAGTGCAGGATAAAGGAATTGGAATGGACCCGCAGTATTCAGGAAAAATATTTGAAATTTTTAAAAGATTGCATACCAGGGAAAAATATTCTGAAATAGGAATAGACTCGCAATTTGTAAGAGAATTATAGAAAGACATGGTGGACATATATGGGTAGAATCTGAATTAGGCAAAGGTTCAACTTTTTATTTCACTTTACCAATCAAAACAGCAGAATTTCAAAAACCAAATTTTAATACATAGAATACTTTTAGAATTTTATCTAAATTTGTCTATTAAACAAGTCTGGTAAATGAGAATATAATTTTCTGAATCAAGAATACTATCTTTGGCATCCAAAAATCTTATCTTTGATATTTTGGAAATACTTCATAGGATAAAAATTATAAAAATATGTTCTTATAATTCTTCTGTCGCATAATTCCCAATAAGTTAATGTAATCTATTAGCTACACGATTTAAACTTCACCATGGGCTTCTAATGAGCTCATAACATTTATATGTGTTTTCCGCTCCCTATCTGGTTACTTTACAACACGCTATAATGGCTTTTCAGATAGGCTCTTAGTGCGAAAGGTACGATTCGAACGCATGAACCCCCCTACGAGACTAGAAACTCAACTATCGCCTTTGACATGGTTGAACAACTTAGCATATCGATATAGAAAGAAACTTGGAGCTTTCATCCTTCGAAAACAGAATGTGATATCAACCAACAACTTTACAGAACCGGAAAAATTCAATATTTATATATAATATCCAGAAAATTATAGCTCTGTCCTATAATTGCCATATACCTTGCAGAGTTACAGAAGAAAGAACATTGTTATTATTTTAGGAAGTAAATATTAATTAATACTTAAGTGGTAATAAAATATGGTCGTAAACAGTATAGATATTTATGGTAGTTGGCCAGAAACTACGGAGTATCCTGAAAGAGACACATAAATCGTTTTCCGACCTTCCTATGAAAATCCCGTTTCTGTTATTTTAGGATTATTTAATTAGTATGAGACTAGATAGGTGCGGTCAATACATGGATAGTTCAAACTGTCCTTAATCCACTTTCATTCAATCCATAAGATCCGACTACATACTGCAGTGATAATCATGATTTACCCCCTCTAAAAAAGAGGTCTAAAGGTATATAAGTTGTTGAATTTGCATTTTTACAGTTTCTAGCTCTATTTGTACAAAAACAGTTTTTTCCCGAAAAAGGTGTTCGCTTTAGGGAGATAATAGATCACTCTGGATACTGCTTCTTTCATGTCTTTAGTACGCTTCACAGTATTAACAATGATATTATTGCGTACAACAGATGCAAATTAGTTTTCTTTCGCCGAATAACTAAAAGAATCTCGGGATACATTTGAACTACAGCAACATGATATGAACCGTCAAATCCATTATTTTTTATAAGTTATCAAGGAATCCATTTGTTCAGAAACCCCATACCAGTCAATGCTTGGATCCATGTCAACGTTATTCAATATTTCCATTTTTCTGCAGTTTTAACGGCTAATCATACTCGTTTACAACTTTTCCCATTTGTTCACAAGACAAAACTTCATCTTTTTATCTGAATTTCATTTTTTTTAATCGCCTCTAGAAAATTCAATATTTAAAATTTCTAAAGTAGAAATTTTAAATATTAACCCCAAAAGATTGTGTTGTTTTTTTCATACTTGGTATTCACTTTCCATATATGTACATAACATAGGAATACGTGACTATTTAAATAATTGGATAAAATACTTTGAAGCAATTCAAGGAAACCATGAGAGCATATTATAATTAAAATTTAGTTACTTTTTCAGACTGAAACAATCATGTGACACTGAAAAGTATTGACTTTTGAGAACTCGCAGATCACCTACACTAATGGAATATACTGATTATTAAGTGCAGATGGAGTGAACCTATTACATGTTTAGTTTCGTCTTAAAACCTGTGCATTTGTGAGATGATAGGGAATACAAATAATAATAGGAGAGAATGAGGATAGTTGTACATTCCCTCTCTCAAACTTTGTTATTTATATTTAATTCTAGGTGTGAATGTCGAATAAAATTGTTCCGACTTATATTTTGACTTATTAAAAACATTCCCCCATTTATGATGTATCAAACATTTTTAATTGGTATATAGCACCTAGTTTCTAGATTTTATTAAGGCTGATAAGACCAGTTTAAAGAGGATTTCTATATGGCCATATTTCGGTATCATTAATGAAGAAAGATGTAGCTAGCTTGACTATCATCGTTTAAACGAGGCTAGAATAGGAGATCTGGTTTTGAAGTGACCGTCTAAGCGTTGGTAAAGTACCGAAATAAAGCAATGACATAGCAGCGAGAAAAGAGCCAAAAGAATGTAAACTTTAGATTAGATATGTTAACAAATTTAGGAAAACATCATAATATTTAAAGAATGGCCCCAGATTACTGGAACCTAGGGCAATTTTTTCCAGAGAAACGGATTGTCAGAGGATTTTATCTAATTCCAATGCCAATACATTGCCCTGGGTCACTCCCATAAAACGCTTTACTTCAACCTCATCTTTCTGGATTATCAACGTAGGAACAGCGTGTATGCCATATTTTGAGGCAAGTTGCTGGTTTTCATCCACATCGATAACTCTGAATTCAACCTTATCCTTGTACTTTTTCTCGAGCTCTTCAATAATCGGTTTTTGCATCCTACAAGGTCCACACCACGTTGCGGAAAAGTCCATTAAGATCGGTTTCATAAAATCACCTTTAATACTTTAAAATGTTTGAGATATTCTCTTTTCTTATTTGATACACTCCGGAAAGCATACTAAGTGTCATACAGATATTGTTTGACGACAAAGCTACCGGGAACCTAATCCTGAATGATAGGCAACCTGAAGATTAAATTACCAAATACAGGTCGGGACTCAATTTCTTATATGTATTATCTTCGAGTATATATAATGCTTATCTCAATCTTATGGATCTTTTCAGTACTTAAAAATGAATACTATTGAAGAGCCCCTAGCAACTAAAGTACTTCAACAACTTGATCAGATACTCAGTAACATTTAATCTATTTGTTACTAGTTTTATAGAAAAGCAAAGTTGAATATTGATTTTGTTATCTATCACAGTATTCATCACAAGTTCAAGTATGATAAAGAAATAAAACAATTTTCAGTTTAAATTGCTCTGAAAAAAATCTAATCAGCTTGTTTTTAAATGTAAAGAAGATAAAATAATCACTATGCTATAGATATTGGATTTTATCTTTCGAGCTAAACTACGCTGAATTTTTTTGCATTTAATCGTATATTATCTAGCATAGAGTAATTACTATTTTTGGAATTCAAAATAGATTTCTCAAGTAGTTCCATAAAATCGATTTAAATTCATGAAAACGGAATTTATTCTTGCCAATGTTTTGTAAACCCGTTTGTCTCTTTGCAAAATAGGTATATTGAAAATATGACCCAGCAAATTTTAATTAAAAACTACATCACCATATAAAGGTAGCAAACCTGTGATCTTTGTTTCCTGACATTCTTAGTTGGGATGTATTGCATATTCGATAAGAAGAATCGATTGAAAATCTCCAGGGAATTTCAACAAACCCCATGCATTTGAGTATTGGAGAGTTTAAACCCATTAACACTAATATTTTACTTACGAAAACTCTTACTTATTTTGCTCTTAAAGAAGAATATATACTTATTCTGTCATTTGAGACAAACTTGCTAAAATTGATTCGTTAATTGATTGAAATTTGTTCGTATCGTTTTTGAGTCCATATATTTTAACAAAACAGTATTATGGGGCAGATCTTAAGTTAAATTAATGATTATTTTAAAAGCGTTTTTTTCCACTGCAATTGTATGATCTTTCAGACTTTAAACTTGAGAAACAATGTGATGATAGGATTTCTGTCATAAAATTTCTTGGTTTTCCTGAGTAC
>PLUB01000087.1 GCA_003164755.1 Methanosarcina sp. | reverse complement strand
TGATTTAAAAAAGACAAGTCAATAATTTAAATTACTCTGTTCTTAATGAAGTCAAATACATTAATCATTTGTTTGGTATAGTTTTATAATGTTGGTATATTTCCCTAAGATCTTTCGACTTTTTTTTATACTCATCGATTTACATGCTTATTCTGAAGTTTTTGCAATGGAACCGAATAATCTGCTTATCCCCTTTTGGATTGATTCTCACAAGATCAAATTCCTGCAGATCGTAGCCGACGCATATAACTACGTCAGTCTGGTCGAAGCCAAAATTGACGTAGTCATGGAGCATAAATCCTGCAGCGCCCAGAGAATTAGGATGATTGTCCGGAAATACGCCTTTACCTATAAAGGTCGTCGCCACCGGTATCCTGAGGCACTCTGAGAAATAGATTAGCGCTTCACTGGCATGATCATGCACTGCGCCGTGTCCCTGCCCCAGCACAATTGGTTTTTTTACAGCTCTTGCTATCTGAGTGGCAGATGGAGAGGAATCGTGAACGATATTAATCTTGAGCGGATGGTATCCTTCGGGAGCTGGCAAGCATTCTACATCCTGTGGGAAGGCTAGATACACGGCTCCAGGTCGCTCTGTCTGAGCCTGGTTGAAGGCGCTTCGCACCATTTCTGGTATCGCCTCTGCGGATTGGATCAGGGCAGCCCACTTTGTGAGCGGTTTGAACATGCTTACCAGGTCAACGATTTGGTGAGATTCTTTGTAGATGCGATTCAGGCCCACCGGTGCGCTGATTGCGACGAGTGGCACGCTGTCGGTATTAGCATCAGCCGTGCCGAGCACAAGATTGATCGCTCCCGGTCCGAGCGTCGCGATGCACACTCCTGGCAGACCAGTGAGACGGCCATATATATCGGCCATGAAAGAAGCGGCCTGTTCGTAACGGACAAGGATGAAGCGAATGGAAGATCCGTTAAATGCATCGATCATGTGGATATTTTCCTCTCCGGGTATACCATAAACGTATTTGATGCCCTCGTTTTCCAAACACCGCACAAAAAATTGTGAGGCATTCATGGGGAGCTTGATACCATTCTTTCCTGCAAAAGTCTCTTCACTATGTTCCATGAGATTCAAATCTCCTACTTTATACATCGTTTGGTGCAAGGTATCCGGCGAGAAGATATCAGGATCTACCCAGATATTGATGCTAACCCAATAAACGGCGGCACGCCTTCCGTGGTCTGATCGAGTTCCTAGAGCTCAGTTCGCTGAGTCAGTCTGTTGTTGTCTGTTGTTTATAGTCGACCCATGAGCAGCAATTGCACAGGAACAACCAGCAGATCGTCGAAACGACTTGTTAAGATGACCGGAACCTTAGCGCCGAGTCCTACTCCGGCGAGTCGTTCATTCTCGAAGTTTCAATTTGGTTTGCCAGCATGTTTCCAGATTCGAGTCAAGTACGACCAGGGTGTCAGCTTTTCCATATTATGGATTTTTGCTTTCACCCATTGTATTTTCAGATCCGTTCTCATTATTGCAACTTTCCTTTTCTGTTCTTCAGTCAGAAGTGCCTAAAACTCATGTATTGGCCAGCATGCATAATTGAATTTTCTTCGCACATGTTTAATCACACCTTTCATGTATGTTCACAAAACATAATTTTAGATAAGGTCCTTGAATCAATGATCAAATATGAAAAAGAGGTATATCTCCCATTTTGGGAAAATGTAGAGTAAATCTTTCATTTACGATTTTCAACAATATATAAATACGAGCAATTCTGCCTCATGATCAATTGATTTCTTTAACAAAATTTCATTGTGAAAGAAATGCATCATTTCAATTCTTTTTAGTATCTATATATATAGAGAATTTCAATGAACCCTAATTTTTGGTTGATTGCCTATAAAAAGAATGTAAGCAATTTGTTAAAATCGAAAATTTATCGAATTTGCTGCAATTACCCATATACTCCCACATCCAACCGTTCATCCCTCACTCTTTCACTCTTTATCTGTTATCTTTGAGTATAATGCGCAATTACCCGCTAATTATTTTAAATTAATTATACCAAAAATAGTTTCTAAATAAAATTTACTTGATTATAGAATCTTTAAAGCTAAGAAATAATTTTATATTAATCATGTTTTTATTTTTCCGGGAATCTTCACAAATTTAACATTGAGCTTTTTCCTAAAAAAGCAAACTGATTAATCTTAGATCAAGTTCATTAACCACGAAAAAAACGGAAAGACACCGAAAAGTGTTCTCTCATTCCCTTACATCTTGTTTTCTATGTTTTCCTTAGTTCAACTTTACATTTAAATTCAGTAGAAAATATATTTACTTGACGATAACTCCATTTTATGTTCTTTAACAGGGAATTTTCATAGATTAATCCCAATGACACATCCTTAAAAATGCGTTAGATATAACATGCACTCCCTCAGTAAATCTGCTCCGCCAGATAGTTCTCGACACCCATTTGTTTGATCTGATCAAGTTGGGCTTCGATTCAGTCGATATGGTCCTCTTCTTCCTTCAGGATCGACTCGAGAAGCACTTTGGTGTTATTATCCCCAACCTCAGCTGCAAGATGGATGCTTTCGTTGTAACCTCGGATAGCCATCTCTTCGGCTCTATGGTCATACTCATGCATATTTGGTACTTGAGCGCCGATGATTATTTAGGCCAGCTTGCTGACGATCGGCTTCCCTTCCAGAAAAATTATGCGGGCGATCAGTTTCTCAGCGTGCTTCATCTAGGCGATGGCTCGCGTCTGGATCATCTCTTCCAGTTGCTTGTAATTCCAGTTTTCACACATCTCAGCATGGACAATATACTGATTGATAGCAGTTAGTTCATCGGCCAAACGAGCGTTTAAATGTTCAACAATCTTCTCATTTCCTTTCATAAATAAACATCCTATTATATCGAAAATTATCCATTCAGCTCTCGGAGATTATTCAATCTGTATTTTTTTTGCTGGTTCTTTTAGCTCCATTTTCGGAAGTGTTATCGTAAGGACACCATTTTCAATTTTTGCAGTACTTCCCTCCTCTTTAACGCTCGTGGGCAAGTGGACGGCGCGGTAAAAGTGAGTATATGCTCTTTCTTTACGAATATATCCTTCCTCTTCTGTTTCTTGTTCTTTTCCGCTCTTTGCACTTATCTCAAGCATGTCTTCTTTAAGGTTTATCTCAATATACTCTTTATTTATTCCTAGTAAGTTGGTAGTAACCAAAAGCTTGTTTTCTTCTTCCTTGATGTCAATGGCAGGGATAAATACATTCCCACCTCCCCATTTTTTCATAGGCATGAAGTCTTCAAACAGCAGGTTCAGGCGTTCCTGCGTTTTCCTAATCTCTTCAAAAGGATCTCAGTGTGTGGGTCCTGAAATTGTCCTCTTAGCAGGCCAGTTCATCTAAAATTCCCCCTAAAATAAAGTTATAACACAGTAGTTGTGTTATTTTGAGTATTTTGAAGGAGGCTATATAACGTTTTCTTTAATAATTTCACTGAAATAAAAATTATAATCAGTTTTCAGATTTGTTCTATGACTCGAGGACATGATCACATATTTAAAATATTTGAGCTTAATCATAGGGTGTTGATAATCATTTTTATCAGGCCTTCAAAATCTAGAATTTGAATAAGATTAATCTGCATTTATTTTTAGGGAATCAAAACCTCAATGTTAAATTTGTGAAGATTCCCGGAAAAATAAAAACATGATTAATATAAAATTATTTCTTAGCTTTAAAGATTCTATAATCAAGTAAATTTTATTTAGAAACTATTTTTGGTATAATTAATTTAAAATAATTAGCGGGTAATTGCGCATTATACTCAAAGATAACAGATAAAGAGTTAAAGACGGAGGGAGGGTCGGTAGGATGCATGAGTATTGTAGTAATAATGCAGAGAGTTTTGATAAACCTCCTATTTTTGATATAACTGGCTATAAATGACTTTTCGGATAGGATCTAAGTCTCGAGGAAGATTATATGGGCATCAAGATCGAATTGTTACAAATGCAGATGAGCTTCAGGATGCAGTGAAGCATGGCGACGCGCACATTACCGTCAAAGGCAAAATTCGCAGAAAAAATTCAAACCAGATTTTCGTGAGAAAAAATCAGAAGTAAATCGGAATTCTCATTAATTCCTGCAATGTTATCAAAGGAGATTTTACCAATGGTTGAAGAGGAATGTATTAGTTTTCCGGCGTTAGGTGAACCTGCACCGGACTTTGAAGCCGAGACCACTCAAGGTCCGATCAAACTCTCGGACCTGAAAGGGAAATGGGTGGTACTGTTTTCGCATCCCGCAGATTTCACTCCGGTTTGTACAACGGAATTCATGGCATTTGCCGAGATTCACGATGAACTTGCAGCGCTCAACGTGAAGTTGATAGGGCTGTCTGTAGATAGCATTTCATCTCACCTTGCCTGGATACGTAACATCAAGGAAAAGATGAATGTCACCATTCCGTTCCCGGTCATTGCCGATCTGAACATGAAAGTGGCAAAGAAGTACGGCATGATCCACCCGGCGCAGAACTCTACTGCGGCAGTCAGGTGCGTATTCTTCATCGATGACAAGGGAATTATGCGAGCGATGATTTACTACCCGCTTCAGAATGGACGGTTCATGCCTGAGATCATCAGGCTCGTAAAAGCGCTCCAGACGACCGATAAATACAAGGTATCGACGCCTTCTAACTGGCAGGCGGGCGACAAAGTTGTCGTGGCCCCGCCAAAGACCGCAGCTGAGATGGACAAACGATTAGACGAAGGATACGAATGCAAAGACTGGTACCTGTGTTTTAAAAAAGTATGAGAGTCGAAGATGTTTTAACCTCGTTAAACTTATCTGATACTGCTAAATCTCAATTTATAGAACTGCATACTAGTTCATCCAAGGACACCCTTTATCAGGTATTTCAGGGTCAAGATTATTAATGGAGATCTGAGCATGAGTAATAAATCTGGAAAGAAGGCAATTGAAGGCACTAAAGCTGATGTAATTCTCACAAATGGCCGAATTGCCACACTAGACAAACGCAACAGGTTTGTTTCATCTGTGGCCATTCGTAATGGTCATATTATCACTGTCGGTGAAGAAGGGGATACGAAGGAAAATTGGTCCTCCGGCACAAGAGTTATTGATGTTCATGGAAGAACAGTCGTCTCTGGCCTTAAGACTCGCACGTTCACGTAGTTCGTGCAGGTCTCAATTACAACATGGAGCTTTGATGGGATGGCGTGCCGACTTTGGCTGAGGCTCGCCAGAGGTTGTGCGACCAGGCCAAGCGGACGCCTCCGAAAGAGTGGGTTCGCGTTGTAGGAGGTTGGTCTGAATTCCAATTCGCTGAGCGTAGGATGCCGACGCTGGAAGAGATCAACGAAGCGGTGCCTGACAATCCGGCTTTCGTCTATCTGTGTACTATAGTGCCATGCTCAATCGGTTAGGAGTGGAAGACGTGGGCTACAATCGAGATACGCCTGATCCCCCAGGTGGTGTGATTGAGCGTGACGAAGAAGGCAATCCCACGGGTCTTCTTTTCGCTAAGCCGAACGCGAACATTCTGTACTCGACACTTGCCAGAGGACCTAAGCTCAGCTATAGCGATCAATTAAATTCCATCCGGCAGTTTTTACAGGAGCTCAACCGTTTTGGGATCACTGGTGTCATAGATGCAGGCGGTGGCTCCCAGAACTTTCCTGAGGATTATACCGTTATAGGTTATCTGGCAAAGCGGGGTCTGCTTACTGTCCGAGTAGCCTACAATCTGTTCACTCAACGTCCCAAACATGAGATGGAGGACTTTGCGAGCTGGGTGAATATGACGACGCCGGGTCAAGGTGATGATTTCTACAGGATGAACGGTGCAGGAGAGATGTTAGTCTTCTCAGCAGCAGATTATGAAAATTTTGCTGAATCCAGTCCTGAGCTGGCGAATGCGATGGAGAATGAGCTGAAGGATGTGTGGTGGAACTCCTTGTCCGGAATAGTTGGCCTTTCCGTATCCATGCAAGCTACGATGAGTCAATCCACCCGTTTCCTGAACGTCTTCGAAGAAGTGAACGATGGGACCCCATTCAATGGGATCCACTGGTTCTTCGACCACGCTGAAACGATCTCTGAGCATAATATTCAACGTGTTCGTAACTTAAATGGGGGCATACCTGTCCAAAACCGTATGGCTTTCCAGTGCGAACACTTCGTAGCCAGATATGGAGAAGAGGCAGCTACTCAGGCACCGCAGGTGCGCAGAATGATGGATATTGGTATCCCCGTGGGTGCAGGAACAGATGCGACGAGAGTATCAAGCTACAATCCGTGGCTTTCGCTGTATTGGCTCATTACTGGCAAGTCAGTCGGAGGTGCACCCAGCTGAGTCGGGTCGAATCGAGCGCTTATCGGCGCTCAGGCTCTATAGTCTGGGAAGCGCCTGGTTATCGAATGAGGATGACAGGAAGGGAACGATAGAAGTGGAGAAATTTGCCGACCTTGCAGTCTTATCTGCAGATTATTTCACGATTCCGGAGGAAGCGGTAAAGCAGATAGAATCAGTACTCACCCTTGTGGGGGGCAAGGTTAGTATATGGAAGCGGGGAGTTCTAACGGCTTGCACCGCCACAATTGCCAGTCAGCTCACCCTGGTCTCCTGCTGTCTATGGGGGCGGATAACCTCCATTCACACTGCTGTTGAGGGCAGCTGCATGAGATCCCTAAGCATGGCTTGAGTTTAGTGACAAATTTGTGCTGCTTTACCAGAGATACTCAAGGTGCCATAATATCAGACCAGTTCAGATGTATGTATATTTGGAGATGGTCATGAATAACCAGAGTTAATTGGAGAAAATCAATGACCCTGCCATCTTTTTCACTAAGCGCACGGTCAATCTGGATTTAATGAATAATTCGACATAGCGTTGTATGATTTCATTGCACAATCGCTTCAAACAGAGGGTCAATTGAGGGTGGGCGTGATGCGCTCGTTGAAGGGAGTCGTAGAGACGATGAGTATCGTGATTATCAGCAGTTTTTATGCTCGTTCCAGGCGTTATAAGTAGTATCTATTCGGTTTCGGATATATCCACAGCTATACTGATGGAGCGGTTCTATTCCAATCACGTTGTTAGCGGAATGGATAGTCCCTTGGCATTACAGGAAGCTCAGCTCTGGGTCCGAGACCTTACTTCTGACAAGTGGCGATTATATAGAAAAATGCTACTATTCGGTCGAATGGAGAGGCAAGAGAAAGGAGTTCATAGAATAGTATAGGAAAAGCTACTCTAAAATGGCAGGGAAATTTTCAGATAAGAAGCCTTTCTAGCATCCATATTATTAGGCAGCGTTCATAGTTAATGGAGCATAAAATTATAGTTGGGTCTGATAGTGAACATATTTTGGAGCTAGATTTTTTGCCTTCTTGACGTATTTGGACCACAGAACAAATATCAAAATTTTTAACTATCCATTTAAAGTTTCATTTGTATTAAATTAAATCACTTTTATATCAAAATCCATCTTTTTGTTTCAGCTAGCACTATGTGGCTAAATATTAACAATAGTTTGAAATCAGTATTACTTAGGACTATTACTAATATTTTTATAGATATATTCAGTTTAAAGAATGAGAGGTATAATGGAATGAAAGTCATAGGTATTGTGGGAAGTCCCCGCAAAAATGGAAACACGAACACTCTTGTCCAGCAGGTCCTTGAAGGAGCGGTCGAAACTGGGGCAGAGACGAGGACTTTTCTCCTCAACGAAATGAAGTACAGTGGCTGTCAGGCCTGTGACTACTGTAAGTCTCATGAGAAGTGCAAACTTGAAGATGACCTTGCAGAGCTTTTCGAAGAATTAGCAGAAGCTGATGGCGTTATTTTTGGTGCTCCTATTTATTTTGGTCAGTTTTCAGGCCAGATGAAGCTCTTCCTGGACCGCTGCTATTCTCTGGTAAATCCAGATCTTTCTACCCGCCTTCCGTGTGGAAAAAAAGCTATAATTGTGGTAGCTCAGGGTATGTCTGATTCTGCTGCATATAATGGGGTCTATGAAGAATTCGGAGGCCAAATTTCCCGCTTTATGGGAATGGATGTAAAGAATACTCTTGTTGTAGCTGGATACCATACTCCAGGAGAAGTAAAGAATGATGCAGAGCTTATGAAGAAAGCAAAGGATGCAGGCCTGAACCTGTCCAAGTAATGGCAAAACGAAAAATGGTTAGAAGCAGCCTGCGAGATGTTTCCTCAATTAGATCTTTCGGGAATGGATAATGTAAGTCTTAATATGGATACTCTTGAAGCAATTTACACTAAGAGAAGCATTCGAAAATACACCGAAAAATCAGCCTTTTAGGAACTTGTTACTGAATTGCTCAAGGCTGCAATGATCTTTTTATCTACAGTTAATGCCAAGTCCTGGTTCCTTCATTGTTATTGATGAGCAAAAATTGCTTGAGGAGATTCCCACAATCAGCCCATATACAAGCATGTGCAGGTAAGCTCCTTTTACAATCCTTGTCTGCGGGGATACGACTCAGGAAAAAGTTCCTGGATACTGGGTGCAGGACTGTTCGGCAGAAACCCAGAATCTTCTACTTGCAGCTTATACTGTGGAGCTTGCAGCAGTCTGGACAGGAATCTACAAAGGCATCTCACAAACCCGTCCCATATCTTTTCGAACAATGTGTTTTTGGTGTCCAATTAGGAGGGGGCTAGATAGTCCAGCCTTAAGAATAGGCAAGTCAAAACCTTACGGTAATGAATTGCTCCACCACCACAAACGAGTGTATAAAAAGTATTGGGATTGGGAGAATCACGTTCTGAACTCTACACTACTCAAAAAGAAAATTACAACTTGCTATGGCTAGTAGTATCAAGTTATTGGTCAGGCGAAAAAAGAACTAAGAACAATTAAAAATTTCCCTTGTCAAGCAACAGGGCGGAAATTTTAAGAGTGGCTTGTATTAAGCTACTATAAAACGGAATTAAAATCTTAGCTCCCATTCATAATGCGATTCTTATAGAGTGCGAAGAAAATGAGGCATATGAGATTATTTTGAAAGCTCAAAAGTTAATGACAGGAGCTTCTGCCATAGTTTTAGGGCCCGGTAATTCTATCAAAACGGAAGCTTTTGTCATCAAATTCCCTGATAGATATTCTGACTCTAGGGGAGTTGAGACTTGGAATAAGGTCCTAAGAATTGTAAAAGAAATTAAAGCTGGAAATTTTGATTCTTGATAAATAAGAAATAGGAATATGTGACTATTTAAATAGACATGGATTCTACTCCGTCCTATTAATTATTTTTAGATATTTTTAGCATTTTTTAGATTTATCTATTATTTAGTATTATATGGGTAGATACTGTGACAATTAAGAAAAAATTCAAACATCATTTTATCCCCAATACCCCATTTCCTTGGATTCAGAAAGCTTTGATGCTACAAGGTAATGTAAATGTTACCAAATTAGCTTTGTATATCTTGTAAAGAAATTTGCACTACAATGGGAATTTTATTCAAACTTATTCAACATTTAGATCCAAATACACAAATAAAAAGATCTGGATATTCAATTGATTATTATTACGATGCCCTATTTTTATTAATGAATAAAAAAAACAAGTCTCTTATGGTAATTCTTGATGGAATAGATTTTTTAAAGTCTTAAGATTTTCTTTATACATTCAGTCGTGCTATCACGATTGGGAAATTTAATGGAAGGCAGTTTATACGAATTATAGGAATATCTAACAGCCGTAAATTTGAAGAAAAACTTGATCCAAGAATTCTTTCTTCGATTGGATTTAAAAAATTTAGATTCCCATCATATAATACTGATGATATTTACCACATACTGAAAGATAGAATAAAACTGCATTTACCCCAGGATCAATTGATGATGAAACCATAATTCAATGCGCTAAAGATTCAGCTAATACAGGTGGAGATGTACGAAAAGTTCTTAATGTATTACAAACTGCTGCAGAAACAGCTGATGTGGGAGGATCGGAAAATATTACTATCCAGCACATAAAAGGCGCAGAAGAAAAAGTGCAAGATAACGATGTTATTAATGCAGTTTTAGTCCTCCCGTTACATCACAGAATCATATTAATGAGTATTGCTAAGTTCATGAAACAAAGTGATTCTATTAGTACAGGAGACGTCACAACGATG
Organism: Methanosarcina sp.; assembly: GCA_003164755.1. GTDB lineage: Archaea > Halobacteriota > Methanosarcinia > Methanosarcinales > Methanosarcinaceae > Methanosarcina. The sequence continues at coordinate 7,994 of PLUB01000087.1, read as the reverse complement.
TATGAAATGCTTTGCAAGCAAATAAATCAAAAACCATCGATTAGACAGGCAGTATCCGAATGGATAACATCACTTGATATGCAAGGGTATATTCAGTCTACTAAAATAAAGACGAAGACAGGTGGAAAAACGAGAATGATTTCAATCCCGAGGGTATGTCTTGAACAGACATATCAGGCTTTATATGGGGATTATCAATTAGAAGAGTTGAAAGAATATTTTCCCGTCATAAAGGGAGGATAATAACTGTGTTTAATCCATACGAGGAAATCAGTTCATGTTTTCCATTTCATCAGAGATTAGTACTTTTAAATGTTCTAAGAATTGCAAGATCACAATTGAAAAAAAGAAATATTAGTGGAGTAGATGTGTATTCAAATTATATTGGAATGTGTGGTGAATATGGAATTGAGTCAATTTATATGGGAAATATACTCGAAGCACTAAAATTAATTGAGTTAGCAGGTTTTATTGAATTAAAAAGGGGAGTCTGGATTACAAAATTAGATTTAGGGCCATACACAGTGGATGAGTGGATAGAGGCTATTTGTCAAAGTCCTGAGTTTGATACTTTTAAGAAGTAATTATTGGCTGAGGTAGCGCTTCTCAGAGAAAAGTATTTCTTTTTCTAAAGACGATGGCTACAGAAAGTTTCAATTGTTTTATTAATGAGTTTGGGGTATGGGCCATAATTTTTAAAAAATTATCTCTCATGAAAATCAAAGTGCATTATAAATTGGAGAGGAAGATACTGTTGGGATGCACACACCAACAGTATCTAACTTATTTCTGAAAGCTAATTGATCTGTTCTGCATAAATGTATTAACCGGTATACTTTAAAAATTTTTTTATTAATCAATGGTTTTTTAAATATTAGGTATAGATTGACTAGATTTGGCGAAATCCAAGCCCTATACAGTTATTTTAACTAAAAAAGATCCCAGATTAATTTTTGTCTCACTTAACTATTACCCACTTGTATTTTTGGAGTTATTTTTCGTTATTAATAGCTAAATCTAGAAACTGACAATGAAGGAATAGATACTTGATAAAATAAGTAAAGGGATATGTCCACATGACTTTTTTGTCATTCAGATTTCTGCAAAGCCTAAATTTTGAAATCTATCACTTTCAAGGTGGTTCTAACTGGTAAAAGCTTATGGTGTTTTCTGGTGGCCTCATATCGTCAAAGATAAATTGACCATTAAATCCGTTAGGGTTTCTTCATTCGTGAAAGGCACGGAGTATATCGTATTAAGGAGAATAATGCCTTTTACCATAATCCCTCAGTATATAAGGAGTTCAAAGGAATCCCTACTTCTTATTTTAACGTTATTGAAACTGGCAAAAAAATCAGCTGTAGTTTTGTAGTATTTAAAGTCCATCTTTTTGACTTCGTCTATAATTTCACCATCAGCCAGTGTGGCCATTGTCAATGCCTTTACCAAAGAGCTATTGTCTTTATTAAGTTGCTGTAGATTTTTGATGAGAGTTCTCATATAGCCTGGAAAATCATTAAAATCAACATTTTCGGGCTGCTTTATCATCAACAGTTCGTCTGTATATTGATGACCGGTTTCTGTAAGTATATCTAATTTGCCATCTGAAAAATATTTATAAATCAATCCAATACTTACAATGGCTGAATTTGCTATATCCTGGATGGTTACTGTTTCTTTTCATGGAAATAGCAGATCTTATTATGGCAGGCAGCATATTAAACATTATACGAAGCGTGCAAAAGATTGTGCAGGTCTTATTATTGTGCAGGCTGCCAGCGTATTTGATGCTGTTGATTTCACAAGGATGTTGTCAACAGATGATATTACCGCTTTAAAGCAAATTGCAAGCAACAGCCATGAGTATGGTGCTACGATAATGCTGCAGCTGCACTGTGGCAATTTGAACATTAACGAGTTGTCAGCTGCAGAAATTTATTCGATGCAGATTAACATGATGCAGGCAGCTATCCATGTCTATGAAATATGTTTTGACGGCGTTGAATATCACTCCGCCCATGGATTTACCTTATGCAAGTTTCTTGATGCGTATCTACCAGGAAGCAAGGATGGCATTGAAATAGCCAAAATCTTTGAAAAGGTCGGTATTGATTTACCAAAAATTTCATTTGGCATGCAAGATCCAACGAATCCAGTTCCAGAAGGTTTCATATGCAGTTCTGACTTATAGTGGATGTAAGATCAAAAAAGAAGTAAATATCCCCGTTATTGCAGTTAATGAGATCCGTAGGAAAGACAGGTACGATTCTTAATTGAAAATGATTAGGTAGATTTTTCTGCTATCGGTAGGGGCATGTTAGCTGATCCTGAATTTGCCACTCATGTGATAAACAGTGAGCCTGTAAACACATGCTCTGGATGTAAGAATTGTTTTTGGTTTACTGACCATACCATATGCCCCGTAAGAAGTAATAAGTAAAATTATGGGTATTGGACCCTTACTTGAGTAAGAAAGCAATCATAAGTTTGAACTGAAAATTATAGGAAGGGGGTTAAGATAAGGAGGTAAAATATGAGAGTAATAGCAATAAATGGAAGCCTTAGAAACGAGATAAAAATTGTAACCTTTGAAAAGCTAATCTAATTGGTACATAAATTTGTTATTTCAGATAATTTTTAAAGCGCTTAAATTCTGATATCATTTTTCGATCTAACATTTTCCTTGTTGGATCATTTCCTGAACTTTTCGAATATTAGCTATAGCATCTTTTTTTATCTCGATCATCTTTTCCATATCATTTATTTTCATTTCTAAGAATTTAATTCCTTTACCCATTCCCATTACTGCAACTTTCCTTTTCTGTTCTTCAGTCAGAAGTTCCCATGTCTGAGCCATCTCAGTCTGTATTATTGCCCCCTTTCCTGCAAAATCGTGCATATTTAACTATCTTCTTTCATCTATAATATTATTTGAGTTAACATCTTAAAGCTGGATCAAATTAAAGCTGGATCAAATATTTTTATCCCATCTCAGCCTTTAAAGTATATGTTTGAATAATTATGTACTGGGATTTACGTTTTTTGAGTGATTCCAGAGAATTTCGATAAACCTCATATTTCAAAAATTGTTTCTATAAAACATTATAAACACCAACCCAAAATTGTGGTTTATCGAAATCCTCTTTAGTATCTATGAACTTTTATTGGGGTGATAGCATATAGGGCTTTCACGAATTCATGAACTCTTTTACGGCTTTCATTAATTTGTGGTGGTGATGATGGTGATGCCCCTTGTGGTGGTGATGTAACTTGTGGTGGTGCCCGAAGATTTTAGTTTTCACATGTTGGAATATTAAAACAGCTGTTTTCTTATCCTTAACCACAACGGGTCCTGCGCTTACTGCTGCAGCTGTCACGGACATTAAAAAACAAACTACTAACAGAATACCAAGTGTCTTTCTCATTTGTTTTAACATATGTCAATCTCCTTATTTTTAGTCTTTATCCTTCATTTTTTAATATATACTTTTAAGATATATTTTATATCATCTTTTAATTTTTATATATTTATAACTTTTAAAACTCCAAAAGGCTTTTTTGGTAATTTTAGAATGCTGAATTCATTTCCTTAATATAAGTAATTACTTTTAAAGCTAGACATAAATTAATAAAGATAACCTTTATGAAATAATGTTATTTGAGCTGTTAATTTTGCAATGAAGCTTATATAAAGCTATTGAAGCTTTATTGACAGTTATATAGTTTTCTTTCTAAACTAAAGACGAAAATTAACATTTGATTTTCACAAGTTAATTATATAATATTGCATGCTTTTCAAGATGTTCTAACGCTGTTTTTGGCTATTGTAAGATGTCTAATATGAATATTTCCTATTAATAATTACTTCTATAAATAATAAAAAATTAACTAAAATTCAGCTTTAGTAAATATAGTTAGTTGAGCCGTTATTTGTAGACTAAAGCATAAACAAGCTGTATAATATTTATTATGACTGTTATAAAGTTATTTTATTTGATTAACGAAAAATTGTTTTGGAATTTAAGGAAAGTATGCATTTATATGAAAGTTACAGGATTGTAATCCTTCAACTAAGTAAGCTATAATTAGTTGTAAATCTGTGGGAAGCAGGGATTTTCTAAGAGCAAAGGCCACTAAAAAATGACTACAGCAAACTTCTGTGCTGAATCCAAAACACACCAAAATAATTATTCATACGTTTAATCCAATAATGCATAAGTTTAATCCACGTCGATTTCTCAATTGTTTTTCATATTCTGCAAGCTTTCCGGCCTGTTGATATATCAACTAACTAGAAACCTATAAATACATCATCTCTTGTTATGTCACAGTTTGATATATCAGCTTTCGAGATATTGAGGCTCGAATTATGGAAAACAAAATGTGTACAGAGATCAGGCGGGTTTTTCTCAAGTATATAGTTCTGAAGATTATTAAATATAGGCCTACCCATGGCTATGATATAATCAAGATCATCAGGCTCCGCTCAAAAGGGTGCTGGACCCCAAGTACAGGTTCGATATATCCAATACTGGATAATCTAGAGTCAAACGGCTTAATCCAGAGCAAAGAGATCGAGGAACGCCGCAAAAAGGTGTATTCAATCACCGATAAGGGGATAGTGGCGCTGGATCACATGACACAGAAGAGATTGGAGCTCCTGGATGAAATGTCCCAGATCATTAATATTATAACTGAAGATAATGGCAGTAGTGATACTGGTGGTGAGGTCAGTAATATCCGGAGTTTGGATCAGCAGCCTGAAAAAACACACAATGGCAATTCTCAGACTCTACAAACAGATGATAACGGAAGGTAACAGGTTGAGCGAAAACAGTAATATGACAGACAAAGTGATCGCTGGCAAATTAGGGAAAGGCGTTGAATACAAGTGGATTGCGCTATTCAATGTGACCTTAGCAACTCTGATGGGGTCGACTGACAACAGCATTGTTCTAATCGCACTGCCTGCGATATTCAAGGGCATACAGATTAACCCTATGGCCCCTGATGTATTCCAGTATCTGCTGTGGATCCTGATGGGCTATGGTCTGGTAACTGCAACACTGCTCCTCAGTTTCGGGAGACTTGCAGACATGTACGGTCGGGTGAAACTCTTTAGGTTGGGTTTCCTGATATTTGCCATTGGATCAACCCTACTTTACCTTACTCCCAGCACCGGTAACGCGGGTGCACTAGAGCTAATTATTTTCCGGTTCATACAGGCCGTGGGTAGTGCGTTCACCATGTCAAACGGTGCAGCCATCATCACAGACGCATTTCCGGCTAGTGAGAGGGGGAAGGCTTTAGGCATAAATATGGTTGCCTTCATGTCCGGCCAGTTCATTGGTTTATTGCTGGGTGGAGTACTAGCTGTATACAACTGGCGCTATGTATTTCTAGTCAGTGTCCCCTTTGCTATATTTGGGACACTATGGTCTTACTGGAAGATGAAGGAGACTTCTTTCCGTGCACCAAAAACAAGTATCGATTTCTTAGGCAATTTAGTCTTCATCGGTGGGCTGACTTCTCTGCTTGTCGGTGTAACCTATGGTCTGATGCCGTACAAACATAATGGCATCACCGATGCTATGGGCTGGGGAAACCCGTGGGTAATTAGAGCAATCATTGTCGGCATACTGCTGTTGATCATTTTCCCATTTGTAGAGAGCAAAGTAAAGAACCCTATGTTCCGGTTGGAATTCTTCAAGATCCGAGCTTTCGCCTATGCGAATCTCGCCAGCTTTGCAGCAGCTATTTCGCGAGGAGGCGTCATGTTTATGCTTATCATGTTGCTGCAGGGTATCTGGCTGCCACTTCATGGTTATCGCTTCGAAGATACACCATTTTGGGCAGGTATCTACATGCTTCCCATGACCTTTGGCTTTGTAGTTATGGGACCGATCTCTGGGATACTTTCGGACAAGTATGGGCCCCGATGGATCGCTACCTGTGGGATGACCCTCGTGACCCTGGTCTTCATTTGCCTCTCAATGCTTCCCTATAATTTCGATTATTGGGAGCTTGGCATCCTGATTTTCCTAATTGGTGCTGGTAATGGCATGTTTAGCTCTCCTAATAGCTCATCAGTCATGAATTCAGTACCCTCGCAAGATCGGGGTGTAGCATCGGGTACGATGTTTACATTGACAAGTTCGGCCAATACGGTGAGCATGGCTATGTTTTTCACCATCGTTATCGTAGGTATCAAGGGAGCTTTTCCAGGAGCGATACACGACTATTTCGCTAGCCTTGGATCCTTACAGATTAACCCCACTGTTCAACAACTCGCAGATCGGCTAGCCAGCATGTCACCGACCAATGCGCTGTTTTCTGCTTTCTTAGGATATAACCCGATGGGCTCTATCTTGAGCTCCATGGATCCACATATTGTCAGCGCGATACCACAACAGATCGTGACCACCCTGACAAGCAGATACTGGTTCCCACGAACATTGCAGCAGGCTTTTATGCCGGCGCTGCAGTTTGCGTTTAGAATCGGGGCTGTACTCTCAGGCACAGCTGCGATATTGTCTGCAATGAGAGGCCAACGATACGTGCATGAAACTGATTTTATGGGTAAAGATACTAGTAAAAGTGGTCTTGAAGGAGAAGGAAAGAAGGAGCAGACTTGATAATTGATATTCTAGACAATATCAATTGGAGAGTACTGATTGGCAGCGTTGCAATAAATCAGCTTCAATGCAGACTGTCACTGTTATCAAGTATTAACATTTTTATTTTGAGAAAGTGCAATAACAAAGGAGATAATTAGATGAAAGAAAATCAGGCTAGCTTTACTGCAATGTCGGTAGCCTATATGCGTGCTTACCATTCCAGATATGATGCTCCAAAAATCTTTGATGACTTTTTGGCCTATGATTTGATACCCGAGGAAAAACGAGAACTAATTGAAAAACATTTAATTAAACAATATGTAACCTGGGATCAACAATTAAACGATACTGAAAATGCTACATCGCTCCACGATAGGATTACTACCTCAGAGTCCTTAATGCAAGCAATTAATAATGTTATCAGTCGTGCTCGATATACGGAAGATACCTTGGAGGAAGCTTTCAGGCAAGGAGTGAAGCAGTACGTAATTCTTGGGGCAGGAATGGATACATTTGCGTTTCGGAGACCCGAAATGTTGGAAGAGTTGGAAGTATTTGAGATTGATCACCCTTCCACTCAAAAATTTAAGCTACATCGACTTGCTGAGTTGGGATGGAAACATCCAGCAAAATTACACTTCATTCCTATAGATTTCACGAAGGAAAGTTTAGTAACAGCACTCATGCGCTCATCATCTTATGACACCAACATTAAAACTTTCTTCAGCTGGTTCGGTGTCACCCCGTACTTACCCCAAAAAGATGTGTTGGCGACACTACGTTTCATCGCTGATGTTGCACCTGTTGGGAGCTCTTTAGTTTTTGATTATATAGATACTGATGCATTTATTCCCGAAAAATTGTCTCCGCAAATGCGAGAGCTGTTAGAGTATTTGAGTAAAATTGGTGAACCACTGGAAAGCAATGGCTTCAATCCGTCAAACTTGGCCGAAGAGCTCGCAAGTTTAGGATTTCGGCTATATGAGGACCTAAGCCCAACAAACATCGAAGGACGTTACTTGCAAGGACGTACGTATGGACATTATGAGCATGGACATTTTGCGTGTGCAGTTGTCGAATAATCAAGTACTTTACTGTATTTACCTGCCTAACAAAGGTGAAGTTTGTCATTAATTTTCCACTCAACTTTTTGATGTGCATCTTTATGCAAATGCATGCTTACTGATGGTTACATTTTTAGACTAAATACTTCAAAAATTATTGCCGCAGTGGAATTATCGACCCCGAGCCCAACGTCTTCGAATACATTTCCAGAAGTTATAGTGTATGGCTATATTTTTTGGGTCAGCTTTCAGAACAAAATCAAAAGGTTATGATGCAGTAATGAAAACAGGGTTCCGTTGCAAAAACTTCAGA
>PLUB01000009.1 GCA_003164755.1 Methanosarcina sp. | reverse complement strand
TTTAAAAGGAAGTGAAGCTATGAATATGATTAAAAAAAGACAAGTCAATAATTTAAAGTACTCTGTTCTTAATGAAGTCAAATACATTAATCATTTGTTTAGTATAGTTTTATAATGTTGGTATATTTCCCTCAGATCTTTCGACTTTTTTTTATACTTATAGATTTACATGCTTATTCTGAAGTTTTTGCAACGGAACCAAGTAGAAGAAGATCGATTGTGGGGTTACTTAAGGCATTTTCTTGAGCTCTTCTTTCGATAGTTGCATAGATTTTGTTCATGAACCGATGTTTTTGGCCTCTTGAATGTTTTTTTCCTTCAAAGCTTGCTTTATCGGAGGGGTAATAAGGGGCTTTTCTTTGATCAATCCATCGGGTTTGTAGTAGAGTATCATCAGCATTACCATTCCAAACAGTATATATTCAAGCCAGGTGGCTTCAAAAGGTAGCTGGAGTATACTCCGGATATCAAATTTATATACAGTTAGGGAGACCTTTGTGAGGACAAAAAAGAGTACTCCCAGTGCTACACCTTTATTATTCCCCCTGCCTCCTAAAATAACCATGAGGAATGGGAAAAATGTCCATTCAACCCTGGAGAAAGTGGAAGCTATGACATTCATGCTGTAAAAGGAATACAGTGCTCCGGCTAGTGCTGCTATGCTCGAACCCAGAGCTGCAGTCTTCATTCTGAGAACAAGAGTATCCTTGCCAAAAGCCTGAACGACGTCTTCGTTTTCCCTCATTGCCTTCAAAAGCCTGCCGTAGGGTGATGTGAGAATTTTGTCTACAAAAAGATAAACTATTAGCGCTGTACCAAAGCTGAGGAGTGTAACATAAATGATCCGCCACTCTCCTGGTATCCATGCTAATACATTAGGAACGCTTACGCCATAATAGCCCCCTATTATGGAGGTATTGTAATTTGAGACTTGATATAGAACCTCACTCATTGCAAGTAGAGCAATTGAAAGGTACTCATTTTTTAGTTTTGCGCTCGGAAGGATGAAAAGAATACCCGCCATAGCGCCTATAAAAGCAGCTAACAGAAGAGAGAGTACCAGAATGCACATTCCCAAAAACGGATTGTGGAAAATCATCGTGTTCATGGTGCTCTTAACAATTCCACTTGCTTCTACAATTTCTCAATCTATGCCCAAAAGGAGCATGAGAATATGATTCATAACATACCCAACAGTTATGGCTCCGATAAGAACAGCCATAGCTCTACCAAAATTGGGAATGCCAGCGTAACCATACTCAACATTCAGGCTGAGTGCAACTATGAGGTATATGGAGAACCATAGTACTATATCTAAGAAGAAGTATTCCAGCTCCACTTTTTATTCCTCCATATACTCAGCCCTGCAATTCCCATTGGAGCGATTATTAAAACTATCACGAGCATAATAAGGGAAACCACTTTGCTATACACCAGAATACCAGATCCGAAAAAAGTTGATAGATAAAAAGTTACAAGCGATTCCGACATTCCTATAATATACCCTCCGGCCAAGGCACCGTAGATGCTACTCAAACCGCCCACGACGCTTGCCGCGAAAATGGAGACTATTATTATTGTTCCAGTTAAAGGTTCTATCTCTTGACGGAAAGGCAACATGCTTCCCGCAACGGCGGCTAAGGAGCCGGAGAGGAACCAGGAAAACAGGCGGGTATGCTCTACATTCACTCCCATTATTTCAGCCAGAGTTGGATTTTCCATAGAGGCCCGCAAAGCTATGCCGAATTTCGTTCTGTAAAGGAGCAAAAACAAGGCTAGAAGGAGCAAGAAAATCATAAAACTTGAAATAACAAGTACTGCTTCGATACCAAATATTTTGAAATCCATGGACGTGAAAATGAACTTGGTCGTTGGCATCCGAGTGGTGCTACTCAATGTTTCAGAATATGCACCAAGTATGCCGATAAATATTATATCTACAGCCAGGGTGGCAATCATAAGCATGACCACCGTCGCCTCTTTTCTTATCATTGGTTTGAGAATCAGTACGTAGATCCCCACTCCAATCGCACCTCCAAAAATGAAGGAGAGAGGAAGGGAGTAATAAGGATGCACACCTAATATACGCCACAAAGTTAAGGAGATATATGACCCGAATACGGCCATACTTCCTTGTGCAAAATTTGGTATGCCTGTGGTGATATAAGTGATCGTTAAACCTATGCTCAAAAGAACTAGAAGGTTTGAGTAAACAACTGCTCCTTCTAAAACGGTCATGTTATCCCTCACACATTAAAGTATATAAAATTGTCTTATGGTTTAGAAAATAAATATTTGCACTTCATTAATCTTTTCGTTTATAGTAAATTCACAAATTAATTCATTTATATTCGATTAAGACATAAAATACTAAAAATGTTATTTTTATGCTAAGTATATCTACCATTCAAGTTGGAAAATAACCACACTTGGTATTCAAAATTGTGCATAAAATTCATTAACCTCTGATAAATGCAAATCAATTACACTTTTGAGCAACATATCTGGCATATAACTTGATTTATAAAGTGAAAAGATTTTTTGTGCTTACCATGAATATGAGAAATTTAGTTATGAGGCTATAGATATAAAGAAATAAAGTATAAAAAAAGTGAGGAGGTATAGACTATGAGAGGGTGGTTTAAGTTTGTTGCAGCGGTGATCGCTACTGTACTCATCGCCGGTTGTGTGCAGCCGGGTGAAAAAGCTCTTGCGAAAGCTGAGGTCGAGGTTCCACTTGGTGTACTGATGGATCTTTCTGGACCGCTGACTACACATGGTGAGGACATTAAAAACACGGTTACAATTGCAGCTGAAGATATAAATAACAAATTTGAAAAGGATGGAAAACCGTACAGGGTCAAGCTTTATGTTGAGGATACAAAAGCTGATCCAAAAATAGCTCTGGATACGATCATGGCGTTGCAGACACAGGGTGTGAAGCTCATCGTTGGACCACAGAGCAGTGGGGAAGTAAAGAATATTATCGGATATGTCGGATCGAACAAGATAATTGTAGCTTCTCCCTCCTCAACTGCAGAAACGAAGTATCTAGGTGTGACAGCGCCAGATGAGAAGAAGTATGTTTTCAGGTTCGTACCTACAGACTCTTTCCAGACTAAAGCTATAGCAAAGCTTGCTCATGAACTGAGTGTTAAGGCGGTAGTTATAACTTACATTAGCAACGCCTGGGGCAAAGGTCTGGAGGAATTCGGTAAGGCGGAATTTCAAAAGCAAGGAATCGAGGTAAAGAACTCAGTAGGATATCCCGATCCTACACCTGCGGACTTCACACCATATATAGCAACGATTGAAGGAAATGTAAATGATCTAATGAAAAACTACACCAAAGATCAGATTGCAGTTGTGGCTTTCAGCTACGAAGAAATTGCTACTATGCTTGCTCAGATGCAAGATAACTCAGTGCTACTAAACGTCAAGTGGATAGGGTGCGATGGAATAACGAAAAGCAGCAAGATTGTGGCTGATGTTCCTGGGAAAGCGAACAAGATTAAACTTTACAGCACAGTCTCGGAAACAAGGGGTACAAAAGAATTCGATGCCCTGAACAGTACTTACCATCAGCGTATTGGCAGTTCGCCCATGAGCTACGGTTTGAATGCTTATGATACAACATGGATACTGGCTCTATCCTTTGCGCAGGTATACGATAAACAGGGTAAGTATAATGATGATGCTATAGCAGAGGCTGTGCCGAAAGTGGCGGGTGAATATAGTGCGGGCAAGTATGGCATATATCCTGTGAGTGGCGAGGTAAAATTAAATGAATATAAAGATAGGATTGGCTTGGAGTATAAAATCTATGCCGTTTCTAATGGAAGCTGGAACGAACGTGGAGCATGGAAGTTTGCTACGAATGAAATAAAGTGGAGTTGATGGAAGCTGGAACGGATATATAGTATGGAAACGCACTCGGAACTAAATAAAGTCGAATTAACAACTCAAAAACTCACAAAACGTTTCGGCGAACTTCAAGCTCTCGATGAGGTGAGTATAGAGATTAAAAATTGCATAACGTTAATAATCGGGCCTAACGGAGGTGGAAAGACCACACTTATAAACACGGTTACCGGTTTCCTCAGTGCGGATGAAGGTGAAGTTTTTTTCAAGAAGAGGGAGATAACAAATCTTTCTCCTCACGAAATTTTTAAACGTGGCATAGTAAGAACCTTCCAGACCCCCAAGCCACTTCTAAAACTTACAGTTATTGAGAATCTGCTTATAGCGGAAGCAAATTATGGGGAAAGCATAATTCAGAGCTTAGGTAGAAGCTGGCTTGCGAAAGAAGAGATGCTTGTAAAAAAAGCTTTTTCAGTTCTGGATTTCTTAGGTTTAGAGCACATGTGGAATGAGTTTGCAATGAACCTGAGTGGAGGGCAGCTAAGGCTTCTTGAGATAGGTAGAGCGCTCATGTGTCAGACGAAGCTTATTATTATGGATGAGCCTATTGCAGGCATAGCCCCTGACTTGTCCCATGCTATTCTTAAGAAGTTCAGAAAACTTTCAGAGATGGGGATTTCTTTTCTCATAGTGGAGCATCGGTTGGATATAGTTCTTGAATACGTTGACCATATTTACGTCATGGCAGGAGGGAGAATTATTGCTGAGGGTAGAAGTAAGGATATATTAGAAAATCCGGAGGTTATAGAGGTGTATTTGGGTGCTCAGAGTTGAAAACTTTTTTGCAGGTTATAAGGAACTGCGCATTCTCTTTGATATAAATGCCTTAGTGGAGGAAGGAAAGATTACTACAATTGCAGGACCGAATGGCAGTGGAAAAAGTACGTTTTTAAAGTCTGTTTTTGGCCTTGTTACCATCCAGTCGGGCAGAGTTCTTTATAAAAGTAAGGATATAACCATAATTCCGCCACACAAAAAGACCATGATAGGTATAGCTTACCTTCCACAGGTAGAGAACATTTTTACTAATCTAACAGTTGAAGAAAACCTCAGAATTGCTGGCTATACTCTTAAAAATGAGGAATACAAGGAGCGGCTGAATTTAGTAAAAGAGATATTTCCTGAGCTAAAAATGAGGTTAAAACAAAATGGAGGGGCATTAAGTGGTGGCGAGAGACAATTTCTTGCAATAGCCTCAGCTCTTATAAAAAAGGCAGAACTTCTCATGCTTGATGAACCCACAGCAATGCTTTCGCCGAGACTTGCAAGTGATACCTTCAATAAAATTTTGGAGATAAAAAAACACAATTAAATACAGTATAACAAACATACAGCATAACAAAAACTTAACTCGGACTATTAATTTTAATTTTAAATCGATGATCTAAGAATATATTGGCAGTGTGTGCAATTTTATGTAAAATTGCAACTCTCAAGAAAATATTTGAAATAAAATTCCATATTTGAAGAACAAAATTACATACTATATGCAAAAATTTTATTTTAAACAAATTCAATATATGGCTAATTTTCTGAATTATCTGTCAATTTGAAAACGCATCATAAGAAAGTATGAGATTTTGCCTATGTTTTTTGTATATTTTTTTGCATTTACTGGTACCCAAGCAATAATAATTGTATTATGATATCAAATTGAATAATTGAGTTTACAGACACATAGTCCAAAATTCTGATATTTCATTTTTGCAGTGAAACGTATTTTCTTAGAATTTAGGGCTCGTCACAAAATAAAAGTTTCTGTGACTTTACTGTCATTGAGAGAATGGCGGAAACCGTAAGTACTAAAGAGTATAAATAGAGAAAAACGTGGGACTCAAGACCTAATACGCAGACACTATTGATGATATATGAAGTAAGAAAGTAAAGTCCGAGAAATATACTCCTCTGTAGACATTATCGCAAAACGAATAGTTTTCAGGAAAATATTTTTTCACCTGAGTTGCTTCGCACAAATAGAAGCCGAATACTCACCATTTGAGAAACTAGCATCACTTTTAGGTACCTACATGGAATTTTGCAAATCTGAGCGGTAAATTTTAGATTTTCTCAAAACTTAAGTGAGGATTGAGATGATAAAATATATTCACAATACCTATTTAGAAAAACCAGGTATCGAACATGTTGTCAGAATGATTTATGATTGCCTATTTGACTTATACGGCCCTCAGGGCTGGTGGCCTTTAATTGACCTCCATGAAACTAGCTGGGAGACACATTCAAAAAAAAATTATACCAAAGGATATCATCCTGGAAACTATAAATATCCACAAACCAGCGATCAGCAATTTGAGATTATAGCTGGAGCCTTGCTTACTCAGAATACTAGCTGGATTCAGGTTGAAAAAACTCTTTTAAACCTGAAACAGCTGGATGCACTCTCCCCTGAAATCATTATACCCCTTAACTTGGAAGCTTTAAAAGAAGCGATCAAACCAGCAGGCTATTATAACCAAAAGGCAATATGCCTCAAGAACCTTGCCATCTTGTTTCTGGAACTTAAGCATAGAGTCCCCACACGTGAAGAACTACTCTCTTTAAAAGGAATTGGCCCCGAAACTGCAGATTCGATCCTGCTGTACGCCTTCAAACAACCTTTTTTTGTTATTGATGCCTATACAAGACGAATAGTAACAAACCTCAGACTTGTTGATGAAAAGGCAAATTACGATGAAATAAAAGCGCTTTTTGAAGGAAACTTGCCTCATAATCCGGTGATTTATCAGGAATACCATGCCCTGATGGTGGAGCATGCCAAAAGATATTATCGAAAAAAAGTTAGCTGTACAACAAAATGTCCACTTTTGAAGATTGTTCCAGATTAAAAGAGTTTAAGGGAAAAAGAGATCATCTACTGGCAAAATTTGGGATGAAATCTTCATTGTATATCTCTTAATATCCCATTTTAACACATGTCTCAATGACCGAGATGGGGACTTAATTAAGTGACTGAAAATTCAATCAGTTCTTAGATACCTATTCTGACCCATTATTTCTCAGTTCAATCTCTGTTTCGTCATGCATTAGTCTATGCTTTCAAATTTTTCCTGAAATATCTGCTGGAAATGTACAATATTCTTATAAGAGCTTTATTTCATACCAATCGGAAAGTTCTGCGTCGAGAACCCCTTCGTGAACCATCTTCTCTATCTCGTTTTCAACTTGTCCATAAGTAAAATGGTAGTCATACGAGATTGCGGAAATTACATCCTGACTATGGCAGAACCTGTTCGGAAATGCTTCGTTGAAAATCGCTACATTTTCGATAATCAGATCTCTAATTTTTTCCATTTTTATCACCTGTTTAAAGTTTTTTTTTATTTTTTTTAATTTATTTTTTATTGTCTCTTAATCAATATACTCTATTTGTAAGCCGATATATAAGTATTTTCATTGAATTTAATATAGTTTTTAATTTTAAATATATATAATGATAAATATTGATAAATTTAAGTTATATAGTTAGAAAATATAGAACTCGAGTCATAACCATAAAATAGTATTAAAGAATTGAAGAAACTAAGGTGTTCCCTTATTAATCATTGATATTTTTGAGAAAATTGCAATTTATTGTCAACTTATCTATTAATTACAATTTTAATTTTTTTATCAAAAATTTTAATCCAATTCTTAGCAAATGATTTTTAGTTATCTGACTCTATATAAATATCTATAACAAATTTCTGAATTTTGTGATTGAGTCAATGAAGTTTTTTGAAATATTTTTCTGTGAATTTTACAGATAAATTAAGAGAATCTCTATTAGACTCCGATTTATAAAATATATGATATGAGCTCTATAAATAACAAGCCAAAAATTTAAGTTAATCGAAATCTGTTATGTAGGATTCCGATTAACTTCTTATTTTTTTTCAGTGTGAATCCTGTCCAAATCTTTACCTATAATTTCTGTATTTGACTTCATTTTTTCTGTTATTGATAGAGATTATAACAAAAAGCAGTACACAAAATCTTTAGATTCATTCTTTGAATTGTAGTGACAAGAATTTTTCCTACTTTGAATATCTTTTAAGTTACTGAATAAACTCGGCCCTATTGAGCTATTTTGAGCTGTTCCTCTTGTTTCTTGATACAACACTCATTCCTATATATTTTATTTTACTGCTCTTTTCATTGTTGAATCATAACCTTTGATTTTGCTCCGAAGTACCCTCTGTCTCTGTAAATCCCTTCATTTTTTTTCTGATAAATTTACTTGAGAATTACGAAGTTATGAGTTGTTGTTTTGAAGCTTCTGATCAGCTCATAATCTCTATCTATTATTCTATGAACTTTATATCCAAAGTGTGGCTTACTAACATTTTTTATTCTGATTCCGTCTCTACTTCTCCTTTTTTGCTCCATTCTCTCGAAGTTTATCGGCTTTTGCATGTCCGGTATCTTAATGGATAAAAGTAGCTTCTCGAATCATTCCAGACTCTATTTTCAAACCAAGGAATGACATTGGTTTTGCAACTGTCCCTATATTTACTCCTCTTTGCAGCTATTAATAATCCTTATTCTGAATAATCAGACTGTGGTGCTGTCTGGCATGTACTAGGAAAACCAAGAAATTTCCTGAAAAAAATTCGATCAATACATTGTTTCCCAAGTTCGAAATCGGAAAGATCATGCTATTACTGGAAAACAAATATTTAAAATATCACTATTACTTCAACTTCCTGTCCACCTTAAGGAAAGTTTTGTTAAAATATATTGACTCAAAAATTACACAAAATATTTCCAAGCAATTAAAAGGAATCAAGTCCATTAAGTATATCTCCAGTGACTAAAGACTTACACATTTTTTTTAATAACAAAATTAGTAAGAATTTTAATGAATCGAAGATATTGTTAAGATATTTAAACTCTCCAATACTCAAATGNNTATATATATATATATATATATTAACAGTTATATATACTACACAACTCATATTCTCTGAAGCTAAAATTGAATTTGAAAATGAAAAATGGTTACAAAAGGGGTTTCATTACGCTACAAGCTTATAAAGTATTAATGAAGATACTATGATGTGAAAATAAGGCCACTTAACTGATTGTAAAAGTCTATCAAAAACTTCGACTAAAAACGAATAAATCCATACTCAAAGATAGTATTCAGGAAAAATCAATTCTCTGCATTGAGTAAGCTTTTAGAGTTACAGAGGAGCCATGCAGACCCTAATTATATGCATAGACCGAGATAATGACCTTGGAGAAAAAGCAAACTTAGAAACCCCTATAATAGGAAGGGAAGCAAACATTCAAGCGGCTGTCGCACTTGGGATCGCAGATCCGGAGGACTCGGATACCAATACAATTTTCGGGGGAATCCGGATACTTGATGAATTACGAGCAAAGGGAGCTGACGTGGAAATAATCTCTTTTGCAGGGGACAAAAATGTAGGAGTTATTTCAGACCAGAAAATAGCGGAACAGCTCGAAAATTTCCTCCAGACTAATGAAGTGCAGAGAGCGATTTTTGTCTCGGATGGAGCAGAAGATGAAACCCTGGTTCCTATAGTCCAATCCCGCATGAAAATAGATTCCGTAAAAAGAATTGTGGTAATGCAAAGCGAAAACCTAGAAAGTACTTATTATATCCTTAAACATGCCTTCAGCAACCCGAAAATATCCCAGACTTTTTTTGTGCCGTTAGGACTTGCTTTTCTTATTTATTCTATATTTCTGCTTGCTCATTATCCCGAAGGTGCAATTGTAGGAATTCTTGCAGCTGTCGGGCTTTACATGTTGTATAGGGGATTCGGGCTGGATGATATTGTTGCCCTTGAAGAAGAAAGGTTAATGGATGCTTTTCTAGAACAAAAAATGGTTTTCATCAGCTATATGGCTGCCATACTTACCAGTCTTGTAGCAACTTCATATGGTGCCATGGAAGTATGGAAACTTTATTCGAGAGAAGGATTATGGTACCATGGAACCCTTACTCTGATCTCAGTTTTCGCCCATGCCTCTGTCTGGTGGTATGCAGGAGCCCTGATACTTGCGGATCTAGGAAAAATATTCGATCTAAGGATGGAAGGTAAACCTATATATAAGAATGTTTCAATCTCTCTCTTTATTATCGCAACTGGGTTACTTTTTTGGGGTGCAACCACGTATATTTTAGCGACATTTTCGCTCTCAACAGGGGGCACTAATAATACATCGCTCGCACTTCAATATTTTGTGTACTCGACCATTATTGCAGTTCTTATTGCTCTTGCCGCTATAAAATACTCCGTATCAAATAAAGCTGATGAAAACTGGAAAAGAAAAAAAAGAGAAAAAAAAAATTCACCTGAAATTAAGGAGATTAGTAAAGAGAATTAAAATTAAGTATCTGTTTCGCAACCTATCGGAGGCAACTGATTCTATTCGCGAACCAGCTTTTGAAATAAAGGAATTATTCCAATTCAAATATTTTCATTTACTTATATGATTTTTTTACTTCATGGTTCCCCTGATTTTCAACATAGTTTTAATTATATCGGAAATTGTACAATCATTCACAGTATCAAATGTAACCTCTATCACTCCAAAATATATGTCTTGACAATTATATTAATTTAGGAACGTTTCCTATGAATAGTGCTACAATGGAGTAAGGCAACCAAATAACCACACAATCACCGATCTATTGTTAATCTTCTAGACCAGTTCTTGAAATAGTTCTATTAATTTTTTATTTCTTTTAAATGATGTAAATAAGTGATGCAAATCATTATTTCGGTTTTTAGATAGGAAGTACACATTTAGATCTAGTTGAGTTAAAAAATAAAGGGTAAATTGTATGGAAAACTGATTTTGGCTGAATGATTGGTATCTGTTTTTGGTGACCTTTGTGACTATTGCAGAGATCATGATAGAGACCGTGACTAGACAATGACAATTTCAGTGGATTTGATGACAATAGAGATTTATTTGATGATTTTTCGCTAATTACAGCCATTATATGATAATTATTCGATTTAATTCGATATTATTTGGCATTTTTACTGATTAAATTGAATTAATTTTGGTATTTATTCGCAGTTTATATCAAAAATCGGTGTTTATTTGAAAATTAATTTTGACAAAAAATGTGAATGATTACTGTTTTAGAGAATCAAAAGAATCTAATTAAGCTTTAAATCCAAAAAACCAATTTAATAACAAGAATTATAGCTTGATTGTAGTAAATAAAGGTAAATATTTATTGCGTAAGTGACTAACACATGGATTTACTTACATTAATTATCTAAAGATTAAAATTTTCTTTTTGAGTTAGCTTTTTAATGTCCTATATCCCTAGAGATCTGATCGATAAATCATAATTGACTATGCATTTCATGAGTTAGAGAAACCAGCCAACAATGGCCACTGCAGGAATATTCGCCATTATAGATATAGTCACCGAATTTCCGCTAATAAACTTATAAGAATAGTAAGCAAAAAAGGATACTATCACTCCCATGTTGAAGCAATTAATAGCTATGTAGATATCCCTCCATCCCCGAAGATCATTGCCTACATTACTATAGTTACAGAAATAACTATAATTGCTACCCATGGGCCTATGGCATAGAAGAGAATTCCACATCCTATGGAATGGCCTGAACCGACTCAGGTAGCAAAAAAAGAGACGTTCAAATTGTTCAGACCGGCAACAAATTAGGCATTGAAGGTAGGACTTTTTTAAGTTGGATACCCTTCATAACAATCTTCACATAACACAGTTACAATGGAACTTTTATCTCGTTGTCTTATCGTTTCGATTATCCCACATTTTTCGAACTCATCCAATGCTTTCGGAAAAACCCAATCTGAAATAGGGAATATGAATTTATACCTTGCAAGGTGACTAAGAAATCTTTAGATTTCTTCATCCCTTTTAAGTGCCAAACATACATAGCCATCCTATATGTATGCCCCACTGAATTGAAAGGTAACTTTACAATCCATTCTGAATCTATTTGAGATATGGAAGATCCTTTTATTTTTCTCCTTAGGAATCAACAGCATTATCTTACTCCCATTTAATATTATTTTAAATTATTAAGAAGAAATAAAAAATATATATTTAGATACATAAGTAGTAAAATCGATACAATAAGACTTTAGAATTTAGCTGTACAGCTAAATCTAAAAATCTACCCAGGGTCTTTGATCCTCATTTATGATGGGTTTTACTTTTCTCATTTGATGAATATCTTATAAAAAGATAATAAAATTAAATTGTTGTTCGATTTTAAAATATTTTATGCAGAAGTAAATTTTATTCAGAAATAATTGTTTCTATGGTTAATTTAAAATAATAAAGTTGATGAGTAAAATTAACATTAACAAACTGATTTTTTAGCATGCAGAACAATCACCCTATATCGAGTATCAAAATATATAATTATATGTTATATTAAATATAATAAGGTTATCTAACTTGGTTTGACTGCTGATTTAAATTGTTGCAACTTATCTCACTATGCAAAGAGGATCTGTATGGTGAATTATTGGTAAAACTGAAACAACGAGTAAATACTCCCATGTTTGGGACAAAATTGAGAGATTCTTATGCTTATGTTTTCAAATAACTGACTCCCAAGAAAACAAAAATAACTAAGAATCAAAATTATGAGATAGAGTAAGGAAGGGGCTACACCTTTAGAAACAGCAAAATTTTTGCCAGTAGTGACTCCAAGTCGGAGAGAATATTTGATGAGAGAAGACCTGAGAAAATCTGGGATTGATGTTATTGAAAATAGGCCCTTGTGAACACACATCTGCCAATTTTACCAGACATAAGAAGAATTGATAGATATGTTGACTCCCTATTTCAAAAGTGGACTGGAAAATAACGAATTTTGTCTCTGGATCACGTCACAACTCTCGGAAATATAAAAAACAAAAGAAGCTTGGAGAAGAGATATTCCCGATTTTGATAATTATCTGAAAAATGGACAAATATAATTTATTTCCTATACGCACTGGCATTTAAAAGATGATAGTTTAGATTCAGTAAGTACCTTAAACGGCTGGGTTGAAAAACTTGACCAAGCTCTGAATAATGGCTATGATGGTTTGAGGTTAACTGAGGACACTTTTTGGCTGAAAAAAGAAGATTGGAACGATTTTGTTAATTATGAGGAAGAGCTGGGCAAAATCCTCAGCAACTACAAGATGATAGCTCTCTGCACCTATTTTCTCAACAGATACAAAACAGATAAAATCATCGATGTGATTATCAACCATCAATTTGCTTTGATTAAAAGGAACGGAAAATGGGAACGGATAGAAAATTCTAAACGTAAAAAAACAGACGAAAGAATTAAGATGCTAGTAAATATTGTGGAATTATCAAACGATGCTATTATAACCACTTCTCTTGATGGCACTATTACCAGCTTGAATAAAAAGGCAGAGCAAGTTTATGGTTATTCGACTCAAGAAATATTGGGAAAGCACATCGGTATCTTGGAGCCAGCTATATTATTAGAAGAAACAGAGGAATTAGTCGAACTGGTTAAATAGGGAGATAGAATCCATCATTTTGAGACTTTACGATTAAGAAAGGATGGTCAGATAATAAATGTCTTATTAACTCTTTCCCCAATTTTTGATGCGTCTGGAAACCTAATAGCCATCTTGGTTATTGGTAGAGATACAACCCAAAGTAAAAAACTAAACGAAAAACTTAAGAAAAGTGAAGAAAGGTATAGGATTGTCACAGAACATACAGGACAAGTTATATATGATTATGATTTCAGAACAGAGAAATGCAATTGGGCAGGTTCCATAGAAGAAGTTACAGGATATTAGCTTTGAAGAATTACAGAAGCTTGGCAAAAACTTTTGGATCAAGAATATCCATCTTACAGATACTAACAATATGTGCAAAAAATTAAATAATGCAAGAATTACCGGAGGCAAATTTAAGGAAGAGTCAAGCTTGAGAAGAAAAAACGGAACTTGCATTTTATAGAAAACAGCGGAGTCAGCCTTATAGATCAGACTGGACAGCCTTACAGAGCTATTGGAGTACTGAGAGATATTACAAGGAGTATATTAGCTGATCAAGAAGAGTGCGTAATCGGTACACAGAGTGAAGTTAGTGATAATGATAAAAATATCCATGTTCAAACGGGAGGAACATTCCAGGATATTACTGAACGCAAAAACGCAGAAGAAGTGCTGAAATTAAAATTAAAATAACTTGCTCGTTCAAATGAAGAATTAGAGCAATTTGCTTATGTTTCATCTCACGATTTACAA
>PLUB01000051.1 GCA_003164755.1 Methanosarcina sp. | reverse complement strand
AACAATGAAAAGAGCAGTAAAAGAACATATTATGGGAAGAAAGGATATCTAAAAAACAAGAGAATTGCTTAAAAATCAGGTCAAATACCGAAGATTAATGAGAAAGATTTGAACAGGATTCATGCGAAAAAAAGAGGTAAATCAGAATCCCCTATAGCCAGAAAAACATTTTTTGGTGACTTTTTAATATTTTATTGTATCGCAAAAATTCATCATTATTTAAAGCATTCTGCAACTGCAATAAATCAAAAAGCCAGAAAATGTTAAGATGTCTCCTTTTCAGAAAATCTGGCATCACTTATAGGTATACAGAATAAATATAAAAAGAGATAATAACTGGGAAAATAACCTGACAATATACCTGGTTTAGCTACAAATGACTAAAAATAAAACCGGTTTGCGAGAACAGGCACAAAAATCTCCAAAAAATAAACTTGGTGGAGTCCATACAACTATCATCGGTGGAAGGGCTGGGAAAAAACTCGTGAAAATAGTGGGCCAGCATCGTGAGATAAAAAAGATAATCCCGTCAGTAATTTCCGTAAAAGGTATCCCAGGAGGAAGTCTTACGGGAAAGGTATTGCGTTCGGATGCTAGAGGTAATCTGAGACTATTGATCTCTGAAGGCAGAAGTTACCAGAAAGTACGGATTGTAACAACAGTTGGAACCGCTGAAGAGGGAGACAGAATCATGACAGAATTAAATGAGATCTTAAGGACTTCCCTCTAAGAAGCTAAAGGAGAGATCGCTAATTGACATTTATAGGAATTGATCATGGAACAACAGCTATACGTTTTGCTCTGATAGAAGAAGGCAGAGTTCTGACCTTTGAGCTTGAAAGAGCTAGAGCAGCTGATATGTCCGAAAATGAGATACTAACATATATCGAAGATAAATTCGAAATTCAGCGCACATTTATTGACCTAGTAGCGTTGACCTACTCAATGGGAGATGATTTTTCCACAATTGTTGACATCAGGAACTTAAAAGAAAGAGGAATCAAGAGTATAGAAGGAGCTGGGAAAAAGATAGGGGGAGGTACAAAAGTTTTTGATGCTATCCGTTACTCGAACATTCCTGCGGTAGCAATTCCTGGCCTCCATACAGCAAGTAAAGTGGATTCTCGGATGAAAATTTTTTCCCACCTTGCAAGCCCAGAAAAACTTGGGATTGCCTATCATATTCGATGTCTTGGCTATAAGAATTTCGTAGTTTCTGATATTAGCTCAAATACTGTTACTGTTGCCGTTGCTGCAGGAAAAGTAATTGGTGCAATCGATGCCTGCATATTTGCTCCCGGAATTTATCAAGGCCCCCTTGACCTGCAAGCTATCAGGGACATAGACAACGGGCTCCTGACGGCAAACCAAGCTTTTATTAAGGCAGGTGCTCTGAAGATGACCCCTTTTGAAGATAGAGAAGAATTACTCAGTGCAGCCAAAAAAGGAGAAAGTTTTGCCCTGCTCGCTCTAGATACTGTCGCCCTGTTTGCAGCTATGGAAATAGCTTCAATGCAACTCTTTCTCAAGGATTATGGAACAATCGGTGAAATCTTTCTTGCAGGCTATGTGGCAGAAGTAGAATATGTACAAAAGAAGATAAGTGAACACCTGGGGCAGGAATGCCTGTGTTTCGGGAGGTGGCATGCTGCAATAGGCTGTGCTGAGATTGCAAGGGATGTTTTTGGCGGAAAGAAGGAGATTATTGGAGTAGATGTGAATTATCCGTAAAAGGCTGGTATAGAAACGTCGCAGACTACTATGAACTGAAATAATAGATGGACAAAAAATAAAAGAGTGGGTTAAATAAACAAAGCAGACATATTTTTTGCATTACATCTTATGAATAAAAACAAGATGAATATATAAAATTGGATATTGCGTAAAAAGGATCATAAAATACAAAATCATTCCAAATCATACTTTTCAAGGTCGCTATTTTATGTTAGTTCTTGAAATTGCAGCATATTCAAATGGAATCAGTGATTATTTGGGACATTATTTGAATAGTAGCTAAGGAATTGGGCAATGTGCCTATTGTGCTGCAAAGTCGTAAACCTCAACAAGTCATGAGAAAGAAGATTAAACCTCGGAAGAATATAATCACAGAAAGTCTAAAAAAATTAAACTTTGAATTAAAAGTAAATTCTCAATACTGTCTAGAATTGAGATATTATACAATAATCCAATAAAATTCCTGTTTAAGTACTTAAAGAAATTTAATCAAGAATATTAATCCTCACAAAATTATAAAATATTTTAGTGAAGAATATGCACAATTTTAACTTTAAAATTTAAAACATTAATTTCTAAAGGCAATTACAAAAAATGGAATCAGGTGTTTATGCCAAAGTTTTTTTCCTTGTGAATCATTGAGGAAAATTGGAAATGAATAGGTAATAGTCATCCTGAATACTGCAAATCGAAAATATTGTTTTTTAGAGAAAATTTTATATATTTAAAAATACAATTTAGATATCGTTTAAAATAAAGAGACGTATAACTGTTATTGAAAACTCATTTTTGTTTTTAAATAATAATTTGATACAGTCTCAGTTTTATTCTGTGATTACCCTCTAAATCTTAGGTGAAACAAAATGGTTTTAATAAAGAGGGAATTCGTATAGGTCTGGCATTCGAGGTGGTTTTAGAGGTAGCAGCAACGGCTCTAGAGAAATGACTAAAGTGACCGTTCTTGAATGTGGCGTTGAGACCGAAGTTACTTTATAAATCAACAGAAGGGAGATCCGTTTACTGAATAAATTGTCTTTCTAACCACAGGCAGTTCTAATTAGTACTTCATGAATGTGAATTTCTAATGAATGTGAATTTCATCGAATTTTGAGAAAGCATTACACTTAGGTATATGGATATAACCGGTATACAAATGACTCGTAAAACTCATAGATTTATCGAAATATTCTCTATTAATTTGTTTAGATTAACATTTGATTTATTTACACTTTTTGTTTCCTCTCATCTTTGCTTTTGGTCTTTTGTTCCTGCATTTGATCCATCAATCTAAACAAAATAATTGAAAATACTCAAATAATATCAAAAGTATTTGATTGTATAAGTAGAAACAATAATAATGATAACAATAAAACAGCTGCAGTTGAGAATGAGAGATTAGAAAGTCCGTCAATTCTTAAATCTAGTGAGAAAAAAAGTAAAGGATGACTTAATTTGGCTAATTATAGAAGCACTATTAGGAAAAGAAAAGCAGGATCCAATCCAGTAAGCTCAGAAGATGCCACTGAAGTAACAAGGGTACGAACCCCTCGTAAGGACAAAAATGAGGTCTTGGCAACTGTAGCAAGTTTACTTGGATCAAAAAGAGTAACATTACAATGTATGGATGGAGTAGTCCGAATGGGTAGGATTCCAGGTTCCAAGCATAAAAAAATGTGGGTTCGTGAAGGTGATATTGTCATAGCAAACCCCTGGGAAATTCAGGACTCAAAAGCCGACATTACATGGAAATATACAAGACCACAGGTTGAGTGGCTTGAAAGAAAAGGATACCTTAATTAAGATTTACATTCTCAAATTAACGAAGTTTTGCGTGTATTACAACTTATTCTCACTATATCATAGACCATTTTTATAATTTTAATCTTACAATCTTTATTTTATTCACTCCAATTTTCTTCTTAGCTTAATAATTCATTGGTTCACTGTAGGATTTTTTACCCATACATTATATATACTTACCATTAAATAGAATGAGAATTCAGTTCTTTTATTAGCAAATTATTATGAACATCTCATCTGTTTACTCGTGACTTCAGCATCAAATAACCATCCTGATTTAATATTTATACAATTTTTCAAGTATCGATTAGATATTAATCACATACACAATATAGAAGTGCAGTGGTTTTTTACCTAGTGAAAACATGGTGTAGATAATTTCAGGAAACTCTTTGCGCAAATTAGAAATACTTGGATTTTCCAAAACTCATCAGAAATAATTACGCATGCTTTTTCGCCATTTTTCAAAAGTTTGCATTGGCCTCGTCTAGGTCTTTCAGGTCACCTATATAAGAAATCAAGTCAAACACAAAAATTAATGAAAAGATTTAGACGGTATTCAAGCGAAGAAAAGATTAGAGGTAAATCATAATCCTCTAAAGATACGACCGAAATTACATAAGGCTAAAAATCATTTAATGTTAAAATCGCTTAAGATCAAAGTGACCTTGGATTACCTGATTTCTTAATCAATTAATGGTGATTGATATGACGATTCATCCTATAGATTATCGGTATGGTACTGTGGAAATGAAGCATGTATGGAGTCAAGAAAACAGACTTGCCAAGCTCTTGAATATCGAGGCAGCCCTCGCCCTGGCTCAAGCGGATATGGGGCTGATCCCTGCAGATGCGGCTGAAATCATATATGAAAGCATTAATTCCGTAAAAGCTGAGAGAGTTGAAGAAATTGAAGCCGAGATACATCACGATATGATGGCTGTGGTTGTTGCTATTTCTGAGAACTGCCGAGATAATGCCGGTAAATGGGTACATTTCGGCGCTACTTCAAATGATATTCTAGATACGGCAACAGCTCTACAGATAAGAGATGCAATAGAGATTTTCGAAGATAAGCTTAAAGTCCTATTAAGAAATTTGGTCGATCAGGCTGAAACCCATAAACATACTGTCTGCTGCGGGAGAACTCATGGACAGATCGGAATTCCTACGACCTATGGACTCCGTTTTGCGATCTGGGCGTCGGAGATCTCAAGGCATCTGGATAGACTGAACCAACTTGCTCCAAGAGTGATTGTAGGCAAAATGACTGGAGCTGTAGGGACCCAAGCTGCATTTGGCAAATCTGGAATTCTTGTTCAAAAACTCACTATGCAACACCTTGGAATCGGATCTGTGGATGTATCCAACCAAATAATCCAGAGGGACAGACATGCAGAATTTGTAATGTGGATGGCAAATGTGGTCACAACTCTGGATAAAATTGGTATCGAAATCAGAACTCTCCAGCGCAGCGAGATCGCCGAACTTGAGGAGAACTTCGAAGAAAAACAAGTAGGCTCATCCACAATGCCTCATAAACGCAACCCTATAAAGTCAGAGCAGATATGTGGACTTGCAAAGATAGTAAGAGCTATGGTCGAGCCTGAACTTCTTAATAACACCCTATGGGACGAAAGAGACTTAACAAACTCTTCCAGCGAACGAGTGATTTTCCCTGAAGCTTGTATATTGACTGACCATATCCTTAAGCTTGGGATCAATGTGCTTTCAAATCTTAAATTCTATCCTGAAAATATCTTGAAGAATCTGGAATTGCTCAAGGGTCTGAATATGGGGGAAGCTATAATGATAGAACTTGCAAAAAGGGGCTTGGGTAGGCAGGAAGCTCATGAACTTGTAAGAACTGCAGCAATGAAAGCTCATGAAACCGGACAACATTTTAAAAATGTACTCCTTGAAACTCCTGCTATTTCAAGATATCTAAATGACGTGGACATAGATAATTTAATAAATCCTGAAAGATACATAGGTACAGCTGTTGAACAGGTTGAAGCGCTAGTTGTGAAACTTCGTGAGGCTTATAACCGCTAAGTATCTGTTTATGCATATGATAAATAATAGTGGATTTCGATAAATCTCTAAATTTAGTCATATGCTCATAAATAGTATATAATTGATTCATAAAACCAGATATCAATCGGAATCCTCAATAATTATGGAGGATTTGGGTTAAGGGTATTTTGTGTAAAGAAGTAATATCTGAAAACCATTTTTTATTTATATTTAAATGAAGTTTCGGTGTCACAACCTCTGCAAGAAAGATACAGACAGTAAACTGGCTGCGCCTATATAAGAAATTGACATATCTCTTTGCCATAATCAACGACTTCATCACCTCAAATAATTTTTTTGACATTCTTTTGATTTGTAAAAATTGTTTCGGAACTGAAGAGATTCAAAACTACTGTTTTGATGAAAAAAGTTATATGCCTTAAAATCCATTAAGCGGGCTATATACTTGACCAATAATAAAAATTAATAGCAGGTGACAAAAAAATGGGTCGTTTTCCCGAGGCAGAAGAAAGATTATTAAACAAAAAAATCTGCATGAAGTGTAATGCCAGAAATGCAATAAAAGCAACACGCTGTAGAAAATGCGGCTATAGTGCCCTTCGAATAAAATCCAAGGAGTCCAAGGGAGCATGATCTAGTTTGCAGGTGGAAGCACGACTTAATACAATTATTGCACAGGAAGGGAAAGTTCATCTTACCCTCATCGACCCGGCGTCCCAAAAGCCTGAAAGAGCTGCAGAAATCGCCTTTGCCGCAGATGAGGGAGGCACAGATGCCATTATGATAGGTGGCTCAACAAGCTCATTTGGAATCCTGCTTGATGAAACAGTCCTAAAGATAAAGGAGAAAGTAGATCTCCCCACCATCCTTTTCCCTGGAAATTCAGCTGGGCTATGCAGATACGCAGATGCTGTGTTTTTCATGAGTCTTTTGAACTCCAGAGATTTGGGGTATGTGATCACCAACCAAGTTCTTGGAGCTCCGCTTGTACACAAAAGTCAGATTGAGCCGATTTCCATGGCATACATTGTGATCGAACCAGGAGGGACTGTGGGTTGGATAGGAGACGCAAAGTTAATTCCCAGGAAGAAACCTGAAATTGCTGCAGCTTACGCACTTGCAGGCAAATATTTGGGCATGCATTATACATACCTTGAAGCTGGATCTGGCGTTGATAAACCTGTCAATCCTGATATGATAGAGACTGTCAAGAATGTAGTTGGGGAGAACAAACTTATCGTCGGTGGTGGGATACGAGATGCAAAAACTGCAAAGCTCTGTGCTTCTGCTGGTGCAGATATGATCGTTACAGGTACAATTGTTGAAGAAGTAAATGACGTCACTGCGAAAGTGGCTGAACTTGTGTCAGCCATAAAAAAATGATTTTCCTGAAGAGATTATTTAAGATTACTCTGCCTGTCTTTCAGCTCAGAAAGAACAATTTTTAATTAGATGTCATTTTTAGTGACTTATTCTTCGTTGCTCATTTTCTGGAGCTTGGATTTTATTTAGCACCTGAGTAAATTTGAGAATTAGTCAAATCCAAAATTCAGGTCGCATCACCAAGTTATGAGACTTTCAATATCTTTTTGTGTCCCAAAAATTTACCATAAACTCCTCCAGCAATCGACTGCAATCAATCTAAAATCAAGAAAACCAAAGTTTCCGTTGTGTGTATGCATTATACTGCGCGCAATTAGTAGATTCGCACCCCTGCTCTGGAAATAAAGGATTTGTTCAAAATCAACTATTTTCAATTGCCTATTGCTTCCCTTTCTCCCCGATTTTCACGAATTCAACATCTTTTTTAACTACTTCGGAAGTTGTAATATCACCCACAGGTCCAATATAACCTCCATCACTTCACAGTTCTCATCAAATAACTAGTTTTAAAATCTAAGAGTATTCTTTAAAGATTTTTCTTTGTGTGATACTTCTCATAATCTGCATCACTCTTAAAAGAGAATATTTTTGTTCAGTACCAACAGAAGATGTATATGATCATCATTACTAATTGCATAAAACTCAAAAAAGTACCTTTTAGTAATTTCAAAGCATATAGATTTGAAATAATTAAATTTTGCATTGTCCAAAAGAAACTTTTCTCGATACTTCATACAAAAAAACATATGAAACCTGATTTTTGGAATGATGATTTGAATACCGTAGTTCCATTTTTATAGCGCAAAGATAGCCTAAAATAGAAACAAATTAGTGATATGGTTATCGATAAAGTTTTTATCCCCACAACAAACTAGGATTCCGACTTGAATCAATATTCAACATTATTTTTGTTTGTGAATCTTTCAAAAAATAGATGAAATTTTACTGAGTATCTGAGCCAGTTGATGAAGTACTCAATTCTCTAATTGTTTAAACTTATGATTATTTGTAACTATTCAGCCAGGATAAAAACGTATCAATTACCATCTTTACTCAGATCTGAGGATCAAATTTTGATGGGCTGATCTTATTTAACTGTCGACTATTGATCATATTTCGTATCTTTTTATAAGTTGCTGATCAGAAGTACCTCTTGAATCAAAATAGATGTAAACCAACCTATTGTAGGTAGAATGAATAGTTCCAATTATTTTTTGGTTCTTTTGATGTATTGAAGTCAGAAGCCAGTTGAACTTATGGTAAATTTTTGCAGCACCAAAAGATATTAAAAAATATTTAATTTTTACGCATTTAAAAATTAAATGCTTATTCCTCCCTCGTTTTCTTTTATTCGCCCAGTTTCAAAGCCCCATGTGGACACATCTTAATACACATACCGCATTGTATACATTTCTTTTCATCTACTTGTACATTCCAGTCTACATCAAAACAATAAACATTCATAGGGCAGACCGAAATACAGGCTCCGCATTCCACACATTCTTCATCATCTCTATGAATAGGACGATCCAGAATGGAAACTATTGCTCCCCTGAATTCCAGAGCATTTTTTATCCTATCGAACCGAAAATCGTTTACGTCTGCAATCAATTCCCCATAAGTGGAATCAATATTTGCAACCATTATATTAATCGATATTCCGGTTTCGATTATAGATTCGGAAATTATCGGGTTATGGATCCTCTCTGTAGGAATGCTAATTTTTATTTTCATTCTCAGTATCTCCTTGCAAAGAGCTTACTTATATTATCGCTAGTTATTATTCCGAGAACACATCTTTGCATATCGATTACTGGCATGGCAGATACACCATAACGATCCAGTCTACGAGCCGCAATATCAACTGGCTCGTTAGGAGAACAGGTCAACACCTTTTTCGTCATAACACTTTCTACCGAATCAAAACAATTCTCTGCAACGGCTTTGGATATATCCCAGGCAGTTAGTATACCAACCAGTTCGCTGGAATCAGAGACCACAGCCAGATGATTAAAAGAGTTTTCCCATATCTTCTTTGCGGCATCCTGAACTGTCTGAGATTTTTTAATGGTCACAATAAAGTTGGACATTACGTCCTTTACTAGAGGCACAGCTTGAGTCTGTTTCATAAGTTTGACCAAACCTTCACCTTGTAATCTCTCAACCGGCATGGTGACGAAGAATTTCCCACGTTTCAACCAATCCTTTAGCTCACCAGCTATTTTTCTTGCGTTCTTGAAACTGGATAGAGAAGAAGTGGGTACATCCTTCCCATCAATTTGCACCAGGCCTGACCTGAGTTCTCCATAGTTTACCTGCCTGATAGATGGTTTATCTCGGCTACCTACAGCATAATCCAAAATTTTAGTTGTGATATCCTCATCTCGTACTGCAGTTGCAGCAGCAAGTTTTTCATTGAGAATTGGGATAGGGATTCCGATACCCATATAAAGAGTAATCCCATAACCGGTAAAGGAAGCAGCCCTTAAATAATCCGGATTCATCTCCTTCAAGTTTCCTTTGACCATCAGGGTACCGAAACCAGTAGATGGAGAATGCTGAGTTCCATTCCCTATAACATACCCTTGTGCTCCTCCTATGAAAATCCTTGTACCTATACCAATAGTTTCATAATCCGGATCGTTTGAGAGGGGAGATAATACTCCTGCTCCAGAGTAAGTTACGTTTCCGAAATTGGGAAGAAGTTCACCCATATAAGTATTTAATATCCTTTTGGAACTGTTGGTTGCAGCTGCATAATTCTGGTATGCATTCCTGGGGTTTAGAAGGACTGCTTCATTCAAATCTTCAAGGGTAATCGTCGTATCTAGAACTTTCCTGGGATAACAATCAGTTCCATATGAAGTTGCATGAACATTTATTTCTTTCCCCCTCAAGAGATCTTCAATAACATGAGCTCCACCGTACTGAATTCCCCTTGTATCCGAAATCTGAGCAGCTCCGAGGTAAACGTCAACAGCTGCAATTCCACTATATGCTTCTACATTATTGAACCATACCTTCTGAATTTTAATAGGTGACTCGGAGTGACCAAGATTAAGCATTAGGCCAGATGAGCACATGGCTCCGAATGTGCCTGTAGTGACTACATCGACTTCTTTTGCAGCACCTTCTACGCCAAGGTCTTCCACTAGTCCGACCATTTCCTCAGCTGTGACCACATTAACGTCGCCATCTTCTATTTTCCTATTTATCTCATGAATTGATTTTCTCACCATGTGTGTTTCCTCTTATTATAAATGCGGGTAGTAGCAGCATTTAGCAGGGATATATATTACATTGATAATAACTAAGGTAATACCTTTTACATAAGTGGGAGAAGACTGTTCCAGTTTCTGATCTATCTTCAAACTGACAAATTAACATCCTTAGCTTAATAAAATTAGTTATTTTTGTGTACCATATATACTACTTATGGTAATTGAGTACTCTCCATCCAACATTAGTCGCATAATAAATAAGTAACAGCTTACAATGCATAAGCTTGAACTACATCAAATTCCTATAAGTCGGAATGTGAGTTTTTTTCAGTAAGTTTCTTATTCATGCAAGGTATTACCGATACAGGTGATCTTTTGACACGTGTACTTGCTACCGGAACTTTTGACCTTCTACACCCAGGGCATGTCTATTTCCTAACCCAAGCAAGGGCTCTGGGAGACGAACTTTTCGTCATTGTTGGCAGAGATTCAAACGTAACGCACAAGCAAAAACCCATTGTACCCGAGGTGCAGAGACTGGAAATGATAGATGCCCTGGAAATGGTCAACAAAGCCCTTCTTGGCAGCGAAAAAGATATTTTCGAGCCTCTTAAGCAGATCAGGCCGGATATTATTACTTTAGGTTACGACCAGCACTTTGACACAAATAATCTGGAAAAGGAAATTACCAAAAGAGGCATTTCTGCAAAAGTTGTTAGAATTCCGTTTTCAAAGGAATGCCAACTATGCAGTACTGGTGCCATCATAAAAGAGATCCTTAAACGGTATGGATGAACATATCCTTCTACTGGTTGCATATTAAAGCACAAACAACTTTACTGATTCCTATCTAAAAAGATCATTTACTACATGTTGTCTTATCAAAATATTTTTTCGAGCCTTTCAAGAGCTTCCCTGATCCTATCAATAGATGTTGCATAGGAAATTCTAATAAAATCCTCACCTGAAGCACCAAAAGCAATTCCTGGGGTAACTGCCACATGAGCTTCTTTCAAGAGTCTTTTTGCGACTGTTGTCCCATTTCCATAATCACTTACATCAGCAAAGGCATAAAAGGCTCCATCTGGTTTTTTGCATTCAAAACCTATTTTGCTCAGACCTTCAATAAGGACATCACGTCGCACTTTAAATCGGTCAACCATTGCTTTAACTCCATCCTGTGGTCCCTGAAGAGCTTCAAGCCCACCGTACTGAACAAATGTGGTCGCGCTACTTACAGAATGGGACTGGATCTTCAGCAGAAGCTTAAAAATCTCTGGAGGCGCAGTCAGGTATCCAAGTCTCCAGCCTGTCATTGCATAGGCTTTGGAAAAACCATTTACTGTTATGGTTCTTTCCTGCATCCCATCAAAACTGCCAATGCTGATATGCTCCCTGTCGTAGAGGATTTTCTCATATATTTCATCCGAGACTACTAAAAGGTCATGGTCAATTGCAAGATCAGCAATACACTGTAAAATCTTTTTCCCAAATACTCCGCCTGTTGGGTTTCCCGGACTGTTTACTACAATCAATTTGGTTTTATCATTTATGTAATCCACAAAGTTGTCCGGAAGAAAACCTTTTTCAGGGACTGTTGGAATCCATACAGATTCTGCTCCCGCAAAACGGATACATGCGTCATAAGTCACCCAGGCTGGATCAAAAAGAAGAGCCTGGTCTCGATCATCGAGGACTCCCAACATTATCTCAAAAATCCCCTGTTTAGCCCCGGGAGTCACAAGAACGCTCGCTTCTACCACATCGATTTTATTTTCTAGTTTCAATTTTTCGGCAATAGCTGTTCTTAACTCAGGAATGCCTCCAGAAGGTGCATAGTGAGTTTTGCCCTCATACATAGCTTTTACGGCAGCATCGCAGATATTTTGAGGGGTACTGAAATCAGGTTCACCAAGGCTGAAATTGATAACGTCTATACCCTCTTTAATCATTCTGGTAGCAATGTTGGAAATCCTGATCGTTGCGGATTCTTCTACACGCTTGAGCCTTTCGGATGTCATAAGGATGGTCCTGACTTGTCACATTTTGCTAGTTTATGAAAGATGTTCTCGAATTTCACAGCCGTTGCACCAGCTTTACTGCAGCTTCAACTGCTCTTTTTGCATAGTCCACACGTTCATGAGCCGCCATCCGAGTCATGCCTGGGCCAGGAATCCCGAGAGTAACAGGTTTATTGAACTCAAGGGAGAGATCCATGATCTTCCTTGCAGCATGCTGCATAACCACTTGATCATGATCTGTCTCACCTTCAATTACCGACCCTATGGTAACCACGGCATCGATATCATCCCTCTGGCAAAGTTTCTTGATTGCAAGAGGCATATCAAAAACCCCTGGAACGAGAATAGTCTCCTTAACTGTTGTCCCAAGGAATTCTGCATGTTCTCTTCCCAGCAGTTCCATCTGATAGGTTAGATCCCTGTTAAATTCAGCTACGACAAATCCCAAGCTGATGGTCATTTAATAAAATCTCCAGTCTTCGCTTTTACTTAAGATTACTTCACATTCTCAAAGGGCCTGAATCTCCAAATCCCTGCCTCTGTCCAGTACCAGCCTCTCGAATCAGATTTTCAGGTTTAAGTAGCAATTTTATTACATTTAAAGCGTGTTCTCGAGTCCTTCTGTCCATAAGAAAAGCGAGTTCCTTTTCATCTTTTCCTTCATCCTCATGGACAAAAACCTCAATAATATGGATATTGGTCATAAGCTGAGCCATTATAAGACCCTGAGAAGCTTCATGTGCGCACATCTTATCCTTTTCATTTGCTCCGGGCATTCCAAGGGCCATTACGATATCGCAGCCTTCTTCCTCAATAAGTTTTTTGGCTGCGACTGGAAGGTCCTTTATCCCGGGAACAGTAACTCTTTTAATCTTTAAAGATACATTTTTCTGTATCTCATCAATTGCTGCACTCCCCATATTATAACGTGCGAAAGTAGTATCTGCAATTCCTATTGTAGGCATGTGAATCCGATCGAAATTATAAGATTACAACTTTTTTCTGGGTTTTCCTGAAAAAGTTTGATGCTTTTGCAATTTTTTTAATTCAGAACTTGTCAATAACCTGTATTGCAGCTTCTGTCCCTGTCCCCACGTTGTCAATGTAACCTCGTTTATTCAGCACGATCTCCAACTGCTGGATTGTTGAGAGCACATCTCTTGCTGTGATAATTCCCATGCATCCGATCCTGAAAATTTTACCCTTCAGATGTTCCTGGCCACCAGCGATGATTATACCTTGCTTCTTCATATCGTTTTTTATATCCTCCCCATCAATTCCCATCGGTGCCTTCATAGCAGATATAGTGTTGGAGTAAAGGCTGTATTCATTAAGCTGTGGGAACATCTCGATGTTCATCACGGCAACTGCCGCACGTATGGCTTTTGTAAGAATCCTATGCCTTATAATCCTTGCCTCAATTCCTTCTTCTTTTACGATGTGTAGGGCTTCCTGAAGTGCATAGAAGAGAGGAATCGCAGGGGTATATGGTGTTTCTGGCTTGGGTTTGTTGGCACTCTTTTTATACGCTAGAAGGTCATTATAATATGGTCTCTTTGCTATCCCTTTCATAGCTTCCAAGGCTTTTTCACTTACTGACACTGCTGCAAGTCCAGGAGGTGCTGCAAGACATTTCTGTGAACCTACGACAGCAATGTCAACCCCCCATTCATCTACTTTGACGTCATCCCCTCCAAGGGATGTAACGCCGTCCATAATAAAAATTGCTTCATATTTTCTAGTAAGTTTGCCGATTTCTGCAGCTGGGTTAAGAATGCCTGTGGAAGTTTCATTGTGAACGAGA
Source organism: Methanosarcina sp. (assembly GCA_003164755.1). Classification (GTDB taxonomy): domain Archaea; phylum Halobacteriota; class Methanosarcinia; order Methanosarcinales; family Methanosarcinaceae; genus Methanosarcina. The sequence continues at coordinate 21,025 of PLUB01000051.1, read as the reverse complement.
GTAACAGCTTTTGCCCCGTTCTCGAGTTTTTCTTTGACCATTTCAATGTCAACAGGATGACCCCATTCGAAAACTAGAGGCTCAACTTCCGCATAGAGAGCTGCAAGATCTTTGAAACGTTCTCCAAACTTTCCATTTTCGATCGCTATTACCTTATCGCCACTCTGAGTCACAGACCCAACAGCAGCTTCCATACCCGCAGTTCCCGAACCGCTAAGTACAAAAATATCATTATTTGTCTGAAAAATGCTGGAAAGTATTGTCCTGCAATCAGTATAGATACCTGCAAATTCCGTACTACGATGATTAATCATCGGTTTTGACATTGCTCTAAGGACTCTGGGTGCAACAGGTACGGGACCAGGCATCATGAGAAGATTATCTTCAAGATCCATATGTATTATGCTCCACATTCTTTAATATTTAATTGATTTTTGTTTATCTAATTGTTTAATAAATTTATTCAAATTCGGCCATTTTAAAATCCTAAACATATGAAACAATTAAGAGTTATATCCTTGTGGCTGTATACATACGAAAAGTTCCAGAGCATCAGATGCTCTAAAACTATTCAACAGGAAATAAAAATATTTTAATCACTTGGACATTTCCGGTACTGAATCAAATTCAGGATTTAGGTTTAAATTTAACTATGGTATCAATTTGATGTGTTTTTAGTTTCCAGTCTCAACACTTACCACTACTTTAGGAAAAAGTTCCGTTTATTTAGTCCTTAATAATCTTCATTAAATCTTTTTTTGTGACTATGCCGACTACTTTTTTTATAACCAGCACAGCAGAATTTCCTTCTAATATATTCAAAACTACTTAGAGAAAGGTACCAGTAGATACTTTTGGGAGGAACTCCTCCACTTAATCCTGAGATCCCAACTGGGAAATTGACTTTTTCTTACTTTCTCCAATCATTCTTACTATCATATCTTATAAATACTTCCAACCGGAACTCCATTTTCAAGTACATGAACTTGTAAAAAACCATTGATATACTTCAAGTTTACTGCTTCTTCTATAGAGTCAGATGGAGAAATGTGACGGACAGGGAAATAAATGAGATCTCTTATGAGAACCAGCAGTTCCTTTTCAGCTTTCTTAAAAGTGTCAAGTATTTTTCTGACAGTAGAAAGTCTAGCATCCACATCTCAGACTCTATACGAACAATAATAGACTGCTGTAATCCTACCCTTTTAGCCAGATCCTTCTGGGTAAACCCGAGTTCATTTCGTCTTTTTTTAAGATCTTCGGGTGTTGGAAGCTGCATATGTATTACCCATATTAATTATGATATTTAATCTCATTGGTTAACATAATTTAAAAGTATATATATAAATCATTTATAGGAATAAATAATAGAGATCAGGAACAAACTTGGCAATAAAATTTAGAAAAATAAAAAATTTCAAAATATAGTCCGGTTAGGCAAAGATGGGTAGGCATGAAGTCTATAAAAATTAATAGAGTAGTATGAAAAAATAAAATTTTTGTATCTCAACTCGCTGCAAGCAACCTGAAATGTTCGTGTTCACGCTCAGAATATAGAGGAATCATTCAAAATCAAATATCTTCATTTTCTTATATGCTTCTTTTTCTTCCTGGTTTCAATGATAAAGAATACTCTGAAATTCACAATAAGCTTTGGGATGGTTAATTGTGGAGTGATGAAAGTACATAGGAACTGTGGGTAATGTTACAGTTTCCATGTCATTAAAAACGATGTTGTGAATCATTGAAACAGGAAGATGCAGCAAATTAAAGAAAAACAAGAGAAAATGGACTAAGAGTGCATAATGAAAACAGCTAACCAGAAAAAAGGAATAGTAGAAGAATTATCCCTAAATATTGAAAATAAATAAAATGTTAGAATTTAAATAGGCTTCATGCACTTAAGCAAAAAATCAAAAAATCAAACACTCAAGGCTGGTGAATATGTTTGTGCTTTTGATAATTGAGAGCTTAATTCTATAGATTTCTCAGTTAGACAGAGTAAGTCCTATTAAAGTTTGAGTTCCTTAGCCATCTCCTGGAAAACCTTTCCTTTATCAGTAGTGATGAAAAGCCCATTTTCGTTCCTGATAAGTTCTTTTTCTCTTAGCATTTCCAGATATTTCTGGGCGATGTTAAAATTTAGATTTACCTCATATACAATATGAGTTTTCTTTGCTCCATTCATAGCTACTCTTAAAATATCTACTGCAATATCAGTTCTGCTCCTTCTTTTAATACTGATTCCTCCCCCACGGTTAACTTTAAAACAATCTTTGCGAGAAACCTTTGCTTTAAAAATAACTTAAAGCATATATTTTTGTCGGTAACAAAGATCCTAACTCTTTATCGTTCCCCTTTCTATATAACTATATCATTGTTATATAAAAATTCAAGTTATAACAAGTAGTTCCAAATCTCGCCAATTTCGAAATCATCTTTCAAATAAGTAGGGCTCACACAATAACAGATTTTTTTAATTTAGTCTCTCAGATTTTTCCAATATTACAATAAAGTTAAATTTTATTTTAATCTATATATATAAACCATTGCTCTGATTGTATGAATTTTTTTACTTTCAAGCCAAAAATTTCATTTCTGATTCTTTGTAATTCCAGCTTTAGAAAAGCTATCAATGAGAATAATTACATTTGTTCTCCTTACTTTTTTTTCGTTGACTAATACTTTTAAAAACCAGATATCTGTTTCATTACCCATGATATTCTTCAATTATCCATGACTTATCAGCTAGTCCTTCCTCATGGATTTATCTTTACCCAGCACATTTGCGACTCAGTATTACAGTCCTCACTTATTGAAACTATCCTATTCAATAATCTCACAAATTCACACACTTTTAGATTTTCTGTCGAGGTATACAACAGGGCCATCTCATTTTTCAATTGAAAAGTAGCTCAAAAATTAATCTGATTTTCAATGAATAATAGTAGCCAAACAGGAAACAAATTATGCATTTATGTATATCTGTAGAATATCGAATGCTAGCTTTGAGGTTCTTTACGCTTCACACCACACATAAAAAATTATGAATTCCAGCTTAAACTCAAGTTATTTGTCTTTATCGAGCATATTAGGAGGAATGATCACCTTTGGTTTCATTTTAGTCATCTGTATTAAATATATGAAAAGCAACAGGTAAAATAAACTCACTATTGATCAAACCAAGGTAATCAGATAAAATACCTTTAACAATAAGATGATGCTTTCCACCTTAATAATATCAAAAAATTATTTTTTCAGCATAAAATTCATATAATCTTGAGCAATCGACAATCAATCATTTTATTTAAGAGTAAAAAATTTCTTTTCTTCAGCCTTAAAAATTCTGTACCAAAAAGTTATTTTTGAAGGAAACAAGTGAAAAATGATAGGTTGAGCATTTGGTACAGGAGTAACAAAGAGCACCGAGGTAATATAAATACAGCGGAAGCAACGATAATAAAAAAACATTAAAATCTTTGACTAACAGACACAAATCAGATTTGCAGTGTCGATTTCACTTAAAACAATTCGGTGTGTTCGCACCACTGCTCTGAATATTAAGGAAATTATTCAAACTAAAATTTTTTAATTTGCTTATATGCTTCATTTTCTTCCTGGCTTTCCTTATTTTAAAAATCTTTTAAATTGGATAGAAAATTTTACCATCGCCACATTTCCAATGTAACTTCAATAAGGGTATATTAAATTTGATTCTAAAAACGGTTATAAAATTGATCATTGAATTGCCATGGAAAGCTCAAATGCGACTTTTATTGCGAATGCTAAATTCAGTAATTCGCTAAAATTAATTCTCCAATCTTTACCAATATGTTACCTCAAACATTATAGAACTGCCTTAATCCTTAATTTTCGTCCCTACAAGCCATCGATTAGAAGCACAAATAAATCTAATCTGAACTTTTCCTAATTAAAAAACTTAGGTTATCTTTTGACAATAGCAAAATGTTTTTTCTAAAAGTATGCCCATATGCTTTTTAGCAAGAAAGATATTGGCTTATAAAAATACTCGATATTAACGAGAATTTTGATAAACCTCAATATTTTGTCAATTACACATATATTGGGCATAAATGCTTCATGAAGATCAGAATATTGTCGAAATTCTACGCGGTCTTTAGAGATACAATAAAGCAACCGCAATATACATTTTTGATTTTAATCCAAATTTAGGACCATATCAAATTTAACGGATAAAAAAGACATGAAGAAGATTTCCCACCGTATATAATTGTACTTAAGGAGAGAAGGAAAAATTAGTGAAGTACTGAAATCGCATTCTAGGTAATTCCGCTGCCCAAATAGATTTAGTGACCTGAATTATCAAAAATAGTAGCCAAATCTTGTGAATTAGACACTCACAAACTTTTTGCCATTGCTTACATACACAGGATATACTGCGAAATACAGATACACTTTTTGATAGAAGTAATACTGAAATTTTAGCTCTGAAAAAAATGGGTATACCAGAAAAATGTGATATAGTTGCATGCAAATCCACTAGTGACTTTTGGGTTTCTATTTATGATTCATTGATAAGTATCTACTTTTATAGTTAAAAATATCAGAAATATGAAGGCATTTACGCATAAAAAAACAGATAAAGTAGATTCAAAATTCATTTCACAACTTCCACTTAATAATATGATTCAGCCATCAAGATTTTTCCCAAAAGATCATAACAAATTTGGTTGTATGTTCGTCTTCTCCATAAATTTGTACAAAAAAAACGATGCATCAATTATTATGAGCCTCTTTAGTTGAGACAATCTGTAAATAATAGAGAACCTTTCTCCAAATATTCGTAATCAAAGTTTGATGACTCCCCCAGCTGAAAAGAATTTAGTGAGTCGTCAACTTTGATTTTATTCTGATTCGTAGAATGGTTTCATATCTAACTAAATTTTGACCCACTGAGTAATTCACATGGTTTTTGCCAATGCCTCCTAAAAACTTTTGATTTGAACTAGCCTTTTATTTACCTTCTAAATTTAAGACTGAGCATTAGACTCACTATTTTCAGCAACTTACCTCTAAAACAATTTGTTTTAATTTGTAGGAATTGGAAGGTTTCATGAAATCTCAAATCAAAGGAGTTCAAAGATAATAATTAAATCAGTATATATGAAAAAATATAGTAATTAAAACAATAAAACATAGGTAAAAATGAAAAATAAAATTGTCGAAAATGAATATTTTGCCTTTTTTTGTTTTTTAGAGTTATTTTATCAGCATAGTAAAAAATAAAAAAATGAATTACTATTGAAATAATATTAGTCCATTAAGATAAATATTTATATTTAGTATAATGTAGTTATATTGTGGTAAAAACGTAAAAAACTTTACAGTGGGGGAAAAAATGGAATTTAGAATTGTTAGTTCCATAGAGGAAATTCTCCTATCTTGACTCTTAAAAAGCTTGTTGTTCATCTGAATTTCAGACATTATAGCAAGGATATTTTAGATTGGGCAAAAACTGTCCGAAAATTATGATAGTCCAATTACCTAAATATATCCTAACTTGGTCTCAAAGTCCATCAAAATGTTCCTTGAGATGAGAGAACAAAGCTCTATTGAAGGAGACTTCTAGGTTAGCAGAAATGATTTTATCCATAGCACATTAGCTTTGAAAGACAAAGTGTACTAAATGGGGGATGAAAAATGAAAAGTAAAATTCTGCTGATAACACAATTTTATCCATATCTGGTAGCATTATAGCTAATAAGGCTTGCGGAATCCTGCCAAACATCTCGGAACACAATAATCAATTACTCTAAATTTTGGTCGCAATCAATTTTCAGGAGTTTTGAAAATCTTAAAAAAAGATTTTCTCTACATTTTCCACAAATTTGAGATATATTCGCTTTTCAGATTTGATCAAGACTCAAGAATGCAACCAAAATTATTGGCAGATATTACTTAGTTTTATGGGGGGTATAAAAATGGCAGTACATAAGTTTTTACCTAATCAAAAAACTAATGAATTTTATTTTGATCGACATCATATAATATCGGTTTTAAGACGAGAATTAGTGCTTCTTTCTCTAGTAAGTTGCCTTGTCCTTGCAAGCGTCCATACTGCTTTATGCAGAAGTTCCGTGCCAGTAATTTATATTGCAGGAGATGGTAGTGGAGATTTTAATTGCAATGGAAAAGATGACAATGTACCGATAAACAAAGCCCTAAAGTTTGTGGTAGAAAATCCCGCATACACAACTGTCCACCTTAAAGGACCGTTTACATATACCATAGATGATACTCTTCTGATCGGCAGCGATACAATTCTTGAAGGAGATTCTAATGCTGTGATTAAACTGGCCGATCATGCAGGATGGGATACAATGAAACCCCTGATTCAGCAGATGAACTGTTCAGGAAACAATAACATTACAATAAGGGGCTTTGAAGTTAATGGAAATTATGTTGGTAATAGTGAAATCAAATTAGGTAGTGGATACTATAGTATAATTTACTTCAAACATTCTACAAATATAACAGTATACAATATGTATATGCATGATGGAATGGGAGATGGACTGAGAACAAATCAGTGCAAAAACGTTCAGTTTTACAACAACACTATATACAAGCTCGGGCATGATGGCATGTTTGCTATTGGGTGTGAGAACATGGAAGCCTGGAACAACAAAATAACCTGCAGGACAAATAGCGCTCTTAGAATCTGGAACTCTAATGAAGTAAAATTGCATAATAACATAATAGATTCCTTCTATCATTGGAGTGCAGGTGGACCGGGTATTCAGATCGAAAAGAGTTCTGGAATTATGGATAATATCGAAGTCTACGATAATACTATCCACAATACATATGGACCTGGAATATGGTTTTTTAATTATGATACATCTCTTACTACCAGAGATCAGGGGAAGAATATCCATATTCATCACAATGTTTTCTACAACACAGGAACTAATCCTCATCCTATAGTTACGTGGGTTGGGGGCATTGTAGGAAGTGAATTCCATGACACACTTATCGAAAACAATGTATTTGATGGTGTATACAATGCAGCCATTGTCCTCATGAATCCCAATGATTACTCATTTGATTATCTACCTCAAGAAGGATATAGGACCATTGTACGTAATAACATAATCGTAGACACTCAGAAGCGGACAAAAAACCCTAGCGGAACAGGATATGCAGTTATCAATTATCTTCCTGAAACTCATACCATTATTCTGGAAAATAACTGCCTTTATAACAATGCTGGCGGGAATTACATAAACGCAAGCTCAACTACTGATATCTATGCAGACCCTCTCTTCGCAGATCAAAAAAAACATGATTACCATTTAAAATCAAAAGTAGGTCGCTGGGATGGGAACAATTGGGTAACGGATAATATCAGCTCTCCGTGTATAGGTGCTGGATATCCTTTTTCGGATTATTCTAACGAACCGGAACCAAATGGAAACCGGATTAGCATAGGCCCAGATGGAAATACGAGGTATGCCTCAAAATCAGAATTTTGTATATCAAAAGATACTTCTCACTGACAACTAAGGTATCAATATAACCAAAACTTAAGCATTTGAAATACCAAATCAATTACATTGGACATTTTAATTAAACTTGTGCTTTGTACAGAGATCCAGCCGATGTACATAGATTTAAAAATTTTATATATTTTTACCATCATTATCCATTGAATGTTAGATCCATTTTTGAGCTACTGTCACATTGAAAATAGATGGTATAATTTGTACTTTGCGAAAAGTGGATTTAGACATTACAGAATTAATGATATTGATTTCTTCAAGTGCTAAGTCCTAATAATTAGCGTCTATGATCCACTTTATTTCCATGGTCCTCAAATAAAAGTTAACACTTCAAAAACTTGGAAGAATGGATTTATATCAAGGATATTTGGATCTACTAAACTTAAATTCAACGCGAATCACGGAAGTAGGGAAAGCCTGAAAAGAGTAAATTAAATAATAAAGGAAAACATTTTCCTTATATGTTTACTTTTTTCTGTGGGTATAGAATTTCAAGTAACTTAGCCATAAATAATTACTTTTGGAACAATTCATTTTTTTGCTAATGCCAAGAGGGAGCTAATAAATAGAGGTTTAGATAATAAAACTGAATTTAAGGCAATGTAATTATTTCTTTGCCGAAAATATTACTTGAAAAGCTATAGAATATTTCGATAAACCCCAATTTTTAACTGTTTGCTTATACACCCTATATAAGCAACTTGTTAAAATCGGAAGTTATCGAAAGTCTCTATACTCATTCCATGTTCTTTTTAGTATCTCCTACTCATTGTAACTTTTGTGGTACCATATTAGATGTGAACTCTTGCCATACGTGCCTAACTCTCACGAGTTACGGTTGCTACAACCTACAATGTTGAACACTGGGAATCTCGATAAATCCCTAAATTTTGTCACATGCTAACAAATTGAATGTAAATAGATCGTGAAAATAAAGGTCTATCGAAATCTTCATTGGATTTGTTCTAATTTATAGTATTTCACTAACTTTAATCCATTATTTCGAACACATGTCTGCTTATTTTAACCATACCAAACGATTATAAGCAATATAGATGTATCTCCATCGAGTAAATATATATAATAAATCTTATTTGAGATTTATACCTGAAATTAACCATAGATCAAGGAATCTTAAAGTATGTACTTTTAATGGAGTTAAATGAATAAACCCTGTTGTTACATCTCTGAGAAAAAATATTCAAATTCCTAATCCATCAAATCTGACTCAGAAACTCTTTTTCAAGATTCTAGTATCACAGGATACCCAAAAGTTATCTCAGTCGAATACCCGATGCTTACTGCTGTGATAGAAAATTACCAAAGAACTATCATTAATTAACCAATCTATATTCTAAGCTACCTTTAACCATGAAATGGACTACTTCATGCAAACCACTGTGTATATAAATTAAAATATTACCTATTTTTCGTAACAATTCAGCCTATCCAAATTCAGTTGAAATAGATCTGTTTTGATACAATAGAGACCTCTGATTACGAACTGTTGGAAACATCCAAAACATAATCCATGGGCTACAGTTAAATAAAACAAGCACATCGAAATTTGCTCAATGAATCTCAGTAAAGATGGCGATATAATTGTTTTATCCTGGATTGATAACCATCATTTTCACTAATTTAATTATCAGCATTCAGTTTCATTGAAATTAGAGAATCATCCTCTCTTTTAGCAAAGGTTCAATATTGTTTGCTTTATAAGTTACTTTGTCGAAAATGATAAAATAACTTTTTGTTAGATCCACCTTTTCACTAGAATAAAAGTGTCAAAAAAATGCTCCAATTCAGAGAGTTGTTTTTATTAACTATAACTCAATAGATATGTTTATGAGCTACAATTGATCATGTCTATTATTTTTAGTATATCCGTACTTACCAATTTAGGTTCAGTGCCGGAAGAACTATACTAGGCCAGTACGAATATCCAAAGTATGAATTCGCACCTTTTTTGTCCAGATTTTGTCTCTGCTTCTGCTTTTTTTAGCTTTATTTTCTCGAGGTATAGCCAGTTTTGCATGTCATGATTTGAATGGATAAAGTAGCTTCCTGAATCAGACCTTTTTTATTTTTCAAACCAAGTAATCAAGTTGGCTTTGCAACTGTCCCTATATTGATTCTTCTTTGCAGTTCTCAATAATTTTTATTCTTATGACCATACTGTGTTACTATCTAATATTTAATTAGAAAAACCAAGAAATTTCTGAAAGAAATTCGATCAATACATTGTTTCTCAAGTTCAAAGTCTGAAATATATGCCATTGCTGTAAGAAAAAGCGTTTTAAACATAACGATTATGTGGGCTTCAGTCCACATGCAATTGACTGTAATCAATCAAAAAAAAACAAACGAGATAAAAAGTATATAAAATTGTAATGTGGCGTAGAATATACCTGCAACAAAAAGCTTTAAGATAATAAGCCCATAAAGCAGGCTATGCTCACATTCATAGGGCTGGGTCTTTTTAGCGAGTATGACATTTCTTTAAAGGGACTGGAGGCTGCCAGGAAAGCTGACATTGTTTATGCGGAGTTTTATACTTCATACCTCATGGGTACAAGCCTGGATGAAATGGAAAAGCTATATGGAAAAAGAGTTTGTTTGCTCTCAAGAGAGGAGGTAGAACAACAGCCTGATTGGTTGGTGGAAGCAAAAGAAATGAATATAGTTTTTTTGACTGGTGGAGACACGATGATTTCTACAACCCATGTGGATCTGCGCCTGAGAGCAGAGAAATTAGGGATAGAAACCCACCTGATTCATGGAGCTTCCATTACTTCAGCCGTTTCAGGGCTCACAGGGTTGCAGAACTATCACTTTGGGAAATCCACAAGCATTCCACACCCCTATAAAAGCAAGAGAGGCACAAGAATTATCTCGGAAACACCTTATGATATTATAAATCAAAATATAGAAATGGGTCTTCATACTTTAATTTTCTTGGATATTGATAAGGAAAATGGCTATATGACCCTGAACACAGCACTTGAGCTTCTTCTGGAAATTGGTGAAAGAAGAGGAGAAGAACTCATAAACCGAGCTGTTGCAATTGGTATAGCTAGAGCAGGCTCAGAAAAACCGATAATAAAAGCTGATTATGTAAAAAAACTAAAATACTTCAATTTTGGAAAACCCCTCCATATACTCGTAATTCCAGGAAAACTACACTTCCTTGAAGCTGAAGCACTTGTGATGCTTGCTGGAGGACCAATGGAGCTTATAGTAAAGGATTGAGTAAAAAGAAAGAATAAAGCTATCAATCTGCTTTTCAGGTGATCAAAATGCCTGCCGATTTAAGCGAAAAAGTCAAAAGATATGAAGATATGCTAAAAAGAGCACTACAAAAAGCAAAATATTTTCCGACCTCAAATTCCCACATGAATGACATTGCAAAAGATTATTACACAATGGCTGAAGCCTATTATAAGGATGGAGTTTATTTTCTAAACAATGGAGATCCTGTAAATGCCCTCGCCTCTTTCAGCTATGGTCATGCATGGCTTGATGCGGGAACAAAACTTGGTATTTTTGTAGTTGATGATGAAACCCTTTTCACCATTTGAGAAAAAAGAACAAAGAAACAAAAAATGAAAATGTGGGAATCCACATAGAATAGAGAAAGTAAGGTATCCCTGAATGAAAAAATTGAAAATTATAGAACTAAAAACTAAAAGCATAACTGAAAAACAATATCAAAACTAAAAGCACAACTGGAAAACAATACCAAAGAACGTACATAACTATAATCAGAATAAGAAACAATTTATATATTTTAATCCATTCTTTAGATTCTGCAAAGATTTTCCCAATCAGATAATATTCTTAAAAAATTATAATAATGGAATAATTACGGTGAATAATAATGAAAAACTTTCATGTGGTACTTGAAGCAGCTTGGTTGGTTAGAGATGTAAAGACAACTGATGATGCGATAGGGGTAGCGATTTCTGAAGCTGGAAAGCGCCTGAACCCCAAATTGGACTTTGTAGAGGTCGACGTAGGAACCACTTCCTGCCCTGCATGTTGTGAGCCCTTCAGCAGTGTATTTATAGCAGCAAATACTGCTCTTGTGGGACTTATTTTTGAGATGAAAGTTTTTGATGCCGAATCTGCAGAACATGCAGAAAGGATTACAAAATCTGTGATAGGTAAATCTCTCCGCGACATTCCACTAACAGTTGTCGAGGTTACCGAATTCGAAAGATTAGGAGATAAGGGAGAAAAAAAGCAGAAAAATAAAGTAGATAAATAAACAGTTTTTTTGAGAACCTAGCAAAAACAGTTTTTCGAAAAAATCTACCAAAAATACCAGAAATGACATAGGCATTATGGTGAAGCTTTTCATACCTTAAAGAGGATTTTGATAAACTTTTGACTTTTCATGAATATTAATAGTACACCAGCTATAATATATGAAAAAATATAGTGTTTTACAGAAATTCTCATAAGTTTGTCCAGAAAAGCTCAAACAAGCTCATGGAAAAAAAGAAAGGGTATTTCATAGATAGAAGGCGACATAAAAAATAGTATCTACTTCCTGTCTATTTATCCATATTTTAAGGGTATACAATCCCTAAAATATCTGGGCTCATTTGAGCCCCATGAAAAAAGAGGACACTACATGGACAGAGAAATCTCAATAGTGGCGCATAATGCTTTGGATTACATCGTTGATGTTGAAAGAATAACAGAAACTATGAATCTTCCCCTGCGATTGATTACTAGAAGTACCAGTCGATGGTGCTGCCAACATTGTGGTTGCCATTGCAAGGCTTGAGGGAAGAGCCAGCTAATTTCCCTAGTGGGTACAGATTATACAAATTCCGGATATTAAAAGCTCCATATAGATGCTTGTGTTGACTTTACACTCCTCTACGAAATTGGACACCATAAATTTCCAAAGCTTTTATTTTTACAGACAAGGAAAATAACCAGACAATATATTTTTACTGTGGAGCCTCTTCAAAATTCAAAGAGTTTGAACCAGGATATATCTAATTTGTCCATTTAGCTATCGGAGATCCAGTATGTAATGCAGTATCATGTAAATAGCCGACTTTGCATCCTTCGATCTGGGCCAAGACCTAGCAAGTATTCAAAAGAAAAACTAGAACTCATCCTTGATCATACTGATATATTCTTCCAAACCGGCATGAAATCAGGAAGGTCTCTAAGATTACAGGGAAAAGCTTCTGTGAGCTCAAAACTATGATTGCAATTACCATAGTCACATAGATGCTGAAGGCAGCAGAATATATACAGATAAAGAGGAATTCACAATTCCTGTGGTTCCGTTAGAACTGTTGACACCGCAGGAGATACTTACAGGGAGGTTTCCGACTGGCCCTTACAAGATGAAAATCTCTCCACACATACTGAAATAGTGTCCACAGTAGTTTCTTTTTCAGTACAGAAACGGAGCTGTCAGACAAGCCTTCCAAACTGAGAAGAAATGAAATCTCGTTACTAAGCCAATTTTGGAAAACTGGAAAAGCATATTGAGATTGGAAATACCGAAGACTAAACGCTGAAAAATCAAAAAATATATCAAATATTACATGATGAACCACGATCATAACCCTGAGGTACGGAAAAAGTGGTTAGATATAGGGATCCAGATGAAACTCGCAGCACTAATTTCAGGTGGCAAGGACTCGATTTTTGCCATACACAAAGCCTTTGAAGAAGGGCATGAGGTCACTCACCTCATTAACATTGTTCCAGCAAGGAGCGATTCCTACATGTTTCATTCCATCAACCTTCACATGGTAGAACTAATATCAACTGCCTGTGAAATCCCGTTGATCCAGCAACAGTCAAGTGGAATCAAGGAACTTGAGCTAGATGACTTGACCCTTGCCCTAAAAAAAGTGAACGTAGAAGGGATATTAGTAGGAGCTATTGAATCTCAGTATCAGGCCGGTAGAATTCAGAAAATTTGTGATTCCATGGATCTTAGGGTCTACGCTCCTCTATGGCACAGGGATCCTGAAGAGTTGCTCAACGAGATGTCAAAAGTTCTTGATATACGGATTGTCCAGGTTGCAGCTGAAGGCCTTGATAAATCCTGCCTTGGCCGTCCTATCAATGTAAATTCCATCGAACATCTTAAAGCCCTTAATCGCAGGCACATGATCCACATGGCTGGAGAAGGTGGAGAATATGAAACTCTTGTCCTTGATGCTCCTTTCTATAAGAAACATATTGAAATTGTAAAAAGTGAAATTGAATGGGAAGGGGATAGTGGATCTTTAAAGATTCTGGAAGCAAAACTCGTCGATAAAAACTGATTTTCGAAGCAGACTTTCTAGAAAAAAAGTTTTAGCGGCATTTCATGAAGTTTTGAGGACTTCGATAAGCTCCTAAATTTAGTCGTATACTTACAAATTGTATATAAGTGATTCGTGAAAATTAAAAATTTATCGATATCCTCTGCTCTAACACTGCAGTTATCCAAGAAATTGGATTATTGTGTTTTACTTTCTGATAATGTCCATGAATTATTGAAAATCTGAATTATAGGTTATCTATACATTTTCCTAAAAATGGTAGGTACATTTCTTTTTAAGATTTGATCATGACTCAAAGAAACAACTTGAAATTAAACCTGAGTAAAAAATGAATTGTCAAAAACTAGTTCACCTACATTATTTGGTAGATTTTATTTCAAAAATTCACTTAGTGATATTTTTTGTTCCGCACTTCAGTGCTATTAGTTAGAACATATCGACTTCAGTGCATGAAATCACAAACTTCGTCAAACTGGAAACTTAATTATGGAAACATCAACTACTTAATGACGGACAAAAAAATACTGTCGTAGCCCTAAGTCATTGATTAAATTTGAAAAATGAATATACCTTCCATTTTAGGGAAAAATTCGAAAAACTCTTTTGTTTTCTATTTTCAACAACTCACTAGCAAGATTCAGAAACTAAAATAATAACCCATGTCTGTCCTTGACTCATTAATTAAATATGAAAACCTATTATACATTTGATTTATGAAAAATGTAAAGAGAATTTTGATTTACGATTTTCAACAACTCATAGACAAAACATAGTTTCCTATTCAGAAAATTATTTTTGAATATCTTATCCAAAAAAGTATAAAGTATGGAAAAAACGTGCGCTAAATTATAGCATGGTCTTGTTATGAGAAGAATTACATCCATATTTGTAGTAAGGTATCTGAGAATATCCTTTTGTGCTGTAAACCTCACCATCACTTTACCTCTTCTTCCCCCAAAACTCTCAAAATTCGGAAGTACCTTCTAACAATACTTTTCCTAATTCACTAACTTGACCAGATTGATCCGATTAGACTCTTGAAAAAATCTCCCTGGAAATGTGGAGATGATCTATATATACACAAAGAGATCTGGAGTAAAAAGCGTTCTAAATTTTGAAAAATAAGATATCATACAAAGCCCATTAAGTAGTGAAGATCGTTTGTTCTTTAAGCCTTTAATAGCTATCAATTAAATCTAGAATTCTCAGGGCAAGGTATGCACCATTTGCTCCGTTATCTATCCCAACGCTCCCGACAGGTATCCCTTTAGGCATTTGGGCTATGGAAAGAAGAGCATCGAGCCCGCCAAGATTTGCACTTACGGGAACTCCAACTACAGGTTTTTTAGTCTTGGAAGCTACAAATCCAGGGAGAGCTGCCGACAGACCTGCAATTGCGATAAAGACCTTTGCATCAGTGCTTGAAATGTAACTGTCAAGTTCTTCCGGATTCCTGTGGGCGGAAAGAACCATCACTTCGTAAGTATACTTGTTCTTTTCAAGCACAGATGTCGCACGATTGGCGATTGATCTGTCGGATTCGGAACCCATAATCACTGAAATATCGACCATTTTAGCTCCTATTAGCAGTCAAGGCAGGCTTCCTTTGCCACTCAACTCATACTGACGTTCAATACTCATCCTTATTAAAATTTCAAAAATAGCCTTAACAGACCCCAGATCAAGATTAAGCTCTGTTGCAGCATTTAATGCCCTGCTGATTACAATCTCATTTTGCTTGTGATCATTTATTGAAGTTCCATTTATTCGTTTTGATTCAAGCACCTTTTCAGCCATATTAACTCTTCTATCAATAAGGGAAAGGATTTCTATATCAATCTCTTCGATTTTTTCACGGACAGCTTCAAGTTTGGTCAAGAGAGTCACTCCCTTCATAAGGATATTGCAGCCCTGTTATTTATAGTGGTCTCTATGATCCTTCCTTCCATTCCACAACTTTCCCAGGCAGATTTCAGCTCTTTTGTCTGCTCATTCTTCACAAGTGCTACATATGAAGGACCGGTTCCAGATAGGCTCACACCTTTTACACCACATTCGAGAGCTTTTAGCATGTATTCCATATCAAAACCAAGGGCCCCACAGTAGAGGAAACCATTAAGTGTCATGGCTCGTTCGTAGTCACCTTTCAGAGCAAGATCGTATGCAACTTCTACATAAGGAGCGATCAATTGGGAACGTTTGATATCAGTCTCTACACTGAAAGCCTTCCTGTCAGGTGCAAATATCAAAACTTTATACTCAATTTCCTCGCGTCTGATTAGCTCCATTTTTAGGTTGTCAGTGACCACAATTCCTCCAAGGAAAGAAGCACATGCATCATCAAAGGCTCCTGTTACTGTAACCCCTGCGTCTCTTGCGGCTCTTACCCCAAGTTTCACAGTCTCAAGGAGAGGTAGAGTCTTGCCAATGGCACGTAAAGTTGCAAGGATGGAAGCGTTTGCTGCAGCACTACTACTCTTGAGCCCGCCTGCAATAGGGACTTCACTTCTTGTTCTTACCGTACCACCTAATTCAAGCCCAAACTTTTCGAGGACCAGCTCAACGCAGAGCTCTATGAGGCGAGCATCTCCCTCAGGTGTCTCTTCAATAGATCCTGAAATCCCGTCTTCACTTTCCGAAAGTCTAACCTCGGCAAATGTTTTCAAATCTATCCCGAATGCAGCACCTTTCCAGGTAGCTATGGCGTTTATTATAGTTCCTGCTCCGAATGCACAGGCATGCCCTTTGAATGTCATCAAGTCCAAAATGCACTGCTCTTTAATATTTTTTGCGACTCTTTTTTAGAGCATATATAACCGACAAAATAAATAATGCAAGATTTTATGTTCAAAATCTGATTTTCCAAAATTTCATCAAGATATAAATTACTACATAAGATTTTTGAATAACTTAATTGGCTTTAGCACAGCAAGATAACTCCCCAACAATATTCGGTCTTGTTCCTATATTGTTAGCTAGAGGAAAAAATCCAGTTCTTTGGCACTAGCAAACCTCACTGCAAGCAACTATATATTCACTTCATCCTTTGGACATAAAGTAATTATTCAAAATTAAATATTTTCATTTGCTCAGGAGATCCGTTTTCTGCCGAATTCTCCTGATTTTTAACACCGTTTTTAGTTGCATTGAAAGTTGTACCACCATCCACACTTCCAATGTAACTTCCGTTAATCTACAGTTCATTAACTTATAACTGTTCTTTAATATTATAGTATTTTGGTAACAATTTTTCTTGCGTGGTAATTTTCATAATCTTCATTACTTAGAAGAATAATATTTTGTTCGGTGTCAATGCAAAAACTTATATGATTAACATCAGTATCGATTCCATTAAACTCAAAACAGTAACTTTTATCCATTTCAAAGTAGAAATATTTTTAATAGTTGATGATGTCGTTGCTTAAAAAAAATTATTACACTACTTAATACAAAAAACAATGAGTAGATCTTATTTAATCGTACACTAGTTTACATGAAGTAGTTCCATTTTATAGCACAAATATACCTGAAAAATATAACCCACTCGATTAATAATGGTTTTCGGTGAAGTTTCCATCCTCACATATTGCTGCAGGGTATTCAATTGGAATAAAGACGCTATATCCAGGGATCGCAGAGGAAGCAAAAAGCAAAGTCTTAATCTTGTAAATCAGGGATATTTGCTGAAAGCAAACCCGAAGATTGAGGAGAAACCTAGCAGGTTGCCTGAAGCATACCCATACATTAGAGTTGAGTGCTGAATGCAATTTTATTTTTGTCTTGTTCATGAGTCACTGAATAATTCTTAAAAAAGAGCAAGTATCACAAAACTGTTTTGGCAAACCAAGATTCACACCAATAAAAAATTTCTGATCAACATCACAATATTCCCTCAAGATCTACTGAAATCAGCTGTATTGGAAGCCTGTTCTACATTCTTCTTTGACCGATGATCCAGCTGACCATTCTAGTATTGAGCTTCACAACATAAGGTGAATTAAACCTAGCATAGCTAATGTGAAATCTTTTTCGTTATATAAACTAACTTTCGATAATAGAACACTATACTAAATTTAGAAGAACCTTGGCCTTGCAGAAAGATATTTTGCAAGTGGCAGTTTCCTATAAGGTTTACTACTTATTTCTTCTCTAACCAACTCTTTAAGTTTTTCAGGAGTTATCTGGATTTTTTTTAGTTTATCGTGCTCTGATTTGGCTCTAATGGTAACATTAATAGTACCTTCCTCAATTTCTTTATCGCCAACTACCACTAAATAAGGTATCCATTCCCTGCTTGCTTCTCTTACTTTTTTTCCGATGGACATGTCACGATCATCAATATCAACCCTACAATCAAGCTTTTTTGAAACTTCTTCGGCAAAAGACAGGTGCTTTTTCGAAATAGGCACTATTCGAACCTGGGTTGGAGAAAGCCAGACAGGGAACATGGGAACTTTTCCTTCATCAGCTTCCATTGCAGCTTTTTCAAGAAGAGCATAAATACAGCGCTCAATTGCCCCGCTTGGCGAGCAGTGAAGAACTGTCGGATTTACCAATTTACCCTCAGCGTTCACATAAGAAATGTCATACCTTTCAGCATTTTCCACATCTATTTGAACAGTAGAAAGAGCGCTGGCCTTGGCCAAAGCGTCTACGAAATTAAACTCAAACTTAAGTACGAAATAGAAGAATCGGGTGTCCCACATTTCAACAAGCACGGGTTTGTCAACGGTTTTTGCCATGCTGACTACAAGCTCTTTATTCGACTCGTAAAAGTCCCGGGTAAAACGGATGGCGACCTCATAATCACTAACGTAAATTCCCATATTCTCAAGCACATTGATGCATAAATTATATTGCTTCTTAAACTGATCCACAGCCTGCGGCATATCCTCACAGAGAGTATGCATATCAGGCATTGTAAAAGCTCGAAGTCTTCTCAAACCCACAAGTTCTCCTCGCTGTTCCTTCCTAAAACTATAGCGGGTCATTTCTATCATCTTCAGAGGCAGATTCTTATAAGAAATAGTCATGTCATGATTCATCAAGAATTGCCCAAAACAGGCTGCAAAACGTAGGAACAGTTGCCGCTTATCAGACTCGATCGAATACTGCCTTGCGGGGAATCTATCTAGATATTTCTTCAGAGTAGGATGGTTCATGTCGTACATGAGGGGAGTTTCAACTTCCATTGCCCCAAATTCTGTTGCCACATCAAGTACGTAATTTTCAAGAAGGGACTTTATAAGCCTCCCTTTTGGATAATAGCGCATGTTTCCGGAATCTGACCCGGGCTCATAATCTGCAAGTTCAAGCCTCCGCATAAGCTCTACATGTGGAGGAGCCCTCTCAACAACTCTGCTCTTGGAAATTTCATAGTTTACTAACTGCTGGAGTTTATGATAAGGGGTCAGGTCAAAGCTCTTAACTTCATGAATTTTTCCATCAGGAGTCAGAATGTACCAGTAAGATCTAGCAGTACTTTCAGCTTTCAGTGCCTCGGAAACAACTTCGTCCTTTTCTCCGGCTACTTCATCTTTACTTGCAGCCTTTGCCACTCCTACAGGGCAAATGCTTCTGGAAAGTTCGGATAGAGGATGCCCTTTACAGCTTACAGTAAAGGCTTTATACCATCCAAAAGGAGCACGTTTCACCTCATATTTACATGAGAGAGCCGCTTCTATTCCTTTTAATACCTGAACTGCGATTTTTGGTGAGGAAAGATCAGAACTTAAGTGTGCGTAAGGATAGAGCATTATACGATTGGTTTTGACCTGGGCCGCCACCTTTTCGATTTCTAAAACAGCTTTATCTATAGATTCCTGCGGATTTACTTCGTCTATGCTTTCCACAGCTGTAAAAGCCGTAAGTGCTTCTTCAAGCCTTCCAGACTTTAAGGATTCGTCAATTTTTTCAGCAACTGAAGTTTGTTTTTTGATTTCGTATTCGATATAATTAGAATGAATTAACAATAACTGCATTCTATCACCATGTTCTATGAAAAGCTGGAATATGCTTTTGAATCAATTTCGATTCCGAATCGAATAAATTGAATTATTTTATAATCGTCTGCTATCTGCATCTGTCAGTAAATTTTGATTAAATAAATAAGAAGAACTAAGAGAATTCTAACATCCTGCAACAATATAAAGTAATCCCTTCCGACTGATACCTCTTATTTTATCCTCATAGCTTTTTTCAATTTTCTGAATTATTCAGTTCATTTTTTTGATTTCTGGAAATTAATTTACTGATTCAGCCTTAAAAAAGTATCTCAGATTTTTGAATTCCAAGTCAGACTCACAGTCAATGTGTATGTATTCCTGATGAACACTTTAAACTGTAGTCAGGGATCCTGGGAAGATACGAACTCCAAAAAAAGACTGTAATTCTCAACAAAAGATCCTACAGAAAAAGCAAGTATGAGTAGCGAAGGATGAAAACTAGAAATCAGAAGAAACTAAAATTGAGTGGCTTATACATCTGATTTATTTAACGCAGCTCGAGACTCATCTATGGGTCAAAGCATACCCAAAAAGTTGGGAAATTACTAAATTTTTCGTTATACTTCTGAATATTTGAACCCTAGTTAGCAAGTTTAGTGAGTAAAAACTCAAATAAATCTTCACTTTTATATTTAATTTCCAATAGCTGAGTTTTCCCTAATATTCGGTTCTATGATTATCCAAACCAAAGATCCGGAAATATCTCAGCACCTAGAACCCATTCAAACATCTGATTTCCAAGCTGTTGGATGTACAAAAAATGATTGGGGATACCCTACCCCTAGAGAGAACTAAAAAACTCAGCTCGAATGACTTTCCCACATAATACATGAACAGCTTTGAGTAAAATTACAGGATCAATTATTTTGATATTATTTTCTATCATCTCAAGCATACACAGGTTTTAAAGTAAAACATATGTATATTCTCAACATCAACTTTTCATTGTACTTTTTTGTACTATTAATATACTCACAAACTTAAGTGTATAGAAAAATACAAATAAATTTAATTTTAAACAAGCTAGATCTTTTTAAGTCTAATATATATTTCTGTTTACATGGCTAAGACTAAATGTTGCCTCACTCTACGAATAGGATATAGGAAGCTCACAACTTCAGATGTTGGTCTCCTAACTTATAATCGGGTTCCGTTGCAAAAAATCTAA
>PLUB01000075.1 GCA_003164755.1 Methanosarcina sp. | reverse complement strand
TTGGATATAAACTTCATTGCATAATGGAAAGGGATTACGAGCTGATCAGAAGATTCAAAACAACAACTTCATCACTTTCATGATTCTCAGATAGACTAATAATAAAAACAATTCGATAGTTTCAAGAATGAGGATACTTTGGAGCAAAATCAAAAGGTTATGATGAAATGTAACTATTCAGCCTATCAAAATTAGTTGAAATACATCGATTTTGATGCATTAGATACTTCTTATTACTGATAGAAAAATAAAATACATTACCAATAGTTGACAACTAATGAAAATAAGCTCATCCAAATTTGCTTATTGGATATTAGTAAAGATAGGTATTGGTATTTTTTTGCCCAGGCTGAATAGTTATATTTTATTCATTCGATTGGATAAGGTCTTCAATGTTTAGTTTTTAAGATGGTACGCATGAATGTTTCACAAGCAACATCCTAGTACTGTCTTGAGACTGATTTAACAGAATTCTTGTTGACTTCCATACTCCGAATTTTATCAATCTATATATATAGACATTTGATCTTTAAATCTATATATTCTTGAGAGGTCGTAATACAACGTCAAATAATTCTTATTACTGAAACTCTATTCGAATTATATTCTGCCTTATATACTTTAAAAGATATCTGGAGGCTTTTTCACTGTATAAAAATATATGCAAGCGTAGATTATGGGAAAGTAAAAATTGGTGAAGTACGAGCTTATGGAAATAGATCTACTTTAGCAATAGATTCTTTGTATGCTGGATCTTACGATTCATTTTTTTACTCTACATAAACTTGCCTTTACAAAGTAAGCAAAATAAATTTTCTTCCTAAAAGCTTATTTTGTGTTCTCGTTCTGATATATACCTGAGTATCCTTTTTCTACTTTCTTTTCCAAAGTATAGAATAGGAGCTGTATAATTCGAGCATTCCTCTTCACCCTGAAGCCTGCATAATTATAAACTACAAGTATTGACTCACTGCGTCCCCTGTATCCCGCATCCCACACGGCGGTTTCAAGAGTGGCACCACAACGAATAAGGCTTGATCGCGGCTTTGCTATTGCAGCTAAATTCATGGGAATATTTAAAACCTCATTGAAAAGTATTTTGTAAATCCCTGCTGGTAGATGAATCCAACCATCGCTGCAGAATTCAATCGTTTTTGCGTCTGGGAGTTTTCTTCCGGTATTATCAAAATCTAAGGCTCCAGAACCTTCTATTGTTTTTATCTCTTTAAGGGTAAGTTCAAGCCCATTAGGCTGAATCTGTGTTTCGATATCAATTGCATTTTCAAGCAAAGGAGGATTTGCCTGTATAAGTTTTCTCAGTTCAGTGCTGGATAGAAGCGTCATTGAATCTGTAATTGCAGAGATTCTTTATTACCATTTCGGATTTTCTCTTTACTTAAATTTTATTAGTTTTCAATTTTCTTCTGTCACAAGTAATATTTTAATGTGAATGAAAATTTTGATTTCTTTTCCTGGTATTATAGAAATTGGTGCAGCAACTTTAATTGCTAAAATATACAATCTCAATAATTTATATTCAGGAGATCAGCTTGTTTTTTGGCTTGGAATAATCCAGGACGGATACAAACTTTGGTACAAATTTTACAATTATTGAATTATAACAAGGGAAATCTAAGGAAGCAAGATTGAATCCAATACAGATTGTTCAAAAAGCAGCGAGAAAGAAAAATAGCAAGTTAAGATAGTTTTTTAATCGTAAGAAGAAGTCAATTGGACATGCAAAGGCAATTATTGCACTGGTAAGGAAAATTGTCACGATAATAAAGCATATGACTGCAAATTACGAGACATCTGAAGATGAAATAGGATATCAAAAAGGAGAAATTCAAAAGAAGGAGATTGTTGAACTGGAACCTTTTCAGTTGATTAATGTGCAAAAATAATTTGTAGAATCATCTCAATTATGATAAAGAAGACTAAAAGAGTACTTGAGGACATAATCTCATGTACGTTCATGCTAAATTAGAGGTCAACAAAAGGAACAAGATCACAACCTGTGCATTTCAAGCACATAGTCATTGCAAGTTCTGGATTGAGCCCATATTTTTTGAGGACTTTAGCTTCAATTTTTGCAAGCCTTAAAAGTCGCTCAGCAGACGGACGTTCAGTAAAACAGTCTCCCACTCTAAGAGGATGTGGGTTTATTGGTCGCAGGATAGGAATAACTCCCATTTTTGCAAGCCTTTCGATACCTTCCATGACAGAAGTATCATTTTCTCCAAGTCCGATTATAAAGTTGCTGAAAACCTTATTTTTTCCAAAAACCTCCACAGCTTCTTTGAGGTTTTCTAAGATATCAGAAAGTGTAAGTCCCCCACAAACCTTTTTGAAGATCTCACTATTCATCGTCTCAACATTGTACTTGACTTCGGAAACACCTGCTTCATAGAATTTTCTGGAGCAGCCTTTTGTAGGGTACACAGAAACCCCGATAGGAACAGTATACTTTTTGAGTGCAGGAAGCAGTTTGAGTACACGATCGACTTCTCCTTCAACCGACGTTTCAATTCCTGAGGTAAGTGATATAGCTTTTAGATTTCTTGTGTTAAAAACCTCATCCACTATGCTTAATACCTCGTCCTCACTCTTAACATGCCCCTGTAACTTTGGTACAGGGCAGTATTTACAGTCAAATATACACTTTTCACAGAGGGTTATGAATGCTTGCTCAGGGCAGTGAGAAGGGGCCAACTCAAGTTTTCCTCGGGCAAGTTCTTTTCCCTCATAGAAGATCGCAATATTTTCATCATCTTCTACCTTTATAATGGAAAGCGGAGAGTCCTGGTTTATGTTTAGTCTTACCCTTTTTTCTCCAGATCTGAAGAAAATTGAACTGGTACCTGCCCCTGGACCCGCAGTGGAGCCTCGAGCTCTTGGAATGAGAGAAAATTTTATGGAAACTGTGCCTATAGAAATGAGGAAAGCTTTTAATTTCGGCGTAATTGGCTTGCTTTTCATGCAAATATCCTTCTAAATTATTTTTTTTCTTCAGTTACATTCACTGCTACGATATTCACTAAAAAGTTTATAAATAATAATGTGTATATAAATTCAATCATCGAATTCTAAATTCGAAAAAAGAAAATATTTCTTTGGTTATAAATTTGACCTGTTCTGCCTGAAAAAAGCTATTCATCGACCCAAGAAAGAAAAAGGTATATATCAGAGGATTTAATGAGTCTCTATTTTCAATAGTAATTTATGCACCATTATAAGCACATGACGAAATTAAGCGGTTATCGAAATCCCAACAAGAAAAAAACAATTAAAAACTTAAAGTAACTATTCAACCTGGGGAAAAAAAGGCATAGATGAATTCATGTTCCAGAATACGATTTGAGAAATCTGGTTGAATAATCTTCAAAATAAGCTTAATAAAAAAAATAAGATGAGATGAAGCAGGAAGCTGCATTTTTCTACCCTACTAAGTAAATTTATGCAGGTTTCCTTTTAAGCTTCTTCTTTGCAAGCTTCTCGATTGCCCCAATGTCGACATCATCGCCTACTGTCAACTTCTTGTTGGCAACCGCGCTGTCAAGGAGATGCTGGCCTACAAGGGTACGGACAATAATGGTTGTGTAACCCTCTGGACTTCCAACAGACCCGGCTGAAACGTCAGCTTTGATGGCAGTAAAGTCTGTGCAAACACCACAGCCTAGACGTACGGTGTCTTGGAGTTCGGCAAGGGGAATTACATACTGAGTCCCATCATTACAAGTGATTTCAAGTTTACCCTTCACATCAATACGGCAAACTTTCATAGGCTCTAGTGCATACTCGCTTTTCAGCTTGCCTACAATTAATTTATCATAGTCGAAACTTTCAGTACAGAAAAGCCCAAGCACAAAACGAATAGATTTCTTATAAGGGCCCACAAGCTGGTTGTCGGTTTCAAGCATCTTGCGAACTGCCTGGACTACGCAGGGAACTCCGACAACTGCAATATTTCTATATTTCTTTTTTACAACCGCTTCCTTGAGGGAAGATATCAGCGGGATCCACCAGTTGTAACGGCTACCAGCCTTGGCAATAAGAGCTTCACTTCTAGTGATTATCATCGAGTGAGGCTTGAGAGTCCAAAGGTCTTCAGTAACCGTAACCACAGCATCTAAAAGGCCTATATCCAGAGCATTTGCAAGAAGGGCCGTAACAGCACCTCCACTCTGCTTTTTAGGGATATCAAATTCGGCTTTCCCGGCAGTAATTTCCAGATAGTCCCCAAGAAGACCTGAATACTTTTCATCGACTCTCGGGCAGACTTCATAACAGGCTCCACAGGGTACATCATCAACAGCAGATTTACAGTAATTGTTGCTCTGTGGATGGAGGGAATTGGCCCCGATTTCGAAGTACAAGGCATCAGCAGGACAGACTGCAATACAGGCTCCACAGCCCGAGCAAATGCCTTCGTCCCATACTCTTGATTTAAGATCAAGGTAATTCTTACTTATTGGTTTCTGTTCTGCCATTTATGATCACTCCCAAACATATTTGTTTGCAAAAGGACGGCTACTTTCAGGTGCTATCCTCGTGTAGTTAGTGTCCAGAAACGCTGCGGAGTCGAGCTTGAAGTGTTCGCAGAAACTCTTAATCACCGGAGCAATACGTTCGAGGTCGCTCTCATTAAACTTAAATTTCTTGGCACCGACGCCAAGAAGATAGTCGTCCACTTCTCCGCGAATAATGATCTCTCCACCATGGATTCCACTTCCTATACCCCTATCTATAATTGATTTCCCCTTGCCTATACCCAGCACAAGCACAAGGCCGCCTGCCATATATTCTCCAAGAAAGGAGTGGGCTGTGCCTCCCACAACAAGTATAGGCCTGGATTCTTCTTCATACTGTTTCATGTGGATGCCGCCTCGGTATCCAATATTATCTCTTATGAAAACTTTCCCTCCCCGCATACTGTGAGATACGGCATCTCCTGCGCTCCCATGGATTACAAGCATACCGCTATCCATCGTATTTCCTGGAGCATGTTCTGCATTCCCATTTACAATACAAATCGGCCCGCTCATGAACATCCCTAAGTCCCCTCCTGGGACTCCATTTATTGTGATCAGAACCTTACTCTTCAAACCACTTCCAATAAAACGTTGTCCTAAAACGTTGTCAAGGATTATCTCTCCTGCTCCGTCAGCAATTGCAGCCCTTATTTTTTGGTTAAGGGGAGTGTAATGTATGCCCTTTGCATCTATTCTTGTAGTCTTCATTTCAATCATGCCCCTGCAGGAAGTACATCCAATACTTTAAGCATTCCTTCATCCAGCATGTATCCACGCAGACGGTCCCTGTTACCACGCAGACTTTCTATACTGTTGATTCCTGCAGCTCCCATAAGCTCGCTAAGTTCCAGAGTCCACCCTTTGATCAAATTTGCAACCTGAACTGCTCCCCTATCTGGATCAATCCTGTTCATTAAGTCCGGTTGCTGGGTAGCAATTCCCCACGGACAGAGGTTTCTGTAACAGTTACCACAGACTCTACAGCCCAGAGAAATAAGGGCAGCAGTTCCGATATAGACAGCATCCGCACCAAGTGCAATTGATTTGGCAAGATCAGCGCTGCTCCTTATTCCACCACTTCCAATAACCGAGATCTCGTTCCTTATGCCTTGGTCCCTAAGTTTCTGGTCAACACTTGCGATTGCAACCTCAATTGGAATTCCTACATTGTCCCTGAACACTTTCGGAGCTGCTCCGGTACCACCACGGAATCCGTCAATTACCACTGCATCTGCGGAAGAACGAGCAATACCTGCAGCAATAGGCGCAACGTTGTGCACAGCTGCAATCTTTACGAATACAGGTTTTTTCCATTCGGTTGCTTCTTTCAGGCCCCTTATAAGCTGAACGAGGTCTTCAATGCTGTAAATATCATGATGTGGAGCCGGGCTGATTGCATCACTGCCAAAAGGAATCATGCGAGTCCGTGATACTTCATCGTTTACTTTTTCTCCGGGGAGATGTCCTCCTATACCCGGCTTTGCTCCCTGCCCGATCTTGATTTCAATAGCAGCACCTCTTTCAAGGTAATCAATGTTCACACCGAAACGACCCGAAGCAACCTGAACAATCAGACGATCCTGATATGGATAGAGAGCCTTGTGAAGCCCACCTTCCCCGGTTCCCATGTAAGTTCCAGTTTCTGTTACTGCCTTTGCCATGCTGAGATGGGAGTTCAAGCTGATAGCTCCAAAACTCATGTGCCCAATCATAATTGGTGTGTCCAACTTGAGATTTGGAGCAAGTTTTGTTTCCAGTTCTACATCACCACTCTCGGTTTTTCTTAATTTGAGTTTTGATGGTTTTTTCCCGATATAAGTTCTCAGTTCCATTGGTTCTCTCAGGGGATCGATGCTTGGATTTGTGACTTGACAAGCATCAAGGAGAAGGCGATCATAGATAATTGGTAGATCTCTGGCGTTTCCCATTCCTGAAAGGATGATCTTACCACTACGAGCCTGGTTTATTATGTCTTCCCTTATCTCTCTTGTCCAGATAGGGTGACTGCGATAGTCTACTGGTTTTTCCGTAATGGTTATCGCATCCCTCGGACACATGGCAACACAACGGAGACAGGCAGTACATTTCCTAGATTCTATCAGAATTTTGTCGCTTTCCCTATGGTATACTCCATAGGAGCAGTTTTCAATGCAGCGCCCACAGTCCATGCACTGGTCTCGGTCAATTCCGACCTTAAATTTAGGTGGTACACTTCCAAGAGTCATTCGATAAACCTCCCTATTATGGGTTCTCCTGCCCTGGGAGTGTAAACATTCTTAACTTCGGGATCAAGGCCCCTTATTGCAGCTTCTTCACTGGAGATATATAGTCTATTCCCATTTTCACCAACAACTAGGGGGCGTAGTTTGATTCTATCAGTAAAGCCAACAATACCGTCATCAGTCCCGACTACGATCGCAAAGGGTCCATTCATAAGGGCAGACCCATAAGTAAGGCGAATTGCCTTGTTTAGTTCGGCCTCCCTTGCAGGCATATGGTCTATGTCATCCCAGAATGGTGGAGCAAGAGCTCGAACAATCATCTCATGGGGGAGCTCATGCTGCCTTCCTAATAAGTCTAATAGGTAGGCTACAACCTCGGTGTCAGTAAACAGGGTACATTTGTATCCAAACCCTTCGACGTAGCGCTGGTTTGTACCATATGATGTGATTTCCCCATTATGCACTACTGACCAATTAAGCAGGTTGAACGGATGGGCTCCTCCCCACCAGCCAGGTGAGTTGGTAGGATAACGGTTATGGGCCAGCCAGACATATCCCTTATAATCTTCAATTCTATAGAAGTTTGCTACATCCTCTGGCCAGCCTGAAGCCTTGAATACTCCCATATTTTTCCCTGAGGAAAAGATTGTGGCTCCTTTTACATTGGCGTTTACCTGCATGACTAGGTACGTAATAACATCTTTTTCGGAAGCGATTTTTCCAGTGAGATCTTCGGAGGGTTTGAAAAAGTATCTCCAGGGAATATGGACTTTTTTGATGCCCATCTGCGGGGTGTTAGGGATCTCTTCCTGGTGAACGATTTCTCCCCATTGCTGGAGAAGTTCATCAACTTTCTTTTTTGGTTCATCTAGGTTGTCAAAGAAAACATGAAGGGCATAATAGTTTGCATACTCGGGATAAATTCCGTATGCGGCATACCCGGCCCCGTCTCCACTGCCCCTTTCGTTCATGAGACTGAGGCCGGCTTTTATGCTCGACCCGTCAATTTTGGACTTTGTTCTATCTATAAATCCGATTATTCCACACATTTAGATCACTCTATAAATAAATACAAATAAACTTTATCCAAAGTATAAATTCTCTGAGAATTTTCTTTGATAATTTCCTGAATAATTTCTGTGGCTCGTTTTTGAGAAATAGTCAAAAAACTTGCCAGCTGGATAAACTGGATGAGATTTTCATCTAGATTTATTTGATCTGAATGCAGATCGTGTACATGAGTTATTGGAAATCGTAAACTTAAAAATCTCGTTATATTTTCCAAAAAATTGGAGACATACCCATTATTCAGATTAAACTAATGACTCAAGGGCACCATCAAATTGTAGTAAATATATGTATTGAGCAGCTCTCTTACCTTCAATTTCGCTCCATTCATATGGATTGTGAAGGTCACTGCTAGGGGAAGTAAGTAAATTAGTACCTATTTGGCAATATATATATGTTTCTTTTTCTTGATTAAAGGTTCTTAAAGTAATAAAGCAAAGCACTGCGCTTTAAAGCATTCTTTTTTTCCTACGATATTTTCCCTCTTTAGATTTTTCACAATATTTCACTGCTGTATATTCAGGATTGTGATATTAGTTCCCGATGTAATAGAATCAAGATGCTTAAATAAAGTTCGGAGGATAGAACAAGAACCCTTGATTATTGTTTGTATTTCGAATATGTTCAAGCTGCTTGTCCTATAAAAATAATATTATTGAAATTGCAGAGTTTCTTCAGTATTTCCAAATCTCTTCAGTTCCGGAAACCATTTCTACAAATACAGAAAAATATCACGGAAAAGTGTTAAAAAACAAATAAATTAATGAAATCTTTGATTATGACAAAAAAAGACTCAATTTATGGTATAGATACAGACAGTTTACTGTTAATCTATCTTCGGAATTATAGTTACCTTTAGATAGATTGTAATATAAAATATAACTAAATAATATATTTTAGTCAGTATCATAATTGCTCAAGCTAAAGTTGTAGTAAATTTTAAAGCATATAGCTCAACAGTTTATTGTTGCATAAAGCATTTTGAAAAAGAAGGTTTTACTCAGCTCTAAATATGAACCTGGTCGATGCATAAAATATCTCTCAAAAGCAGAACAACTTTCTGGTTAAGAAAAGAACTTTCAGAGCTAATACCAAAAGATGATGGTTATTACCATTATTGACAAACAAAAAACACAATTCAATTTGTAAAGAGAATTTTAAAATACCTTATTCAAAGTCACTAATGAGAAAAATTGTTAAAGATTTTGGGCTTCTGAAAATAACTTGTATCCTAGATCAAAAGGCAAAAAAGGCATTAAAAAACGAATGTATAGCTGAAGTTCAAAAAGAAATAAGCTTAATTTTTATAAAACATATTGAGATCGTACAGAAAAAATTAAGAGAAATGCTGAAGATGCAACGCCTTTGGCAATAACAGATATAAGAAAAGGACTTCCTATCTTGGACAGAAATCTAAAGGAATTTCTAGAAGAAATTCAACGGAAAGTAAGGATCATTGTGAAAAATCGAGAAGAATTCCCACAGAGCAAATCTCATACTTCATAAATAAAGAAATTTAAGAATGGATAATTAGCTATCAATAAGTAGTGACATAAAATATGGATAATTTAATTATCTCTTCAAGATCGCAAATACCAAACATTCCTAAAAATAAAGATATTTATAAAAAAATTGAAGCTCTTAAAAATGAAAAAGATTTAACAAGACAATACTAAATTTTATCGATTATTATTGCACTTAATACCAAGAATAAATGTTATCTCAAATGGGTTTATTGATGCATTTGCAACAAGAGCGGGATTTATAAGTATTCTTTTTTTAGAGTTACTTGCTATAGCACATCCTCTAAGTCGTAATGGTTATATAATTTGCCTTTTAGGAATAATATTTTTTTATTGATTATATATATATAAACATATAAACTATTGCAGTGTGTATAATTTTCTGTAAAATCTGCCCTATACACCATTTAATCTTCTTTTTGATTACTGTTCCATTATTACATACTTGATTCCTGTTATGCAATTTTCATTTATATTGATGAGAATTGCCTATTTTATTATAACTTGATTATTTTATAACTGATAGGATTGTACAAATTTCTACCGATTGCACCCAATAAATGCAAAAGAAGTATTAAAATTCCTTTGATGCTCATTAAAAGAGCTGGCTTTAACCCATTTCCCCGATACCATTATTTTTGAAAAACCAATAACTTTAGTGACTCTAGAATCGATTTTGCGGACGCAAGCCTCCCCATTCCCATCGAATTAGAACCTCACCGTGAGCCTATCAGTGGCCTATCACTTGCTTATATTTACGACTATAACGTAAGGAAACCACATATAAAATGATGGATAATCTTGCTTTATAATCGTGAAAATTAGACAACATTTATTATAATTAGTGCAAATAGACAAACAAATTAGACATATATGTACATCTACAGAATATATATAATGTAAATTTCACCCGATTTTGCATGAATTCACTCAAAATTACTGGTAAAGATTTACCGCTTTGATTCTCTGTTTCTTCATTTCCTTTAACATATAATTATTCTTCATGATATTAATCGTTGTATACAATGATACAGTGTCTTATCAAGTTCACTAGTGCCATTATATAGGACTTGAATATCTCCCCCATACTTCCGATAACTTGATTTAGGTAAATGTTGTTGTAGTTCTATTAATAACATATGGAGATCAGCTGAAATAGACAGTGAAATTTGTCTTCACCAAATAGTAAGTAGTCAATTTCATCAATTATCAGCACTTTGTAAAGCGTCAGTGCTATGATCTTCTTTTCAAGTACTCTTTTCCTGTGTGCCATTTTCAACTTCTCAATAAGGTTTCCTGAATTTGTATAATAAACAGAAATTCCTACATTTACTGCTTCAATTCCAAGCTAGAAATCAGAGTATTTGAATAATTATCAATAGTTTATTTTATTAGTCATCAGGTCTTCAGACTGAATAAAATATTTCAGTTTAGAGTATGAACATGACTTCGAAGAAAATTTCCAAGCAACAGGAGATATAAAATGACATCAAGTCGTTTCATTATTACAGTTATAGGCAGCGATCGGGTAGGAATAGTTGCTAGTATCACTACAGTGATGGCCAGTTTCAATGTGAATATTGTTGATATCAGTCAGACAATTATGCAGGACATTTTCACCATGATCATGCTTGCAGAAGCCCCAATGCAGAATTTTGACCTCGCAGCTTTTCAGGAAGCTATGGATAAGGGGGGAAAGAAAATGGGAGTTGAGGTCAAGGTGCAGCATGAAGACGTTTTTCATTTCATGCACAGGATCTAACTGAGTAAATCGGGAGTACTTTTATGCATATAAACCCTTACGAAATTATGGAAACAATCAGGATGGTCAGAATGGAACACCTGGATATCAGAACAGTGACACTGGGGATTAGCCTCAGGGACTGCAGCCATCATAATATAGAAACTTTCAATGAAAATATCTACGAGAAAATAACTGCCCACGCAAAAAGGCTTGTCAGCACAACGAATGAGATTCAGAGTCTCTATGGAATACCCATAATCAACAAAAGAATTTCTGTAACTCCGATAGCCCTAGTGGCTGAAAGTTGTAAAGCTCCAGATTTTGTTTCCATTGCAAAAACGATGGATGAAGCTGCAAAAGATACAAATGTAGATTTTATAGGAGGTTTTAGTGCCCTTGTCCACAAAGGCACAACTCCAGGAGACCTGAAACTCATTAATTCGATCCCAGAATCCCTTGCAAGCACTGAAAAAGTTTGCTCGTCAGTAAATGTTGCTACCACAAGAGCTGGAATTAATATGGATGCTATTAGCTTGATGGGCAACATCATCAAAAAAACTGCTGAGTTGACTGCTGATAAAGATGGGATTGGCTGTGCCAAACTTGTGATCTTTGCCAATGCCCCAGAAGATAACCCCTTCATGGCCGGAGCCTTTCATGGAGTTGGTGAACCTGAGTGCGTTATCAATGTAGGTGTAAGCGGACCAGGTGTTGTGAACGCTGCCATTCGGGAACTTGAAAACCCGAATCTCACGGAAATTTCAGAGACTATCAAGAAGACAACCTTTAAAATAACTCGTATGGGAGAAATGATAGGAAAGGAAGTTTCTCGGAGGCTCGGAATTGAGTTCGGTATCCTTGATCTCTCCCTAGCTCCGACTCCTACGATAGGAGATAGCGTTGCTACCATTCTGGAAGCAATGGGACTTGAACGTTGTGGGACTCATGGAACGACAGCAGCACTTGCCCTTCTGAATGATGCAGTGAAAAAAGGAGGAGCTATGGCATCTTCCTCCGTAGGGGGTCTGAGTGGGGCTTTCATTCCTGTAAGTGAGGACGCAGGCATGATAGAAGCTGTTGAAGCTGGAGCTCTCTCTCTCGAAAAACTAGAAGCCATGACAAGCGTCTGTTCAGTCGGCCTGGATATGATCGCAGTGCCTGGAGATACGCCTACATCCACACTTTCTGCAATCATAGCTGACGAGATGGCAATAGGGGTAATTAACAGAAAAACCACTGCAGTCAGGATCATTCCAGTGCCTGGAAAAAGAGTGGGGGACTCAGTTGAATTTGGCGGGTTGCTTGGATGTGCACCTATTATGCCGGTAAGCAATTTCAGTTCGGAAGTTTTCGTAAAGCGGGGTGGAAGAATCCCGGCTCCAATTCAGTCATTGACAAACTGAAGTATGATCTTGAAAATAAAGTAGCCATTCAGTTTGCCAATATGCAGTCTTGGGAAAGTAATTTAGAATCGCAGCTGGCTATTATTTGCCACTTCTCATGAAAATGAAAAATACAATTAATAAACAACAGAGGATTCCGATTTACATCTAACTTTTTTTTATCGAGAATCCTGTCCAAACCTTTCGCACTAATTTTTATATTTGGCCTTATTTTTGCTTCATTTTCTCGAAGTTTATCCGCTTTTGAATATCCCATATCTACGTGGATAAAAGTAGCGTTCTGAATCATTTCATTTTTTATTTTCAAACTAAGGTAATAAAGTTGGCTTTGAAACTGTCCCCATATTTCATCTTCTTTACAGTTATCAATAATGATTTTTCTAAATTAGTAGACATGGGTAATGTCTGTTATGTAATCAAGTAAACCAAAACAAATTGAAGAAATTCGATCAATACATTATTTCTCAAGTTCAAAATCAGAAAGACCACAACATTGCTGTAAAACAAGCATTTTGAGCATAATAATTACTTCAGCTTCAGGTAGGTCTCAGAAAACTGTTTTGTTAAAAAGTATGGACTCAAAAAAAAAGTTATAGAATTATTTATAGAGTCTACTTTTCACTTAATAATAAATGTCAAAAAAATATTAGAAACAAAAAAAGTTATCCATTCACTCGATATCCAAACGTTATGTCTATGGGTTTCTTAAAGTTATTAATTCCAAATATTCTGTAACTTATCAATTATGTTATCTCTACTGTATCCATGCCTACCAAATCTAGATCTAGTTCTGTGAAGAGTTATACTTCTCCAGTCCAAGTTTAAATATGTTTCTTCAGATCACAAAAAGAAAAACGACTGCTCAGAATATCCGAGAAAATTATATCTATGTTACTCCCCAAAATTTCAAAAGTCCTATAAGGTACTATTTCATGGAATTTTTAAAGATTTGGGATGTCACTAATTTCTTTCTAATTAGACATTTGCCAGATTCCTTGATCCTAAAATCATCAGTGACTTATAGCCCATCAAGCCTATCAATAAGTTATTGTTATCCATATCGTTTCTTTTAGCTTGCTAAAGATCTCACAAAAATTAACTTTTTCATAAAAAAATTGAACATCAAGAATCTATCTGATAGGAACGCATATATCTTTATAAGGGATTGAAGGGATTTTTTGTGTTTGTATCCCTTGGATCAAATAACACAAGCAAAAGAGTAACCATTTTTACTCAATTGTAAAAATTAGGTTAAAGAAGCTTTAATGTCCATTTTTTCCTTTTTTATAAGCCAATTTTAGTCTTTCGGATCCTTTCGCCAAAAAAATAAATATCAGTGGGGATAGTTTTATAAATTACAAGTGTCTTTATATAGCTGATGAGCTAGTCCGGGTAGCCCGGCGTTACCTGTAACCCGAAATCGTCGATACGCGGGGGACGAAACCGAGAGAAGATGCGTCGAAGAAATTTCAGCCTGGAGTCTCAACTGAGAAGCTTCGTCCTGTTTGGATGGTGCAGGTATGCGGATTTGCTGGAAAACAGATATTCATACCCTAACTGCGGAAATCGGTCGAGGCCCGGAAGGGAGCAGACTCACTGTGGGCAACTGTCGCTTACGGGGG
Organism: Methanosarcina sp.; assembly: GCA_003164755.1. Taxonomy (GTDB): domain Archaea; phylum Halobacteriota; class Methanosarcinia; order Methanosarcinales; family Methanosarcinaceae; genus Methanosarcina. The sequence goes on along the minus strand of PLUB01000075.1, from coordinate 104,481 downwards.
CACGGGGTGGAGAAGAGGATCCAGTCTACTGGAATCTCCAAGATTCAACGACTTGAGGCATGCTCATCACTTAAAATGGTTTATAGCTTGTTGTAATTATATAATTAATGATGCTGTGGAAAAAATAGTTTTTGAGAAATACCTCCTCGGAAATAATTAAATATGTAAAATGCATTTAAGAAACGCATTTTCAAATCATCTCATTGACGAGATAGCCAAGCCCGGTATGGCGCGGGATTGCTAATCCCGTGATGTTTCGCATCTCGGGGGTTCGAATCCCCCTCTCGTCGTTTAATTTTTCAAAATTTTTGATTCCCAACATATCTAGCTCTTAATTCCCCATTTTGTTTAGTGGCATTTCTGTGTAGACTTTGGATAAAATTTCACTTCATATTTATTATATAAGAATCTGGTTTGTAAAGTTAAAATTAGTTTGATAGCATTACATTTGAAATGAAACCTAATATTTTCGTCAAAAATTACTTTGATAGTTTTCAAAAATTTCATCAAAATAATTTAGGATTTGCCAGTTTCCTACTCCACAGTATAAAAAATATTTGAGTAGAGTGTTGAGTTTATTTTTAACATTTTTCATCCTCCCTAATTTATTACATCGATATAACTATTTTTCCTGTTATCTATATAATATGCAAAATTCAATAATAGTAATTCGATCAAAATTTTTAAAAATAATGATCAAGGAACAGATAAATATCTGGCAAATTGAATCTTAAGAAATGGATCAAAATTTGTTCACTATAATTATTTATTCCTCTAAAATATGAAAATCTCCTTTCAACATATCAAATTAGGGATAATGATATAATTATTTTAGTCCTGAGATATAGTATAGTCATATTTTACCTTTCTTATTTGTTAGATTCCGCAGATACGATATAAATGATGATAACAAAATCAGGAATGCCCACATATTATCTGAGCACAATTCAAATTTATTATTCAATTAAAAATTTTGTGAAAAAAGCAATGTTCATAGCCCACAATTGAATACAACAGTTCCAATTTGCTAGAGTTCTAAATTAATATTCGTATTCGATTACAATCTTTATTAAATAGTTCATAAAAAATTCATCCATACATCTTAATCCCGTTTTATTGTAATTGCCCTAGAAAATTCAATCTTGTAAAGTTATGAAGTAGAAATTTTTTTGTCCCACTAAACAATTTTGTGATTTTTTTGCAGATTTTTGAGAGAATATATCTCTCAATATAATAGAGCAGAGCTTGGATTATCCCCTTATTGATTTCATCAAGAAATTCAGGAGTAATTTTACTGGAATATTGTACAATTCCGCAAGTCAATCTGTTACCAGTTTAACAATTTCTTGACGATTACTGCTTCTAGAAAGTAAGATCAGTGTAAACAATATCTTGAAAAACAGTATTTGCTCAGAACTATTCCAAATATTTTTATAGCCCCAATGGATCTTTTAGTTCAGGACGAAGCTTGAAAATTCTGTAAGAACTACCCACATAATAGAAAGTTGATTGGATTAATTCCATGAATAAGTAAACGTGATCTTTTACCACTTCAATAATATTAATTTTGTAGCCGTGTTTCAAGTAAATAGTTGTAAAGATAGAAACTTAATTCTTCTTAACTCGCTTATTAGAATATAATGGATTTCGAGAAACCCCTAAATTTTCCCCTATGGTTATAAATTGTATATATATGACTCTTAAAAATTAGAGTTTATCAAAATTTTGTCTACTGTATCTATACTTATACACCAATACTATGTGATAGATGATCTGACTGTAGCTATGATAAAGGTTTTTAATTCCAATGCATATCACTCCTGGTTAGAAGTACTTGGAGCCACCTCTAACATTGTGACAAAAATAAATAATTTTACAAATAAGCGATGATTTATAGAATTAAACTAAAACAAATCGATTCGAGGGTTCACTTCACCCCCTACCTAAAGGATAGAGATTCATTACTTACCGCATTCCATAGTGTAAAATATCAAGAACTCCTTGATAAATATAGTTTACGCCATCAGGTAAAGTTACTATATTTATAATACTACATAATTAAGAATATATATAGACTCTCTGTATCATACCAGACGAAGAGTCAACTTTCTTTGTCATATTCAAAGACTTTATTACCATAAATTATTTTTTAGAGGTTTTCCTGATTTGTAGAAATAGTTTTTGAACTGAAGATATTCGAAAATACTGAAGCAATGAGAAAGTTGATATAGTCAAATTAGTATATTTCGGAGAGTTTATTTCGTTCAACTCAATTATTTTTTTGGATATATTTATTGTATTTATTCAAAAGTGGTATTTAAATTAAATTATAATTCTTGTAATCTCTTGTATTTTAAACTTGAGAGATAATTATACAAATCTTCCCCCCTATTTTACTATGATGCAACGTGTTATTCTCCATGTAGACATGGATTATTTTTTTGCAGCTATAGAGGAGCGGGAAAATCCGGAACTCCGAGGAAAAGCCGTAGTAGTCTGCATGCTCTCAGGAAGAAATGAGCTAAGTGGAGCTGTCAGCGCCTGTAACTATGTCGCACGGGGATATGGGATCATATCGGGTATTCCTTGTTCGAAAGCAAAAAAGCTGAATCCTAAAGCTGTTTTCCTGCCTGTTAGGAAGGAGTTTTACACATCTATTTCGAACAGGGTCATGGAAATTCTTCGAAATTATGTTGATGTCAGAGAGGAGGGAGATGCCTTTGAGCAAATAAGCATTGATGAGGCATTCCTGGGAATTACTGAAAAAACAGGTGGAAACTTCAGCCGCGCCTTTGAAATCGGTATGCAAATCAAGAATGAAATAAAGGAAACAGAAAACCTGACATGTTCAGTGGGTATCGGACCAAATAAGCTTATTGCCAAGATGACCTCCTCTATAAAAAAACCTGATGGGATCACTGTTGTAAGTCCAAATGAGCTTGAGAGTTTCCTATTGCCTCTTAAAGTTTCCAAACTCTGGGGAATTGGTGATGTAACTGCAGGGAAACTGCAGAAAATGGGCATTATTACGATAAAAGATCTTGCAGAGCACGATGTTACACACCTGATTTCCACATTCGGAAAAAACCGAGGAATCTGGCTCAAAAAAGCTGCAGCAGGAATCGATGATTCTCCACTAAAAGAAAGAGACGGTTCCGAACAGATAAGCCGGATTTCAACTTTGCCTAAAGATACTCTTGACATTAAGCTTATTTCTCAGTTACTGAATAAATTAGTGGAGGATGTAATCTGCAAACTCGATTCAATGGAACTCTCCTTCAGGACCGTAACCGTTATGGTCATAAATTCAAACTTAAGAATGTATACTAAAAGCCGCACATTAAACCACCACGTCCATTCCAAGGAAGTCCTTGTCGAAATGGCTCACGAAATCATGAGGGAGTTACTTTCGGAAAGCCATGTCGAGTTACGACGTGTGGGAGTTAGAGTAAGTTCTCTTCTGAAAAGAAAAGGTCAAAAAAGTCTTTTTGACTATTGAATCTAGATTCTTTTGCTGTTGTGACCAATTTTAATGCGGAATCTGCCAGAAGCAGTATGATTGAGTTTATCCAAAAAGCCATTCTGCTTCTAATCACTAAGAATTAGGAGGATCTCTGTCAGAATTAAAAACTCTATTAGTCACTTAAAATGCAAGATTCCAAAAGCAAATTTTGAGTTTTTGGTAAAGAGGATCGTGTCCAATAAGCTGAATAGTTAAGAAGCTTATTTTTTTCATTTGAATTATTACAAAAATTTAATAAATCAAGTGAGCATACTTAATGTAGAGACTTTATTATTTTCTGGGTTTTTGATTGATTGCAGTCATTTAATTTGGGAGATAGTTATAATTTTTAACTATCCCAGAAGATATTAAAAGTCTCTAAATTAAGACAAATTCGCAATCCGATTTAATCCGTTTAATGTGGATACTTAGAGGAGGGACAGTATACAGAAACTAATCAACACTAAGAATCGGCTACTTGGTGCTCAAAGATTCATATATTACAAATTAGGCATCAAAAAAGTATAATTTGCTAGCTATGAAAGGATCAGAGGGTCTTTATTTAAGTCCCAGTGGAACAGAGAATTGTCAAAAGCAATTTAAATAAGACTTAAAAAATGGGAATTCTTTGAAGATTAACCGGATCCTTGAACATGAGATTGAAATCTAAAATAAAACCATTTTTTATCAAAGCTGTAAGCTAATTGAGAAGGTGAATCTATGGCGGAAAAAAAGAAGACAGAACCAGAGAAAGAAGAAAAAGCTAAAGTAGAGCCCATACACCCCTCTGAAAAAGAAAGGGGAGGTAAAAAGAAGGGGCTTCTAGACACTTGTAAGTGAATAGGCTCCTATTTAGTAGTGGGGATGAGTATGTAATCAACTCAGAAAAAAAATGAGTTTGTCCTTGTTTGGGAAATATACAGAGACTCATATGCTTATGTTATTCAGCAACTCACCTCACAATTTAATAGTCAAATCGAGTATTTATGATTCAAACTACAGAGGATTTCGAAAAACTCCTAAATTTCATCGTATGCTTACAAATAATATATGTACGACTCATGAAAATCGGAGTTTTCTCAAAATCCTCTACAATAGACCAATTAATCAATTTTTTTGAAAATAAATTTTTTGTAAGTCTGGAAGAAACCTTTTCTTTCTCCTAAGTCATATAAGAGAAAGCAGTTAGCACATCATCTCTCCAAAAAATAGAGCTTAAAAGTATTTTTTTACTCTGCTCAAGTACATCTACTATTTTTTAAGGTTTCAGCTAAGTAATTACATAAGCGTTGATTATTGAGTTAGGAAAGAAGTTTAGTCTTCTCTCAAGCCACTCTTCAAAATATCCCCTATATGAATAAGGATTTTTATAAAAACGAGCTGGCCTATAGCGTTCAATTTTGGTGTCGTAGAAGGATGGGAGTATGAGTTTGTCTGAAGCAAACATCAATGCCCTATTCCTAATATTATGTTAATATCTATGAACAATACCACTTCCTACAGATGTCACAAGAATTCCACTTATTTTCTCAATATGAAAGTAGATTAAAAATTGATTCAACTTTGTAAATAGTCTACTTCGGAAAAACAATTTCATTGGGAATTTTTACTAAGACTCAATGAATCAATTTCAGTGAGCTGATTTTAATTAGCTATTGTCCATTGATCATGTTTTGTTTTTCCATCAGTTAATACTCAGAAGTGCCTATTACATCAAAATAGATACCAACCAACTTATTTTTGAGAGGCTAAATAATATGATATTAGGTTGGCAAAATAGTCTATTTGATCCACTATTTTATTTGTTGCAAATAAGATGTATTCTTGCACTGATCCAACACTGCAACAATATTGGAAATTGGTTCACCATCCTTAGACTTAGATTCACATACATTAGAAGTAATTTCATTTACATCAACGTGTTTTTCAAGAATTTCTTAATCCTATTTTTGGATTTAGCTTCGATTACAGATTCTAGCTTTTTCTCATCCTTTTTTGATAGAACTTTCTGTCAAAAAAGACCTATACATGTATAAAGGTTCCCAGCTTTACTCCCATTATTTCAATCCTTTAAAATAAGCATTTTCCGGAAGGTCAAGTATTCTTTGCCTAAATAATTTAATACTTATGAAGTGCTGAGAGTCACTAATCCAACGTCCTTTAGGAAGGGATGAAGTGAACCCTCAAATCGATTTATTTTCGTTTAACCCACAAAATCATTGGGCTTATCTGTAAAATGAGTTTATTTTTGTCACCATGTCAGAGGTGGTTCCAAATAACTCTAAGCAGAAGTGATACACATGGAATTAAAAACCTTTATCATAGCTACAGTCAGATCACCTATCACATAGTATTGGTGTATAAGTGTAGATACAATAAAGAAAATTTTGATAAACTCTAATTTTCACGAGTAACTTATACACAATATATAATATGTGATAAAAATAAGGGTTTCTCGAAACCCTCTCTTATATCACAATGTTTTTTTTGCATGAATTGTCGTGAAAAATTTTTTTTAGGCAATGATATAATCAACTATTTTGAAATATATTCGCTTTAAAATTGGTGAAAGGTATTGTTTTGAGCTTGATGTAATCTCTACTGATGATGATCATTACATCTTTTCATTGGTGCTGAACTAAGATATTCTCTTTCAATAGTGATGCAGAGTATAAAAAGTACCACAGCAAGAAAAGTCTTTAAAGAATACTCTGAGATTAAAAAAAGTTATATGTTATAGACTTAAGAGTAATTGAAATTACATTGGAATTGTGAGGGATGACACAACTTCCGATGTAATAATAGCTCTATTCAAAACAAAGGAAAGCACAACGAAAACGAAGCATACTAAGCAAATGAAAATATTTGATTTTGAACAATTCCTATATATCCAGCGTGGTGACACGAACATACCCAGTTTTCTTTGTAGAGTGTGCAGCACCACAACTTTGATTTAATCCAAAATAATATGAACTGAATAAATTATTCTTTTCGGTATTTCTGACCTTGGATTGTTGGTTGCAGATTCAAGAAAATTAGTAAAGGCTGTAACAGCATGAAATAAAAATTAAAAACTTCTTGAGATCCATATTTTGTTTCATAAGATAAATTAATTTGTCAAAGATACTACCTAATATGAAAAAATATAGAAAAAAACTGGTTGTATCTATACCAAAAATGGAGTTATTTTCCGTTGTTTTAATTAACCACTTCATTACTTCAAATAATTTTATTTGATATTCTTCTGATTTGTAGAAATGATTTCAGAACTATGAAATTCGAAATCCTGTAGCATTGATAATTCATTTAGATTAGTTTGTAAATAGATTACTTCTTGAATTCAGTATAGCCGCACTTTCCGCAGGCAAGACGGTTTTTGTGTTCGGCAAGGAATACACCTGGTCCACATCTTGGACAGAACTGCTTGAGTCTGGTTACTGAATCGCCCTCGACTTTATAGTATTTTTTAACTGGCATGTGTATGCACCTCTATTAAGGCTTTAAGCCTCTTTTCCCTCAGTTTCTTCTAAAGGAGCTTGTTTTCTCTTCAGGATATATTCCAGTTCTACTTCTTTCATGCGATTTGCATTTTCGTAGAGTTTGGCATAGCCCTTACTTTCCTGCATTCCATATTCTGTTTTTATTCTCTGAATTACTAGCATTTCTAGGGGTGCATTCAATATTGCAGCAAGTTTATTCCTGACATCATTTCTGGAAGGAGTCGGACCTTCATATTTCACTACGAAATCCAGTTCTCTTCTGTTTAAAAGTGCATTTTTTTTATCTTTAAGGATCTTTATGTCCATCAAAAATTCTCCGTATTTTATCCAATTCGTAATTCTGATTTTCGCTGATGAGCTTTTCAAATAAAGTCCTTATTTCCCTTCTCTTTTCCTCAGTGACCTTCACAAAAACTACGCCTTCATCAGGTTGTCCGTATAGAACCACAGCTCCAAGGGGAGCCAGCAAGATCACAGGAAGGGTCGCTAGATCTTCTTCTCCTTTTACGAAAATCCTTATAGGCTTTTCGGAGGTAAAAGATTCACAAAGGGTTTTAATTAATTCATCTGTAATAATCCCTGCTGGATTCTCCACAGAAACTTCTTCATAGACGTTGTCCATGTTCCGAGTCGAAACATGTCTGGCAACAGGTTTCCTTTTGGTGCGATTGTCCACAATACAGATGTCCGGAAAAATTCCAGCTTCTAGTAAGTGGAAGGTAGTAACATCCCCTACGGATATAAGTTTTGTGGAGCTTGCGAGCTCCCCTACAAACTTATCTATAGTATCGCTCCCATTCCCTGCATAAAGTTTACCGAAGGGTTTTTTCATCAGAGGGCGAAGTTCTCTTGGCAGCTCTATTTGAATGCTCAAATCAGCGCACCTTCAGGGCAAATCTATCAGGGATATCTACCCCAAGTTTTTTTGCGATTTCTGAGCGCTCAGCGTCCAGAATAATTAAAAGCCCACTCCATCCTTCTGCAAGATCTGAAGTCCCGCAGATAGGGCAATTTTGTCCTTCCAGAACCCTCATGCAGTGACGACACACTTTTTCTGTCATTAAAAATCCTCTTCTTTGCTTCTTTTCATGCAGTTCCTTCATTTAGAACTTCGTGAAGCTGTTTCTTTTTGTTGGCTTCTTCGAGCCACTGGAGTTTTCCAAGAGCAGTCTGACGCATGGTAAGACCTATTTTGCTTTCTTTTGGCTCTCTTTCGTTGATGCTTACTGCAACAACCCTGGCTCTTACATGATCTCCCTCAGCAATTGACTTGCTTCCATTTTTGGTTACAAGCCTCGCGTTTTTAGCATCGTATGAAAAAAAATCATCCGTAATCTGGCTGACGTGAAGCAACCCGTCCATTGGTCCCATGCCTACGAAAACTCCGAAACCAACAGTTTCCACAACTTCACCTTCAATTATTTCTTGAAGCTCAGGCACAAACATGACTGCTTCGAACGTCACATCATAATATACTGCCCCGTCTCCTACGAGGATATGCCCTTCCCCAATTTCGTTGATCTTGCAAATAGCTACTAGGGAACCAAGTCTTTTGTCGACTTGTCCCTCAAGTTTTTCCCGTAATGCATTTTTAATAGTTGACATCACTCCTTCCCCAAGCAAGGTAGGAGGGATGCGAACAGTATCAACTAGTTTCATCATTTTATACATCTGCTAATCACCTTTAAGCACAATTAATTACAATATTACCTGAACAAAAATTGGTGATTCTTTATACGATGTCCAGTTTGTTTTTCTGACGCAGGGAAACAGTCTGTAGCCCATTATCTGCAAGCCTGCGTTTCAACTCTATATCGTTTGTCAGAACAGCAGCTTTCATATTCTTTGCCAGCCTTAGAATCACATCATCTGCAGGCCCTGTAGCAACTATTCTCTCGCACCTATCCATCATGGACCTGGCGACTTTTGCGGCTGTTCTGTTCGAACCTTTTTCCCGCTTCATCAATCTTTCTATCTCGAATATTACAGCTTCAGGCACATAAAATTCGTTAAACCCCAGCCTATTCAGTTCTTCGAAAATATCCACTCCGAACTGAATCGGAACCATGAACCCATTAGTGTCAATTATGATTTTCAACTTTTAATTACCCCTACTCCAATGAGCCGCCAACGAGAATCAATTCTCCTGCTAATAGCAACCCGTGCCCCAATGGCTGCACATATCGGGCGCTTAAGAGCTACCTGTGCTTCATTTTTCCTGGCACTTGTGACTACTCCTACAGTCGTTGCAGTTCCTATATTGAGCATCAGGGGTTCACTAGTCTTAATTTCATTAATTTTTTCTTCTCTTGTAACTCCAACAACTCTCTCAAGCAAGTGTAATTCCATCACAAATTGGTGCCTAGTATCTGGAAGTGTACCAGGTGCGCCTGCAATCTGCCCGGTTAAAGAATCACCTTTTGTAAGGGTAGGATCAAGATAAGTTGCAACAGCCAGAAGGCCTCCTGGAGTTGCTTCTTCTACTTTTGTTGCGCCTGCGTAGATAGATGAAACAACTGTTAAGATGGGAATCCATCTGGTGCTTCCTTCGGTTGTAACCTTAATTCCAGGCCTTATCTCGAGTTCGTCTCCAGGGTGAAGTACGCCATCTGTCAAGGTGCCTCCAATGACTCCTCCATAAATTTCGTCGATTGAAGCTCCCGGCTTGTTGATGTCAAAAGACCGTGCAATCAGCATGCTAGCGGGCCTATCCATTTTGTGGACAGGAGTCGGAATTTGGGTTTTAAAAGCGTCTATTAGGACATCAATGTTTATATTCTGTTGGGCAGAGATAGGTATTATAGGTGCTTTTTCGGCCACTGTTCCCTTGACAAACTCCTTTATCTGATTGTAGTGCTCCATAAGGCGTTCTTTGGATACAAGATCAATCTTATTTTGCACTATTACGATATTTTCAATTCCTATTATATCCAGGGCCATCAAGTGTTCCTTTGTCTGTGGCTGTGGGCAATCTTCATTTGCGGCAATTACCAGCACTGCCCCATCCATAATTGCAGCTCCTGAGAGCATGGTTGCCATCAGGGTCTCGTGTCCTGGAGCATCTACAAAAGACACTGTCCTATGTTCTTCCGTCTTTTCACCGCAGTTGGGACAAGCCTTTTCTACAGTGTAACAATAAGGCTCAGGGCATTTAGGGCACTTCATAAATGGTGAGTCTGCATATCCCAGCCTGATAGAAATTCCTCTTTTTACTTCTTCACTATGCGTATCTGTCCAGACGCCTGATAAAGCTTTAACAAGCGTGGTTTTTCCATGGTCGACATGGCCTACCATGCCGATATTAACACAGGGTTGACTCAAGTTGTAATTTCCTCCAGTAAAATGAAATTAATCCGATATAAGACAGGTATTTGATCTAAAATATGTAACGTAAGAATTTTGCATTGTTTTTAAGCGGGTCCGCAAATCCCAAACATAAACTAGTCTGACCCGCAATTTATAGAGAATTTAGATAAACCCCTAAATTTTGTCATATGATTACAAATGGTAAATAAACAACTTGTGAAACTAAGAGGTTTATCAAAATCCTCTATAGTATAATTATATTTTAAAGCGGGATTTTTGCTGGATGTTGGCTTAAAAATGAACCTGAAATCCATTTCTGATCTATCGGTAGATTCTGAATTTTCGTAATAGAAAATTCGGGTTAATTATTTCATCAATTTTTTTTCTCGCGACATGAATTTTGCAGATTCCGACGATAATCTTAAAGTTTATAATATCCTGCACAATTATATATCTACTAATGCCGGAAAGCCTTTATATATTTATGTGACTATCATATCAAGTTTCTCGAATTCCAGGGCGCGTCTGATCTCAAAGGCTAATCTTCTGCCCGTACTCATTGGTCTCCTCCAGAGTGAGTTGCCGTAAGAGTGCCCTACTGACATGTGTACATTCGTTCCACCTCCTACTCGTGGGGCTACATCGTAAATATAGAAATTCAGGTCCTTGTCCACGCAAGTTTGCAGACAGAAAGGTCCTATAATTCCTGGAGCATAATGTTCCTGAGTAGCCCTTACATACTTTTCTCCCATTTCAAACACTTTTTCGAGAAGCGACTCACGAAGTGTTGCAGAGTTGTGCCCGCATACCATGTATTCAGGAGTTAGCTGATGTGTGACCAAGGAAATTTGTTGCGGAGCGGGAAGCCTTACATGTCCGTCAAGGCTTGTCTCAAAACGCCAGTCAACGCCAAGAAGTTCCAGATTGCTCATTTCAGGCTCTATTGGAGAGTAAAAAAAGTCAAGGTTAAATACAGGACCTATGATATACCGCTCTATTCTGGCTTTTTCAAGTGCTTCTCGGTTAATGATCCCCTGCTTTAGGAGGGTTTTGGATTTATCCAGGTATTCCTCGTAGTTTGAAGCGGTAAAAAATCCCCTTTCCTGTGTTTTTACTGCATGTGGAAGCTTAACTATTACCAGTTCTTTAATATCCTTAGGGGACTCTATTTTTTCGGGGAAGGGGAGACCTGCGTTTTCCAAAATCCAGTAATAACTACGCAGCTCATTACGTTCTTCGCTCCGAAGGAGATTTCTGCTTCCTACAAGAGGTACCCTGAAGTTATCTTCTATCTCATCTATACTACAGTAAGATGTGAAGGACCTGTTTGGAACAAAGAGCACATTCTCTTCAATCAGTTTTTTTTGGTTTCCAGGCAGGAGGATCTCATCATATTTTTTAAAAACAATCGTCTCATCAATGATTCCCCGTTTTAATTTTCCGTGAGGGTCTCTCTGGGATCTAAAATATTTGCTGTAGGTCTTTTCCCTACCAGCCTGGCATACTTCAAGGGTCCTGAATTCCTCTTCAACTGCCCCGTCGCATATGTCGAGTCCTGAGTGGGATGCTATAGTTCCTATTTTGATCTTATCAGCATATATATAGTAACCTTCAACAATTTCCTTAATCTCTTTCCTGTCAATCATGTATGTAATCCTCAGCTTTGGAAGTTTCTTCCAATGGATAGTGATGAGCATTTATCAAACTTAATACTCTATTGAAAATTTCTCGACTTGTATATTCTACTAATTACTGCGAAGTTTACCAAATAGAAGTCCGAAGAGAGTTATTTTCAATTAACAGCTGATAGTATCCGTGAATTGTAAAAAATCATAAGCCATAGGACTCTCTATATTTTTCCAATGAAATAATATTTATACTCGTTTTTCATATTTTATCAATAACTAAAGAAGATTTCGCTAACCACCGAATTTCTTCATATGCTGATAAGTGGCGTATAATTGACTTATGAAAATGAAATGTTTATCGAAATTCTCTCTAGAAAATTCCCTTAGAGCTTTACCCATTAAAACTCTTTCTAATAGCAGTAATCATTTATATAATAGAGGGTAGGCCAGAATAAATACTCTGATCCTTCCCAGTGATATCCAGATCCTTCAAGGCTATTTAAATAAAACCTAGGATGAGAGGCGTAATAAAAGTTTCAATCATTGCTGCAATGAAAAGGAAGGGCATGATCAAGGTGAAATAGAACTTGAGCCCTTTCTTAATTTCCCCTCTTACCTTGGTAGGTCTGCCTATAAGGGAGAGAAACATATGATGCCCGAGCCGAAGTCCTATGCTTGCAGATAAGAATATCGTAGGCAGCTCTACTACTCCGTGAGGAAGAAGAGCAAGGAGAATAAAGATAAAGCCCTTTTGCTGACCTACTAGATACGAGACCATTCCAACAAAATATCCATTTGAAGCGATAAATAGTATAGGAAAAATTCCTACAGCTATCCCGAGTACCAGGGAAACCAGGCTCACAAAGGTATTATTAAGGAAGATCGCGATCAATATATAAATGGAGCTCATTGTCCGGAGTGGCGCGAAGCGGGAACTAAACTCTTTCATCAGGTTATCAGCCATATGAGGGAAACTTGCTGCTGAAGCATAACCCATGAGTAAAGATCCAAAAAATATAACGATTATGATAACCAGATAAGGCCATAGAATGCTCATGTATCCGATAAAATCGTCTTTTTTTGAGTTGTTTTTGCCAACTTGACAGGTGTTTGCTTCCATTTTAGCGATATAAGAATCTTTTTCTTTTCCAGCATATCTTCTATTTCCAATCCTTTCGTCCAGAGTTTCTATCTGTACTACTTCCCCTTCCCCCAGCATTCCATAATCTTCTTCTCTTCCCATACTTATTCCCACCATAAATTTTTGTGTTTTTTAATCTTAATTAAAATGCATGTATCCGTATATCTGATTTAATATAAGATTCCCAGTATCATTCTGATTTTATTCCGGGTCGCATGAGAGAGCCCAAGGATAAAAATAACCATTTTGATTAGCATTTTCATGGGTGAGTATTATATTATCTTCAAAGTGAGTGTCAAGCAAATAAAGAATTCCCATGAGGATAATAAACTTCAATGGATACATAACCAATGCTGTCCCAGTTAGCTGGATGAGGTATTGAGTTAGTATATATTTTTCATAGTATCCGAATGTATCTACTCCTATATACGTTGAGGAATCATCCATCTTATGGATAAGAAGGATGTAGAGATTAAAGAGGGTCTAAAAATATCGAAGATTTGAAAACTACAGATAATCCGATAACGTGAGATGTCAATCCTATTATTGCTCTTAGTATAAATAAAGAGATTTAAGTAGCTACCACCCTCTAGAAGTACAGAAGATAATGGGGTTTTCAAAAAAGATCATCATAGTCCGAAGCCTACAAACAGGAGATAGAAATCCTATACTAGCTCCACCTTTTGCGGTTTGATTGAGAGCTAGAGCAGTCTATAGTTACTGCAAAGACCAGGAAGCAAATGTTGGAATTTATGAACATATGTGTCAATGGTGGCTGAGAAATACCTCTTGGAAAATCTTTAAGATTATTTCTATAAATCTCTGACTTTCACGAATTATCTATATGCCTCTTATAAGCATATGACAAAATTTGGAAATTGATCAAGTCCTCTTGAAAATACAGAGGTAAAAGCCTCCAAATACGAAAGACAGTACAGAAGCAATAAAGCTAGATATGATTTTCACTTCCAGATTCTCGACAAACCTGAAAACCCATAATATACAATCCTCAATAATATTGGCCAAATAAACTTGTTTATAGGATTATATCTGTCATTAGTACTTATTTGAGCCGAAATAATAGGTATTGATAAACTATAAAATCCTATCTTATTAAAAACTCATATATCACTCATTCAAAGTGGCAATATCCGAATACATTTGAGGATTTCAATAAACCTCCAATTTTCACGAATCATTTATATGTTTTTTCTAAGAGTATGATAAAATTTAGGGGTTTATCTAAATTTTCTATAATCCATGTAATTTTGAGTCTAAAATCACATCGCAATTGAGTAATCCAATATAATAACAGCTAAATTAATCATGCATCGTGTCCATAATTATTGATCAATTTTAAAAACTGGCACATTTCCTGTATTTGAAGTAAGTATATCAAGTATATCTCTAAAGGTTTTGTAGTGACTCACGGTCCATACTCTATTCTGAATATAAGGATTTTGAAAAAATTAATTTTAATAGTGTACTAGATTCAAGTAAATCAAGAATTAGGTTGAGGAATTAAATTAACATATTAAGGTAAGTACTGAAATTAGGTGTCCGCTAATAATAGAGAATCTAGTTTATAGAGTAGTAACTTTTAGAAAGAATTCGATAACTTCTTTAATTTCGTCATATCTTATAAATGGCATATATTTTATTCATGAAACTTGGAGGTTTATCGAAATTCTCTAGATTAAGCTGTCTGTAATAAAGATTGATATATATTAACATCCCAGTAAGCAAACGGTCTTCGTGATTTGTGACTTATAGCATATATGTGGGCTTATAAAATCCAATTTGTCATTTACTATGACCAAATACTGATGTAGGTATGAAATTGACCCTCAAAAAAAATAGCTCGAAATTGATGCAGCTTCCCAGAGATGTACTTGTCGGATACGGGGTGATTGAGGATGTTGGGTATGTATGCAGAGACCTGAAATTGACAGGAAATGCATTAATAGTAACCGGCAGCACTACATGGAACATTGCAGGCAAGAAAGTTTGTGATGGACTTCAAAGTACTGGAAGCAATGCTGAGACAGTTCTAACTTGTAGAGCAACTATGGAGGAAGTTGAAAAGGTTATAGAAAGAGCTATTGAAACAGAAGCAAATTTTCTTCTTGGAGTCGGAAGTGGCAGGTCTATAGATCTTGCAAAACTCGCATCAACCAGATTATATCTACCCTTCATCAGTATTCCAACTGCAGCTTCTCACGATGGCATTGCGTCTTCCCATGCCTCAATTGTGGATAACGGAAAAAATACTTCAATAAAAGCGAAGGCTCCGATTGCGGTTATCGCAGATACTGAAATTATTTCCGCAGCTCCATTCAATTTCCTTGCAGCTGGTTGTGGAGATATTATATCAAACTATACGGCAGTTCTAGACTGGGAACTCGCAAGCAGGCTCCTAAACGAGTACTTTGGAGAATATGCCGCAGCTCTCGCCCGCATGGCTGCTCGGGTAATTATAGAGTCTGCAGACTCGATAAAGCCAGATAACGAGATTTCTGCAAGGCTAGTAGTGAAGGCTCTAGTTTCTAATGGAGTTGCAATGAGTATTGCAGGTTCTTCACGACCTGCATCAGGTTCGGAACATATGTTCAGCCATTCCCTAGATAGAATAGCCCCAAAACCAGCGCTTCATGGAGAACAGTGTGGTGTTGGTACAATCATGATGATGTACCTTCATGGAGGTAACTGGCAGGAAATCAGGGAAGCCTTACAAAAGATAGGCTCTCCAATAAATGCAGAAGAACTGGCTATAGAAGACAAATATATAATCGAAGCTCTGTTACATGCACATAAGATTCGCCCTGAGCGGTACACAATTCTCGGGAAAGGCCTTACTCCCTCGGCTGCTGAAAAAGTTGCGAGAATCACAAAGGTCATAAATTGAAAAGCTGTTCTTATCCAATCGAAACAGAAAATCAGTGCGTGTTTAAAATCATGGATTTAAGGCTGGAATGAATAGTCTATTTAAAGCTTAAGGAAAATCATTCCCTTCCAAAGTGTATAGATTAATCCATAGTCATTTATTTTTAATCCAGATCTCATTTCAAATCGATTCAAATAATTGGATTCTACTTATTTAGGGATAAGCTCCAGGCATCCCTCAAAAACTGGCACAGACCATAAAAATTAAATGGAAGAGTATTATGACAGAGAGCAATACTAAAATAACACTTATCGGATCACGGCTTGCAAGGGAAGGACTGGAATTCATATTCAAAGGTGAAATGCCTGAATGCAAAAAATGCCGGCTAAAGAACACCTGCCTTAACCTTGAACCTGGGCGTAGGTATAGGATAGAAAGAGTAAGAAGCAACGATATCCATGAATGTTTCCTGCATGATAACGGGGTGCTAGCTGTGGACGTGAGCAGAGCTCCTATCTTGACTACACTAGAATCCAGAAAAGCAGTCGACGGAGCAAAAATGGGTTATGAGCTTCCAAAATGCGATAAGAAGGATTGCAGCATGTACGCGATATGCCATCCTGAAGGACTTTCAAGAGGAGATAAATGTAAAATTGTAGAGGTGCTTGAAAGCCTCGACTCTAAGTGTGAAACCGGCTATTCTCTTAAAAAGGTGAAATTAGCCTGGTAAATGTAGATGGACACAATTTAGTAATAGTAAGATTGACTATTTATTAATAATACATAAAAAGGTTGAAACGGTGTTATAAGTGCCTGAACAGGAAATGAACCAGGTCCCCTATGAATTCTACACCCAAAAGCGCTGGGAAAATTGGCTCGGACGGGTAAAGGAGAGCGGTTTCCAGATAAAGGAAATGGAAGACGAAGCAGGACAGGAAAGTGCAATATTTGTCAATATGGTTGATGATGTTATCCTAGCTTGCCTAAAAGTGACTGCTCGCTTTGAAAAAGGCATTGTCTTAAGAGAACAATCTCTACAAATTCTGAGGGAAATCAGGGACATAGTACTTTCCGAAGTTGAACCCATTTCCGAAGATATCGATCTTATGATTGACTCTATTCAGACCTCTCTTATGGGAACGCTTGTCGCTTTTGAATGTTATATTACGGGTGACTATGAAGAAGGAGCAAATATAGAGGAACTTGTAAAAGCAGCTGTTGAGGCTGAAGCCTTAGACAACCTTGAACTTGCTCTTGATTATACTGCACAGTGTGGTGCACTTGTGCTCAAAGGGAAAACCTTGCCCGAAAAGATTATGGCTGAACTTCCCGATGGTATTGTTGCGGAATGGCTTGATGGCATTGATTCTATCTCGGCCGCAATGGTAGGAAGCGACAGTTACAAGGAATTTGATGTAGAGGACGAAGAGGATATTACATAATTAATTTTTTATAAATAACAAATCCTTTTCAAATTTTTCCTGTAAGTTACACAAACTAAATCTTATAATCCTCACTCCAAATTTCAGTATCCAACCCCACTGAAAGCAATGGATCTCCTAGCTCCCTCCTCTGGATATTCAGAAATTATTCAAAATCAAATATTCTCATTTACTTAGATACTTTTTTTATTTCTGCTTTCCCTGGTTTTGAACATCGTTTTTAGGTACTTTGGAAGTTGTGCCATCACCTGCAGTTCCAATGTAATCTCAATTACTCTTAAGTCTTATCACACATAACTGTTTTTTAATCTCAGAGTATTCTTTAAAGACTTTTCTTGCTGTGGTACTTTTTATACTCTGCATCACTATTGAAAGAGAATATCTTAGTTCAGCACCAATGAAAAGATGTAATGATCATCATCAATAGAGATTGCATCAAACTCAAAACAATACCTTTCACCAATTTTAAAGCGAATATATTTCAAAATAGTTGATTATATCATTGCCTAAAAGAAATTTTTCACGACAATTCATGCAAAAAAAAACAATATGATATAAGAGAGGGTTTCGAGATACCCTTAATTTTATCACATGTTATAAGTTGTATATAAGTTACTCGTGAAAATTAGAGGTTTAACAAAATCCGCATTATTTTTATAAATTCAATGGTTTGAATTCCGTAATTGCATTTTAGAGTCCAAAGTTAGATAAAAATATGAATCAGTTAGTTAATAAAGGTTTTCAGGGAAGTTGATATTCCCATTGAAAGCTCAGGTATTCGACTCGAATAAAAAAAATGAGAATTCAGTTTTCACTTAAGACCATAGTGTTTTATATTCCAGTCTGCAGTATCCTGGATTTTCTGGATTTCTTCTTCACCACCTTCCATGGTGAAAAGGTGTTTGAATCTTTTTTGAGTTCTTAGGTACTCTTCGACTGGTTTAGGATCCTTGATCCTTCTGACCTGCGTTATTTCTCCGTATTCCATATCATACATAGGCCAGAGACCGGTTTCTACTGCGAGTTTGGCAATCTCCAAGGTCTTTGAAGTGTCAAAGCCCCAGCCTGTAGTACATGGGGAATGAGTATGGATATAGGTAGGGCCTACGATTTCTATGGCTTTTTTTACCTTCCGGATCATGTCTCTTGGAAAGCCTATTGAGGTTGTAGCTACATACGGAGAGCCGTGAGCTGCAATTATGGCGGGCATATTTTTTTTTGGCCGCGGATTTCCAAAAGAGAACTTCCCAGCTGGGCTTGTTGTGGTGCTGGCATCGTACGGGGTTCCACTGCTGCGTTGGATTCCAGTATTCATGTAGGCTTCGTTGTCCATGCATATATAAGTGAAATCATGACCCCGCTCAAAAGCACCTGAAATGGCACCAATTCCGATGTCCATAGTAGAACCATCTCCTCCGATTGCGATTACCTTGGTGTCGTTCTTTTTGCCAAGGGCTTTTAAGGCAGCTTCTACACCTGATGCCACTGCACCTCCGTTTTCAAAGAGAGAGTGAATCCAGGGGACCTTCCAGGATGACAGCGGAAAAGGCGTTGACATAACTTCAAGGCAGCCGGTAGGATTAACTACAATACAATTTGGACCCGCGCCCATGAGTGTGAATTTTGCAGCAAAGGCATCACAGCAGCCTGCACAACCGCTATGCCCTGAAGAAAGATACATTTTTGGTGCAACTTTAGTCATAATAACTCCTCCTTGAGATCCAAGAATTGGCTTTCAACCATGATTCCAGCCTTTGCAGCTGCTTTGGTTCCTTCAATAACTTTTACAATGCTTTCTATACGAATGTCACGACCTCCGTGACCCAGAGTATAACCCACTAGCGGTATGCGGACTTTACTATTATAGAGGCAGGATTTGGTTTCGGAAAACAGGGCTCCTTCGTTTGTTCCTATAGAGATATTCTTATCAAGCACAACAACTGCATGCGCATTCTGAATTGACTCTATAATCTGCTCCTTCGGGAAGGGCCTGAAAGACCTGACTTTTAAGACACCAATCTTTTCTCCTTTTGCCCTGTACTGATCCACAACATCTTTAACAGTCCCAAGAACAGAGCCCATACTCATGATAACAATTTCAGCATCCTCAATCATGTATCCATCAACAAGCCCACCATGGAACCTGCCGAAAACTTCCTCAAACTCCTTCGCCACGGCTTCAATCTTCGGAAGAGCTTTCTGCATTGCCTGTTCCTGCAAGTATCTGAATTCTTCGTAAGTATCAGGCGTTGCAAAGGCTCCAAAAGTCTTAGGATCTTCCGGGTCGAGCATATTTTCAGGATGGAAAGACGGGAGGAAATTATCTACAAGATTCTGTTCAAGCAGTACAACGGGCTCATAAACATGCGATAGAATAAAACCATCCATGCAGACCATTCCTGGTAACATGATTTCATTATCCTCTGCAATCTTATAGATTTGAGGTAGGGTATCAGATGCTTCCTGCACATCTTCTACATAAAGCTGGATCCAGCCGGTATCTCTTTGGGAAATCGAATCCTGATGATCATTCCATATATTTATAGGAGCACTAACTGCCCTGTTTGCAATTGTCATTATAATAGGAAACCTCATGCCTGAAGCGTTAAAAAGTGCCTCATGCATTAGTAAGAGCCCCTGAGAAGTGGTAGCTGAATATGTTCTTGCGCCTACTGCTGCTGCTCCTATAAGCGAAGAAATTGCCGAGAATTCTGATTCAACATTTAAATATTCACAGTTGGGAATCTCCCCATCTGCTATGAACTGAGCTAGATTTTCGACAATGTGGGTTTGAGGAGTAATTGGATAAGCTGAGATTACGTTTGGATGACAGGTTTTCGCGGAATGAGCCACAGCATAAGAACCTTCCACGACTACCATTTTATCTTTATAAGCCGGATTGATCATTATTTCTTCTCCAAAATCATCCCGATTGCATCTTCAGGGCACTCATTTGCGCAGATACCGCAGCCTTTGCAATAATCGTAATCGTGCTCGAAAAAGCCGTCTTCCCTAGGTTTGACTGACATATCAGGGCATACGATCTCACAGATTCCGCACTTGGTACATTTTTCATAATTATAAACAGGACGAAAATTCCTCCAGCCTCCGGTTTTGTTTTTAAGGGTAGAACCAGGTTTGCAGACACTACAGCATGTTACTTTCGATTCTATCGTTTCATGATCATTTTTTGAAATTTCCGGACATATTGTGCTGTCTTGACTAGCTTCAGTAGTCATACTCTCACCCTAATGAGCTCATAAGCTTTTAGAATAGCATCTGCATTCTTTTCTCCAATTTTTCCTGGAAAACGGGCCTTTATTGCATGTTGGATAGATCCCACTTTAATTTCGTCAGTTGCGCCCGCAAAAGCTCCAAGAAGGACAGTGTTTACTATGGGCCGACCTATAATATCCATTGCCACCTTCGTAGCATCCGCGGTCATAACTGTAGCAGTTGTATTAATTTTCAAACTTTCCGGTTTTTCAGTAGTGTTGACAATAATTACTCCATCATCTTTTATCCCGTTTGCTACGTCAACAGTTTCAAGGAGGGTTGCATCCTGAACAATAACATAATCAGGAGTATATATCTGGCTTCGGAGCCTGATTGGATTGTTACTGATCCTGGTAAATGCTTGTACAGGAGCACCTCTGCGCTCTACCCCAAAAGCAGGAAAGGCCTGGCTAAATTTTCCATCTTTAAAAGCTGCGACGGAAAGCAGCTCAGCCGCAGTGACAGAACCTTGACCTCCTCGACCATGTATTCTAATTTCCTTCATATGGATTTTCCTTCTTGAATCGCTTATCTAGATGTCATTATGTCTATTGATTTGTCAGAAAAATTTAATCATTAGACTATTTCTTAAGGCACTATTGCGGTATTTACTATAAGTTCACAAGGATTTAAAAGTGAGATTGTTAGCTGTGAGACTTTCAATTCTTTTCTGTCCTTTTTTGAGTGATTGGAGAGAATTTCGATAAACCATTGAATTTCACGAGTCACATATGTTGTTTATAAAGCACATGATGAAATTTAGAAGTTTATCTAAATACTCTGTAGGCAATTTTTAGTGGAATTAATAGTAAGTTTTGGTGATCTAAAAAAATATTAAAAAATCTCCGAACTATCAATCTGGAAGTATTCATATAACTTATTACAACAATCAATAAAACCAATATATTTAGAATTATATATTCATGCCTTCAGTGTCCAATAGTTCATGTATAATAATGGAAGTTATTATTAGGTTTTCGGTGAGATTAGATAAATGTGTCCATATTTCTCCATTTTAGATTATATTCTGGATGTATTTATTTTCATACTCTTCAAATATAACTTGTCCTAATAGTTTATGTTTTAACTGGGTTTGATTATAAACGAATCTCATTTTTTTAAAAAATTAATATTTTAATCTTTTTCCTTACAGGAACTCCTTACCAGATCAAATATGGCCTTTTCATCTTTTAGACCATTAATCTTTTCCCTAATCTTTCGCGAGCTATGTAACCCTTTTGTAAACCAGTGAGCATGCATCCTCAGATTTTGAGAAGATAATAGATTATGTTCCTCAAGCAGGGTGATATAGGATTTAAAATCTTCAAGCTGTCTGGCCTGCCTATCTAATTCCAGCTTTTGCCCGGTTTCCAGATAATACCTAATTCTCCTGAATATGAACGGATTTCCCATTGCAGCACGCCCTATCATAAGCCCATCACAGCCTGTAAACTCAATAGTATTTTCGGCAGACTCTTCGTCCTTTATATCGCCGTTTGCAATCACTGGAATTGAAAGTTCGCGTTTAACTGCCCTGATAGCTACAAGATCCGAGCTCCCGGAGTACATCTGCTTTGCCTCCCTGCCATGCACTGTTATGGCAAGAGCTCCGGCGTTTTCGATCAGTTGCGCAATCTCAAGGGTTTTTTCATCTCTTTCCAAAATTCGAATCTTTACAGTTACAGGTGTTTTCAGAGCATATGTCAGTTCCGAGACTATTTCAGACACAAGCTTTGGAAATTTTAGAAGAGCTGAACCGCAGCCTGCTCCAATAATGCATTGTACAGGGCAGCCCATATTGATATCGATGACTTCAGGCCTGTACTCACTTTCAACAAAGATGGCAGCCTCCCGCAACTTCTCAGTTGAACTCCCAACAAGCTGAACTCCAAAAGGCCGGTCATAGGGTGAGCTCAGTCCTTTAAGAAAGGACTTCCGATTTTTGCTGAGCAGGGCATCTGAGTTGATCATTTCAGTGTATGTTATGTCAGCTCCATGCTGCCGGCATAGCAACCGGAAAGCTAGATTTGTAACTCCTGCCATGGGTGCAAGAAAAAGGTTTCCAGAAGTTTCAAGCTGACCAATTTTTAATTTATTGAGCTTCATTTTTATACAATTCAGATTACTTTTGTTACAGCCATTTTATGAATTAGATCTATTGTGATTTGTTAAAACTCAAATAGATTTCGCACAATTATTTGAAAAATATCAGGAATTAGATATAAAAGTCATAAAATCAGGAACTAAAATAGATAAGCTAGAAGCCCTTTAGATGCAAAAGAAGAATAAAATAATCGAATCCCAAGACCGTGAAAACTGATATATATACTAATTTTGAAAGTTGAGCAAAAATAAATGTCTTTTTATGCTATTCTTGTACAATGAATACAGACACAAAAAACCCTTCAATTTCTAACAAAAATATAGACGTTCCTATCAAATCGGCTCTTGCTATTCAATTTTTTTATGAAAACTTAATTTTTGTGAGATTTTAGCAATCATAAAAGAAAGAATTTGGCTATCAATAAATTACTGATAGTCTTGGTGAGCTATAAACTCATCGATAATTTTCGCATCAAAGACGCTGGCAAATGGTTAAAATAAGGAAAAAAATTAGAGACATCTCAAACCTTGAAAAAATTCATGAAAAAGCTCTTTACAGAACTTTTGAAACCTTAAAGAGTAACGAAAGAGAAAATCCTCCTTGATATTTAGAACAATCTCTTTTCAGGTAACGATTCAAAAAAAGCGAATTTAACTTTGGATTGAGCAAGTATAGTTCTTCAAAGCACTAAATCTAAACTTGGTAAGTTGTGGATATAGTAGGGATCGTAGACATAATGAATTACAGATAACAGTTGGATTTATTAAACTCAAGGAAACAATAAACATATCATGAAGTTATAGTTAATGTAGACAATGTTCTTGATTTGCAGCATTTTTCTGACAATTTTATAATCAGGTGAAAGTGAACTCAAAAATAGATTCTTATATCATTTTTGACAAAGGAGCTAATGCAGAAAACAATATTCAACTTCCTCAAAAAGAGAATGTTAAGTATCTAGCTCCCATGAAACCGAATACAAGTAATGATAGAACAATTTTAAAATTTGAGAAGAGAAACGTCGAAAAGAGAGATCCAGAAAAAGTATATGTCGGATAAAAACCGTCAAACTAAGTAGCATCCTACATTCCGCAGATGTATAATTTGTTCACCTATTNNAATAGGTGAACAAATTATACATCTGTGTACATTTATAGAATGCAGGATTTAAAAAAAGAAATTGAACATTATAGTTCAACTGCTTATGAAAATAATAGTCTGATATATCCTAAATAAGGAATCCTATACTTTGCAGTCCCTATAATCCACTCGTCTTTTATAGGCTTATAATAGCTTATGTCTCCTTCCTGATCAAAGTACTGGTTAGTTACAACATTATCTCCTTTGGTAATATAACCAGAATACTGAGCAGGAGGCCCCTCCACCCACATTGGCTCTCCTGTTTTTACCCTATACATGGCTCTATGAATTATTGGGGTTACACCTTCCTGACCTTTAGGACGGTAAAGAATTACATCTCCATAATCTTCAAAGGACTTATAACCTAAATTCTTTCCTTCTTCATGCGTGATAACGTTCACTCGATCAATACTTTTCATGAAAACAATATCTCCTATCTGTATATGCGGGTCCATACTCTCTGACTCTACCGCAACCATAGGAGTCCAGAGACCCAATACCAACTTGGAAAGGACCATAAAAGTGATCAGTACAGCTACAACCAACAGCAAGTCCTTTCCAAGTGAAACCCAGGAATTTGTCTCTTCCTGGGTACTATTTCCCTCATTAATTTTGCTCATACTCAGCCTTTATTCCTTTAATTTCACTTTTTTTAGCGCCCCATTAATTCCATCCGTCTTTTTCTGACAGAAATTTTATTCCATTAATTTATTGGTATAGACGCTAGGCTTGATAAAAAATTTCGATAAACCCACTGATTTTTCATATGCTTATAAAATGGTATATAAGTAACTCATGAAAATCAGAGTTTTATCGAAATTCTCTATTATCGTATCCTCATATTATTTCAGGCTACAATATAACCTTAGAGTTAATTATAGCTCTTTCTGCTATTCTGACTTATTAAAAATAATTGAGTGTTTTTCCCAGTATGTTTGCTAAGATTTATTTTTAGAAGATATTAATTTTAAATCCCAATTTCCACCGATCTACAAAAGAATGTCATCCATTTTCTCAATATGACAGTAGCTTAAAAATTAATCTAACTTTCAACAATATTAGTGGGCAAATAGGCAAACAAAATATATACCTACGTACCTCTGCAGAATATCTGTTAAATCTATTCATCCAGTTACCATGCTTTTGTAGTAATCTACTTAAAAAAGGCAGATATCTGTTTTAGTAGGCAGGAATCAAAAGATATAAGTGTGATATAGAACATATAAAATTTTTTAGAGTTACAATTTCATTTCATAAATAAATTTTAACACATCAATTTAGTATCTATTAAGCATATATTTTGTATCTTGTTAACTTTTATATTTCAAAAATGTCTTTTGCTTGAGCTCCTTTAAATCGGAGCCAAATGAACCTTATGAGGAATCAGATCCAAAAGGTTTAGAAAAGTTTATTTCAGTTTGGAAAGATTTGTGTCAGTCGAGGAATGTCAGGTTGGAAGTATGGACAAAAGCGAGATTATAAAGGCAGTTATAGAAAAAGAGTACCAGATAAGCCCTGAAGCTGTTGAACTCATTAAATCCAGCAACTCGCCTGAATGCCTGCTCAAATATGTCCTTTCAACTGTAAATGACTTTGTTGTTGTCATAGGGGCCGAACATATAGATCTTGAAAGTTTTGCTGCTCATGACAGAGCTTCAAAGCTAATTCATACAGAAAATAAAAAAAATCCTGGTTTCGAAACTTCAACCGGAAAGCCACATTATGATGAAATACCAATTTCTTCTTTAAAAGCAAGAGAATTTCTTTCAGAATCTGACAAACTCTCTCCAAAATCAGAGGAGATCCCCTCAGAGTCTGATGTCCCTACTCCAGTCCATGACCCTGTGCTGAGCCTCTACCCAAATCCAATTCTAGATTCAATTTCAGTACCAGATATAACTTATAAATCAATTCCAGATCTCAAATCAAGTAATACTTCATCCCAGAGGGTATCGAGCTCTTACATTGCTTCAAGCTCTATCTCTTCATTGAGAACTGATCCTGAATTGGTCTTATCCTTGCCATCTTCACAAGCTGGAGACAGATCAACTTTATCTTTTTTCGGAGATGGGAACTCTCTTCCTTCTTCCCCATCAAACCGAATTTCCAGGGGAAATCCATCTTTATCGATTTTTGGAAAGGGCTTATCGTCTAGTCCCAGTGACAAAGTACACAGAAATTTTCCAGGCAAGAACCCTGTGACCATAATTTCCGACATATCAGGGGATTCAACCTGTATTGGAGAATATATGCAGTTTGTTCAATATTTCAGGGATAGATACAGCAGGCTTTCCACGATTATACGGAGCAGAATAAATGCGCGTCCTATAGAAAGTTTAAGAAGAAGAAGGAGCCTTCGTCGTGAAGGGGACTGGGATTCTGAAGAAATATCTATAATCGGAATGGTTTCGGACATCAGTAGCACAAATAACGGCCATAAAATAATATCTCTTGAAGATCCAACCGGCTCCTTCTCGGTCCTCATTCTAAATACCGATAAGGAGCTTTTCGAACTGGCCTCACACGTCCTGTTTGATGAGGTCATCGGAGTAACGGGTTTGGTAAAGAGCGCGGGAAACCTGATGCTTGCCACAAAAATCATTCAGCCAGATGTACCCAATGGCGTTCAACGAAGAACCGGAAGTCAAGGGAAAATAGTACTGATATCGGATGTGCATATAGGGAGTTCCCAGTTTCTTGAAGACGCTTGGCTGGATTTTCTTGACTTTTTGAAAGGAGAATCTCACTCAGAAGTTATGCGGGAGCTTGCCGCCAGTATCCGTTATCTTATTGTTGCAGGAGATCTTGTTGATGGGATAGGGATTTATCCTGATCAGGAATTAGAACTGGACATTATGGATATCTATGAGCAGTACATGAAAGCTGCAGAGTACTTAAGGGAAATTCCAGAGCACATTCGTGTGATTATAAGTCCTGGCAATCATGATGCTGTCCGTCAGGCAGAACCTCAGCCTGCGCTTCCTGAAATATTTCAAGCCTATTTTCCTCAAAATGTTATCTTCGTTGGTAATCCATCTCTTGTTGATCTGGATGGTACTCGCATCCTCATCTACCACGGTAGATCAATTGATGACCTTATAGCAAGCATTCCCGGGATCTCCTATCAGGAACCTGCCATGGCCGTTCTGGAAATGGTAAAGCGTAGACACCTTGCTCCAACTTATGGGAGCAGGGTATCCATATCTCCGGAGAAAATGGATTATTTCGTTATCGACCCTGTGCCGGATATCATCCACACAGGCCACGTCCATACCCTTGGAGTCCAGCACTACAAAAATATTCTTCTTGTTAATTCCGGAACCTGGCAGGGTCAGACAGAGTTTCAGAAACATGTAAACCTCATGCCAGTACCTGCAAGAGTCCCAATTGTGGATCTTGCGGATTTTACCTATAAAATCCTTACTTTTGACTGAATCTGGCCTAAAAAATCTTAACTTCAATGACTTAATTTGCGTAGATAGCCAGTTCAAAAAATATTTATAGGCCACAAATTTATCTAAAAATATTGCCCGATCCTTATATATACAACCAAGATTTAATATGCTGTAAATGCCTCTGGAAGAAAAGAAAGAGGACTTCGTAGAAGATTTATCGATTGTTCAGAAAGAAAACAGAACTGAAAAGCAGACTCCTTTGCCTTTTGAGCTCCCTGATATAAATACCCTTCTGAGAAAACAAGGCTATGCCCTCGCAGGCCGCCACTCAGCCGTTAAGACATGTCTTTGGCTTAGACACGCTATGAACGGTCAAGGCTACTGCTATAAATCCAAATTTTATGGAATACAATCTCACCGCTGCCTTCAGATGACCCCTACTCTTATGTGCAACCAGAGGTGCCTCTTTTGCTGGCGACCCACTGAGATACCGGTTCCTACTCCTGATGAATGGGATTCCCCAAAAAAAATTGTAGAGGAAAGCATTGCCTGCCAGCGAAAATTGATCACGGGTTTTGGCGGTTCTCAGATCGCAGTTAAGGAACGTTGGATTGAAAGCAATGAACCGAATAATGTCGCAATTTCCCTGTCAGGAGAGCCGACAATTTATCCTCACCTGCCGGAGCTTATTGAGGAATACAAAAAAATGGGCTTCACGGTTTTTTTGGTCACGAATGGAACAAATCCTGAAATGCTTACAAGAGTTTTCCCTTCCCAGCTTTACATGAGTCTTGATGCTCCTGACATGGAAACCTATCTGAAGATATGTAAGCCCAAATCACCTTCGCTCTGGGAAAAAATCAACGAATCTCTGTCTATACTAGGGGGAAAAAAATCACGGACAGTCATCCGTACAACGCTGGTCAAGGGAAAAAATATGTTTAGACCTGAGAGTTATGCCGAGCTGATAAAAAAGGCTTCTCCTGATTTTGTCGAAATAAAAGCTTATATGCATCTGGGATTTTCACGGCTTCGTCTTGACCGCTCCTCCATGCCCACTCATATAGAGGTCTTAGAGTTCTCAAAAGAACTTGCAAAATACCTGGGGTATGAAATCGCAGATGAATCTGAGATTAGTCGGGTTGTACTACTTTCAAAGAATGGAAAGATCGCCAAATTGGACTTAAACCTAAATTAGCCAATTTAAACTTAATGTTCGAGCTTTTATATTCCCGTTGGCTTTATTTTGACCTGATAGTCGATCATTAGTGATTGACGCTTTCATAATTAAATTTCCATTGTAACATAATTTGTGTTTTCATGTACTGAAGCACATCTTATCTAGCTCACAGCAATGGGTGCGGGATGAGAAAAACCAAAAAATTACACTAAGTGCATTTTGGAAACAAATCAAATTAATAAAGGACAAGTGTTTATCTTAATCAATCAATAATTTTGAAGCAAAAATAAATGTACATGAAACCTTGATAGTTATAAGAATATATTATTTTAGTCCAGTGACAGAAACAAATTTAAACTTAAGTTTCAATTAGAATATACTTTCAGTAGGAATTAATCCGATTTTAAGCCAATTAGATACAATTATAAGTAAAATCATGTCTCATATTTAGTTCGATCAACAGAATACGAAATCTGATAGATTTGTACAGCCTATAGGGGTTAACTGATTACCAAAATTGATGAGGTGCCAGTTTCTCTGGCAGGTCTATTCTTAATTTTAGGTTCTTCGTGTCTGAACGATTTTTAGATTATACATTTAAGTTGAGACGGAAATTTGCTGTTTGATTTTTCCTTATCAAATTTTCAGTTCACTATTGTCAAGTTAACCGAAAAGCTAAACGAATTGTAAACTGAATAACTAAATTTATTACGAGATCAAATTGATAATCTCATACAATTTCTTAGATTGACAATCTCAAATATTTCTCAAATATGATAATCTTAAATTTCAATTCAAATATGACTACATCGATTTAGGTAACAAATTTAAAATCAAATTTGTAGGAAATACCAAAATATAATTACTTGCCTATTGGAGAATTTTTGAAATGACTGAACAATCTGCACATCAAAGGTACGAATTTAAAAAGAAGCTTGAAAGTCTCAGGGATAAGAAAGGAAGAAGTACTGAGCTGATTACTCTTTATATTCCTCTAGACAAGCAGATTTATGATGTTACAAACCAGTTGAAAGAAGAGCATGGACAAGCTGCAAACATTAAATCCAAGCTTACCAGGACGAATGTACAGGGAGCCATTGAATCTCTTTTATCAAGGCTGAGATATCTTGACAAAGTACCTGAAAATGGTATAGTGTACTTTACAGGAGCTGTAGACATCGGGGCCAACAAGACCAACATGGAAAGTGAGGTGATAATTCCTCCGGAACCAATTACAGCTTACAAATATCACTGCAATTCCACCTTTTACCTCGAGCCTCTTGAAGATATGCTCAAGGACAAAAATACCTTTGGGCTTTTGGTTCTGGATCGCAGGGAAGCTACTGTAGGATTGCTGGTTGGTAAGCGAATACAAGCCTTCCGCCATCTTACTTCCACAGTTCCGGGGAAGCAGAGGAAAGGAGGGCAGAGTGCCCACCGTTTTCAGCAGCTCAGGCTCATTGCTATCCATGATTTTTATAAAAGAATAGGTGACGCTGCAAGTGAAATATTCCTTGCCATTGACCATAAAGATTTGAAAGGCGTCCTTATAGGTGGGCCTTCTCCGACAAAAGAAGAGTTCTACGCAGGGGAGTTTCTGCACCATGAGCTCCAGAGGAAAATTATAGGACTATTTGATATATCTTACACGGATGAATCCGGACTTCCCGAGCTGTTGAATGCTGCAGGGGAAAAGCTCCAGGGTCTTGAGCTGATGGGGCAAAAAAATGCTGTCAAAGCCTTTTTCAAAGAACTTATTTCTGACTCAGGGAAAGTAGCTTATGGAGAAACTCAGGTTCGGGCAAACCTCGAGATTAATGCTGTTGAAATGCTCTTGCTCTCCGAAGATCTACGAGCTGAAAGAGTGACCACGAAATGCAGCGTTTGCGGATACGAAAATAAATGGACAAGGCGCTGGAAACCAGGTGAATCTGCTCCTACAGCCGGAAACTGCCCAGAGTGCGGTTCTTCCATTGATGTAACAGATGTA
This sequence comes from Methanosarcina sp., assembly GCA_003164755.1. Taxonomy (GTDB): domain Archaea; phylum Halobacteriota; class Methanosarcinia; order Methanosarcinales; family Methanosarcinaceae; genus Methanosarcina. Next base: position 73,993 of record PLUB01000075.1, on the reverse strand, counting down.
ACTGATATAGTTGATGAGCTATCAGCGCTTGCTGACAAAAGCAATGCAAAGGTTACTTTCGTGTCTACTGACTTTGACGAAGGTTCACAGCTCATGAATGCCTTTGGGGGCATTGCTGCAATCCTGAGGTACAATACAGGGGTTTGAGTTCACTAATAAGACCTGCACAAATATCAAGTACCTTTTTACCCAATACTTTTTTAATGGAACTGCCCTTAGATCAGTGTATCAAAATTTAGTAAATAAATAATTTTTTCATTATTTTCTGGGTTTTGATTGATTGCAGTCAATTGCCAGTGAAATTAATGGCAAATTTTTACTATTCCAGAGGATATTAAAAGTCTCTAAATTAATGTTATCATATTGTTTTCATAATTTTTACAGGTGATTTATTTGTTCATGGAACTCAAAGCTCAGGCTGTATCAATTTTAAAGGATGCTATCCAAAAAATAGGGTTTGATATTAAGGATTCCGAACTTTATTTTGAAACTTCTTCTCACGCCGACCTTGCAAGCAGAGCTGCCTTCAGGCTGGCAAGCCTTCACAAACAAAATCCCACATACATCGCATCACGCATTGTTTCTGCAGTTCAAATTCAGGATGGTTCATATATAGGGGAAGTAAATTCCTCAGGCCCTTACATTAATTTCCATGTAGGGAGACACTACTTGAATAGAACCATAGCCGCAATCCTGGAAGAGAAAGAAAAATTCGGTTGCGGGGCCCAAAAAGATACAATTATCCTTGAACATACCTCAGCAAACCCTAACGGCCCCTTGCATGTGGGACACATCCGCAATTCAATTATTGGAGATACTCTTGCCCGCATTCTCAAGCGCGCAGGATACAATGTGGAAGTGCAGTACTACGTCAATGACATGGGGCGCCAGATTGCTGTAGTCTCCTGGGCATGTGAACACTTTGAGCTTGACCGTTCCAAAAAACCTGATGCTGCTATTGCTGACATATATATTAAGGCAAACACCGAATTAAATAAATATTCAGAATATGTAACTGAAATAGAGACCCTTATGAAAAATGTGGAAGCTGGAGACATCAAAACCATAGAACGCTTTGATAAGGCAGTTGCCCTGGCAATTGCCGGAATCAAGGAGACCCTTCTTCGGTTAAACGTAGCCCATGATAAGTTCATCAATGAATCTCGTTTCCATAAATCCGGAGCATTAAACGATATAATAGAGCGAATCAAGGCTACTGGAAGGACAAAAATGGATAATGGAGCCGTTGTGGTAAACCTTTCTGACTACGGATTTGAGAAAACCCTCGTAATACAGCGCTCAAATGGAACTTCTCTTTACACTACAAGAGACCTTGCTTATCACGAATGGAAAATAGAGCAAGCAGACCGTGTAATTGATATACTTGGGGCAGATCACAAACTGATATCTGGCCAGCTCAGGGCTATGCTGAACGCAATCGGAATCAAGGAACCAGAGATTGTGATCTTCGAGTTTGTATCTCTCCCCGAAGGCTCAATGAGCACACGCAGTGGTCAGTTCATAAGTGCTGATGACCTCTTTGACAGGGTCATTGAAGCTGCCCTCGAACAAGTCAATACACGCCGCCCGGAAACATCTGATGATTTCAAGAAGGAGGTTTCAGAAATGGTAGGAATAGGTGCAGTGAGATACGATATAGTCAAGATCTCCCCAGAAAAATCTACCGTTTTCAACTGGAAAGCGGCTCTGGACCTTGAGAAGCAGGGAGCTCCTTATATCCAATATTCCTATGCTCGAGCCTGCAGTATCCTCGAAAAGGCAAAAAAGGATGCTACCTGGAAATTTTCCTTGGAAACAGATCCCTCTCTACTTGTTGAGGAGAGCGAAATAAATCTAATCAAAAAGATGGCAATGTTTGACTATATAATAGATCTTGGGGCCCTCGAACTCAAACCTCATGTTCTTGCAATCTATGCTCGCGAACTCGCCGATGCTTTCAATCAGTTCTATCATTTCATTCCGGTCATTTCTGCTGAGGATGAAAAAGTCAAGGCTTCAAGACTAGCACTTGTAGACTGTGCAAGGATTGTGCTTGCAAATTCCCTTGATACTCTGGGAATCGCAGCCCCTGAATCTATGTAAAAAGAAAAAAAGTGATAAAAGAGAGAAAATAAAAAGTAGAAAATGAATGTTTCTCAACAATTAATACTCTTCATACTATTCCTTCGCATCACAGTTTACATATCAACAATTTTAATACGATCCATCCGTTATAAATAGTATACCATTCAACTAGTTTTCAACAGGCTTGAAGATAATGATTTGTCACGAGTGTAAATGATGGATGAGGAAGCAACGATCCAATGGATAGAGGATAGCGACATAGTTACAGCGCTGATATCTTTCACTTACCGTTCCATCCAGAAGTATTTTGCTAGAGAACTTGGTCAGTATCACATTGGATGGGGGCATTTCGCTATTCTGATGTCACTGTATGATCAAGAAGGCCGTAGCCAGGACAGCCTTGCACATTCAAAAGGATTTAATAAAACGATGATTGCAAAATCTATATTGAGACTGGAAGAAGAAGGTATTGTTTGCCGTAAAATCGATCAGGAAGACAAACGAATCAAAAGGCTATATCTTACAGAAATTGGCAGAAAATTGAAGCCAGAGATGGAAAGAATAGGATTGGGGATAAATGCATTTTTGCTTAAGGATTTTGATTTAGATGGATTTTCGTCAGCTACCGAAGTCGTTAGGAAGATTGCATTGAATGCAGCTAGGCTCTAACGAATACACATTCAAAGGTAGATATTAAAGAGGATTTCGATAAACCTCTGACTTTAATGGATTATTTATATATAATTTATAAGCATAGGACAAAATTTAGGGTTTTATCGAAATCCTCTAAAATATTATTTAAAATTGGCTCCAAGAAGCAATAAGGACTTACACACTTAAGAAACAAAATCAAGCAGAATATACATAATGATTTCAAATATATATTAAAGGCAGTTAAATTTTAGAGCTTTGATTTTTCAGTCAAACAGACCAAGTCCTGAAGAATCTAGTGCCTTTAAATGTGTTCACATGCTGAAAATGAGACAAAAGTTATAAATATTGTACCAGGCCCCAGGTTATGGAAAATATTTCTTTTGGAATATTGCGCAGAATTCTTCCTGCAAATCTGTGTATATAAGGAAATTTTAAAATAAAAATTGCCTAAATTTAATATTTTTTGAATTAAAAACAAATACAAGGATCAATCATGCAAAATATACTTGTAGTCCAATCCCTTACTAAAAAATTTGATAATTTCACCGCTGTAAATGACATCAGCTTTAATGTTGAAAAAGGTTCGATATTCGCTTTTCTCGGTCCAAACGGCGCAGGCAAATCCACAACAATAAAAATGCTCACAACCGTCCTGAAGCCCACATCCGGAGAAATAAGCATCAATGGTTTCGATGTACTCAAAGAACAAAATAAGGCTCGTGAATCTTTTGGGATTGTCTTCCAAGACAATAGCCTTGATGAAGATCTTACAGCCTATGAAAACATGGTCTACCATGCAGTTGTCTACAAAGTACCTAAAACAGAAAGAGCAGAAAGGATTCAAAAGGCACTTGCTATTGTTGGACTATGTGATAGGTGGAGCGACTATGTCAAAAAGTATTCCGGGGGGATGAAGCGTAGGCTTGAGATTGCACGATCACTTGTCCATTATCCCAAAATTATTTTCCTAGATGAACCTACTGTTGGTCTTGACCCCCAGACTAGAAACGCGATATGGAGCCATATTAGAAAATTAAACGAAGAACAAAAAATAACCGTTTTTCTAACAACGCATTACATGGAAGAAGCTGAAGCAATTGCAAACAATGTTGCGATCATTGATCACGGTAAAATTATAGAATCTGGCACAGTTGAAGAAATTAAGAAGCGAACCAAAACCGAACTATTAGAGGAAGCATTTCTTAAGCTGACAGGTAGGGATATCCGTGATGATGATAATGGAGCAAATAAACAAAAAATGATGAGGGGCTTGGGGAGGATGAGATGATGATCGAAATTATCTATATACTTTGCCTTAGGCAGCTGAAGCATTACTGGCGCTCCAAAGCCAGGTTGATAGGTTCTCTTGGCCAGCCTCTACTTTTCATGATAGCATTCGGATTCGGATTTGGTCCCATGTATACCAGAGCCAATGGAGGGGCAAACTACATTAATTTTCTAACCCCGGGAATTGTCACCATGGCAATTCTCTTTACAGCTGTTTTTTCGGGGCTTGAGATCATCTGGGACAGACAATTCGGCTTTCTTAAAGAGATCCTGGTAGCTCCGATCTCTAGGACAGAAATCATGATCGGTAAAACATTTGGAGGTGCAATCATAGCCATGATTCAGGGCCTAATCATGCTAAGCATGACCTATTTGTTTGGGTTCAGGATTTCAAATCTAGGTAGCCTTTGGATGGGGTTAATTTTCATGTTCCTGATAGCTATATTCTTTTCAGGCCTTGGCCTTACAATAGCCTCAAAAATGGAAGATATGCAAGGTTTCCAAATGATATTGAACTTCCTGATTATGCCCATTTTTTTCCTATCAGGAGCTCTCTTCCCCCTCCAAAATCTGCCTTATGCAATTTATTTAATAAGCAGAATAGATCCACTTACCTATGGCGTAGACGGCCTAAGAGGATCAATTGCCGGAGTAAGCACTTTCGGCATCTACAACGATCTGGTAGCAATAAGTTCACTGTCAGTCCTTATATGCGCAATTGGAACAGTGCTTTTTTTGAAAATCGAGGCATAAGCATCCATAATTACCCTCCAAAAAACCGGGTTTAAAAGTCCAAAGATTGAAAACCAAAAAAAGAGTATGAAGAGATATTAGTTCCAAATGACTATTGAGAATTTCGATAAACTCCTATGCATTTGAGCGTTGGAAAGTTTAAGTCTTTAAAAATAATTTTTACTCATGAAAACTTTTACTGATTTTGCTCTTAAAGAAGAATACAGACATCTTCAGCCAGTTGAAGATAAATTTACTGAAATTAATTCCTTAATTGCTTGGAAATTTTTTCGTATCATTTTTGAATCCATATATTCAAACAAAACAATTTTTTAAGACAGACATCAAGCTCGTAATCATCATGTTACAAATGCTTGTTTTACAGCAATAGCATGGTCTTTCCGACTTTGAACTTGAGAAACAATGCATTGATATAATTTTTTTCAAGAAATTTCTTAGTTTTCCTGAGAACATACAAGACATTACCACAGTCGGGTAATTAAAAAAATTATTGATAACTGTGTCAGCGAGCGCAGCTTCTGGTTCTGATTATCATGGTTACGGTGATCATGATCATGGCGGTTATGATCATGGCGGCTGGAGAGATCCATTTGGAAATTACCTAGCCGAGGAAGCTTGTTAAGAATAAATAGTTGTTTCGTCAGCGATCTAGATCGCTGACTAATTAAATCGTGAAAATGGAATAACATTTAGTTACATTGCCCAAACCTAGTTAAGAACTATCAAATCATTCCCATTTTACGAAGTTAAAATAACTTATTTTTATTTTGCAGTCCACATTACTTGTTTTTACAAAAAACTGTTTTAAGATTCCTAAACAGTGCCGTAAACCCATTTTAGAATTATGTATCGCAGACCATTTACAGTTTTCGTATAGGGTAGACATTTGTACAACACATGTACAGTATATGTGGAAAACAATTTTCAAATTACACTGACACGTGTACGTAGTACATGTCATAGCTGTATAACATACACAAAATACATGTATTGTTATATATGTGAATACACATATGCCAGAGAATCGGAAGCGACTAAACATACCTATCCCATGGACTTGTATACACATATCACAGCGGATGGCGCACGATCACAGTGATTATTATTGAGCCACTTGAACTGCTCGCTGGGGAGAAATTACACTTTATTTGTTCCTAAACTGGGTAAGTCCTAGGATAAGTATGAAAATCTTCACTTTTGGGTGAAGAGATACTATGTCAGTATTCTAGGACTCAAAGTGGAAGAGATTAAATATAATACCATGATTTTTGATTTTGACTATACATTAGCCGATGCGACAAGCGGTATTGTATCAAGTTTTAACCATGCTTTTAGTAAGTTAAATCTTCCAGGACCGACAGCGAAAGCATTAAAAAGACTGTAGGATTACCACTTGATAGAGCATTCATACAATTGACAAACAATAAAAATGAAGTCTGAATGGATCATTTTATACACTTGTTCAGAGAAAAGGCAAATGAGGTTATGTCAAAAAATACCGTGCTTTTTGATGGTACGGCAAGTATATTATAGAGATTAAAAGAGAATGGCTTCAATACGGGAATAGTAACTACGAAATCTCACTATAGAATAGTTGAGACATTAAATCTGCATGGTATTTCAGCCTTAATAGATGTTATCGTTGGGGGAGAGGATGTTAAAGCACCAAAACCATCTCCTGAATGAGTATTATTGGTAATTTATCGCCTTGCTACACAACTAAATAATGTGCTACATATTGGAGATAGTTTAATAGATGCTAAAACGGCATTAGCAGCAAATGTTTATTTTGCAGCAGTGACCACAGGAACAACAAACGAAAACGATTTTTGATAATATCCATTTATAAAGATATTTAATAATATTTCAGAGCTTTTTAACGAGTAAAACAATTTTGTTTCATATGTTCATTTTTCTAAATTTTATAGCCCATTTACCATTTTCAACCAGATTGATAACAGCTAGTGCCTTAACAATTTAGTTATTCGTCATCTTTATAAGCTTTGAATCCATGAGACTTTGTAATATCTTCTGGAATTGCAAAAATTTAGTAACTAGCTAGATGACAAAAATGAGCCAATAGACAACTATTTTGAGATTAGATAGATATTTAAGAATTAACTCATAAATATAGGAAAACATAAACAATAGACAACAGCTGACGAAAATCAGCTCATTAAATTCACATTCAAACATTGATCTAGGCTAACAAAAGGTTGAACATTAAGCTGCTTCCTGAAAATCTAAAAATAAATAGGGCAATAAGATAACCTTATGGATGTCATTATTGCCCTGGAAATTAGATGATTAACCATTTTAAATTATGCATGGAGATTACATCTATCAACATGAAGTTAACAACAATAGAACATTGATTATTTAGTTAGTGAGAGAATCAATCCAACACTTTAAAACTTATTTTTCCCTAACGGTTTAATTCACTCTGCAAACAGACTGATCAATTCCTGTTTACAAGTATGATACTAGTTTTTGTCTAATTTTCACGATTATAATTCAAGATGCCCACTGCTTTAGATATAGATGCTCTACCTTATAACCAAAATAAAATAGATATCAAGCGGATTTATTGGTTTTACCTATGTGTTCCTAATACTTTTTTGCATTTATTGGTTCCCATAATACATGAAATAATCGAGTTTACAGACACATAAGCAAAAATCTGGTTCTACGCTAGTTTGTATGTATCAAAATTAATTATCCAGTCAAAAAGTTACAACCCAAAGTGATTAATTCTCTAGGAAAAGATAATATTAGATTCTGATGACTTCACAAATAGTAAAAAATAATTCTTAACATTTATTTGTTTTTTGATTGCAAAATTTTTTATGCGAGATTATTTTTTGTTCAGAAACTATTTTTCATATAATTAATTTAAAATAACTTTGGAGATAATCATTTATTGTATAACTGGTATCGCAGAAAGAACAGATTAATAAGAGTGAAAAATCACAGCTACAGTAGAACTAAAAAACAGATTATAATTGCTTGGAAGACGTTGGTCTTATTTCGAATTAAATATACTACTTGTGAAATATATTCGAAGTTACTGTATCAGGGCAGACAGTATAGACAACTTTTCCAAATTTTCATCCAACCTTTGTAATGTGCTTATTTTCAGAATGCATAATAATATATAAAATGTACTATATACCTTTAATCTTCTTTTTTGATTACTGTTCCATTATTACATACTTGTTTCCTGTTATCCAGCCTTCGTTTATATCAATGAGGTTTGAGACTCCTAATATAATCCTAGTTTTTAGTTAGGTGATATCTTAACCATTCTGCTTCTTAAACAGAATTTTCAAGTTACATATTGTACAGTAGTTATAAAGCTCAATAAATATTAATACAACTGACACTTTCTAAATCTAACTATTTATTAAAATACTATAATTGGTTTATATTAATGATAATTAATAATGGTTCTGAATTTGCATAGTTAAACTGAGAATCACATACAAATGTCCTAATGTCAATAAGTGAGTCAAAGATAAACGAGATTTGAAAAGACAATCACAATTTTGTTAATAGTATGTTTTTCCAATTTAACTCGTAAGTCCTAACCGAATTAAAATTATATCTAACTTAATAAAAATGGAGTGAAATAAATGTTGAAACAACTAGTTAGTAGAATAAAAAAGGTACAGACTATCTTGCTGGCAGTCTTATTTGTAGTATCATTGACAGCTGCAGCATCGAACGCGGAACCAGATCACGACCCACAGACTATGTGAGGCATGCCCATTGATGGAATCACCATGGGAGCCACGAACATGGGCATGGAGACCACTACATCATTGAGACTACACAAACATTTATCACTATCATAATGATGACTGTAGGATTGGATCCTACCAGCAAAAATGGGATTGGGCTGTTAATGGTAATAACGACAAAAATTGCAAAAATTGAAAAATGTAAATAAATGCAGAGATGGATCTTACTGTTTATGTAATCCTACTTAGAATTGTACAAAAACAAGTCATTTAGGATACTTCATTAAAATAAAAGTAAGATATTTAATTTTATCAATTTTACATTGTAGCTTACCATAAGTTCCGTAAAATCTGGTAGTTTCTGTATCCTTTTTCTTTCACTGCAAAAAAGCAGAATGCTGAGCAAATAGTTTTACTGAACAAGTTCCTTTTTCTATTGTTTTCACTGATGCATATGTTTTATAGCAAAACATATGCATTTGATAGGATCGCTCCAGCTGCACTTCATGATCAGTATATCCCCACAAGATTAGAGGGTTGCAGGTTCTCAAGAGTCAATACCTTTCAGTGCTACAAGATTGTTTTTGTATTGAAAAACTAGAGAGACTTAGATTTGAAAATCCTATACAAATAGAGTTATAACTCTACAAATAAATAATTATTAAAAAATCGGACTAAATAAAGTTATTTTGTACTAACTTAGAATCTTTGAATATTAGTTAGTATAACAGTAGAAGTTTACCAAACCTGTATCCGTTTAGCATATATTTATATTACTAAAAATAAATTCTATTAACTTTATATATACTTGAATATAATAATGCTGTAGACATATTTAGTATCCAAAAGAGTATTTATATGTAAATATAATAATGAGTAACTCATTGAATAAATCTCTTTGCGTATTTAGTCAGGAAAAACATATCTAAATTTTCTAGTAGAAATCATAGGTAAAACATATCTAAAAGGGAGAAAATACATGATAAGTAAATGTAAGTTGTATAAAATAGCCTTAGTTTCAACAGCAATGATTTTAATGCTTGTGAATATCGTGGGCGCAAAGCCCGGTAACCACGATGATAGAACCTTGGGATGTGGAGTAACATTGATAACAGATCCCTGTACCCAATCAGTGGACTTATTAAAATTCCCAACCTGTGGATGTGGAGATGACTGGAACTGGGGACGTGGAGAAAGAGGAGCTGAAGTAACATTGATAACAGATCCCTGTACTCAATCCGTTGATTTATTAAAATTTCCAACCTGTGGATGTGGAGATGACGGAACCTGGTGATGTGGAGTAACAAATACATGATAATACAAATCTACTACTAAATATTGTTTCATTGTTCATGATTATAATATAGGATGCCAAATGCTTCAGATATGAATATCCTATCTTATAATCACGATACATGATATAGCCAATTCTTTAAATCTCGATTTTATGGAATTGTCGTAACTTCAATACATTTAACTATATTCTCTTTTAAAATTTTCATATCATTAATTTGAGCTTTGCAACAATTGAACCGTCTATTCATTCCAAATAATCCCCACTGATCGAACTTGATTGTTCAAAGCATTAATTATGTCATTTGCTACAATAATCAGCATCTTCACACCTGTTGGTGAAAAAATTAAAAAATATTTAACATGAAAATCATCAGGGTTACCGGGCTTCATTACATTGATTGAAACAGTAAATCGCATAAATTAGGAAAATGGTAAATTCAGGTTTGTTCAGTGACCTAAAGAAGGACCTTCATCTCTTTTTCCGATGACAAGTTATGCCAGGGAGGATAGGGGCGTAGAAGCTATGAAAAAATCCAAGTTTGAAATCATTGCTACCAATTTATCCAAGGAAGAAGAAGGAAAACGCATTCAGCCTTTGCTGAAGAATAAAGTTCGCCGAAAAATCAGGTTTTATCAGAGAGCAAACTCTCTGGAATCCATTTTAGTTTTGATTATAAACTATATAATCATCTTTTTTCTGATTATTCTCTCTGATCTTAATTTAGGCTAATTAGTTCCAAGTGTTCCATGAGTCCCATAAGCCCCTGAGTAATAAATTAGAAATGTTTTCTTATTCTGGATGGAACAGGAAATTCGGGAATTTTAGTACAAAAACTATGCGTCAACAATACATAAAAACATACGTTTTGTCAGCCTAACCAAGATTCTGCATCCTGCTATATTTTACAGAACTTTGGGTACACTTCCGATCAATTAAAAAACATTTTGAAAATCAGGATAACCAAGAAGAAAAAAGCATATATGCAAATTAAATGTCTTATTTTGAATAATTTTATTCATATCCCAAGCAATAGCATACAATTTACGCGTATAGGGCGCCCTATCGAAATTCATATTAAATTGGAATAAACTATTTTAAAAATTCCTTAAGAGAAAAAATATAATCGAGTCGAAATCCCTAATGTGGGCAGTTAATCTCTTTTCTTATTACCTTTATGGCCTCATCAACTCCTTTGAAAACTTCAGAGCTTATCTCTAACGTAGCTTCAGTTACCCTGGCTCCAATTTCAATACCGATGACTACAATTTCTGGGAGTAGCTGGATTTCAGCTCCGATACGTAATATATCTGTAATTGTAAGATCGTGAACAGAGACCAGGTTAAAAGGCTCAGTGTCTTTTTTGATGAGGTCTTTACCCTCTATACGATGTACAGAACCAACAGGACTGTCTGCAAGAATCGCATCCACGATAATGATCTGTTTGGCTCCATCAAAAAGATTCAAAAGATCAAGCCCACATACCCCCGCATCCACAATATCAATGCCTTCACTATTTTTAAGTTCCGTTTTTTGAAGAGTCTCAATGACCCTCAGACCGATACCATCATTTCCCATTAATAGGCTTCCGCATCCTAGGACACGGACAGGAGCATGTAATATAGGCATATTTTCATCTTACTAAGGTTTATACAGACTGGACATGCCTATATTACCTTTTCACATTTTTTGCTTTAATAACTTTCAAATTAATGGTTTCGGCGTCCTTTATCAGCAAGATTGCTTGGAGTTTTGACAATTTTTACGTAGTGAGTGTCTTTAAGGTCTTCTTTTCCGGACCAGAAGATAGCTTTGTAGTACTTCCAGACATTTGGATCAAGCTCCAAAATACCGACATGCACTACTAGTTCGAAGACAAACCAGTAAGTCATCAGCAGATGAAGAGTTCTCAGAAACGCCAGGGAACTCATTCCGAAAGAAGGTGCAATCAGGCCTCCTGCTGACAGGATCCAAGACGCTATAGGGAGCCCAAATAATGACCAGTTAAGACTGTACAGAACGATACCTGTAATAGCAATGATGACTATTGCTAGACCTTCCAGCACAATCAAAATTTTCATTAATGGATGGAGCTTGGTCTTATAGTGTCCTGATGCCTCATCATAGATGGTAAATGCTGGATATTTGCCCTTCCCGAAGAAATTACCAATTATTCCTGCCATGCGTGATGCATCTCTGGGACCAAAAACATAATGGTCCAAAAAGTGTAAAAACTTTTCCTTAATCCCGCCCCCAGTAGCAAGAACAATGGAAACAGGAATAAGGAACCAATTCACCACAAGTAAGAAAGGAACTGCGAACATATGGAGAGCGCGGGCTGTATGGAAACTCATAAAGTTCCACCCAAAGTACATCTTTAACCCGGTGATAATGAGCGCCAGCATCGCAGCGGCATGAACTATGTGTACCACTCTATCGAGGAGGCTATAGCGCTCAACAATCGTTGGGTTGCCATTAGCTTTCATTAGGGGATCATCCTCCTTATTTAATAGTCTTCATCTTCTTACAATATTCTCAAAGCCCTTGGAGCGTTTTTCCCTGTCAGGTCAATGGTATGAACTGCACATGAAATACATGGATCATAGGACCTACCGATATGGAAAATTCCAACCGGATTGGAGTAATCGACGCCAAGCGCATTTCCAACGGCACTGATTTTTGATCCAACGAGAGATTGTTCAAGAGGACCAGGGATACCTGCACTATCTCTTGGGGACATATTCCAGGTACCTGGAACTATGCACTGATAGGTACCAACCTTTCCTTTGCTGTCAGTGGATACCCAGTGCCCAAGAGCTCCACGTGGAGCTTCCCACAAGCCCATACCATGTGAATCGTTAGCTTTAGAAAGATCTAAAGGTACAGCGATCTTACCTTTCGGGTCGAAGTCAACTGTCACCCACTTTAGGAGCTCATTTGCGATAATAGTGGTTTCCTGCATACGAGCCATCATTCTTGTGTAGACATTAGCTGCAGAGTAGCCGTTCTCATGAAAAGCAAGAGCCAGTCCAGTTACAAGTGGCTCTTTTATTGCAAGCATACGTGCAAGAGGACCGACTTCACAGGGAATTCCGTCATATCTCGGAGCTTTATCCCAACTGTATCTGCTATTAGGACCCTGGTCATATACTATTTTTCCAGGATCTGTAAATGGAACTGTTTCACCTTTTGCAGGAGGAAGATTGTCGTTGTTTTCATAGAAAGAATGAGCAATGCTTTCCGTAACCTTGCTTGGATCAAAATCCTTATGTTCGAGTTTTCCTGTTACAATACCTGAAGTTAAGAATCGATCTCCTGCGGGACTGCTAGGGTTGTATCCGTCTCCATTTTCGGGCTTGTAGAATCCACCATATGAAAGGAAGTTGATCTTTGAGGGATCGCTGTACCCACCTATGCTATCGTGTTTAAGGCTTGCAGGAAGGTGAAGGAGAGTTTCTCCTACTAATTGGGAGCCGAAAGCTGCATAGAATTCAACATCTCCCCACCCTGCTTCTCTGGAAAAGTCATTGGTACTAAGTGATTTATTAATAAGACCTTGCAGGTGTTCAACCACAAAGTTTACCGCTTTCTTAGGTGAACTTGCCTTGTATGTATTTGCAATCCATGCATCAAAGGGCACTTGGAGGGTGTACTTTGATACAAAGTCCATAACCTGCAGATAGTAAGAGGAAATCTTTACAACATCTGCAACTGTCGGCTTATAGAAATATCCTCCAGGGTATGGAGTGACAGGGCCTGGCATTCTGCCGCCTATGATTGCAATAGCTTCCTGTAAGCGTTTCTTTTCAGGTATTGCTGCCAAGTAAGAGGTTCCCGCAGGAATCGGTATGCCGTCTATTTTGTAGCTAATTGGAGCAAATCTTCCGACCATTTCTTTCCAGATTGCGTTTCCAGTATCTTTGAGTGTTGCGAGGACATTTCTGTACGCGGGATTTGCAAGGTCCGGACCCCAAAGCACGTATATATGAGTTGCATGGCTTGCAATAGTGTTTAGAGCCTGAAAAATGTTCCTTGTGACAAGAGCATCTTTTGGAACATGTTCAGCCACACCATAAAGATTGTCAAGGGCATTTGTAGCTGCCAAGCAATGAGATATAGGACAAACACCACATATTCTTTGGACGAGAATTGCTGCATCCCTTGGATCCTGATTTTGTAGTATGCGTTCAAAACCTCTAAACATCAAACTGGAACTCTGAGCATCTGTAATAACACCATCTGCACCTACTTCAGTGGACACGCGTTGATGGCCTTCAATTCTTGTTAAGGGATCGATTGTAACATTTACCATTTTTTACTCACTCTCCTTTCATCCTTCTTACAGCATGTACGCCTGCAGCAACTGCAGCGGCGCCGACCGCGACTTTGGCTATCGTACCGACATTCTCTCCTAGAAGCACGCCCTTCCCTTCAGATTCTACATACAGGGGTCTTGAAGAGTCCGGCCAGCCAGGTTCTACGCAAGCACTGCAGGGACCTGCCTGGGTACACACGCTCAATGAATTGTTCCATTTGCGAATTGCACAGTCTCCATGAGCATACGGGGCTTTACATCCCAACTTCCACAGACAATATGGCCCACCTGCCTGATCTTCGAATAGTCCCTGGTCATAGTATCCACGACGAGGGCAGTTGTCATGGACAACATGGTCTGGAGGGTAGAAGACCTTGGGCCTGTGGTACTGGTCCAGAATGTCCGGAAGATCATCAGGAATCCTGATCTTTCCAAGGATTACAGCGCCTAATGTAAGGAGGATCCAATCAGGGTGAGGAGGACAACCAGCAATATTGATTACAGGTTTATCGATGTTAAGTTCACTAAGAATGCCTTTTGAAGCATCAGTCTTTAAGAAAGCTGTTCCTCTATAATCCGTCTCCTGGACAACAGCACTTTTTGCAGAGGTAATTCCTCCCCAACATGCACAAGCTCCGACCGCAAGAATGGCGTTGGCATTCTTTGCAGCTTCTCCAACGATATCCTTGAAAGGCTTGTTCCCAAGAACAAGGTAGCGACCTGAACCATTAGGACCATTTGGAATAGCGCCCTCCACAACTAGAATATAGTTTCCTTCTTTGATAAGATCGTCAAGGAGAATCTCTGAGTTAAGTTCAGAAGTGTTTGCAAGTTTATTATCTACCCATATCCCCTGCTGGGCAAGAAGAGTTTCATGGTAAGCAAGATTGACATTGAGCTTAGTGAGTGCCTGTAAAATGTCAGGATTTGCGGCATTCAAGAGGGATTCTGAGCATCCAGTGCATTCGGAACCATGGAGCCAAACAATCTTTGTTTCTGCAAATTCAAGAGCGTTTACGATCTCAGTTTGGAAACTGCTGAGGAATGTACTTGCTCCGAGAAAGCCTACCGCTTTCATGAAAGTGCGTCGATCCATTTTTAAAAAGTCAACACTATCCAGTGTTTGAACAAGATTTTTTATTCCAGTACTCATCTCTACCACATCTTGCTTTTAACAAAATAATACATTTAAAAGAAATACAATTAAATATTTACTAAAATTATATAAATGCGAACATAAACCTATCGCTAATGTTTTCAATGAGGGAATAGTATATAAGTTTTTTTGATTTTAATAATATTTAATACATTAATAGGAAAAAGGAAATTCCGAACAGTATGTGAACTACCACTCACCTAAAAACGAATTATCTTGTTGGTCTATTCCTTCCTCTTATGAGAACAAATTCCCAAGCACATACACAACATTACAGAGTTTTAGATTCCAATTAGATTTAAATAAATGAGCGCGAATTTTTCGAGATTAATTGCAGCATTAATATCGCTATCTTGTTTTGCAATCAGAACATTTCCATTCTCTATCTTTTAGTATCAGCTCAGAATTATGATATCCACAAAAATGACAGATCTGATGTGTGGTTCAAATTTACCTATGCAGAAGAATGATTTTTCCTGAGCATTCAGACTTATATTCTAATTTTGTTAAAAAAACTACTAAACGCCGAATCACATATAGCCTGTGCTAAATGCGATTCTTATTCATGCTTTTAACATCAGAGCTTCAAAGCTATTGCTTGGTTCTAGCAACAAATTTAAAAGAGAGTTTGTGTTGGAAATCATTTCTCTGATTTGCTATTTTCTCATGAAATAAAGCAATTTTTTGTCAATGTATCACATTATCTTTGTGGGTAAGTATCGAAAAAGATACTAGAAAGATTTAAGAAGAACTCAAACAGATAATTTCTGACATTGAGAAGGAGGTCGGTTGAGAAATACTAGAAATAGTAACTTACGAAGACAACATCCATATACTCGTTAAGAGCGAGCCAAAAGTCGGCACTCTTGCGATCATTTTAAAACTGAAACAAGAAACAACAATTATGCCATGAAAAACTCAAACAGGGTATTTGAAAAAAATACTATTTGAAGGAACATACACTATTTGAAGGAACATACACTATTGTGTGATGGATATTTCGCATCTTCTATCGGCAACTTTAGCAAGGAAGCAGCTGAAAATTACATACAGAAGCCGGGTTGAAGTTGACGCTTACATCCACTGAGCTGAAGACCCAGTGGTTTTACGCTTTGTACTAAAAAAGAGAATTAATTATGAAATTCCATTTGAATACTAAATTTTAATATACAAAATAAATCAATAAAGGCACTATTCAACCTACCTAAAATTAGTTGATAGATACCTATTCTGATGCGACAGATACTTCTGCTTACTAACTAATGGAAAATAAAATGGATACTCAATAGTTGACAGTTTAATAAAACCAATCCATCAAAATTTGCTCATCGAACCTTAGTAAAAGAAGCTATATGTATTGTTTCTTTAAAGGATGAATATATAGTGAAAATAGTGAAAAATTAGAGAATCTGGTGATTTTGATAGAAAAATAATTTAGAATTAAAGGATAAATATTAAACCTGACAGCTATTGATATAGAATTGAGTGTGAAAAATAAATATAATTATATATACAGACATGTGTAAAATAATTTAGGTACATTTAAATGATAGCATGCATAAAAATTGTAACAGAAATAGAATCACAAACAAGTACGATGGTATTTCATCTGCTACTTCATTTCGCATTGATTTTGCATATAGATTTTGGAGAGGAGATTTCAAAAAAATATTGAGAAAGCCTTTTTTTTGAATGAAGATGTTGAGCAAATTAAACTGGAGAGGATCCCGATAAACCTTTGATTATTAAGAATAATTTATACACTATTTATAAGCATATGGCGAAATTTAGGGGTTTATCGGAATTTTTTATTAATTGGGTTACATATTAAAAATTGATCTGTTCCAAATTCAGATCGAAAAGAGTTTTGAACAATTGTAAACCATCTCCGAATCAACTTGTAGGTTCAGAAAAAAACAATTTTAAATTATTCAGGAGAAGTGAAAAAATACAAAAGTTATAAAATAGAACTATAGAATTGCGAAAAGCAATTTTACCCCTTGATTTATTTCAAAAACCCGGAGCCTAATTCTAATCATTGAATCTACACTTCTTTATTCGAGGCAAATAGCGAAAGTAAAAAACAACCATGTAAGAAGAGCGATCAAAAGAAAAAAGTGGATATTAACAATAATTATATCTAACGCAAAGGTATAAAATAATCAATTACAGCAGTTCAGGCTTAAACGAAAACCTGGAATGGGAATGAAGCCTGTTTATTCAGTAAACGATAGTAAAATTTTAAAGGCTTTTGCTGATTTAAGGCCACAACATATTTCTTGCTATAATAAAATTCACATAAAAAACTAACTCAAATACGAAAAACTAATCTAGAACAGTTAAACGACATAATTTAAGCATGCTTTGAAAGAAAACAGTAGAGGTAACATGTGTATAGCTATTCCTGGAAAAATCACGTTTATAGTGAATGAAAACACTGCCACTGTCAACATGGGTGGGATCTGTAGAAACGTAAATATGGATCTACTGGGAGGGGCAAGCGAATCCATGCTCGGGAAACATGTCCTTGTCCATGTGGGATATGCGATATCTGAAATATCGGAAGAAGAAAGTGAAGAAACAATGCACCTTCTCAAGCAGATCGCAGGTCTGGAAGATATAGATACCTTTGAAAGTGAATCTCAATGAAGAAAGGATGCTAATTAAAATGGAAAACGGAAATTCTCCTTCAATATCAGCTATTCCTAAACTTGAAAAAAAACTACTGGAAAGAATTGGGAATTCAAAGGTATCGCTTCGCATAATGCATGTCTGTGGAACACACGAGAGGACTATAGCAAAAAATGGACTTCGAAGCATTCTTCCAAAAAGCATTGAAGTTATTAGCGGCCCCGGATGCCCGGTCTGTGTCACTCCTGAAGAAGATATAGATATCGCAATCGTCCTTGCCAGAAACGGAATGACTGTAGTCACCTTCGGAGATATGATGAGAGTCCCGGGTTCGTCAGAAAGTTTACTGGACTCCAAGTCTGAAGGGGCAGATGTAAGGATGGTCTATAGCATTGACGATGCTGTTGCCCTTGCAGAAAAAAAACCAGAACTCGAAGTAGTCTTTTTTGGGATAGGCTTTGAAACCACAATTCCTGCAAATGCGGCTTCCCTTTTGAGAAATACCCCTGATAACTTTAGCCTCCTCACCTCTCAGAAGCGGACGCCTCCTGCAATAGGGATCCTGGCCAATGATACAGAAGTTGACGCCTTTATTGCTCCAGGGCATGTAGCGACAATTATAGGCACAAAACCCTTTGAACCTCTTGCAAAAAAGGGTTTTCCTGTTGTTGTGAGCGGGTTTGAGGTCCGAGACATTCTCCTTGGAATAAACATGTTACAAATACAGATAGAGGAAGGATGCTCAAGAGTGGACAACGGCTACCCAAGAGTTGTAAAACAGGAAGGCAACCAGGTAGCTTTGGAAATGATGGATAAAGTATTCGAAACTTCGGATTCTGAATGGAGAGGTATCGGGAGAATAGAGAATTCAGGACTGGTGCTCAGGAAAAAGTTTGAAGAAAAAGATGCAGCAAAGAAGTACAAAGATATCTATGCCTCTTTCGTTAAGACTATTCGAAAAGAAGCCGAAATAAAGGACAAAAAGTGTTGTATTTGCGCAGCTATCCTCACAGGTAAAGCAAAACCGCCCCAATGTCCGAACTTCGGACAAACATGCACACCGAAAAGTCCTGTAGGTCCATGCATGATCAGCCAAGAAGGAATGTGTTATAATTGGTTAAGATACTCAAGGGAAGGAGGTAGTAGACTTGCATGAACTTTCAATCGCCTGTGAGATCGTTGAACAAGTAATTAATTCGGCTACATCTCACAGAGCAACGAAAGTTAAGCAAGTGACTCTCCAGATTGGAAGGTTAACACACACTAATCCTGAACAACTTAGTTTCTGTTTCAAAGTCATTTCTGAGGGAAGCATTGCAGAAGATGCAGATTTCATTGTAGAAATGGTACCTCTACGTCTTGAATGCGAGTGTGGATATGAGGGAACTATGAACACATCGCAGATTCGAGAAAGCAGCGAACTCAAAAGCGAGCTTCTTGCTTATACAGCAGCTATGGATTGTCCAAGTTGTGGAAAACCGGCCCATATTATAGGCGGAAGAGAATTGATAATTAAAAGCATTGAGATCGAAACAGAAGATGAAGATTTAACTGAAGACAGATAAAAATAATCCCTTGAGTGATATATTATGTTAATGCATATAATCCATATGGAATACGACGTTTTCAAAGCAAACGATAAAATTGCTGAAAAAAACAGAACAAATCTTGACAAGCATCAGGTCTTTTCAGTCAATATCATGGGAGCAATCGGATCTGGAAAAACAACTCTAATTGAGGAGGCGATTAAAAATCTCAAAGGGAAGTATAGAATAGCTGTGATCGCAGGAGATGTGATCGCGGAAATGGATGCTTCCCGTTTCAGGAAACTCGGAGTACCAACAATTCCTGTTAATACTGGAAAGGAGTGCCATCTGGATGCAAAGCTATTGGAAAAGGCCCTTAATGAAATAGACCTTGAAAACACGGATATCCTTATAATTGAGAATGTAGGCAACTTAATCTGCCCTGTGGACTTCAAACTAGGAGAGCACCTGAGGATAGTAATCGTAAGTGTAACAGAAGGAGATGATATCATCCTCAAACATCCGATGATTTTTAAGACTTCAGAACTTGCAATCATAAATAAAGTTGACATTGCATATGCAGTTGACTGTAATACCAAGAAAATGCAAGAGGATATTCTTTCCTTAAATCCTGATGTTCCTGTTATCCTGACTTCGAAACACGACTTTAAAAGTCTGGAAAACTGGATTAACTTTATCGAGCTTAGTTTCAAGAAAAATGTGGAGAAATAAGATATATTAGGAGAGCAAAAAGCAGGAAAAAGGAGACGGATATGAAACCCAATACCATTTCTCTTGAGCACGGTGCAGGCGGAGAGATAATGCAGGCACTGATAGGAGATATAATCCTTAAAAACTTCCGCAACAAAAGTGCAGGTTCTGTTGGGCTCGAAAACCTTGATGACGGATCCACGGTCAGGCTTGAGAATTTTAATCCCGCATCCGAACTCGTACTGACTACTGACAGTTATGTGATAACACCTTCCTTTTTCCCAGATACTAATATAGGAAGACTTGCAGTTGCAGGCACAATCAATGACCTCACTG
Organism: Methanosarcina sp.; assembly: GCA_003164755.1. Classification (GTDB taxonomy): domain Archaea; phylum Halobacteriota; class Methanosarcinia; order Methanosarcinales; family Methanosarcinaceae; genus Methanosarcina. The sequence goes on along the minus strand of PLUB01000075.1, from coordinate 53,505 downwards.
TTATGGGAGCAAAACCACTTGCTCTTACCTGTGCTGTCGTGGTTCCTGAAGGCTTTTCACTCCAGAAGTTCGAAGAGATCATCAAAACAATGGATGAAACTGCTTCAGAAGTTGGCGTGCCTATAATAACTGGAGATACAAAGACCGTCGAGAAAACAGCACTCGATTCTATTATCTTGAACACCACAGGCCTGGGCATTACTGATACCCCTGTAAGAGACTCGGGGCTCAGCCCAGGAGACAGAGTCATTGTCACAGGCACTGTTGGAGACCATGGGATTTCTCTGATAGTCCACAGGGGAGGTTTTGACTTCGAGACCGATCTGGTCTCAGATTCTGCACCCCTATGGAATCTTATAAAGCCTATTTTGAAGCTTAGAACACTAAAAGGAGAGCCTGTAGTCACGGCAATGAAAGACCCAACACGTGGTGGGCTTGCAAACGCCCTGAACGAAATGGCAACAAAATCCAGAACAGGCATCCTTATTGAAGAAGACTGGATCCCATTAAAGCCAGCCGTTTCCGCGGCATGTGAGATGCTGGGTCTTGATCCCCTTGAGGTTGCAAACGAGGGAAAAGCAATAATTGGGGCAAAATCCGGCTTTGAAGAAGAGGTTCTCTCAATTCTCAGGCAGCACCCTTATGGCAGAAATGCCGCTATTATAGGGGAAGTTACTGCAGAAAACAAAGGAGAAGTAATCCTGAAGAACCGTTTCGGTGCCATGCGCTATGTAGATATGCCTTCCGGAGATCCGATTCCACGCGTATGTTAAACAAGTTGTGCCGGCAGAATTGAGATCCAGCATCCTACTGTTCGTTTAGACCACACGATTGGACTTATTTTTGCAGGTAGTGTTTATATTTATTAGATATTGACTTTAAATGTTAAACTAATTTTTGAAAGTCTGGGATTTATTAGTGTATCAATAACTATGCCTAAAAATATGAATTTTAAGTTTTCAAAGATGTGGAATTGTAATTCATACAAAACTGATTCAACACTACTTAATAGTTGACAATTACAGAAAATAAACTCAAAAAACTTACTCACTAATTTGTAATATAGAATTAATTATTTGTTTTACCCGAGTTGAATGATTACGAGAATTTCAATCAAAACCTAAATTTGGTCATATTATAAGAAGTTATATGCAAAAAAACTCGTGAAAATAAGGGGTTTATTGAAATCTGATGTTTATCAAAATATTACATAGAGTTTGAATAAAGAAGAATATACAACACTGTACTCAAAAATACGAATTCTTCTGAATCTCGCACGAATAGAATTAATTAAAAAAAATTAGAGGATGCTTTTCAGAAAAAAGAAAACAGGGAAATCTCACAAATTTGCTATAAATTCAAATTTAAATTTTCACAGGCTTTATGTGTTTAGATTCTTCAACACATGATTTCCGTTTTTATAACATTTTAAACGTTGAAATTTTACAGAAAAATAAGAATACTGACACAAAAAACAAACTGCATCAATTTTTAGTTTTTAATTACATAGCTTTTGAGTCCTAAATTTTTAGTATTTGAAAGATGGAAGAACCTTATATACAGAACAAAAAAAATGATAGATAGATAAGACAAAAAAAGAAGAGAGAATAAAATATAGGGAACTGAAAAAGCAAATAAAATGAGCAGAAGTGATAAAAAGATAATGAGAGTATTGAAGAAAATATATGATAAGCCATAAAAACCAATGACGAAATATATGACAAAAATTCTCATCCGAAAAGCCAAAAAATCAGATATGCAGACAATTCAGAAGCTTCTATCCACTTACTTTCTTGACATGGAAGATCTTGATCCAGAAGATTTCTTCCTTTATGAGATCGACAGAAAAATTATAGGGTGTATCTCCCTAATAAAAACTAAATTCAATGGGAAAAATATTATGGAGATTCATTCCATTGCAGTCCATCCGAACTTCCGGGGAAAAGATATCGGAACCAAGTTGGTAAAACATCTTCTGAAAAATATAGAAAAGTATGCATTTGATTTTTATGTAAGGACAAGTGTTCCTAGATTTTTTGAAAAACTTGATTTTGTGAAAATAGAAAATTCTGAAAAGTTTAGTCTCTGGGAAGATTGCAAAAATTGTGAGCATTTAGAGAAATGCACTCAGTATGCAATGAAATATTCTTACAATCCAGTAAAATTCTACTCATCACAAGTTCTACAGAAAAGTAACTATGATGTCAACAGCGATGAATAATTTTTCATATTTAAAGGATCAAATTTACCAGTTTCAATTTTTCGGAAAAATTCGAGGATTGTGAATACTGCCGAAAAAGAATGAAATTTTTTTTATAAGTGGTTGAGTTCATAAAACTTTAGTATCATCGAAATCTTCAAGCAAACAAGTTTTGAAGGAAAAACTGTCAGACAATATATCCAGCTGGAAAATTGCCCAAAATCAAAGAAACCCTCTGGAAGGGAAAAACAAGCTTGATATTTTCAAATCCAGTTTCTACATCTGTACACAATGATACTATATATTTTCAATATACAGTAGCTTAAAAAGTGATCTAACTTTTAATGAATGTGACTGGGCAAATGGACAAACAAGTTGCCCTTCTGAGAACAATTGTATGCATCTGTACCCATCTGTATATAACTGTGTATATGTGTGGAATGGGGAATTGACGGCATTTGAAGATCGTTCTACAAGAAGTAATTGTCCTATGGAGTAATCACTTAAAAAAAATGGTTCTACAGACCAGATAAACTTTAGAGATACAAAGACTGCAGAATCGATATAGAACTTTGACCTTATGGCATCATAAAAAGTAGCTCTCGTTCCTAATCAGTCAACTTTGGAGAGTCTTAAAAGTCCTACAGCTTTAGTGATCCAAAGAAATACATATGTTTTTTGTCTTATAAACATATGATTAGTTAAAGCAATGAATTCTTATTTTATCTTAAAAGGAAAGGATAACGAATCAATCGAATTTTATAGAACTTTTGATATACTGCCGAAAATCTAAATTTATATTCTCCTTAAACTTTAATTAGATATCCGTGGTATTTGAAATAGTATTCCTTTTTCGAAGGATATATTAGTATACTATATTTAATACTCCCCATCACAACATATCTTACAAACTCCTGGATGGAGCAAACTCTATAATTCGAGCACATTCCATGATATTTATATTCAAAAGGGCAGTAAACAGATAATTTGGTCGATAAATTATGAATCACTCTGTACCTTTTGTCTTCACCACAAAAAACAGGATTCATCTTTTTTACTGATGTATAGATTTTGTGTCCAAATTTATGCATTTGTGGAGATCAATATAACTGCAAGACTTCTAAAGCACTCAAGGTCAACTTGTAAGGAATAAAAGTTATGTTTTATGAATAAAATAGCTAGTTTCCAGTTTTAACAGTGTGTCTAATTTTCTATACAACAATTTATTGATATTGGTAATTTTACTGAAAAAACAACACATTAACGCATAACTGTAGGTCTTGAAGCACAAAGAGCAAGAATTTATTCATGCTTCATCAGCAATAAAAATAATCCATTTTAATCCTCTTTCCGAAGAAAAATGGTGATTCACTCACCAAAGCTACCTGAGTGGCTACCTTCTTTCTACCCTTTTGTCCTCAAGTTTCATTTTTTAACGCCTTATTTTTGCTTTCCTATTTCGATTTTTTTGACCATTTCCTTTACAAAATTTTCTTTTGAATACAGATAAAAAGAAGCAGGAAGCCCTGTATTTGAGATCATATAGAGTAAGTTCATAGCTGTTCTGTTAAGTATCGGGTAGCAGTTTAAAAGAGAGCTCCTTGATATCCTCACCATTGCATCCAGAGATTTTATCCCTGTAAGGTAGCTTTTTATACCGATACTTCTCTGGCTTTTTTCAAAAATAAGATATATCCATGTATTCATTTCATCGATCAGGAGCTCCCTCGTAAGGTCTTCAGTGACTATATAACTTTTCCCATTTGTGATATTTCGGAAAAACTCCCTGAAATTATCACCCTTTGCAAGAGTGTAAACATGCCCAAACTTTCCTGAATGAGTGTCCGTTGTCGCAGCAATGCCTTTGTTTAATCTTTCAGCAAGAGCAATTGTAAGTTCGTTTTTCTTCTTTAGCTCATGCATATTATACTCAAGTACAGGAAAAAACTTTGCCAGCCTTAGTACTGCAGATGGTTTAGGCTCCTGATGGAAGTCAAACCAGAAAGGATGATTATACATGAAAGGCAATCTTCGATTCTTGAGGTACCTAACAAAACTTTTCAAATCTCGTTCTATTTCTGCGATCTCTCGAAGTTCGAAGAAATCCTCTCTATCAAGCTCGAAAACGTTTACATGCAACTCGTGTTCTGCAAATTTCGGGTCAGCAACACTCATTTCAACTCCAGAAACAAGCTTTTCCCTATCCCATCCAAGAATCTCGTATGCTCCTATGGTATCGTGATCTGTAAATAAAATATAATCCATTCCCATCTCAAGGGCCTTCTCATAAAGACTCTCTGGATGCAGAGCCCTTGCAGGAAGCACATCAAAGGAGCAGGTAGTATGCACGTGCAGGTCTGCTCGTCTCCAGCCCTCTTCCATAAGCTCCTCTGCACGTTCCGAAGTTATTAGTCTATCCTCGTAATTCCTCTTTCTTCTCCCCATAGGTGTTAACCCATCTATTTTAAATTTTTTTGATTATTTTAAATAAGTTTAAATTTTTCTCTAGTATAATATATCCTTTTTTATATTAAGGTTTTTACGGAAAACTCTTATCAGTATTTAAAAGTAATCCAACTCCAATGGTGAATTTTTAAGATTTTTTCTTGTTTTAAACATATACACTTTTTTCCTGGCCCAGAATACCATATTTATAAACATTTAGAGACATTATAATTTTATAATATAAAAATAAATTATAACATATAGATATATTTAGAAGCTAAAGAATATTATCTACATAATTTTTGAAAACAAGTCCGAACAAAAAGGAAAATCGTTTAGAAGGTATATAATGGAGCTTTTTGATGAAAAATACTCATTATCCTAATTTTAAAAAGTGGGTAAAAATAAGTACTATTATTGTGAAATTCTGTCAAATGAATACAAACACAAAATAGAGGACAACCCCACAATTTCTAAAAAAATATATACTTCCTATCAGATATATTCTTGCTGTTCAATCTTTCATGAAAATTTAATTTTTGTGAGATTTTAGCAAGTATAAAGAAAGGATTTGGATCCCAATAACTTATTGATAATCTTGTTGACTATATAAGCTCACAGATAATTTTAGCATCGAAGAAGTTAGAAAATTGTTAAATCAATAAAAACTTATCTACAAATGAATCTTGAAATATTCAATTAAGAGTTCTTTACATAATTCTTGAAATTTTCGAGAATAACAAAGGGAATTCACTCTGATATTTTGAGCAGTCTATTCTTTGTTTATGATATAGAAGAAGCTGATCTAAATTTGTACTGGACAAGTACAACTCTTCACTATACTAAAAATAAAATTGAAAAAATAATGATATAGTATGATACAGTATAGCGAATTTTAATAGACTTACATAATTTGAGTATTAAAGAGTTTAAGTCTCTTAACATTAATTTTAACTCATCCAAACTTTTCCTGATTTTGTTCTTAAAATATAATACATATGTTTTCAGTTAGTTGAAGGCAACATTGCTAAAACTAATTCCTTAATCAATTGGGAATCTTTTAGTACCATTTTTTAGTCCATATACTTAACAAGATAACTGTCCACTATAAAAAGAAACTAAGTCACGCAAAATATTGTGTTATATAACAAGAGATCATATGTTTTTTTATATTAAGTATCGGGAAAAAAATTTTGTAGAAAAACACATCATCAATTATTTCAAATAAGCATGCCTTAAAACTGGTACAAAGCAATTTTTTGAGTTTGATTCAATAGATATTGATAGTGATCATATACATCTTTTTGTTTTTGCTGAACCAAAAGATTCTCCTCCAAGAGTGAGGCAGATTATCAAAAGTATCACAGCAAGAAAAATATTTAATAATACTTAAAATCAAAAAAAGATTTGGTGGTGAATTACGGAGTAAAGGAGGGAATATTGGAACTGTGGGTGATGGTAAGACTTCCAATTTCATTAAAAACGATGTTGAAAATCAGGGAAATTATTACGAAAAAAAATCATATAAGCAAATGAAAGTATTGATTTTGAATAATTTCTTAATATTCAAATTGGTGGTGTAAACATATCCAGTTGCTTGCAGCAGGGTGCACAACCGCAAATTTGAGTTTTTATTGTGGAATACGCAGGGTAATATTAGAAAAAGAATGCAGTTGATTAAAGTTTATTCTAAGATTATACCTCAACAAGCTAATGGAGCACAACTGAAACATATAGAATGTTAAATTCAAATAAGTTAAAATGCAGTAAAATATATCTATTCAAATTTTAAAAAGAGCATTATATATATTTATCACAAAATTGATTTATTTTATTAGATCCTGACTTCAATATTCAAATAGATTCTCAGTAAAAATGCAGAACTTATCTTACCAATTTCCCTGTAACATTTTAAGTTCCGCTTCAGAAAACATGATTTTACAGCCCAATGACTTTCAACACCATTCAGCAATATACAGATGGAGCAAGTTCCCTTGACCGATAATGACATCTTACTCTGGGATGAAACATTATTTAAAGACCTTTCCGTGCTTGAGCCTGACTATCTACCCGAATATTTCCCTCATAGAGATTCACAGTTGGATGCGCTCAAGTTTGCTCTCAAGCCAGCTCTGCGCAGCGTGCGTCCTTTGAATTGTTTGCTTGTAGGTCCGCCTGGAACAGGAAAGACCAGTGCAGTTATGAAGATTTTTAAAGAAGTAGAAGCCCATGCTCCTAATGTAGTTGTTGTAAAAGTCAATTGCCAGATTGATTCCACACGCTTTGCAGTAATCTCGAGAATTTACAGGAAAATTTTTGGGATTTCGCCACCCAATTCTGGAATTGCATTTCGGAAGATCTTTGAAAAAGTAGTTAATTTCCTTATTTCTTCAGAAAAGGTTTTGCTTGTTGCCCTGGATGACCTCAATTATCTTTGCTATGAAGGAGGGCATACCAATGAAGTGATGTATTCACTGTTGAGGGCTCATGAACAGTACCCAGGAGTGAAAATAGGGATAACCGGAATTGTGAATGATACATCTGACCTCTACTGTATAGATTCCAGGGTGAATTCAATTTTTCTGCCGGAAGAGATACCTTTCCCGAAGTACGAGAATGCGGAAATTCTGGATATTCTCAAGGACAGGATAAAGTATGGATTCTATCCAAAGGTAATTTCGGATGAATTACTGAAACTTGTTGTCTCGTATGTAGAAAAGACAGGAGACCTCAGAATTGGAATAGATCTTCTTAAGCGCTCCGGTTTTAATGCAGAACGTAGGGGAAACCGTACAATTTCCTATGAAGATGTAGAAAAAGCATATGAAGCATCCAAACTGCTCCACCTTTGTAGGGGCATAAGCCTACTTTCGTATCCTGAAAAACGTTTACTCGAGTTAATAGCAAGAAAAGGAGAAATTCATGCCGGGGAGCTCTACAAGTCATTCCATGAACTGACGCACCTAGGATATACCCGTTTTTACGGAATTGTAAACAGGCTCCAGATGCTTAACTACGTGGATGCGGATTTTTCGGGTAAGGGTCAGAGAGGCAGAACAAGAATCATAAAAACAAAGTACGAGACCGAGGATATACTTAACTGCCTTGAAAGGAGCTGAATAGATAATTTTAATTCTCATCAGTATATAAAAATCTCGGAAACAGAGATTCACATGGATTTCTAGTGAAAAGCTAGAAAGATTATTCTCCAGACTTTAATTTTTTAAGGCTAATGTTAAAAGCACAGTTTGAAAACTGTGCCCTCTCCTAATTAGCCCGAGTTAATCTTGGGATTTATTTTAGGAATTACATCATTCCAGGAGGCATTCCGCCCATTCCTGGAGGCATTCCGCCCATTCCTGGAGGCATTCCTTCTTCTGGGCCAGGGGCTGCACGAGTAGAAGCAATTACATCGTCGATCCTTAGGATCATAACTGCAGACTCGGTTGCGGCATTAATGACCTGAGTCTTGACTCTGAGAGGTTCAACTACGAAATCCTTCCACATGTCAACAACCTTGCCTTCGAAAACGTTAAGCCCTGCAGTTTTAACACCCTTCTCATGTTGGGAACGCAGCTCCATGAGCATGTCAATGGGATCGAGTCCGGCATTTTCTGCAAGAGTTCTTGGAATAACTTCGAGAGCTTCGGCATAGGCCTTCACTGCAAGCTGTTCTCTGCCTTCAAGAGTTGCTGCATATTCCTGGAGCCTTAGTGCAACTTCAACTTCAGGAGAGCCACCGCCTGCAACGAGCTTTCCGTCCTCAATTGCAACTGCTACCACACGAAGTGCATCTTCAAGAGCACTGTTTATACTTTCAACTACATGCTCTGTGCCACCACGAAGCAGGATGCTTACAGCCTTCGGGTTGTGGCAACCTGTGACAAAGGTCATGTGGTCCCCGCCGACCTTTTTCTCCTCTACGAGTCCTGCGTATCCAAGGTCTTCAGGAGTGACCTCATCTAGGTTAGTAATGAGTTTGCCACCTGTTGCTCTTGCAAGCTTTTCCATATCGCTTTTTTTAACCCTCCGAACAGCAAAAATTCCTGCCTTTGCAAGGTAGTGCTGGGCAAGATCTTCAATCCCCTTCTGACAAAAGACAACATTTGCCTTGCTACCGATAACCCTCTGAACTATCTTTTTTAACATCTGCTCTTCCTGGTCAAGGAAGGATTGAAGCTGGTCTGGAGAGGTTATAGAGATTTCTGCATCTATTTCAGTGTCCTTGAGTTCAATTGCAGTGTTGAGGAGCATGATCTTTGCATCCTTAACCTTTTGAGGCATATTGGGGTGGATTCTTTCCTTATCAATAATCATGCCCTGAATAAATTCAGAGTCTTCCACCTTGCCACCGACCTTCTTAACAACATTGATATTTTCTTTATCAATAATGTTCTTCCCGTTTGTGTCAACAATGCTTGTGACAGCATCAACTGAAATATTAGAGAGAAGCTTTTTGGCGAACTCCGCAGCCTTTCCAGTCATTGCAGTTTCAGCGATGCTGATTAGAAGGTCACGGTTAGAAATGGTTACTGGCATTGCCAAGGAGTTAAGAACTTCCACGGCTTTTTCGGCTGCAAGCCTGTACCCTGATGCAATAATTGTCGGGTGGATTTCCTGTTCGATTAAGTCTTCAGCTTTCTTTAAGAGTTCACCTGCGACTACAGCTGCACTGGTAGTACCGTCTCCGACTTGTTCATCCTGGGTTTTAGCTACTTCTACTACCATCTTTGCTGCAGGGTGTTCGATGTCCATTTCTTTGAGAATGGTTGCCCCGTCATTTGTAATGACCACATCTCCCATTGAATCAACGAGCATTTTGTCCATACCCTTGGGACCTAGGGTTGTTCTGACCGCTTCAGCTACTGCCTTTGCAGCCATGATGTTGTTGCTTTGGGCATCCCTGCCTCTGGTTCGCTTACTTCCTTCTTTTAAAATGAATATTGGCTGTCCTGCCACAATTTACTCCTCCATTAAGATGAGTTTGGAATAGCTCTTGAATTAGAATCGCAGTTTACATGTTTGTACTTCTATATAAACTCACCCCATTGATAACCCTAGTATGTAAGGATTTTAGAAATTGATTTTCTCAAAGGATAAATCGATAAATCAGGTTTACACCAATTACTTTAAAATAATTTTAAAGTGTGGTGGTAACTAAAATGCCATCGGAAAAAATACGATGGGTTTAAGAATAAATTCAAGCCCCCTACTGTATATAAAATAATCTTTGAATATGTGACCGAGAATAAAATAACTATGAATGACCTCACGAAAGATGAAATAAAACTATTTGAAGAATCAAAAAAGAAAGATTTTGAAACAAATATTCCAACTTGGATTCTTCCTTGACATTACCCTCAACTCATTTTATATACAGGAATAAATTAAAAGTTATATAACTGTTACACAAACATACTTTTACTACAAAACAAAAATTTTCAATAATCTTTTTTGATGGTGCATAATTATAAAATTAATTTTTGTACACAAAATCACTACGAGTGTTTAGTAAGTTCTGACATTAAGTGCAAAGCCGACTCAAGAACATGCCTTAAATAGCCCCACCATCAGCCATTTTTTGATGTCAAGAGTCGAAAATCTGACTAATATATAATATAACGAAGTAAATACTAAATAAAATAGCAATAGAATTAATCAATATAAGTGAAATAACAATCAATAGAAATAAAAACCGGTGTGATTATGATACCTTCCAATATTTGAATTATATCTCACTCATAATATTAGAGTGAAAGTGCAGTCAGTTTTCATAATTCCATTATAATGGTCATTAATCGTTTTGCTTTATCAATGATTTTTGGATCACTAGAAGCCAGGACCGAGATTTGTCGTTTCTGTCACTACTTTCATTTAATGGAAATGAAAATCAAACTATTTTTTATCTACGTCACATTGGTGATTTTTTTCTGCTTCATGGTTTTTGGAGTGGTTTTTTTGTTCATGTTTATTCAAATAAGTTTTATATTTTGAATCATTCAATTTAGCCTTGGAGCCTTTAGACGAAGAAACCTTAGCTTTGTGGTTATGATAGTGTTCGAATTTGGTACTTTTATTTTGCTAGAAAGGTCACTGCCATAACAAAAAGGTTCACTGCTATTGTCCTAAGCAACTGCTTCAGTACCTTAAATAACTTTATAAATATTCTTTGATTTGTAGAAATGATTTTGGAACTACGGAAATATGGGATATTTAAGCTCAATTTTATTTGAGACCTAGTAACTGTGACCCAAAAAATTACCAGCACTTTTAATACCAAATGAAATCCGCTTAGAACTCATGAAAATAAAGAACATAGTAGAAGGATAATATAATTTTCTAACAAAGGATTTGAGATAACAAATAATGAAAAAAAGAACCTATCAGCACTTGTGTAAAGCAGATGTAAGCCATAAAAAGAGTCAGAACTCCAGCACTTCATGAAGCAATTTCATTGCCTTTTTCTCATTTTCTCCTCCACACTTGGAAGCTAAATTTTCATAATGCTGGATCAATTCGATGTATTTTTTGTCGCCTGAGAGCTGGTAGCGGGTTGCATGAACAGTAGCTTCAAGCACTGCATTGAATCCTCTGTTTGGAACCAGAATATTTTTTTTATGAACCTCATTGAAACCTGCATTCATGGGAATAAGATCTGCTACTAGGGTCTGATCTGTGTTCATTACATTAATGCATTTGAAAATGATCCAAGCTGCAGCTTCTTTCAGGACGGGAAAATTGAGCTTGTGAGCAGGCACATAGTCAAACTCAGAAGGTTCAAGGTCGAAAAAAGTTGAACGTACAAAAAGCAGAGGATTATAAACTACGTTTGCGCCCATATATCCTTCTTTAAGGACATTTGCCCAAGTATGACTACCTCTGAAAAGTCTGACAAAATACTTTCCATCCTTCACGATTATTCCAATTGGAGCAGCATTAGGATATTTCAGACCTGTGCTTACAATTGTTTCGGAAATTCCTTCCAGGATTCCGAATGCGGAAATATCTACAGTGGAAAATTCACTTCCGTACTTTGAATATTCAGAGAAAAGTTTGGTCAAAAGCGTAATCCTCCCAGAAGAGCAATGAAAATTCCGGCAATAACGATGTCCGCTGTTGAACCTGGATTGATTCTCTTTTTAAGAAGTTCGATGTCAAATTCCTTTACTGCAGGAAGCATAGATGCAAAGTCGATGATCCCATTGTCTGAAGGCTTTTCATAGGCCAGTAGAAGATCACATGCCCTGGATGATACGTAATCTGCAGTAGCTTTATCGAATTTTGTCTGGATAAAAGTGTCTCTGTGCCTGGAAAGCAATTTCAAAAATGTATATACTATAGCTTCGTTGATATCTGAACCCGAACAGTTCAAAACTGAGTATTCTACTCCTGAACTTCTGGATTGCATGAACTTTGTTATACTATTTGCTCCTTCAAGGCAGCAGCCGAATCCTGATACCCATTCCCCTGCAATCATATCATATCCTTCAGCCATCCCCATGAGCTCATAAAGCGTAACTTTTTGCCCCCTGAGTTCAGCAGTTGATTTGAGATCTTCAAGGCTAAATTCATCCACACTGTTTACTCTAACTCCTGCCATATCGAAAGCCCTATAAAATTCGACAGCATCCTCACAGTCCGTTGCTCTGACAAAAAAATAAGCACGGGAAGCAAGATCCTCAAATTTTTCTGGTGAAAGCTCACAACGGACTTTCCCACTTGAATGTAATAATTCTCCCGCAGCCATTGAAAGGGGAATCAGTAATAGAAAAGCCCCAAAATGAGTATTGCCTCCCTGTTGCCAAGCAGAACTCTCACAAACTGCACTCCTGAAAAGCGCCCCTATTCCACTCTTACTTCTTGCAGCCATTTCAATTGTAGGATAAACACTCACTGAAGAAGCTATAAAATGCTCAAAACAGGTATCCGGATAGTTATGTTCCCGATCTATATTTCCCGGCTTGGGAGAAGCAGAGACCTCCAGCAACATAGCAAGCTGAGCACAACGAGCAATAAGACTTATGATCTGTGGGTCTTCCGCCCCGTCAGGCATGGGACAGGAAAAATCGATATTAATGGGACTCATTTACAGGGACCCTAGCATTATCCAGTAAGTATTCGGCCAGTTGCTTTTTAAGTTTCATGTACTCTACATCAGAGAGACCAATTGTGTTTAACGCACCATCCCTAAGCCAGCAGGGCTTGGTGATTTTACAACACCAAACCAGGCTTCCGAAGCAGGTATCTCCTCCGAACTCCAGCATAGTTCCCTTCGCAAAGTCAAACTTCGTCTTGGCAAATTCTTCTGCTGTATAACCCAATTTTCGAAATTTTTCGTGCACAGAGCAGGGTTTAACAGGACGGCAACAAAAAGCCAGAGCTCTGAAGTCACCATCACTGCACACGTGCTTAGGAACATTATACCAGCCAATGGATCGCTGATAGGAACTAACGCTCTCTACCAGCTCCCTTATAAGTTCAGGATTCTGCAGGACTCCCCTGGCAACAGATACCATGTCAGCACCGCGGGAAAACATATCCTTTGCTCCTTCAAAATCAGTGATCGAATTATTACCTATCAGGAAGAGCCTTGTAGCATCCCTGTAATTACTGATCGCATCAAGGTCAGCCCCAAAATCATTTCGGCTAGCGTCAGAGTGCATTATGTCGGCACCTGACATATCTATGAGCCTTGCAAGCTCTATGTCATCAACAACGTTTGCCCTCACTTTTACTGAAAGTACGACTCCAGTCTCCTTTATCGCCTTGATCCAAGTAGAAAGTCGTGGAAAATCATGGAGTAGAGCTTCCCCTATTCCTACCTCGAGCATTTCCAGTTGCCTGCAATGGGCATTTAACTCAAGGATTGCCCCCTCTTCTTTTATGAGTTTTGCAGCTTCGATGAGGGATTCGAGTTTAGTACTTCTGACATTTACCGCAACTGCACTTTCGGACATTATTGCCCGAATTTCCTTTTTTATAAGTTCCATGGGTTCATCGGAGATGAACTCTTTTCTACCCATTGCTACTAGATCTGATGCAACAGTCATTGAAGCCTTATCCAGATTGAAAGCTCCAAGAACTACCAGACCTGCATTACTTGCATACTTGTTAGCAAAACCACTATCTACAATTCCTGCCATTGAAGCTAGTGTGATAGGATTTTTAAAACGGACATAGCCAATATGCAAATCGAACAGACAATCACTCATGTTTTACCTCTTAAAAATAAGCCTGGAAACTGACAAAAAAATGATACTCATTGTCAGATATCAAAAAGTAACGATAATTTTCTTTCGACGATCCTTGAAAAATGGAAAAATCCATCTATAACTTACGGATTATAATACATATATATTAATATTTTGTTGCATTCAAATTCATAAATTTATATCAAGTACAAGGAACTTATATACCTTCATAAGTTGACCTGGTAATAAAATCAAAATATCACAATATTAGTGTAAAAAGATCCTAATGATCAACCTTTGGAAATGCAGGTTCCAAAAAAGATATATATACCTAAAAATATCAATGCCAATTGAGAAGTAACATGCGAGAGAGGCTGGACGGCTGACGGGCCTTCTGGTCTGAGGAAAGTCTCCCCACCACTCCGGACACACGAACATCTGTAAAGGATGTCGGGCGAGAGCCCAGGCTCTGGCACAGAAACGAGAACCATGCCCTGAAAATGCGATGATACATACGTTGAGGTCTCAGGGAAAGTGGATGAAACGGCGAATCCTCGTGGGTGCAAGTTGAAAATCGGGAATAAAGAGCAGTTCGGAATCTCCCGGTTATTTTTGGAAACGCATAGCCGAATGCCGTCACTGCAAGAGTCCTCCGGGGCCTTTCCCTCCACTGATGGGTGGCAGGAAATTTTTGCAGGAACAGAAGGGAGCTTATGAGCCTCACTCGCATAAAATTATCCAAGATTATGTATTATGTTCGAATAATCTTTGAATTCACTGTTTTTTCCCATCATTTATGTGCTCTCGCTATTTCGAGTAGGCAATATGTTGTAGTGTCCGATTTAACTGTAAATTCAAAGTCAAATTTTTTATGTACTGCTTATAATTAGATTATTAGGATGGTGAAATAGATCCATTTTTCAACTTATTGAGATCTGTGATTCCAAAGAAAATTGTGCACGCTGCATAATTTATAGAGGATTTTGAGAAACTCCTAAATTTAGTCATGTGCTTATAAATTGCATGTAAATAACTAGTAAAAATCAGAGGTTTATCGAGATCCTCAATAGTCATTTTCTTAATAATGTGTGCGATACATATAATATTTGAAAACATTAGTTTGTAGAATACCACATTCAATCTCGATATCCATCTCTTTTTTGCAATAATCTTTAACTGAACAATTATTTTCAACCTACCCAAAACAGAGAAAAGCCATTTCTTTCAGTTTTAGGGATTTTATTTTGGAGGCATGTTCAGCCAGAAAAAATTAAGCAATAACCACTGAACATAACCTTTGTAGTTTCTATTGATCACTACTTCATCCAGATATTTCTCAAGAATTTCCCTGTTGCTCACAGCCAGTTTGAAAGAGATTTCTGGAAAACGATGCATTGCCTTCTCCAATTTAAGAGAACTGGCAAGGTAGTTCCCAAATTCCTGTCTGCATCTTGATTCGTATTTTTGAATGTCATTTAACTTTCTGCCATACATCATAATGCCTGCAATGGTCTCCGCAGCAAGTTGTCCGGATCTAATAGCATATGCCATCCCTTCTCCTGAAAAAGCTTCTACAAACCCCGCAGCATCCCCGCTCAGAAGAAATCTTGACTTTACTGTTTTTCTTGCTATTCCACCTATAGGGATAATGTGAGAACGAATAGGAAAAATGCCAGCAAAACCATTTTCCTGCAAAAAATCCATCATTACTCTTTTCGGATTCTTAAAATATTGAGCTATTCCCATGACTCCTACAGAATAGTATCCTGCGTGAGGAAAAATCCAGCCATATCCTCCCTGTGCAATCCCGAAGTGGATATCTAAAGTGTCTGGACACTGACTCTGTATTGCCTCATCATCATCAGGAATTTCGGACACAAGACCAAGACAGTATTCTGTTCTTTTATCTTTTGATCTAACTTTGTATTTAAGAGATCCACCTGAGCCTTCTGCAATCAGAACAAATTTCCCAAGATAGGTGTTGTCCGTGGTCCTTACCTCAACGAAATCTTCTTTCCCAATACAATCCAGAACCTTTTCTCCGGTATGAACTTCAATTCCAGTTTCTTTAGCTTTTTCAAGCAGAAAATAGTCAAAAACCGTTCTGGAAATTAATAAGGCTAAGTTACCTTCCTTCTCTGCCTCTACAAAACCGTCCATGAAATGAATCTTTACCTTTGGAATATATCTCTCAACAACATACTCAGGAAGACTGAAATCTAGACAAGATAAACCATATGAAGAAAGAGCACCCCCACAAGATTTGTACCTCGGAAAATGTTCTTTCTCAAGCAGAAGGGTTGAAAGCCCCTGTTTTCCAGCTGTCCTTCCAGCAGATGCTCCTGAAGGTCCTCCTCCTACTATAATCAGATCATACATATTGAAAAACCTGCTCAATTACATGAGTTTAAAGTTTATAAGACACCGACGGATATAATCTTTATAATTAAGCCTGAAATCTACAACCTCAAGGTACTTATCAGCCATTTTTTCATTGGAAGTAAAGACGTTGAATGCTCGGCCAGGAAAACGAGGCATTATTTTGGAAAACATCAGCGAGTACTTAAGGTGAGTCCCACACTCTGCCTTGCAGAGAGACTTTATATATGTCTAGATCTTTGAGATTTCCACAACATCGGAAAATTCCTACGATCACTTCAGAAGCAAATTGCTCTGAGATAATGACATAGGCTCTTCCTTCACCTGAAAAAGCATCCACAAATCTGACAGCACTCCCAACTAGGAGAATTCTAAATCAATAAATCTCCTTTCAACTCCATCTCTTAGGATCTTATGTCCATGAATTTCATACTTGCCGAAAAAGCCATTTTTCCTTAGGATATCAGTCTGTGATTTTTTTAGTATGTTTAGAATCCTTGGCAACCCCATCAATTCCAACAGAACAATAGATTTTGTGGGGAACAATCCAGACATATCCACCTACAGCAATCCCAAAATACAGTTCTAAATTATTATCCAGACACACTTCCGTTTTTTTAATTTAGCAAGTACTTTTGTAACTACACACATCCCATATTCCCCTCTGATATCGGCAGGCCTCATATATTTTTTGACTACCCCCTGTGCTCCTTCTGCAACGATCGCAAACTTTGCATTGTATACTGTCTTTTTAGTCTTCACTTCAACATAGATGAATATTTCCTCGCAGCAGATAACTTTTTCCGTTGTATAGATTTCAATTACTGTTTTTTTGCTTTTCCAATAAGAAAATTATCAAAGTCGTTCCTGAAAATAAGAACAGAAAATCGATGCTTTTTGTTAGGTTGATAAACTGTTCCTTGAAAAAGAACTTTGGTCCTGTTATTTCCCACTCAATAATTTTTGGAGGGAGCTCTAAATCTAGATCAGAAATAGCATTTTCTGAAAGCCTTCTACCGCAGGGCTTGTATCTCGGGAATTCTTCTTTCTCAAGCAATAGTGTATCATGGTCAAGCTTTCCTGCCCTTCTCCCAGCAGATGCTTCGGAAGGGCCACCACCTATGATAATTAAGTCATGCATTAAAGTAGCACCCTAAAAGTATACACAAGTTTAGAAATTAGTAATTATTTCCGGAATTTTGGATCTATTGCAGTCAATTACCAATAGAAGCAATAATGAATAGATAGCATCCCATAAGAGATTAAAAAGTATCCAAGTTTATCTTAATTTTACATATATCTAAAAGGAGCTAATTTAAGTGTTAGTATCAGTTCAAAATTGAGACAAAATACAGAAAAAGAGGAAATATCATAACGAAAAAGCATCAAAAAGCCGAATAAAAATTAAAAGATTAATAAGTATAAAAGATATATGAGGCAGAAAATTCTAAAATCTATCTACTTAGGGCCCATAGGGAAGTAATTTTGGATAGTTTTGCACTGTAATTAACTATATTTAACAAGTATAGCCATCTATTTTGTTCCAGAATAAGTATGTTTTACCTGAAGTTATTTTGTAAAGGACCCTTAGTTCTTAAAAGTTTCAAAAATATTCAGAACCTTCTGATAATTCACTTCTGTTCCGAAGCAGCCGTCCCTTTCCATAGAAATACCATAACTTACTACTTTTCTACCTTTGAGAGCACGCATAACTTTATTGATTTCATAATCACAGGCAATTAGAAGGACACCATCTGCAGCTTCCATTTTAAGAATAGTTTTTATGTAGGAAGAACCTGTAAGAATAAATAATTTATATCCATATTTCTCGGAGTCTTTCTTCAAATTGGTAAAAACACATTTGCCACAGTAGTTACACTGGATTCCTGTCTGTGTGGTGTGGGCTATGCAGTCGAGGTTCCGCATACAATGTGGAGCCAGGATAACCCTGTTTTTTGTTTTTGCAAAAGCAGATTTATATGCCCTATTTTTCAAAGATGCCATCCATTTGTCCAGAATACGCACATCTGAAAACTTAAGGAAAAGCTGCCTTAGAGGCAGATAAAAAAAATCGAGTACATTTGCAAAAAAACCTGCTAAATAAACGCTTCTTTTAAGACTCTGTTTGCTGACTACCAGAGCAATGCTCGAGAGAATAAAGGATATAATTATAAAAAAGAGAAGTATCTTACCGATAGTGCTATACATTGCACATCTCCATTTTTTGAATGATTTCCTCAACATTAGCTTCAGTATTGAAGCATCCATCTTTGCGAAGAAGAACACCCTGAACAGAAACAAAAGACACAGCTTGCATGTTTTCAGCAAGCTCGTTATAGCAGGCAACCCCCAGACAAGCTTCAGGCATATACTCCTTAAAAATTTTTTTGATAAAACTTCCTCCTGGAACTACAAAAACCCTAAAATTACATCTACCAGCGGCATCACAGAGTTTAGAGACATCACACAGCCCACAATGCTTGCACTCATATCCAAAAACTGGATCACACCTGGCCTTGCAGCTGGGATGACGCAAACACTGTGGAAGAAGCAAGATCCTTCTCCCTTTTGTATGCAGAAAATCATCAAACATAACAGCATTGCGGATATCAATGAGTATATCATCAACAAGTGTATCCCTTATCCGGAAAACTTTACATAGCCATTTTGCAGGAGAATAGAAAAGATAAAGTGTGAACAGCACGAATCCCGGAAAAATGATCTTGTGGTTTTTAAAAGAGTAAGCTCCTAAGAGCAGGGCAATTCCTATACCTGCAAGAGCAAAGAATGTAAGGTATATGAATATTTTTCCAAGAAATTCGTAAGGGACCTCCATATTCAAGGGGAAGAAAGTTTCGCTATTTAAGCTTTACTATATAACCGGCTTTGCGCCTAAAGTCGAGCTAAAGTGGGCCTTTAGGTGCAAAGCCTATATAACCTTATTTGACAGTATAAAATTAAGTTGGAATGAACATACCATATTTCAATCAAAAATTATTTAGCAATATTCAAAAATTAATTAACTATAATAGATTTCTTCATTCCTCCAAAATTCAAAAGTCGTAGATTATTTTCAGACTTACTTTATTTAATTTTGATGAGCTAAACTTTGATTTCGGCTTACTTTACGATTCCAGAATATAGTTTATTATTGGACCAGCTGTCAAATTTCCAATGAATCGATAAATCTGCTACTGTATCATAGACATCTGTCAAAATATTTCCCCCCAGGTTAGGATGAAGCTTAAAACACCTGTAGGAATCCCCTTTTAAAGTATTGAATCACATCTGATCGAGAGTTGCTCGATGGAATTCCATGAATAAATCAACGTGTTTTTTACCACCCCCATAACATGAATTTTGTAGCCTTCCTCAACGCAAATAGTGATAAAGATCTAAATGCAATCCGGTTTAATTTACGTATTGGATAGGATTTCGATAAACCTCCGTAGTATATCTATACTTAGGCACCAACAATATGTGATAGATTGATCTGACCATAGCACTGGCTTCGCTGCTTAATTCTAATGAGTATCATATTCCAGTAAAAGATTGAGGTCACCACCTTTGACCATAGGAGCAAAAATAAACTCATTTTCAAAGAAGCTATGATTTAGAGAATTAAACGAAAACAAAAAGAAGCGAGAGTTCATATTATCCCCACCGACAAGATAAACTAGTCTTGACTGTCCACACTCAGAAGCATAAAAATAAGCCAAGACTATTCACTAGAAGTAAGGACTGGAGATCCAGCCTTCTGATCTTCCGTTTAATCCAGTTTCAGGCCTAAAGCCTGTGCAACCAGCTCAATGATATCTTCAACATCGATGTCAGCTTTCATAGAGTCACGGCCATCCATCAGGTTTCTCTTACAAAATGGGCATGCACTTGAGAGGAGATCTGCTTTGGTTTCGAGAGCATCCTTAACTCTGGACTGTGCAATACCCTCTGCAAGATCAGGAATACCAGCCTTTACACCACCTCCGGCTCCACAGCAACGCTGGAATTCTTTTATCCGGTCCATTTCAACGAACTTGACACCCGGAATGTGAGAAAGCACATATCTAGGCGCATCATATACGCCTACATGACGGCCCAGGTGACAGGGATCATGGTAAGTAATTGTCTTATCAATAGACTTTTCCCATTTGATTTTCCCCTGCTTTATTAGGTCTTCAAGGAACTCAGTGATATGAACAACCTCAAAAGGCAGTTCTTCGCCGAGAAGTCTTGGCCAGTCTATTTTTGCAGTACGGAAACAGCCTGCACATGCGAAGAGAACTTTTTTGGCACCCATTTTTTTGATGGCTTCTACATTGTGTTTTGCAACTTGAAGGGGCACCATACCATTGACATGTGCCTGGCCTGTTCTGATCAGGGCAGAACCACAGCACCATTCATCTTCCCCAAGCATAGCAAACTTAATGCCTAACTTGTTAAGCACACGTGATGTAGCAAAGGCCAGAGTGAGCTGCTTGTACCCTGCAGTACAGCCAGTGAAATAGACAAGGTCTGATTTGTCTTCAATTTTCACATCATCGGGAACCCAGGCAAGCCTATCTTTCTGGTCAAGAAGGTAAGGGTTATGGTACTGACCAATAAGCTTCGGGAACATATTCTGCTTTCCGTATGGACCAATACCTTTCTTGACAAGGTTTGCCCTTAGGGCTTCCCAGAGTTCTACTGTATTGATGCCGGATTCACAGACAGTCCCACATATACCGCAGGTTGTGCAACTGTGCACATCATCTTTAAACTCCTCAAGTTCCGACTGAGGGATTTCCTGCGGACCAAAGAGCTTTGCCTTGATCCCATAGGATTTGTTCATGTACTGTCGCCAGCGCAGGATCTTGTCTCTGGGTGCTAAGCCCGGTTTCCCATCGGTAGCAGCATAAGTTGGACACCATTTGACACATTCACCACAGCGTGTGCAGGAGTCGAGCTCCATAAGTTGAACTGCGGTAAGATTCTTCGTATCAATTGAAGGGGTACGTTTTGCCATTTTTTTATTCGCCTCCTTTGTTTGCAAGAATTGCAAGTGGCGTAGCGATTACATGAATGTATTTACTGTATGGAACGTATGCGATGCAGAAGAGCAGGGAAATTATGGAGTGGAACAGAGCTGCAGGTGGAGCTGATGCTTGATTAAGTCCAAAGCCCCAAATAATGTCGGTCCGAATACCATCGGCAATAAAGCCGGAGATTGTGATTATGAAAACTCCTGCGAGAAGAATCCAATCATACATTATGGAAACTTGCCTGACTTCTGTAACAAAAAGTCTTCTCACTATTGCAATGAGAACTCCGATAAGCAGGATGTACCCGAAAACGTAGTTTGGGAAAGATAAGATATCTCTAAATTCAGCAGGTGTAAACGGCAGCATGAGTCCTAACTTTTCGGTCATTTCGACTGCAAACATCATCCCTGACAAGGAAAAGAGACTCATCCAGCCTGCAAAAATACAGAAGTGCATGAACCAACGAAAAGTACTCCTTTTAAGAATTCTTCTCTGGAAGAGAATATCAAGGATTAAAACCTCTAAGATAGGCTTTCCATGTCCATGACGAGCCACTTCAGTGACCTGGCTCCACCAGGTTTTTAAGAACCTGATAGCACTCCCCTTCTGCCCTACCTGAGGTTCAAGGGCATAACCTGTTACTCCGGACCCCCATTTTTGGAGGGTACTTATCATACCATATAAAAAAATCACAATAGCTATTGTGCTGAGTATCATTATCTGAACAAACGTCATCCTGAGTGTTTCTGAGAGCCCAGAATAGTATGCCATTGCCATTTCACTGCTAATAGTCTATTCCTCCTATATATAGGTCAAAAACTAAGAACTAATATTACTCCTAAAATTGTCATGTTATAAAATGTAAATAACAGTAAATACAGAGTGATTACTATAGCAACTGTCTGCATAAGGTTTACATAGTCTGTTAGACTTTGTATTTATTATATTTAAACGTTATCTTTAATTTGCAATACATCGAAAAGATTGCAAGAGCCGCGAAAATTATTTGCTTGGAACTAATCGAACAGAAAGAAAAAAAGGAGAATAAATAAGGATAATAATTAAATTGTAATATCAAAAGATATAGATAGAATTATGAAATTTTTCTCGAAAAAACATCATAAATTAGTTTATAAAAAATTTTGATAAACTCTGTGTATTTAAGCATTATAGGTTTAGACCTCTTAATATCAATTATTATAACTGATGCAAGAAGGCAAATATGATGAAGCCTCAAAAGAATATGATATTTTTCTCAATGTCTAGAAAATAAAGGAACATCCAATATATATCTCAGGTGCATACGAAGAAGCAAAACAGAGGTAAGAAAAAGCGCTTGAAATTTATACTAAATCCTTCCAATGCCGGACCATAGGCAATAAATTAAATTTGATAATTAAACTCATCCCATTTGTCATTCGATAACTAATTTTAGGCACAACTTCGAATACTAATTGTAGTGATTTTCAGACTCGCACTCTGAATTAGTACAGTTCACTATTTCTCACTCTTTAACTCCATTCTTCCAGCTATGCTAGTATTCTACTGTCATGCTTCTCATGTGATCTAGTATTGTTTGAAGATACATATTATACAGATACGATTCCTTGAAAATCGTTGTTTTATACTCAAGTCAGATAGCTGTAAAATAATGCAAACAGGACATAGGTTTATAAATTAAACCTGCTCACTCTCTCGAATTCTTGGAACATTTCGAGTTATTCCTGATACTATTACCACAATACATATGTTAAAATATAATCTATGTATAGGATTTGTTGGAGATTCCTTATGGAAAAATACAAAATGTCAGGATACACAAAAGATCCAGAAGCGCTACACCTATACGTAAGGGATATTAGGATCTTGACACCAAAGGATTACGAAACCTTAAAAGCTGCAATCCCGAAAGACTCACATAAAGCAGTACTAGACATCCTTTTAATCACAGGTATGCGATATGCTGAGATGCTTAGGCTTTACGACCACAGAGAATGGTATAATGATAAACGGAATATAATCCACCTACCTGAAGGAGCTCAGAGGAAACATAAAAGAAGACAGCTTGAAAGAACTATCCATCCACTACCTAGCATGTTTAACTACATTCTCAGGGATTTTTGGGAAGGGAAAAGACCACCTCTAGAGCCCACATGGAACAAGAATATTCAAAGATGGGCTATGAATGCAGGAATCAATCCATATGGATTTTCAGTTAAAACTACAAGGAAAACTATAGAGTCATGGATGATAGCCGCCGGAGTTATTGAATCCACTGTGTGTTTGCGCCAGGGACATGATTCACTTACTTCAATGCGCCATTATCAGGGTCTTGCTTTTTCTGACGATGAGATAAGAGGTATAAAAAAGCAGTTAACAGCTTGGGGATTAATGAGATGACAACTAAAAGCGCAGAGTAGGGTAGAATCTTTTACCCAGCCACCAAACCTATAATTGTGTGAAAATTAAATCAAGATCAGGAACTAGAACCTCGAACTATGAAAGATGTCCACATTGTCAAAACTTCGATGTTTCACACTCACACAGAAGAGGATATGGAATTGTAACGAGTGTAAATCAAATTTCACTATTCCAAAGATACAGATAAAAGAGCGATCTGTAAATAGTCGATTGCCCAAAGGGTTGATTAAATACATAAATGCCTTACAGATGAACAGATTTAAGCCAGCCAGGGCCTATATAAAGCCAAGAGAATATTTAAGAGGATTTCGATAAAAATTTGATTTTCAAGAGTGATATATATTCCATTTAATTTATATTCCATTTATAAGAATGCTACGAAATATGGGATTTATCAAAATCCTCTTTACAACCACCCAATCAAATAGTGGATTTTTTAGAAATTTTCTTGAAACTTCTCAGCCAGATTAAATGTCTCTGACTAGACTGAAAGGATCCAAAGGAATAACCTATTATTTATAATTTCTTAATGAAGTAATTCTTCAAGTTATGCCTTCATTTTCTGAGCAAGCTCTCTACCTATTTTCTCAACCTTTTTTAAATCTTCATCGCTGGCTCTACCTCTCACCTGGAGGTTTCCCACAACCTCCATTTTTGAAGGGATAAGAATCTCTTCAGCCTGTTTGACCGCCCCTCCTCCCCATCCAAAGGACCCGAGTACAACACTATACTTTGCCGGTGGATTGAGAGCTTTTACTAGGTAAGTACCGTAAAGGGTAAGCGGATGCATACCTCCAAGAACTGTAGGTGCTCCAATAATAATAGCACGGGAATCAACTAGCTCCCTTGCAATATCTCCAATATCTGAGACTGCAAGATCATACATTTTAACATCTACACCTTCTTTTAGAAGAATCTCTGCAATTGTCCGAACCATATCTCGAGTGGACCCCCACATACTCACATAGACGATAAGAGCTTTATTCTCTGTTTCTCCTGCAGTCCATTTAACGTACGGATTCATAATACGGTTTGGATTTGTGTAAATCGGCCCATGACTCGGAGCAATAATTTTGATATTAAGATCCTTAATTTTATCAAAAGCTTTTACCCCCATTTTCCCGAAAGGCATCATGATTTCCCCATAATAACGTTTTGCAAAAGGGATCAGTTCTTCTATATCGTTATCATAGACTCCCTGGGCTGTATGGGCCCCGAAAAAATCGCATGAAAAAAGGATTTTGTCCTCAAATAAGTATGTGAACATTGTTTCGGGCCAATGAAGCCAGGGAGCTTCTATGAAATGAAGGGTCTTTCCACCCAAATCAAGGTTGTCTCCGTCAGCAACTATTTTAATCCGAGCTTCAGGCAGCTCATGGTAGAGCCTGGCCATACTTACTCCTTTTTCGGTTGTGATAAATAAGGCATTTGGAGCTTTTTCTAAGATAAATCTGATCGCATTGGAGTGATCCGGTTCTGCATGATTCATTATCAAGTAATCAAGCTTTTCCAGACCTGAGATCATATTAATTTTTGCTTCGAGTTCCTCTTCAAAACCCGGATTCACTGTATCTATTAGAGCTATTTTCTTTTCACCTTTCACGAGGTATGAGTTGTAGCTCGTGCCATCTGGCAGAGGAATTAAAGCATCAAACATCCTGCGGGTCCAGTCTTTTGCCCCGACACTGAAAACATTATTGGAAATCTCTGGAATATTATAAGTTTTCATAGTTTCCTCCAATCTGTATGATGGAATTTAAAAACCATAACTAAATTTTGAACTATTTATATCAATCTAATAACTATTCATCAAAATTTCCGCTTTTTCAGGCACATAAGCTCCCATTGATATATAATAATACCATAAAACTTCAACACATGAACTAAATGCTGGAATTTCAGCACTTAACCATCTGAAATGATAGATTTTTATACTTGGATATATGTGCTTGAAATATGGGAGTACATAATTTGTTTGATGTATATTTTGCATTTTTAAAATATCTAATTATCTCAAATATAATGGATAATTAACATATTCTTGATAATTATATTAATTTAATCATAATTTATCCCATTTTTTACGCATAATGTACAAGGTAACCATTCGTTCTTGCGACAAAAATAGCAGAGACACTTCAAGCTTCATTTCAGTAGAATACCACACCCGCATGCTGAGGGGATGGAAAACTTCCCATAGAACCATTATTAACTAGCTGATTTATATTTCAAGCTACCTTTGAATTTTATAAATGGAACCACATGATGGAAACCATTGTGTCTATACAAAAATACGTCACATGTTTGTTATTGAAGCATCCTAAAAACTCTCTTAGACAGATATATTACCAACTATTTAATAAAATATCCACATTGAAATTGGTAAAAGATACTTTTTTGAGTTTGATGCAATCGGTAATGATGTTGGCCATGTATATCTTTTTGTTAGTGCTGAACCAAAATAGTATCTATCAAGAGTGAGACAAATTATACAAAATATCACATAGATAAAAATCTTTAAAGAATACTATGTAATTAAAAAAGATGTATGGTGATAAGCTGTGGAGTAAGGGAGAGCGTATTCGAGCTGTTTATGGTTGTACAACTTCAAATGGCATTAAAAGCTATATTGAAAATAAGGGAAACTAGGAAGAAAAAAAATCATGAAAGTAAATGAAAATATTTGCTTAAAAATGTTTCTTTTATAACCAGAGCAGGGGCGCTAACTTATCATGTTATTTAAAGAGGTATATTACTCACCACCAAAATTTTGATATTAAGCGAATTTTTTAGATCCAGCTAACACTTTGTGAATAAGTATACACAAAGTACAAAGGTAGTGTTTGTTAGGACCATTACAGATTTCCAAATGGACTCGACGGGATTTGAACCCGTGGCCTTTACGTTGCGAACGTAACGATCTTCCCCTGATCTACGAGCCCTTTAAGGAAAGGGATTATAAAAAAATGATTTATCCGGGATATATACCGGTTTTTTTTCTGTTTAGAAGCGATAGAGTTCCAGAACCTGGACGTTTTCGACGCCTGAGACTTTTGCAAAAGCCTCTTCTACAGCTTCGGTTCCACCTTCTCTGTCATTAACAATTAAAGTGACGATAAGAGCCTTCAACCCGAAAGCGATAGGTTCTTCAATAATCTCCCCATGAAGGTCAGCACCTACTGGAATTGCACATTTGATCTGTTCTTTTAACTCTACAAGGTTAGTATCAACACTTTCAGGCATGATTTTCATTTTTGCTGCAACTTCACCCATTCTGAGACCTCTCATCTTTTAGCCAATTCTGTTGATCAAGTTCATTTTTGAGTTTCTTATTACGCGTATCTATATGATTCAGAACTTTGCCTTAAATCATGGAGCCTTGTATCCACACTTAGGGCAGGTATATACGTTGCCCTGCTGCCTACAACTTCCACATCTTCCGATCTCTGCTCCACACTGAGGGCAAGGGAATTTTACGTAGCCCTTTTCAACAAGACGAATTCCACATGAAGTACAGTACTCAACTTTCTGTGATGACATTTATTTTCTCCTTAAAAGTTATTTCATGTAGCAAATTTGCAACGAGTTACCAGTTAATCAGTTGCTTTAGAATTGGTTTTTGCTCCTGGAACCTTTATCAACTTCAGCGAGTTTAATGATCTGAATTTAAATGATGCTTTTTGGATACGCTTTGCTTCTCCCCTATCATATGCGATATACAATTTAAATATTCCCCTTTACAACCGTACCAAATACAGGCTTTCCATACAATGCCTGAATAACCCGTTCGGGATATTTTCCGTTTACAATAAAACACTCCATCCTGTTTTTCTGCAGAAATTGTGGTAAGGCAGGGTCAATGCAGCTTATGCAACTTCCCTCAAAATCAGTAACAGAAATCTCCCTCATCAGCTTCCCTTCTTTAAATATCCCATCTACATCAGTAGCCTTCAAGAGCATTGCATCTACTTGCTTTGCAGCCCATGCAGCAATGGTGTCAGAGGTCACATCCCAAGTATGAGGAAGGGGGTCTTCGGTTTTGAGGAGCCTGTAAGGAAAAAGAATAGACACTCCTTGAGGTAGATCTGCTAGTGAGTCTGTAGACACAACGCTGCTTTTATCCTGCAGGTAGTAGGCATACTGCTCCATCCCAAGTATAGCCATCCAGTGAGCAGCATCTGCCCCAAAAGAAAAAATTTTGTCAGCTGACCTCACGGAATCAGCAAATGTTCCACCTCCGGGTATGATGAGAATGGAAATGGATAAGCTTCCATAAGCTTGCCTTCCTGCGACAGTCACCATATTTTCTGAATGAAATTCTTGTATTAATCTATCCACAAGTTCAGGAGCTTCTTTGATGAGACTTCCCCCTATTTTCACCACTGCTCTCATAATTTGATTCCATCTAAATATTGGATAGCCAAGTCAGCAATTAATTACACTCTTATTCGTTCATCAAATAGTATTATCCAATTTTTAGTGAATTATTTTGATTTAGCTAATTCTGTATATTAATAACCAATCAACTTTTTAAGCCTAGTAAATGGTTTGAGAGAATTTCAATCAAACCTCCTATCCAACAAATTACTAATATAGGAGTTATAGACAATAGCCAAAAATTGGGGCTTATGAAATTATCCTAATTTATTATTTCTGAATTTCTTTTTTCACACTTTTTAGATAAATTCAAGTGGATTTAGATCAGGTGAATAAGGTAGCATAGAATACTAACATCATATCCAAATTTCTGCCTTTTTTTAAACCTAATGTCTGCATGATATATTTTTGAATTATTCAGTACAAATATGATATCATAAATATTTTCTCTTTTATTATTTCGAAAAATTCACATACATTTTTTGTTTTTGGACTCTCTTTAAAATTGTATTCTTTGTACCCATTTATAACATAGAAAACATTGGCATTAACATTCAAAATCTGTTTATTTATAAATAATTTAAATCTTGACAAAACAAACCAGAATGATGGCTTATTTCATATTTTACATAGCGAATATTCATCCAGTATTTCCGAATTTCGTCAATCTCAAAACCATTTCTAAAATCATAACATTATAAAAAATAATATAAGGTTATAAGTTTTTGATTATCATACCGAAACATAACTCCACTTTTGATATAGCTCCAGCCAGTTTACTGCCTGTATCTCAGAAATTATGTAGTATCATTGATAAAATAACTTTACCTGATGAAGCAAACTACACTGTCAATAAATTATTCCGGATTCATTTAACGCTGCAATATATTCTACCAATTCTCGTAAATCTACAACCAGTGATCTAAGGTCAAAAATACAAAAAATAACAATTCCTCTAGATGATACTATTTTTAAATACATAAAATCAAATTCTATTGCTAACATTAATTTTTAATTTAAAAGAATAAAGAGTGAAGTTTTTAAGATGACATATCCTAAAAACAAAGGTTCAAGATATTAATGTTTACTTTCAAGATATTCCATATTATGGTACCAGAGATTCTCTATATATAGTGGATTAAAACCGAAGAATGGGAAGTATTCGTTCTGCACCTTGGATATAATTGGCAGGTCTAAGCTAAATTTGACGTTATTAGCATAAATAGATTAAGCAAAGAATATTAGATTCTTCTGAAATACTTATTTAGAAACATTGGGATAATGAAATAAAAAGTAAGAACCATATATATATATACATTGATAAAGAATTTTTTAACAGTAACGTTATTCTCAAAAATGAATGAAAAAAACTGGAATGATCTTTATAAACCTCTGATTTCCATGAACCATTTTGTATGCCATATATAGCATATGACTAAATTTTGAGTTTATCGAACTCCTCTGGAACTTGTAATTGCAGCTAAATCAAACAAAATAATTAAAGAAATCCTTGAAAAACAAATTAAGTAAAATGAGAATACTTCTACTTCCTTTGAAGATAAATTTGATAATGTAGGATTTTCAATCACACAATCTGGAAAAGACAATTGAGTATGGAGTTTTTGTTCCATTTTACCATTTTCGCTATCCAATTTTTCACAAAGTATTAAGTATTTTTTCCTCTACTGAATATAATCTGTAAATTAAATATCAAAATATTCGATCGAGATTTGAAAAAAATAACTATCATGGGAGAGAGAATAATCTGTCAAATGGAATCACAAAAACGAATGAAATATTTTTTGACCTTAATTATTACTCCTTCGTTCATCTAAAATATTTAAATCTCCTTTCAACATAAAAATCAAACTGTCAAATTAGAAGTAAAATCCAGTTTCAAGACATTGTTATTGAGTTCAATTACATCCCATATTATGGAGGCAAAGACACTCATATATAAAAGAATCGAAGATAATTACAGGAAAATTGAATTAAGACTTATTGATAAATTTTTTTATGAATCGTTGAGGAAAAAACATAGTAGCTGAATAAGATTAGTCATTCGGAACTACAGGAAATCGAACCTACTTAGTCCATGAAAACTTTAATCAAGTTGAGAAGTATATCAGCCTGCGTTCCATTCAAGATCAGTAATTATTTGTTGAGCCGATTGGATAATAGAAAAATAGGTATGGCCTTGATTAATTGATCAAGTATGAAAAAGGAGTACATTTATCGTTTTTTTGATAATTTAGAGAGAAGTTTATATTTACAATTTCCAATAACTAATGGACACGACCAAAAAAATAAGATGAAGAGATCAGAAAAATGGACATCTTGAGGACTAAAGTTTATGATCTCTTAAGATGCCTGTGAAAATAAAACTCAATTGGACCAAAAATTGCTGCATGAGGAATAAATATATATAGTTCCTTGGATTGGTACAAAAAAATGGGATGTATGATTTTCATAAAGGACGGGGGACATATTGTCTAAAATAACTAATAACATATTAAATTTTGTAACCTCTATTTCTCTGCTACTATTGGTTTACAGTACTTATATTATCAGGGGGACCCAGTCTGAAGGGTATGTAATTAACATCTATAAGCAGCTTCCTTTTCAATTTTATTTAACTTTGCTCTTTTGCTATCTGTCAGCCTGTGTTCTACTTCTAGCATATAGAAAAATCAGTGCAGTTCTTATACTTCTGCTTGTTCACATTATTGTGCTAATCATTCCTTACATTCTTGGCTATGTTTCGCCAAGCAGAGGCGATGAATATCTGTATATGGAACTTGTAGGAAAAAATGAACTTTTTTGTTTTTCCAATCTTTCTCCAACTGGTCCTCTTTTCATTTCAGCCTTAGCTCTGATCACAGGATTGGAGAAGTGGGTGCTTTCGTATTTTTTGCCTGTTTTTTTTTCAATTATGTTCATCACAGGAATGTTCCTTTTTTATCGAATATTCATGAACCGGGAAAAATTGATCTCAGTAGCTTTTATTTCATCGACTATTCCTTACTTTGGGCATTTTCAGGTTTCAACATCTGCTTACTACCTGTGCTTTTGCCTTGTGCCTCTTTACCTCTTTGTGCTGAGGAATGCACTTTCTGGTAAAAATAGAGCCATTTATATTTGTTCTTTGTTGATGATACTTTTGATTCCATTGGCACATCCGTTTATTTTTATATACATAACTTTCTTTTTCTTATCTCTGGCCTTTTCGCTAAAAATGTTAAAGTCAAGTTTTCTCTGTAAAGTCCTGAGTCTTAATTTTTTTTCCACGAGATTCCCCCATTCTGGAAGAAAAAAAATCCATTTATTCATCTTCCTGTCATTAACTTTTGGATTTGTTCTACTCTGTGCAAGATACTCTTCTCAATTTATGGATATTTTTCTTCCAACTCTTGCCTGGCGCACTAAGGCACTAATACCTGAAGGCTTTCCTAGGATACCTTACACATCGAACAATTTTTTTAAGTTCATACAGCTTTTCAATCTCTATTATGGCAAGTATTACATTCCACTAATCTTTATTTTGATCAACTCAATAATTGTGTGGCAGAATCGCAACAGATTTTGTCATCATTTCATCCACAGATATCCCCGCTTTTTTATTTTGTACATATTCACCTTTTTCCTGGAACTTGCCTTCCTTTTCAACCCCTTTATTCCTTATCCTCTTGATAAATTTGCAAATTTGAATTTCATCATTTTTGCCCAGATTCCTTTGCTGGGGTATTCTCTCTACGTTATTTTCCTCAGAAAAGGATACACATTTGGCCTTGGTTCAACAGTCCTGATCCTTGGCCTTCTCTGGACTATGGGATTCTTCAATTGCTTCAATTCACCTTATATTGGCGGGATTTCTGAAGCAATTTCACAAAACGAGATGGAAGGAATCCACTGGTTATCCGAGGTAAAAGAAAACTATCCATATATCATGTCATTTGGAGAGAAAGAAGAAATTAATTCCTTGACAGAAAACTTTAGTAATAATCCGTACCGATCTGCTGAGTTTGCGGAGGCCTGGCAAAAGTTTCCAATTTATACACTCAAAAGTGACTCAAAAGGGGATTTCCCCTTAGAAAGTTCAAATGGAAATGAACCTTTCTATCTTGCAGTAACCACCTTTTCGAAGTCTTTGGACCTAGATAAACGAAAATATGATGAAGTGCCAGTTTCGATCAGATTTACTCGGAACAATTATCCTCTGTACAAGATCTACGACTCTCTTAACATAGAAATTTATGAAAATAAACCCTAAATTGACTTTGTCATATTTTTCCCCCATATTTACCTTGATACTTTCATACTAAACTTATTTTGGCATTATACTACAACCATATTCACTTGAATTTAGACAATTTAGATAATATTCACCTGACGATTTATTTCTTCTATTTTCACCTTAATCCAATATTTTCATTAGGCTTACTGCCATAATTTATGAATACCTAACTTAAGAACTTCACTAATTTTCATTTCCCCAGAAGGACTCCTTCATATACCTTTATGCGCGGTGAAAACGCTTCTATTATGTTGTCATATAAATCTAGGTATGGTCACAAAATAGAATTAAGGTCATAAAATATATAGATTATATATTACAATCTCTAAGAGATTATGTAAATATCAAAATCATTGATTCACTTACAAGTAAGATATTTTTCGTGCCGTAGTAGGTATGGCAATCAACAAAAATTTTGTTCACTTACCCTCAAAAAATTACCGTAAAAGTGTAAGCAAAATAAGGAAACTAATCATCAAATCACCTAACTTAGTTATTCTACATATTATGAGTTAATAAAGATATGTGCATAAGTATTATAGTCGTAATAATCAAATGATAGGCTACTGATAGGTTCAAGGTAAGGTTTTTTGCTCTAGGTAAAGAGTGAGAGTAGGATGACTTCACAAATAATAAAAAATAATTCGTAATATATATTTGTTTTTTGACTACGAAAAATCATATACGGAATTATTTTTTGTTTAGAAGCAACTTTTCATAGAATTAATTTAAAATAACCATGCAGATAATTATGTATTTTACCGTCGTATCATGCCACAAACAGACCTAAAAGAGTGAGAAATAAACGGCACAATGGGGTAAGACAGCATAGTAGAATTGCTTGGAAGATTTGGGTCTTATTTCGAACAAAATATACCTGGAACGATATTTATTCGAAATAACTGTATTTGGGTTTACAGTAAACACAACTCTTCCAAGATACCATTCTTTCTTTTTCGAAATTATCTAATTAATTTACTAGTTGGACGTTAATAGGAACTACCATCGCAAAGGACTAATGTACCGCCATAATTCACTAGTTGGCTGTTTATAGGCTACCACCATAAATATCTATATTGTTTACAGCTTTGGTTATTATTACTTGAAAATTAAATAATATTTCTTCAGTAAAACAATAAACATATATTTATTCTGTGACTTTGCAAGACAGCGAGTAGAATATACCCATTCAATATCTCTCTGATTTATAAATTTCTGTTTGACAGTATGTAATTGGTCACGAATTGGTTACGGTTTCTGATAAACAAATCATAGGATTGATTTTCTTGATGGGAGTTGACCATATCCAATGCTGGATATACAGGGACAGAAGCCTTAAAATAAAGGAAATCCGAAACTTATATCGCGTCAGCTGCAATCATCATATTTTGGACAGGTTGCGTCATCATCGCCCATGAAGTATCAACCAACTTTAGACAATAGTTGGTAGCACTGACCGGCAATCATGGTATCAGTGAGCATGATAGCAATAGTATTATTTGTGCTTATCTCGGGGCTTCTGATGGGCTCGAAGAGCTTAAGAAAGTCCCTGAGAGTATATATTCTAAGGCTGTGGTCGACTGCCCTGATGGATGTAACTCTCATCATGTGTGAACTCCTATTGAGTTAATCGCTCACTTTCTAGCGGATTGAGATTTAATCAAGTCAATTTATAAAGTAGGACTGACTATTGGGAAAATTAGGAGTATTAAATAAAGGGCATAGCAAAATTTAATGATTTTTATGCTATCGATTCTTAATTTGAATTAAAATGAGAAATTATTTTATCGAAATCAGTTTTTAACATGCAGATTGCAACAATACAATCTTTTTTCCTGTAAAGCCCTAAATCTAAAAAAATGATAAATTGCTATTAAGGCACTTTACCATATCACAGGTCTCTCATTCTCTGGCCTGTAGAGTTTATCCATTGGCTTTACACTAGGGAACGCCTTGTAAAATTAAGGCACATTGAAGACAACGCCGTTGACCCTAAATCTGCTTGGAGAGTGGGGATCAGTAAGTGCTCGCATCCTTAGGAATTTATTAGTTTCAGATTCCCTCCGCTCTGGGCAAGCCAGCCTCCAACTGTCGAGGAAGAGGCGCTGGAAGGAAGTGTTCTGATTGAAAGTCCTTTTTCGTTCAGCTGCCTTTCAAGCTTTTCCCATGTAATTCCACTCTGAACAACTACTCTCTCTTCTTTGGCATCGATATCAATGACTTTATTCAGCATAGTGACATCGGCAACAATTTCTCCCTTTGTTGGCATCACTCCCACATAACCCGAAGAGGCCCAGGCTCGAGGAACTATAGGTATTTTGTACCGATTTGCAAATTTCAACAGTCTTACTGCATCCTCTTCCTTCCGAATTATTACGACAGCCGCAGGGTCAGTGTTTCCTAGAACTATTTTGACAAGAGGAGGTAGAGCTCCTATATCGTGGTTATAATAGTGACGTTCACGTTTGTCAAGGTTTACGTAATCACCAAAAATTTCTGAAAGTTCTTTTTTCGGCATTATTGAAAGTTCCGGTACTGAGTAGTCATCTTCATCTCCTCATTGGCTGATTATAGCGCTTACTATTCTTGTGAATTTGATATCAATCAAATATCTGTCTCCTATATGTGATTTTAGTACATTATTAACATCATATATCAAGAATATTTATATTCATATTGTTTCTGCATCTTTATCTCAGTCTCCGACCTCCCATTTCTCAAGTTCCTATCCCAAGCGTTCAGCCCAAAAACTAACCACATTAATTACAATATTTTTTACTTCAGCTCTTGAATTAATTTGATATCTGTAAATATATCCTCCACCATCCAAGTTTTGCTGTGACCTCTGCAAAATTTAGTTTTCATGAAGTTTCTTTACAGACCGCTGGATTGTGGAGATGTCCAGGTTGAGAGCTTTCGAAAGAGATTCGGTATCAACTCAATGCCCATTCCCACTTACGAAATATATTATAACTGTAAGGTAAGATTTAGTAACGTTAACGGCACATTTGATTACATCTTCAACTTTAAATTCTTTACAAACAAAGTCAATCATAAAAGTTGAGGTGAACAGTACTTTCATTTGTTTGCGCCTGTTTTTCGAAGAATTTCATGCTCTTTTGGCTTAGCCTGATTGTTAATCAATATGGGATACCTCTTTTCAGGAATACGCATTCAGGAAATGCTTCAGATAAAAGTATAATTTTAGAATCAATCAAGTCTCTTAAAAGTAATGGGTCTTACGCAACCGAGGACGTCTTCACCTTCCTGGACAAAGAGGGCTTCGAGGTCAGCTATCGGGGGGTCTCTGCAATGGTGGGGCTCATGAACACCCGCCTGGGCATCCTTAGCATAGACGTCTCGGGCGATCATAATAGATACTCCCTCAAGGAAGATCACAAGAGTGTGGTAAAGTCCGTTCTGGGTAACTATTAATCCGGTTTTAAGCAAACATTAATTTTGTTTTTCAATCAATTCGGGGGCTCTCCTCTTTTCATCCTCTTCAAATACTTGTT
Organism: Methanosarcina sp.; assembly: GCA_003164755.1. GTDB lineage: Archaea > Halobacteriota > Methanosarcinia > Methanosarcinales > Methanosarcinaceae > Methanosarcina. Next base: position 17,665 of record PLUB01000075.1, on the reverse strand, counting down.
CAATACCACGTCCGCAATAAGGTTAATCCCGTTAAGAGCTGCATAGACCCCAGGTCCTGCGGTCATCCTCTCGCTATAAAACCGGAGCAGAGCTTTCCGATGCCGAAGGTTATACTCCAAGCAAAGTCCCACCAGCTCCCAGTGCTCAGGAAAAGCCTGATCCTTTCCAAAGCCGGTAGTGCCACAAAGCCTCGTTTCAGCTATTGGGCTGAAGAATAGCGGCATCATCAGCCCGGTGTAATCCTTCAGCGACTCCACAAGTTCAATGGTCTGGAGCACATCCTCGGCAGTCTCTCCAGGGAGGCCAAGCACAAGGCTGGCTACAGGAAGCCATGACTCTTCTCCGAAAAGCCGATAGCAATCTCGGACCATCTCAGGCCAGCTCTCTGGGTTTTTCGGCAAAGCTTTTCTTGGCATATGCATTCGAAGAATTCTGCAGCTTCCTGTCTCTATCCCTATCCAGGCAGACATGTACCTCTGATCTCTGCCAACTCCTACGATCCTGGACACTTCCCGAAGAAGGTCCTGATTTTGATGAACCATGGCGAGGCTGAGATGGGATACATCCACCGTCCTCGGACCCAGCCGCTTAACCCCTCTGAACAGTTTCTTGACCTTTTCTCCATCGGGCTTGGTGCCTGGTGAGCCGTAGGTGAAGACGTCTTCGGAATGAAGAACCACGTCCATTTGACCTGCCTTTAGATTCACCGTTACGTCATCGAGGATTCTATCCAAGGGTCTGTGACGGAGAGTGCGCATTGTCGGAGAGCAGAAGGAACACCCCCGCCAACAGCCCCTGCCGACCTCCACGATCCCGGCAATGGTTGGGCCCCGATTCACAGGTATGTCCCCTCCTGCCACAGCCGTTCCTCGGATTACCTTTGGAACCTCATCGCCGTTAATAATAGATCGGCAGATTCTAGGAAAATCGCCCTCTCCCTCGCCCAGGTAAATATGGTCCACTGGGAAATCCTCGCCTACCAGCTCCCAGGCTCCCATACCGCCGACCACCAGCCTTGGCATATGCTCTTTGATCAGTGGATGGTTTATCAGGGCCAGGAACTTGGACCTGTTATGAGGCGCACCCCGCCCGATCATCTCCTCGATCTCGCGTAAGGCGATTTTTCCGAGGGGATCGTCGTGGGTTATTCCCACGATCTCAGTTTCTGGGCCGATGGCCTTATCAAGGTGATCGGGATGTGCCACCATCACCTCAGACCAATCAAAACCTGCCTCTAAGAGGGCTGCCTCCACTTTTCTCATGCCGCAGGGCGCGAGCAGGGCTGAGCCGTCCGAGGCTGCAGCCACGGGGGGACAGAAGAGCAGCCTGAAGGCAAAATCTGGCATCACCGACTTTGGCAGCGTCGCTGCAAACCCAAGAATCGCTCCCCCATGATATGTGCTCATCATGGTGAGATCGCTTGTCAGAACTATTTTTTTGCCCTGCATTCTAAAGCCACCTTTTTTATCGCGAAATCCAAAGTGGGATAAAGCATTATCATTTATATGTTTCGATTTTATGAAATCACTGATTACTTTATAAAAACCATCATCTCAAAGATTAATATACGATACCTCTCCAAGTGATCATTTAAAAGTGGAAAAAATTAATAAATGCAACTTTCTGAATTAGATACACTTATGACCATGTTTCTATATTTAGAATTTATGATTTTTGAAGCTAAAAATCAAAAATGTTATATCAAGTCTAGGATAAATTTTCTAGTTGAAAATCAGTAATCGTCCTTCGGTCATAGAATTGACAGACCCCTGTAGGTATATTATATAGGAAAACAGGAACTCAGAAGAAAACACTAGATATTATGAACATTCAAAAGACAGTCAAACATTACTGCGGAAGACTCAAAAACTAAATTGATCAATATCGATTACCTTAAGAAATGTCATTATTGCCCTGGAAATTAATTTCCCAACCCCTTTTTGGTATCCATGGCGATAATACATACCAAAATGATGGTGACAACAATAAAATATTAGTTAGATAGTTAGTGACACAATTAACCCGATGCTTTAAAACTTATTTTTTTCTGAGATTTTCTATTTATGTTTGTGCTTCAGTTTAATCAGTTCCAAGCGTTCCATGAGATCCCTATGCTCTATAAATCCCATAAGCTCCAGGAGTCATAGATCCATAACCTTTTCTCATTTCGCGTGGAAGTGAGACCATTCATAGATTTTGTCACAAAAACTGTACATCTTATGGTTAAGATAATTCAAAAACTTAGACTGAAACTAGATCACTGTTCAATCATTTCGTCATCGATACTCTAATTTATGTAAAGCTTTCAATGATATTGTGTCGTCAGGGTTAAGTTCTATTGCTTTATTATATAATAACAGATGGATGCTGTTTTATCGCTTTCGTTTCTGCAATTGCCCCCTTTGTACCCCAACCAATGGCATTTTTTGGATTAAGCATCAACCCTTTATCTACATAATTTTGTGCGGCTTCATATTTGCCTTGCAAAAGCAATACTAAGCTTTTCCCAACGTTGTAGATAGAATAATTAGGGTTTAATAAAAGTGCATTGTCCATTGCTGCATCAGCTTCAGTTATTTTAAATTCTTGAATCAAATCAAGTCCCTTGTAATACCACGCATCTGCATCTTGTGGGTCACATTCAATCGCGTCATCAAAATCAATAATACCATCAGTATATTGTTCTGCTTGATTTAACTTAATTCCTTTCGTGGCGGTAATTTGTGATTTTTTGAATGCAGCTACTATATCCACTAACATTAAAAGTGCGAATTCAGTTATTCCAAAAATTTTGAGTTTTTCATTTAGCAAAAATATCGCCAACTTTTATTTTTAACTATATTTCTCACGACCACCAATTATGATACTAATATCTCCAATGGAATTCATGATGGTACCAATGATAATGCCAAAGACTATGGGAAGCTTGGTAATGCTGATATTGATTCTCATCTTGCTCCCAATAAACTGCGATGGCATTTGTCGCTGTCTTCGAGAATAACAATACTAAAAATTAAAGTACAATTAGTTACTTAGGCATAATACGGATTATATAAGTAATAGATATAAAATTTTAGCATAATAAATATGTTAAGTATGATTTCTAAGAAGAAACGTAACCCTCGTGGTCTTTAGCTTCTGGGAAGAAGGTGTCAACTCTACAATTGAAACTTTTTTGTATAATTATATAATTTATATCTCATTAAATTACATTTTTCATACAAGACGGACAACATAATATCGAAATAGAATCAGTAGATTAAATTTGTTGATACCAGTCTTAATAATGATCAGTCTTCCAGAATGAACAGTTATTCCTACAAATATTTCAAATATGTTTAACTCAGCATCAACTTCTGGTTCATGTTAAATTTTGAAAAAATAACAGAATGTTACCCAAATTTAATCAATAACTCGTGAACATGACAAGAAGCAAGAAAAATAGAAACGAAAACTTGAAGTAAATACGAAAAACTAAACCTTTTACTAACAACCTTCTTCCTTAAAATTATTTGTGGGCAAAGTATACCTCAACTTTTTCTTTGTCTACAGCATCAACCCTGCAGAAACCGAAGCGTTCGAATTGTACTATTTTGTCAAGTTCGATTGGAATACCATGTTCTCCAGTCCCTTCTATAGCACCATAGGGACTGCGTACTTTCACCGAAATTCCATCAATTTGAACCCAATGGATGATTTTACCCTTCGATTTTTTATGGACTTCTAGGGAAACTGCTGAATGTTTTGCCTGAAAAGGAACAAGGGAAGTAATTTCGATATTGCAGAAATCTTTTAAGCGAAGAACGGCACCCACCTTCAGCTTTTCGATATCTTCCCGGCAGACAAACACCTTATTCCTTACAGAAATTTCCCGTTGACCTCTTGCATGGTCAGTGGGATGAAGCGGAAGTTTTGCAACTGTAGGTTCTGAATCTGTAATTTCCAGCTCCACGGGATCCCAAACAAAGAAATAACGGTTTGCAATAGGATCCACTATTTTGCGGTTTTCGGCATATAGAGACTCCATGCTTATACTTACATCAGTAGTTCCAACCCCCATATCTATCATGAACTTTTTAAGTGCTTCAGCCTTTATTCCACGACGGCGGATTGCCCGGATTGTGGGCAATCTGGGATCATCCCATCCACTGTATTCCCCAGTTTCTATAGCTTTTCTGAGGCTACTAGTACTGAATTTGCCAAACTCATCGATTTTAACTCTCCCCCAATGAGCTGTCCTTGGATATTTCCAGCCGAAGTATTTGTAGATATAACTCTGCCTTTTTTCGCTGTCCATAAGATCTTTTCCCCTGATGATATGGGTCATACCTAGTTCGTGATCTTCTATAGCTCCTGCAAAATCCAGAAGTGGCCAGACAAAGTATTTATTTCCGATCTCAGGTCTTGGATGGTCCATTTTTCTTATTCTGAATGCTCCCCAATCTCGCAAAGCCGGATCTTTGTGTTCGATATCAGTTTTTATTCGTAGCACGGCCTGATGGTCTTCATATTCTCCAGCAAGCATCTTCTCCCAGTGTTTTAGATTTTCTTCCGGGCCCACTCCTCTATGCGGGCAAGCTTTTTTGGCATCCTTCAATTCTTTGAAATATTCTCCTTTACAAAAACAGACATATGCTTTGCCCATTTCAATAAGCTTTCTAGCATAATCATAATAGAGTGGGAAATGGTCAGAAGTATAGATCACCTGATCAGGCACCACCCCGAGCCATTTGAAATCATCAAGATACCATCCATATGCTTCAAGCATCGGCCTTTTTATGTCAGGATCGGTATCATCGAAACGTAGAATGAATTTTCCTTTATACATCTTTACATATTCGGAATTAACTACCATGCCTCTTGCGCTGCCCAAGGTTGCTGGCCCATTGGGATTTGGAGCAAAACGCATTACTACTGTACCTATTTCGGCTCCTTCCAGGGGTTTTAAGCCTTTATAAGGATCTTTCTTCACACTCAGAGCTTCTATCAGTTCAGGTGCAATTTTAGAAAGTCTAGATTCCCAGGCTTCCGGGTTTTCTTTTACAATTTTGGAAATGATGCCTTCAAGAGCTTCAGACATTGCAATGGGATCGGATCGGAGTTGAGGGAACTCCCCCATTAACTTGCCCATCACAGATTTGAGCTGTGGAGCTTGTCCATATTTTACAGCATTTTGTAAGGCGTATTTTTCTATTGTTTCAAGATCTTCAGGACTTAAGGTCATAGGAGTTTCTCCAAATTAAACGTGGATTGAATGAGATAAGAATGTAGGCTAAATTTAATTGAGTTGAACTAACGAAGAAGTAAATATTCCATGAGACAATTTCATAAGTTGAATCTAATGATTGCGGAAAAAATATAAATAAAATTATAAAAAATCACCGAAAACTCAAATCCCCAGCAAAATATACAGGTAAAATGCTTTTTTTTAAAGTGTGTTCAGCAAGTAAGAGCCTTATTTTAGAATGGAAGCTTCGATTTCAAGGATGCGTGAAACTTTGTTATTGATTTTATCAAGCTCACATTCAAACTCCTGCAGGAACTTCTGGACAGCACCCCCTGGTACTGCACCCTGGACCGAGGGCTTGATAAGATTAGCTTGTTCAAGTACCCTGAGGGAGTAGCGCACTTTATGGTTCTGCATTCCGGTAATTTCTGCAAGTTTCAGAATTCCGATAGGAGCCTCTTCAATCACTCTTTTGAGCACTAGAAGGTGGCGTTCGGTAAGGTCAAGTTCAGCTCCAATATGCTCAAACAGCATCATAAAACCTCGTTTCGAAGTATTCCGATTCCCTGGATTTCCACTTCCACAATATCCATCCGTTGTAGTTCTCCAACGCCTGAGGGCGTCCCTGTTGTAATTATATCTCCTACTTCAAGGGTCATTATTTCAGTTATGAATTCGATGAGGTAAGGAATGTCAAAAATAAGATTTGAGGTACTAGACTCCTGTTTGATTTCCCCATTTACCCTACAAGTAATTTTTGCATCCTTAACATCCAGCTCTTCTGGAGATGCCAGGTAAGGCCCGAATGCTGCAAAGGTATCAAAACTTTTTGCCCTTGTCCACTGCCCATCCTTTTGCTGGAGATCCCGCGCAGTCACATCGTTAAAACATGTGTACCCCGCGATTACGTCCTCAGCCTTTGAAGCTGAAATATTTTTGCAACGCTTACCGATAATAACTGCAAGTTCTGCCTCGTAATCTATTCTTGAACTGGATGTCGGATAAATAATCTTGTCTTCGTGCCCGATAACTGACGAGGGCGGCTTTAAAAAGAGGACCGGATTTTCCGGTATTTCCATGGAAAGCTCTCTTGCATGATCCAAGTAATTAAGGCCAACGCAGACAATTTTCGACGGAGATGCAGGAGGTAGGACACGAAGCTCCGAAAGTTCGAAGATCCCTATGTGAAGATCTCCTTTCGGGTATACGTGTCCATTGTCTATTTCTCCATAAAAAATCTCATCTCCTGATCTGAACTTTCCAATCATATCCTTGAATTCCCCTACTTTTTTAAGTCTTTTGGCCTATTTTTATTTTAAAGGGATATATCAAACCTTAAATCTGAACTCTTCGGCCACTGGCATCTCGTTCATATCTTCCAAATTCAGAATCTAGGAGCTGCATGCCTGAAAAAACAGGTCCTTCCTTGCAAACTCTGAACCCTGACCTGTCTATGCAGCATGACCCGCAGATTCCGATGCCACATTTGAAATAACGGTGGAGGCTGAATTCCGCTTTCTCAAGAACTTTTCTATCCTTAATAAGCCTGAAGACAGAAACCATCATCAATTCTTTGCCACAAATCGCAATCTTATCATAAGCCGATAAATCGAGCCCCTTGAGAACATCGGTCACAAATCCCTTTATACCTTTTGATCCGTCATCCGTAGAAATATAAACCTTTCCTGCTCCTAAAAAGCGTTTTTCAAAAATCAGTTCATCTGCACTTCTAGCTCCAAGGATCGTATGTACCTCAGAGCCAACAGCATAAGCTGCTTCTGCATAAGGAGAAAGAGGAGCAGCTCCGACGCCACCTGCAATAATTAGAATTTTTTCGTTCTCAGAAGGAAGAGAAAAACCTCTCCCGAAAGGCCCCCGAAGTCCAAAAGAATCCCCTTCCTTCAGCTCAAAAAGCTTTGAGGTTGTCTCCCCCACTTTCAGAACAGTTATAGAGTTTATCCTGGAGAGCCCCATGGGCACCTCATTTACGCCCCTTCCCCAAACCATTACGAACTGGCCTGGTTCCATAGTTTCGAAATGAAGATCAAAGAAAAATGTCCTGACAGAATGAGATTCTTCAGTTATTTGTAGTATTGTAGCATTAAGAGGAAGCATCAGACCATCTCATGAGAAAGTCCTATTAATTTTTTTACATCCGAATAACTTTTCCTCTGCAGAAAAGCTTTGATCCCTGTATTAATTTCAGAGAATATATCAATCCTTTCATACACTGCAGATCCAACCTGTACAGCTGCTGCACCCGCCATCATCATTTCTACAGCATCCTGCCAGCAAGACACCCCTCCGACTCCTATTACAGGAATTTTGAGAGTAGCGTAAAGGTCATAGATGCATTTGACAGCTACAGGCTTGACAGCCTTTCCTGAGAGCCCACCTGAACGATTTCCAAGAATGGGATACCCGGATTCGATATCAATAGCCATTCCCTTTAAGGTATTTATTGCAACAACAGCATCTGCACCCCCCGATTCAGCTGCAGTCCCTATAGACGTAATATCAGAAACATTGGGAGTAAGCTTAACCCACACAGGTACGTTCACTACATCCTTCACTGCAGCTGTGATTGCTTCTACAAGGCATGGATTAGAGCCAACAGCAGCCCCATATCCCTCAGAATGAGGGCAGCTCACATTAAGTTCAAAAGCATCTGGTTTGCCAGGAAGCAAGCCTTCTGCAACTTCCATAAATTCAACTACATTTCCGCCAAAGATGCTTGCAATTACCGGAACCCCGGAATCCTTTTTTGCAATTTTGAGTTCCTGCAGGAAGCCCTGATAGGAAGGATTTGGGAGTCCCATAGCATTCAAAAAACCACAATCAAGCTGGATAATACTTGGATTCGGATGTCCTTTTTTAGGCATACAACCTATTGATTTTGTCACAACCGCATTTGCTCCTCCTTCAAGTGCAACCCTGCACAGAGATGCTCCGGTTGTGCCAAGAATGCCAGCTGCAAGAATGGTCGGATTTTTCATTTTAAGTCCCGTAAGAACATACATTAGAATTCCTTTCCTGATCATGCAGGTTATATCTTTAGTCGCATGAATCGCAAAAGTTGTATGAATCTCTTGAAAGCTGCAGGAGGGCTTCTTCAGCCAGTTTTCCACCGCCCATCATCACAAGTCTTTGTCCAAGTTCCCTAGCTTTTTCAATGGCGCCGTACATAGGGATAAAATCATCTATCCTGACGGTCTCCTGTCCATCTAGGGAGAGAACCTCAGCTCTGACACCGACTTGTTTTCCATCAGGTGTAATTTCGGCATAGGAACCTAAGGGAGTAGTGCAGCCCCCTCCAAGTTCTGAAATCAGGATACGTTCGATTTCAGTAACAATCCTGCTTTCTGGATGATCAAGTTTAGAAACAGCAATTTCGGCTTCAGTGCCTGCCTTTGTGACTACTGCAACTGTACCCTGATTAGGAGAGGGGCAGAAGAGTTCAGGGGAAAGAATTTCCCCTTCAAACTCCCAGCCCAAGCGTTCGAGCCCGGCTTTTGCAAGCATTATACCATCGTATTGTCCTTCCCTGAGCTTCCTGAGCCTTGTATCTATATTGCCCCTTAAGTTATGAATGATAAGATCAGGCCTGTAGCGCTTTATTTGAGCAGCCCTTCTCAGAGAACTGGTCCCTATAATAGACTGCTCTAATAGTTCATCAAGTGTAGTCCCATCATAAGTGAGAAGAAGATCAAACGGAGTATCACGCTTTAGAACTGCCGCCGTTGAGAGCAATTTGGGGCGAGCTGTGGGCATATCCTTCATGGAATGGACAGCTATGTCTATTTTTTCTGTCAGAATAACATCATCCAGCTCCCTGACAAAAGCCCCAAATCCACTTGATACGGCATGCAAAGGACGGTCAGTAAATAGATCTCCGCTAGTATGTATAATCTTTAAGCTGGTTTCAAATCCCAAGTCTTTCAAAAGGCGAGCAACTTTTTCGGCCTGTGCAAGCGCAAGCTTGCTACCCCGCGTACCTATGATCATTTAGAATCCTCTTTTTCAAAGACGCGAATCTATTAAGAGATTTTCAGCGTATACTTCGAGTGTGTTTTCGATATCTTCTTTACTATGAGCTGCAGAGATGAAATTAGTCTCGAACTGAGAGGGAGGAAGGAAAATTCCACTTTCAAGCATCCTGTGGAAGAAAGCAAGGTATCCTTCCTGATCACACTTCAGGACCTCCTGGTAGTTACGAGGTTCTTCTCCGAAGAAAATCTTGAACATGGAAGCAATCCCACACACATTATAATCAAGACCTAAATCTTCAACAATTTTTGAGAGAGAATCCCTGAGGTAATTGCCTGTTGAATTTAGTTTCTCATGAATATTTTCCTGCTTAAGATAATCAAGCATTGTAATACCAGCAGCCATCGAACATGGGCTTCCACTGAAAGTTCCTGCCTGGTAGATAGCCCCGGAAGGGGAAATCATTTCCATAATTTCCCGACGGCCTCCAAAAACCCCTATAGGCAAGCCTCCACCTACGATCTTCCCCATAGTGGTGATATCCGGAATGACGCCGAAGTATTCCTGTGCCCCCCCCATTGCGAGCCTGAATCCTGTAATAACCTCATCGAAAATAAGAAGTACGTCATTTTCCAGGGTGAGTTTCCTGAGTTCCTTAAGGTATCCAGTCATAGGGAGAACAGGACCCACATTCCCAAGCATGGGTTCTATTATCACTGCAGCCATATCGTCCTTATTCTTTTCAATCAGTCCAGCCATGGCTTCAATATCGTTGTAAGGAGACTGTAGTGTATATTTCGTGAAATCTGTAGGGATGCCAAGGGAATCAGGCTCTCCCAAGGTTGTAGCTCCAGAACCTGCTTTTACCAGAACCGCATCATGGGCACCGTGAAATCCACCTTCTATTTTGACAAATTTGTTTCTGCCTGTAAAACCGCGGGCAAGGCGAAGGGCACTCATAGTTGCTTCGGTCCCTGTAGAAACAAAACGAAGCATATCAATACTTGGATAATACCCTGTAATCTTCTCTGCCAATGTTACTTCAAGCTCTGTGGGAGTCCCATAAAGCCAGCCTTTATCCAACTGGGATTTAATGGTTTCCTTTATTATGGAATGATTATGCCCAAGTATCAAAGGGCCGTAAGCCATGCAGTAATCAATATACTCGTTACCGTCAATATCCCTTATTTTGGAACCATCAGCTGAAGCTGTATAGAAAGGATAAGGCTTAATTGCGCGCACAGGACTGCTTACCCCACCAGGAATAAGGATCTTTGCTTTCTCATACATTTGTCTGGACTTCTCAAATGTTAGTTCATATATCATGAATTTTCACCCGATTGGACTGAAAATCTTCAATGTTGTGATTTATAAATTAAAAGAAAAAATTTAATTCCTACTAAAATTAGGTCGTGGCCTTGAATCATTGATTAAATCTGAAAAACGAGTATTTCCCCCATTTGTTGGAGAATGTATAGATAGTCTAATGTTTATGATTTTCAACAACTCATGAACACGACCTGAAATTATTAAACTGAAATCTGGATTTGCTGAATTCGTTAGTAAAGGTAGTTTTACTTCTTTTCTGTATTTTTATTTCTATCTTTAGAAGAGAGATACCTACTATTATAGTTTTCACCTAAATTGATTACATTTATAAAAGAATAATATTCATGTAAAGACCTGAGAAATATATTATTGAACAAAAGATTTCTTTTAACCACTTGATTGGTGCATAAGGAATAAACAGAATATCAAATTTCAATAGAATTTAGAGAGTATATTGATAAACCCCTAAATTTTGTCATATACTTTTAAATGATATATAAATAACTCATGAAATCAGAGGTTTATCGAAATTCTCGATATGCTTTGTACCCACGTTTAGAAAGTAACTATAAATTGTCCAGTTAGAGATACAACCTAAATTCAGCATGTTAACATTATGAATATAATATCTTCATTAATCCTTTTTTAAACATTCTGTAAATACGTATTGACCTTAGAGGGAGCTAATATATGGCCCAGATCTCGCGAAGTATATAACCAATTAACCATTTTTACAAGATATAGGATAAAAAAGAATATATTTTTCCAGCAAAAAAGTTGCAATTCAGTGATACTATAAAAAAGGTACCTACCGAAAGTAGGATGAAGAGCCCTTAAATATCGGTTAGTCATCTGTTATTTTGTGAATGTTATGTTCAATACTCATGTAATGGGATATTCTAGCACATTTTGTTTCCACTTCAATGAGAGATTCGAACATACCTGCTTCAGTGAGTGAAAAGGCAATCATTCGTTACACTCGAAACTTAATCATTAAAGCATTAATCCCTGAATGAAGGAAGATCTTGCCCGCCATCTCATTTATATAAAAAAGACTCAAACAAAGGTTCTGTTGCAAAAAATCTTTTTTAAGGATATAATAAAATAAAAAGAAAACCAAAGATAGTAATATGCTACCTAATCTAGAGAAGAGCAATTACACTTAGTCTCCGTTGAAACGTTTTGAAAATTTCTGTTTCGATATCAAAAGAGATATGGAGTTTTGGTATGGACGAGAATATCGACGAACTTGAGGATTATTTTTGCAAAAAAGTAGAACCTACTGAAGGCGAAGCTATCAAACTAGAACATGTAATGATGGAAAAAGTTTCTATAAATCCTGCACGAAGAAAGCTTCTTAGAATAATTGGGATCTTTGGGAAGGATGAACAGAAGTTGAAGGAAGATTCAGGATTAAACGATTTCTTCTTTAAGTTTCATATGGATTTCCTGCTCAAAGAAGGATTCCTAAAATTCGAAGACGGAATGTATCACCTTACAGATACTGGAATTGCTATGCACGACTCTGTGTGTTGAATGGATATTTTGGTATTTTTCTGTCATTTGGTTGATGCTGTTTTTAAAAATATCCCTAATTTCGTATCCCAGTTTAATTCTGCTCCACATTTAATTGAGTTTAGCTAGAACATATCAGTTTTAGTGCATGAAAATGTAAACATTCACTACACTGGGAACTTGGTCCTGAAAAACATCAACCGTAATAGTGCGACATTTTATTATTTGTTGGGCTTTTTGATTGATTGCAGTCAGTTGAAAGTGGAATTTGTGGCGTATTTTTGCGATCCTAGAATACATTAAAAAGTCTCTTATTTTTTCTTTAATTACATTTTTCTGAGGTCCGATTTAACTCATTTTCACAACTTTGTTTTACTTTTTCAATCCTTGCATTATATTTTTCGAGGCAAAATACCCTTGAAACCACATCCAGAAACTCTTCATTTCCGAGTTCTGCGGCTTGGCGCAGGACTTTGGTAGGCTCGGCCAAAATTTTGTTAACAATTGAATGAGTAAGATCATCAAGAACCTCGGTTTCAATCTCTCCAATAGTATGATAGGAGCAAAGTTTGTTTACTGCTTTTTGCCTTTCCTTTATCCTAACATCATATACCTGCCTATAAAGGTCAGCAAGAAGACGGTCGGCTCTCTGGCGTTTATACTGGAGATTTAGAAGTTTGATCTCTTCTTGAATTATAGCTTCGGCTTTTTTAGCTTCCTCTTTTCGCATTTTAAGAGTCTTTTCACTGATAACCCTGAGATTGTCTATATTGCACAATTCGACATTCTCAAGTTCAACAACAGATTCCTCGATATCCCTGGGATTTGCTATGTCGATAAGGAGAAGTTTGCGGCTTCTGTTCTCTATAGCCTTTTCAACAATTTCCCTAGTAAGAATGTAATGTGGAGCGCTAGTACCGCTGATTACAACATCAGCATCTATAAGGTAAGTTTTGACATCATCAAGTCTGACTGCGTGCCCTCCAAGTTCATACGCAATTTCTTCAGCTTTCTTGAATGTGCGGTTAGCAATGTATATTGCTTCGATATCTTTTTCGGCCAGAGCCTTTGCAACAAGAATTCCGATTTCCCCTGCACCTATTACGAGCACGGATTTTCCTATGAGTCCTTCGAGAATATCCTCTGCCAGATCCACAGCAGCAGAACCTATGGAAACTGAACCTTTGTTGATTTTTGTTTCATTCCGAATTCGTTTTCCAACCTGAATAGCCTTTTCAAAGGCAGTATCAATTATTTTCCCAGTAGTCCCCGCTTTTTTGGAATAGGCGTAAAGGTCCTTCATCTGGCCAAGGATTTGGTCCTCCCCTACGATCATTGATTCAAGGCCTCCTGCAAGTCTTAGCAGGTGTTCCAGGGATTCCTCATGCCCGTAAAATTCGATGATATGGGTGGAAGCTCCCATTTTCTTTGCAAAAGAAAAAAGTACACTGCTGCTTTTGGGGGAAACAACGTAGATTTCAACACGATTACAGGTTTTCAAAACAACACATTCGTGAACAAACTCATGCTTGTAAAGGTTATGGAGCATACTGTCCAGATCACCGTGCCAGGCTGATTCCATTTCCTCGACTTTTGCTTTTTTATGGGATATAATCATACTTGAGATTTCTGTCACAGAGAGCCTCCATATAGGATAAAATACAGAAAATATAATCTTTACATAAGGAGTGGTAAATTAAACTTTAGCCAGGAATCCTTAGCCTTTTTTCATCAAAGAAATTTATATTTGCAAAATGATTATATTCATGAACATTTTATCTGCAGAATAATTTATTTATGAACATTTTATTTGTAGAATAATTTATTTATGAACATGCTATTTGCAGAATATAATTAATTTATGAACATTTCTATTTGCAGAGTAATCATTTCCTAAGAAAAATCCTGCATCTTCCACAAGCTCTACTGGCCGGAATCTTCGAGAAAATGTGAAATTATATCGTATGCTGCTTCAGCTGCTTTTTCATAAGATTCATTAAATCCTTTCCAAACAGTCTCACTTTCCAGGATATTCCATAGGATTTCTTTCCTTTTTTTTTGCTCTGCTATATGCTTTTTGAGGTAGCTTCTGAGTTCGTTCTGAAGCTGGATCATATCGAAATATGCAGGAGTTATCAGGTTTTCTATCTGTCTACGGGTATATTTGGAGACTGCAGGGCTATGTCCAAGAGTAGAAATCCCAATTATAAGGTCTCCTCTTTTTATGACTGAAGGAATTACGACACTACCTAAAGCATTTACCTGGTTTATCAAAATATCGCTTTCAAGTGCTATATCAGTGATTTTTTGGTTAAGTTTTAAACTGTTAGTTGCAGGAATCACGATTAAGGCTCCAGAAATGATTTTCCGGAGTTCCAAATCTGAAGCTGTTAGAATGTCAAGCCTGATAAGTTGAACTTGTCCAGAAGCTTCAAGTTCCTGCAACGGCTGAGTGAATTCAAGACTTACAATAAGAGTATCTGCACATCCACAGAAAAGTTCGGCTTTGCGTTCCCCAACAGAGCCCCCTCCAAAGATGGCAATCTTTCTGCCAGAAAGATCAATCATTAGTGGAAGAAAATTGTTCATTTCAGCCAATTTCAAAAACCTCATGAGAAAATATTTAAAGACCTTACTTCACAACCTGACACCTGTTTTCTTAAATTCCCGTTCACTGAATAATAGAGTATATTCCTTAATTCCGGTAGCTTCTGAAATCCTAAAAGCTAATTTTTCACAATCTTCATGAGTATACGAATGGATCATGGTGAACAGATTATACGGCCAGTCAGGATAGCACGGACGCTCATAGCAGTGAGTAACTTCAGGAAATTCTGCCATTATTGCCCCGACCTGTTCTATTTGCTCATTGGGAACGTTCCATACGCACATAGCGTTGGATGTGATTCCTATTGCACGATGGCCTATTGAAGCGGCAAAACGTCGGATTTTCCCAGCCTTCTGAAGGTTTTTAAGCCTATCAACAACTTCCTGCTCACTTGTCCCAAGTTCAGCAGCAAGATGCCTGAATGGAGAATGAATTAGTGGAATCCCATCCTGCACAAGTTTGAGCATTTCTACATCCGTTTTATCCATCTTTTTTCACCTTATATCAAACTTTACATTTATCTTGAAAAGACGCTTTGTAGGAAGGTTTAATAATGGGCAGCCTGTTTTTTCCCGAATATCGGAAATGATATCTTCAAGTCTAGCTTTATCAGGAGCAGAAAGTGTAAACCAGAGATTATACTTTGCAGCACTTCGAAGGTAATTATGGGAAACTTCAGGGTACTCATTAATGAAATTCGCAACTTCTTCAATTCTGGTTTCGGATACCTTCAGGGCCACAAGAGTGCCTACTCCCCCCATATTCCTAGTGCTGAGGATAGGTCCTATCCGTCTTACAGCTCCTTTCATATTGAGTTTGCGCAACCTTTCAAGAATCTCGGTTTCAGAAAGATTTAACATTTTACCTAACTCTTCAAAAGGCTCGACTTCTAAGGGAACTTCTTGCTGGATCAGGTTCAGAATTCTCTTATCGGTCTCATCAATTTCAAATTCAGGAATTTCCTCGCCATAATGTTTCATTTTAAAGGTGAAACCGATCTTTTTTTGCTGGAGCCGACTATTACAATCTTCAAGTTCTATCATCCAGATCACTTATTTTTTTCCAGGACTATAAACACAGTAGGGCTCTTCATTAAGATAATCACCTGTAGCAGCATATGCTCTTGCTCTACAGCCAGAGCATACTTTTTTATATTCACAGATGCCGCATTTACCCTTCAGTTCTTCTGGATCCCTTAGTTTTCTGAAGATCTCCGAATTTTTCCAGATATCTCTGAAAGGTTGCTTCCTGATATTTCCAGCAAGTACTGGCAAGTAGCCGCAGGGGTATACATCACCTACGCTGGAAACGAAACAGAAACCTGTTCCGCCAAGGCAGCCTTTTGTCATTGCTTCGTAGCCGTGAGTATTCACCGATATTTCTATTCCTTCCTTTTTTGCCCGCTGGCGCATAACCCTGAAATAATGGGGAGCACAGGTTGCTTTCAACAAAATTTTGGACTCTTTCTGCATATCATAGAGCCAGTTCAGAATACTTTCGTAATCTTCGGGGGAGACTTCATCGGATTCTTCCCCCCTTCCTGTGGGCACAAGGAAAAATATATGATATGCAACTGCACCTAGCTTTTTTGCAAGCTCAAAGGTCCTTGGGATTTCTTCAAGGTTGCGACTTGAAATCATTGTGTTGATCTGGAAAGGAAAATCTGCTTTCCTAAGGACTTCAATACCTGCCAGCGTTCTTTCAAAAGCTCCGGGCCTGCCTCGAAATTCATCATGAGATTTTGCAGCTGTCCCATCGATACTGATACTGAGACGCTGGACCCCAGCTTCTTTTAATTTCCCCACAATCTCAGGAGTAAGAAGAGTACCGTTTGTGGCAAGCACGATGCGAAATCCAGAATCTGTACCGTATAGTGCGATCTCAAAAACGTCAGGTCTGGTGAGAGGCTCGCCTCCGCTCAGGATCAGAATTGGTTTTCCAAGTCCTGAAACTTCATCAATGAAATGTTTAGCTTCATCAGTTGTGAGTTCACCTGCTGGAACTGAAGAAGTGGAAGCTCCCCTGCAATGTACGCAGTTAAGGTTACAACCTGCAGTCAGTTCCCATGCAATAAGTCTTGGTGCATTTTTCATGGTAATCATAAATTAATGGTTTATGTTAATGGCAGTCAAAGTTTAGTGATATTTGCAAATTAACGATATTAGGAAGTAATAATTATATATGAGGTGAATTGGGTGGACTTTAATTTTACAGAAAGTTGGTGAAATTGAAACTTGAAAAGTCATATTAATAAAGTAATATTAATATTCTGCCATTTCATATGGATATTTTTTAAAAAGAATATCATGAAGTCTTCATCCGACTGGAATACCGAAGACTTTATTCCAGTTGGATCCTTCTCAGCTTGTTGCCGGGATTGGAACTTCCCATAGAGCTATTATTAACTACGGATTTTATATCTTAGGTCACTTTTGTACTAGAAAAATGAAACTACATCATGTAAACCATTATGTTTATAAATTAGGATATCATATTTTTTTTGTATCAAGTATCATTCAAAATTTATATTATGCAATGATATAATCAACCATTTGAAATATACATGATTTTAAGTTAATAAAAAGTACTGTTTTAAGTTTTATACAATTGTATTGGTGATGATGTACATCTTTTCGTTGGTGATTAACCAATATATTTTTTCTTCAATAGTGATGCAGATTATAAAAGATACAATAGTACAAAATATTTAAAAAGATACTATGAGCTCAAAAAAGCTTATGGGTAGTGAATTGTGGAGTTATAAAGGTTATATTGGAACTGTGGTTGATGATGAAATTCTGATTTAATTAAAAGCTATGTTGAAAATCAGGGAAGCCAGGAAGAAAAAGGAAGTTTTAATCAAATGAAAATATTTGATTAGAACAATTAATTTATATATAGAGCTGTGTTGTGAATATACCAAGTTGTTTGAAGTGGGGTGTGCAACCTTAAATTTGATCTTATCTTTTGTTTGGGTTCCGTTGCAAAAACTTCAAAA
>PLUB01000011.1 GCA_003164755.1 Methanosarcina sp. | reverse complement strand
ATTATGGTGTCAAAATGCAGAAATATTTTTTTTGCAACGGAACCTCGAATATTTATTTGGAAACTGTTTTGTTAAAAAATGTGGATTCAAAAATGATACTAAAAAATTTCCAGTCAATTAAAAGGAATCAATTTCATCAAGTTTGTCTCAAATTGACTGAAGACTTTTGTATTCTTCTTTAAGAGCAAAATCAGTAAGAGTTTTTATAAGTAAAAATTATTATTAAAGATTTATACTTTCCAATACACAAATGCATAGAAATTTATCGAAATTCTCTATATCTTTACAATTCTGAAACAAAAGAGGGGACAAAAATATAGAAGTGTTATCATTAGTTAGCTCTTTTTTTAAATTCAGCTTGAAAAACATTAGCATATGGAATATGAATGCAGTCTTTAGGGGCCTACCTTACAAACCCTTTCCCAAAGCATATCGGAATTGCAACGAAATAAAAATAAGCAAATAACTAGGCGTCCATAAAGAGATCCATATTCGCGTAATAGCCTAGAATATGGCTCTATTTCCGTGATTTTCAGCTTGAAGAGTTTCCTTCGAATAGAGGGGCAATATCGCAAATTTGCTGTATATTTAAAATCAACTTTTTGTATACTGGATCTAATTTGGTTCTTCATATTGTATGATTCCATTCTTCATAATTTCTTGATATTTGCTATTCTACACAAAGATCAAAATACTGCAAATAAATTTCCGGGGATTTCATGGGTATGGCAATTACTGAAAATACTATAAATGTTGATATGATTCAATGCTTTTGCTCTGATGAAGTGCTTCAGGCTGAGGATGATTCTTATATATATACTGATTGGTTATTTTGTTATATACTTTGTCTTCATAATTTGTAGACCCATCGCAAAAGTTGGAGATACGGAAAAAACGCTTGATTTTGAATTTAACATTTGATGTACAGGATTTTTTACTTATATAAACAACCGCTCCTCGGATATCAAAAATAATTTAGGTTGTAAGTTTTTTCCCAATGATGATACATTTATATTTATATTTACATCAAATCTATTACGTTCAAGATTTTCAAAGGTAATGTATAAATTCTAAAAAAGATTCATTAAGTTTATGAAAGCTATCATCCTCGCGGCAGGAGAGGGGCTGCGCTGCAGGCCTTTGACTCTCACGCGTTCAAAAGTAATGCTTCCTATCGCCAACAGGCCAATTTTAGAGCATGTTATTGATTCGCTTGAGAAAAATGGAATATTAGAAATTATATTGGTCGTTGGTTATGAAAAAGAACGAATAATGGACTATTTTCAAGATGGGCTAAACTTTGGGGTAAAAATAAATTATGTAGAACAGAAAGCTCAGCTTGGCACTGCACATGCAATCGAACAAGCAAAAAAATTAATCGATCTCGAAGATTCAGGATTTCTCGTTCTTAATGGTGACAATCTGGTGGAACCGAAAACCATAGCTGATCTTCTTAATAATTACAAGGGGGATGCGAGTCTTCTAACAGTAAGGATGGAAGATACTGCAGGTTACGGTGTGGTGTTGAAAGAAAGGGAAAAGGTTACAAAAATTCTAGAAAAAAGGCCTGGTGATATTAGTCGGATTGTAAATACTGGAATTTATATTTTCACCCCTCAAGTCTTTGAAACTATTGAAAAAACCCCTATATCGGAAAATGGAGAGTATGCAATAACGGATACCATTCAGCTTATGATCAATGAGGGAAAAACAGTTACTTCCGTCCCGACAGAATCTAAATGGTTGGACGCTATCCATGCATGGGATCTGTTAAAAGCAAACGCGATAGTCTTGGATCCTGCAAAGGATTTGAGAATTGAAGGAGAAATTGAAGAAGGAGCGGTAATCCGGGGGAAGGTGGCAATAGGGAAAAATACAAAAATTCGCTCCGGAACTTACATCGTAGGTCCTGTAGTCATAGGAGATAATTGTGATGTCGGCCCTAACGTTGTAATTCTGCCTTCCACAACAATAGGAAATAATGTATCTATCAGGTCATTTACCGAGATCCAAAATAGCATAATAATGAACGACTGCAGGATATACTCACATGGGCAAATATCTCACTCAATAATTGGAAGCAACAACACAATTGGCTCAGGTTTGTTTGTTGAAGAAAAAGATGGACTGTTGATCATTATGAACGGAATAATTCATAGAGCTCCCAGACTTGGTACCATCTTCGGGGATGATAATCGGATAGGAAACAGTGTACTTGTGAAAGCTGGAGTAACGATAGCTGTTGACTGTTTAGTGGAATCTGGAAATACTATATACAAAGATCTACCCCGTCATTCAGTGGTTCTTTAATTTCCAAAAAGGGGGTTTAAAAAATGTGTGGAATTGTAGGGTATGCAGGGAAGAATTCTGCTGCGTCTGTAATTATCGAATCCCTCAAAAAACTAGAGTATCGAGGATATGATTCTGCTGGTATTACGATTCTGGGAAGGGAAATCAAAACTTACAAATCAGTAGGTAAAATTGTAAACCTTGAAGCCATAATCCCTAAAGAAATACATGGCAACATAGGGATAGGGCATACTCGATGGGCAACCCACGGCCGACCGAGTACAATAAACGCCCATCCGCATAACTCTGGGAATCCATCGAAGATCTCAGTCGTGCATAATGGGATAATCGAGAATTACATGGCATTGAAAGAGCAACTAACTGCAGAAGGATACAAATTCGAATCGGAAACAGATACTGAAGTGGTCGCACATCTACTCCACAAACATATATATGAGAATCCGGATGGAAATGAAGCAAAGTGTGAACTCCTTACAGGACTTCAGAGAGCCCTGAAGGAAATTGAAGGTTCTTACGCCTTTGCAATTATTTGTGCTGATGAACCTGGAAAACTCGTTCTTGCCCGAAAAGATAGCCCTCTTGTTGTAGGACTTGGAAAAGGGGAAAATTTTGCCGCATCAGATGTAACTGCTTTTCTTAATTATACAAGAGACGTTATCTTCATAGATGACTTTGCGACAGTGGTTTTGACCCCTGCCAGTGTAGAGATTTTTGACAAAGAAGGAAAAATCCGCGAAAAGAAAATAGAAACTATAGAATGGGACTTCGAAGCTGCTGAAAAAGCTGGTTATGAACATTTCATGCTTAAAGAGATTCATGAGCAGGTAAGTGCAATTCACAATACACTCGCAGGCAAGGTCTCAGAACTTGAAGGGGAAATCTATCTCGAAGAACTGAACATGACTGAGGAGGAGATAAGGAAGCTCTCCAGAATCCAGATATTGGCCTGTGGGACTTCCTGGCATGCAGGGATGCTTGGAAAATACCTTTTTGAGCAGTTGGCAGGAATTCACTGTGACATCGATATCTGCTCTGAATACAGGTACAGAAGCCCTGTTATGGATGATGGGACACTGGCGATAGCTATCACCCAGTCAGGGGAAACTGCAGATACCCTTGCAGCTGTGCGGGAGATAATGTCTTACAATTGCCCTACCCTTGCAATCACCAACGTTGTAGGAAGTACTATTACAAGAGAAGCAAATAGTGTGCTATATACTAGAGCCGGGCCCGAAATAGGCGTTGCGGCAACCAAGACATTCAGCACTCAAATTATCATTCTTTATTTGCTTGCCGTAAAATTTGCTCTCTCAAGAGGCAAGTTAAGTCCTGATTATGTTAAAAGATTCATTACAGCAATCAGGAAGGTTCCGGGGCAGATTCAACAAATTCTCAACCAGCAAGAATCAATGAAGGAATGTGCAGAGAACTTTGCTCATGTAAAAAGCTGTTTCTTCCTTGGAAGGCACCTGAACTATCCAATTGCCCTTGAAGGAGCCCTTAAACTAAAAGAGATTTCATACGTGCATGCAGAGGGATTTGCCGCTGGAGAGCTTAAGCATGGACCAATCGCCCTACTTGAAAAAGGAACACCAGTAGTCACAATTGCAACAAGAGGCCCTACGTACGAAAAGGTGCTGAGTAATATAAAAGAAGTAAAAGCAAGAGATGCGATAGTCATAGCAATTGCCAATAATACTGATACGGAGATAGGAAAGTATGCAGATATTGTGCTCACAGTTCCTAATAGTGACGAATTGTTATCTCCCCTGCTGAACGTTGTGGTCCTCCAGCTGTTTGCTTACTATACAGCTCTTGCTCGAGGCTGCTCTATTGACAAACCGCGCAACCTTGCAAAAAGCGTCACTGTAGAATAATAAGAAGGATTGAATATTTAAAAATTGAAAAAAACGAAAATTCAGGGAGAATTATTTCAGGAAATTGCGGAGTGGGACATATGAAACTCTTTGGATCTTCAGGAATAAGAGGCATAGTAAACAAAGAAATCACGCCTGAACTTGCACTTAAAGTCGGGCTCGTACTGGGAAGTCGAAAAAAAAATGCTGTTATCGGGAGGGATCCAAGAATTTCGGCGCCTATGATAGAGCATGCTCTTATTGCAGGACTTACTTCAGCAGGCTGTGATGTTACAGAAATAGGCCTTGTTACCACCCCAACACTGGCATATGCAGCAAGAGCTTACGAATGTGGTGTAATGGTTACAGCCTCCCATAATCCATCTGAGTATATAGGAATTAAACTCTGGAATTCTGATGGTATGGCTTTTGATTCGGTCCAGCAGGATGAGATCGAAAAAGCTATTGAAGCAGAGAGCTTTACAAGGGTTCCCTGGAACCTGATAGGTAAATTCGAAGAAAATGGGAATGCTATTCGGGCCCATATGAATCAGATCAAAAAACTCGTCGGATGTTCTAGTTTGAAAATAGTACTAGACTGTGGGTGTGGAGCAGGAGGAACGATTAGTCCTTACATTCTTCAGGAACTGGGTTGTGAGGTAATAACCCTTAACGCTCAGCCTGATGGGCATTTCCCTGCACGAAACCCGGAACCAAACGATGAAAACCTTTCTCTGCTCAAAAAAACGGTTTTGGATTTCGGAGCCGATCTGGGTATAGCGCATGACGGTGATGCAGATAGAATGATGGTAGTAGATGAGAAAGGTAATTTTGTATCAGGAGACGAGCTGCTTACTATTTTCGGGTTCTATGAATGTGGAGGTAGCAAAGGAACCGTAGTTGTGCCTGTGGACACTTCCATGATGGTTGATGATTTCCTCAAGGGTTCTAAAATCGTGAGAACAAGGGTTGGAGATGTCTATGTTGCAGAAGGCATAAAACAGTTCAACGCCATCTACGGAGGCGAACCTTCAGGAAGCTGGATTTTCCCGAAAATCTCCTACTGCCCGGATGGAGTTTATGCAGCCGCAAAGATTGTCGAGATTGTGAAGGAAAAGAAGCTAAGCGAACTCAGGGAAAAACTCCCTCGTTATGCCACGAAAAGAGGGACTCTGCCCTGTGAAAACGAAAAAAAGGCAAATTTTATGGAAAGGGTAAAGGTGAGACTCGAGCCCCTGGGAGAAGTACTAGATATAGATGGCATCCGCGTGAAAATGGAAGACTGTTGGGTGCTTGTACGTCCTTCAGGCACAGAGGCAAAAGTGAGAATTACGGCTGAATCCAGGGAAAATGTTGATGAGATTTTTGAAATGGCTGAAAATATAGTGAAGGAGGCGCTTAAATGAAGGCAGTTGTCCTTGTGGCAGGCAAAGGCACAAGGATGGAGCCTCTAACTTCTGAATGTCCTAAAGTAATGCTCCCGATTGCAAATAAGCCCACTCTTGAACATATCCTGAACTCAGCGATGGAAGCAGGTATTGAAAGTTTTGTCTTCATTACAGGATATATGGAAAGGCAGATAAGAGAGTATTTTGGGGATGGAAGTAGCTTTGGATTAAGCATAGATTACGTACAGCAGAAGGAGCAGTTAGGAACTGCAAATGCAATCGGTTATGCAAAGGGATATGTTGAAGAGGCTTTTCTTGTACTTAATGGAGACATGCTAATCGGAAAGGAGGACTTAAAAACCTTGATTTCAAGGCCAGAAGAAGCTTTGATCTGTGTGAAAGAGGTAGAGAACCCGTCTGATTTTGGGGTGCTTGAGGTCGAAAATAATAAAGTGGTCAGGATAATTGAAAAACCTGTAAATCCTCCAACTAACCTTGCAAATGCCGGAATATATCTCTTCAGAAACTCAATATTTGATTTCATTGATAGAACCCATTCTTCAGTAAGAAATGAATTAGAGATTACAGATTCTATCCAGATGTTAATAGATAGTGGAGTGATTGTTGGTTACAGTCCTCTGGAGGGAAAGTGGATAGATATAGGATATCCATGGGACCTTCTGAAAGCAAATGAAAACCTTCTAAAAGATCTTAAAAGCAGCTGTGAAGGCATAGTGGAACCGAATACAACCATAAAAGGCGAAGTTGTTATCGGGAAAGGTACTCTTATAAGGAGCGGGGCATATCTCGAAGGGCCTGTTGTAATAGGGGAAAACTGTGATATAGGTCCGAACTGCTTTATTCGTCCTTACACAGCTATCGGGAAAAATGTCAGGGTTGGAAATGCAGTGGAAATAAAGAATTCGATTATTATGGAAGGTACCCATGTAGGGCATCTGAGTTATGTAGGAGATAGTATCATCGGAAGGCGCTGTAATTTTGGAGCTGGCACGAAAGTTGCAAATCTCCGCCACGACGGAAAAAATATAAAAGTTAGGCTTAAGGGCAAAATTCTCGACTCTGGTAGGAGAAAACTTGGTGTGATTATGGGAGATGATGTGCATACCGGTATTAATACAAGTATAAATACTGGCGTAATAATAGAAAAAGGTAGATATACATATCCGGGTGAAATTATACAACATTGAGTCTTACATTAAAATGCTTGAAAGTCAAAATATGGATACTTTTCTAAAAAGAAGATTTAAACATCAAAACTATTTTAATAGTGTATAGGTAGAACGGTTCCGTTGCAAAAAATCCTTTCTAATGATACAATAGAATAAAAAGGAAATCAAAGATAGTAATATGCTATCTAATTCCTTTAAATGGAAGCACCATGAAGGAGAAATTATCCTATTGAATGTAAGATGGTACTTAAAATATCCATTGAGCTATAGAAATTTAAAGGAAATGATGATAGAAAGAGGAATTCAAGTTGATCACAGTACTATAAT
>PLUB01000116.1 GCA_003164755.1 Methanosarcina sp. | reverse complement strand
GATAGCATATTACTATCTTTGATTTCCTTTTTATTCTATTGTATCATTAGAAAGGATTTTTTGCAACGGAACCGGACATTGTTATAAAAAGATCAATGGCACTGTCTCTGTAATTTACACAGGTACAAACACTGTTATAGCCACATTTGATGTAGGACAATTTCCTATGGGAATTGCAGTCACACAGGATGGAAAAAAGGTATATGTGACGAACTCGGAAACCAGCGATGTTTCTGTACTTGATACAGCGACAAACACTGTCATAACCACGGTGCCTGTAGGAAGAACACCAACCCATATTGCTAGAGGAAATGATCCTCAGCCGACTTTAATTATTTGATTATTGCATCAATGGTTGTATTGTATATCAGAAAGAAGTTAATCTGATATAAAAATGCTGTAGCGAAATAACATTACTATTTCAGCATGCATTAAACTGGCTTTTATAAGCAAGTACCGATTTAACTTAAGCCAAATTATGCTTTAATCCCATCACTTTACTTGTAATAGTGTTGGGTTGTACACCTGTATCAATTATAGTTATACTACCATCATGAGAACTGAGTCCATTGTTCGTAATAAATGCAAATGGTACAGCGCCTACTATATTTACCAGCATTAAATTCATAGCTATTGAAAGGAAGGCTATCAAATACAATTTTTGTTTAGATGTCACGTATTCCAATTCCGTTCCTGTATCATTAGTTGGTAAAATTCGAAGATCATTCCGCCGGAGATGGGATGTTGGTCAATTTATTTCACAGTGTTGTAGCATATTCAACGTTTGTTCATATTAATATAATTTTATCTTTTTACTCACAAAATTTATTAGCTACTTACTCATCGATTCATTTTTGATCAAAATTCGACCTTATAGTCGTAGATACGGTAGTATCATTAACAATGAAAAAGGCTTTTTTACCAATGATCCGCTATCGCATTCCGACAATATTGGCGTGCCACACGATCATCCCCCGATCACGTCGTTTCTTGGTGTACCCTTAGTCTTAGATAAGAAAAAGGGTTTTTACTCGCGAGAAACTTGCGCACGCTCCCGAAGATGCGAGCAGTAGCGCCTTGCGAGATCTCATTCGCGGAGGCAAAAAAGCTTTTGGACGGTTCCGAATCCTCCTGCCGCGAAGCATTATCGGCTGACAGAGCACCGGTTATCTTATCTCATGCACTCAACCAGCCAATAGCCGTAATCCCCAATCAAAGCGTGATTGGTATTGTAATGGGGGACGAAGCGGCCAAAGCGGCGCTTGAGGCTACCAGAATGACACGTTCGGCATTATCGGAAACAAGCTTATAAAGTCTATCGAAAACCAAATTCGCTTTCGCGCCGACAGCGCTCACTTTCTATTTCGCAAAGCCGAAGAAATGCGTTTTGTTCGCTATATATTTCAAGCCCGATCCAATAGGGCCGTCTTTAGTGTTGGCCAATAAGTCTCTGGCTATTGTTTTAACCACGGAGACTTTGGTGGTTATATATTGCATGCCCGTCCCAAAGTCTTCTCTGGTTTGCAGATAGGCAAAAAGCCAGGATCAGAGAGCTACAAGAACAAATCAAAGAGTTCCGTTGCATAAATAATATTTATGCAATTTTAACGCTATAATTTTCACCTTCATGTGTTATTTTCTTTCTAATGAAAATGATTATCTTTCCTGGTGCTGTTGCAAAAATAATTTTACTGCCTTCTTGGGTCATAATTATTGTTTTTGTATCAGTATTGATCAGTTTAGAGCATATAAATATTCCATTGTGATGTTCTTCACTGGTTTTGTAAAATAGCCAGATTTTTTGCAACGGAACCTTATTTAGTAAGTTCTTTAAACTGTTCATCCGGCCATAATTTTTTAAAGTCGTCGTCTTTCTTTGCTATTTATTTATATGGTGAGTTAAGCTCTATGGCTCTTTTTAAGTTAAATATTGCTTGTTCTTTGTTATTGATGAGAGAATACAAACATACACGATTGTACCCAGCTTCTGAATTATGTGGGTCAATTTCAATTGCTTTGTCGTAAGCTTTTATTGATTCATCTGATTTATTTAAATGTTCTAACACAACGCCTTTATTACTCCATATAACTGAATTATCAGGGTCAATAGCAATTGCTTTGTCAAATGCTTTTATTGCTTCATCTGACTTTCCATGTATGAACAGTATTTACAGACTCGACAAGATCCGATCCGCAGGATCATATTTATGCGCTACGAATGTATTGTTCGAACCATATTTGTAATACGAGTCGAATTATAAAGGCCCTACCGACGTGTTTTCAAGAATCCGATTATATGATCCGAAATGATTATAGGGGCCGGTTTGGACTTTCATGTCCACGGTATTGAAATTTTCAAATGTAACGTTATTCTCAATCGAAATATTGGAGATACCGTTTATCGGTTCCATCAAAGGAACTGTGTTGTACGAACCAAATTGAACGTCTGAATCAAGAATTACATAACTACCGATGACGTTATACCGATCAAATATGTTATACGGGCCAAGTACGGAATTGTGCTCGATTACATTGAACGGACCAAGCTCGCACCCATGACCGATCGTGACATAGTCCTCGACTACATTGTCATGATCGATTTTGATATCGTGATCAATGATGACATTTGAACCAAAGTAACAACCATTCCCAATTTCGACATCGTGAGCAACGAAGCAGTTGTCTCCGAACGTAACGTTTTCACCAATCTTTGCGGTTTCGCTTATTAAACAATCCTTGCCAAAAGTTACCGAGCCCGGAAACTCCATTTTAAGGACTTTCAAATTTTGTAAACTAATTTCAGTTTCTTTGTCATATGCTTTTTTTGCTTCATCGGATTTATTTAGTAATGGGGGTATGTTGGTAGTAAGCTTGATTTTGTTAGGGTTGTTCAGTCCAATGAAGTTGCTGGTATCATTAATTATTGCCCCATCGAAATTTGCGAATTCATTAATTATCGCCCCACTGAAGTTGGCATCTTTATTAAAAGTCGCATCACGGAAGTCGACAGATTTATTAAAATTCGCATCACGAAAGTCAACAGATTTTAAGAAATCCGTCCGCATGAAGTTGGCATCATTCGTAAATTTCGTCATACTAAATAAGGCAGAATTGTTAAAAAACGCAGAATTGAAGTCTGCAGAATGACTAGCATATATATTGCTGAAGTCGGCATCATTCCAAAATCTCGCATCAATGAAGTTGGCATCTTTATTAAAAGTCGCATCATGGAAGTTAGCAGAATTAAAAAAATCCGTATCCTGGAAGTCAGCAGAATTATTGAAATTC
>PLUB01000104.1 GCA_003164755.1 Methanosarcina sp. | reverse complement strand
ACAAAAAGATGCTGATAGCTTTAATCAAAACACGGGTATTTTGGTGGATGAGTACAATAGGTTTGAAGTCCTTCCTGGCCTACATGTAAACGGCAACTTGACCCTGCAGGAGAATATAGCCGACTTCGGCGGGTTGACGATGGCCTACCATGCCTATAAACTTTCATTGATAAAGGAGCCGAAGATAATTGATGGATTTACGGGTGATCAAAGATTCTTCTTAAGCTTCGCTCAGATGTGGCGACAATCTGAAACTAATGAAGGCCTGAGGATGCGAGCACTTACTGATCCTCATTCTCCAAACAGGTTTAGGGTCAATGGCGTTATCTTTAATGTGCCTGAGTTTTACAAAGCGTTCCCCAGTGTAAAGCCAGTGAATAAACTCTACAGGCCAGAAAATGAGAGGTCTGTGATATGGTAGAGTGCCTTTGATGGCATTTTATCATTTTTTTAGATTTTGGGTTTTACAGGAAAAAATAATTATATGGTTGCAATCCGCATGTTAAAAACTGATTTTGATAAAGTAACAAAGTCAATGATTGTACTAATATAATTTCTATTTTTCTTATCTTCAATGATACACAGTTTTTTTGTAATAAAATCTATGCATTTTGTCAATTACACTAAAATTATCGAATATTTTATACTTGAATTTTAGTAGAATACATATAAATTATAATAACCTATGCATTATATGAAATCAAAAACTGCAAAAGATAAAACTGTAAATAAAGTATATGAAGTAGCTTTACTAGAATATGAATGATAGCAATTCCTGTATGCAAATTGGAATAATTTCCTATCTGCATTTAAAGTCAAGCTTGCTCATTTTCATTTGTAGAAGTTGATTTAATTTTATGGCATCCCTTTTATTTGAAAGATTGCTGTCACTCTTGATTCTTAAGCTTCTGTACTCTCTGATCCCGCAGAAATATCCTAAAGAGATACAGAGACAATCAGATTTTACAGAACTTATGGTCAACTACAATGTAAAATCAATAAAATTAAAGGTCTTACTCTTATTTTAATAAAGTATCCTACATGAATTTTTTTGTAAAACTCAAAGTAGGATTACATAAACAGTAAGAACCGTATTTACATTTTAATTACATTTTTAATTTTCATAGTTTTTGTTATTATTATCATTAACAAATCCATACCCAATCTTGCTTGGTAGAGTTCCACACCAAACATTCATCATGATTATCGTGATGATGATGATCGTGGCCGCCCAATTGATCTTGGTCCAAATGGTCATGCTTGTGATCTGATTCAGCACTCGACGCTGCTGTAGTCAATGATACAAAAAATAAGACTACCAGCAAAATAGTCAGTACTGTTTTTACTCTATTACCTTGTTGTTTCAACATTTAATCCACTCCTTTTTTTATTAAGTTTGAAAACAATTTTAATTTGGTTAAGACTTACATAGTTGAATTATAAATATATACGATTGATGGATTCATGAATGTTTTTCCAAATTTCATTTCTCCTTTAGTATCTTATTTTAATGAAGTATCCATTGTGATTGTTTTATATAATGCATTGTCAGATCACATAAACAATAAGATCCAGATCGACATTTTAATTACATTTTTAATTTTTTCAGTTTTTTTTATTATTATCATTAACAAACATATACCCATTGTTCTTTGGTAGGGTTCCACGCCCAACAGTCATCGTTATCATCGTGATGATCGTGATTGTTCGCGTCTTCACTCAAACCATTGTTAGTGGTGGTAGTATTATTGAGTCCATGCTTCTGACATTGGGATTGATGGGGATGCTTGAAGATTTTAGTTTTAACATCTTTAACTGCGACTATGATTGTTTTCTTTTCCTTAACCACAACAGGTCCTGCACTTACTGCTGCAACAGTCACGGACATTAAAAAACAAACTACTAGTAGAATACCAAATGTCTTTCTCAGTTGTTTTAACATTTTTTGATCTCCTTCTTTTAATTTACTTTTTATTCGTTTTAATCCACGATTCATCGGCAGGCGCACCACAGAAATATCATATACCCAACTAGTTCCAAAACTAAAATATCAAATAAAAGGGCATGACTAACTATAATGGCACCTGAATCAATATACCGAAACACATTTATTTATTGCACTGTGTGACTATCATCCACAAACATTATAAAATTTGTAGAAAGATTGATTACTATATATTTTTTAATATGTTTTAAAACTTATACTTAAAATGCACCTGCATATTCTCTTAGTTTCGGTCAAGGTTACAAGGGCATTTTTACACTTATTTAAAAGAAAAAGCACAGATCTTACTAAAATAAATGTTAGCAGTTGATGATATTGAAAATCAATAGGATATTTTAAGGACAGAAAAAATCATCGGAGTCGGGGACGGTGGCAGATCGTGTCATCATTTATTATAATTTACTAATTATATTACTACTTATTAAACATGAAATGTGGATATTCAAAAAGTAATTTTATATGTTACCTGCATAGAAGTGTATTATTTCGTAAGTAATCCACTAAGTATCAGATGATATATTTAAAAAAAAATAAAAAATGTTGAAATCACTACTGGAAGTTACTGAATAGTCGTAGGCTCTAGAAACTCTCAAAATTATACACAACAAGAGTGATGCACCATTTCCAGTCTTTGATCGATAGTTATCGAAGATTGCTTGAAATTTGAGAAGAAAATTTTTGGTTGCAGGAATATACAATTCTTAAAATATGATGAAAGTTATGAATTAGGGTTAATGAATCATTCCTAAATAAATTGATAAGGAGATATACATGAAAAAATATCCTAATACAAAAATCAATGTAAATAAAGTAAAAAAACTCTTAATTTTCACTGAACTTCTGGCTTTGTTCTTGGTAATAAGTTCATCAATTGCAATAGCATATGCAGGATTTCCAGAAGAAAACAAATCAATATCGGTACCTGCTGATCATGAATTTATTCACAAAAATATAGCAAACAAAACTACATTTTCTCCAAATGTTGGACTTGCACCAGAAAATCCTAAATTTACCAAATATCAAAATAATAAATTTATCTATAAAACAGCTTACTCATCTGTTGGTCATAAATCTGGCTTCTTACCCTCCCCTGTGGACCTTAGTCATCTCAAACACACTTCAATAACAGACATATATGCTTCAGCAAGCACATCTACTCCAACTTCCTATGACTTACGAACTCTGAACAGGGTAACTCCTGTGGAAAACCAGGGTGATGCAGGTACATGTTGGACATTTGCAACTTATGGGTCCCTTGAATCATATTTGATGCCAGGAGAAACCTGGAGCTTTTCAGAAAATAATCTTAAAAACCTGCTTTCTTCTGCAAATGTCCCGAACGGTTTTGATGTTGGTCCCAATGACGGGGGAGACTCTATGATGTCAACTGCCTATTTGGCACGATGGACAGGACCTGTGAACACCAGTGCTGATCCTTATAATGATACATCGAGCTTTTCGCCCACAGAGCTTGGCCTACCCATACATAAACATGTACAAAACGTAACTTTTCTTCCGACCAGAAATGGTCCTACGGATAATCTGGACATAAAACAAGCAATTATGAATTATGGGGGAGTAGCTACTGACCTGTATTTTGACCCCTATAATACCAATAGTAATAATTATAACCAAAACACATACAGTTATTACTATAATGGAGAAACGCCAGCTGACCATGAAGTGACCATTGTAGGCTGGGATGACTCCTTTAGTAAGAATAATTTCTCCACAATTCCACCAGGAGATGGAGCGTTTATCATAAAAAATAGTTGGGGCACAACTTCAGAAGATTGGGGTGATGTAAACAATGATAATGGATATTTCTATGTTTCCTATTATGATTCTAATATAGGATATGATGAGAATACACTCTTCATGGCCGAAACTCCTAATGATTATACAAACATTTACCAATACGATCCACTAGGATGGACCCAGCAAATTAACACATCTCAAACTAATCCCACAATTGGCTGGGGTGCAAATATTTTTACTGCAAAGTCTAATGAAGTCCTCAAGGCGGTAAGTTTCTATACAACAGACTTAAACTGCAATTATGTAATTAACATCTGCAATAATACAGGGTCCAATCCCATTAGTCAAGTTGGCCCCTCTCTTACCCAGAGTGGAACAATTTCAAATGCAGGCTACAATACAGTTCCACTGAATTCCGGAGTTAAGCTCAATGCTGGCCAAAAATTCTCTGTAGTACTGGAGCTTATAAACCCTGTATATAATTATCCAATTGCAGTGGAAATGCCAATATCTGATTACAGTAGTCAAGCAAAAGCAAATGCATCAGAAAGTTTTGTAAGTTCTGATGGAAATACCTGGACCGATATAACAACAGAGCCAGGTTATTCAAATACTAATGTGTGCATCAAGGCATTTACTGATCTAGAAAGTCGTTCTGTAGACGGTCTTCCTGTAGCTAAGTTCAGTACCAACGTAACCAATGGTTATGTTCCCCTTACGGTTCAATTTACAGACCGCTCGACAAATGCCACCGGAAGGGAGTGGAACTTTGGAGACGGAGCTACTTCAACTGGGTTGAATCCAACACATACTTACCGTGCAGCAGGAATCTATACAGTTAATCTAACAGTAAGCAACGCAGTCGGTACAAATTCAATGCTCGCTACAATAAATATTTTGACAAACCATTCTAAAAAAAACTCCTATAATTAATTGGAAAAAACTTGCTGAACTTAGATATTTTATCAGCTAGGTAAAAGATAAAATAGATCGGGGAGTACTTTCGGCGACAAACGGGCAGACACTGATTGATGCAGCAAATGATATAATTCAAGCTTAAGTAATCAAGTTCGATAAGTAGATATTACTTGAGTTCAGTCGTGGCGAAGCCTAAATAGATGATATGGAAATTTTGAAACCGAATCTAGTTAAACGCATTGAAGTTGTGCTTAGTGTAGAAAAGAGAATTATTAGATAATTTAGAAAAAGAAAGAAGGGGATCTTGGAAGAGTTGTGTCTATTGTTATCCATATACAGTTACTTCAAATATATATCCCTAGCAAGTATATTTAATTCAAAGTAAGACCAACATCTTCCAAGTAACTCTACTATGTTGTCTTAACCCATTATGGCCTTTATATTACACTTTTTTAGGTCTATATGTGGTATGATACGACGGTACAATACATAATTATCTGCATAGTTATTTTAAATTAATTCTATGAAAATTTGCTTCTAAACAAAAAATAATCCTGCATAAGATTTTTCGGAGTCATGAAGCAAATATATATTAATAATTCTTTTTTATTACTTTTGAAGTCATCTAATCTAATACTATTCTTTGTCTGGAGAAGAAAAACCTACTTTGAGCCAATCAGTGGCCTGGCATTTGGTTATTTTTACTAGTATAAACTTTTATACCCATGTCTGAATTTATGTGCATGAAAAAATAGCTAGAGATATATTTCTCACCAGGAGATAAAAGTGAAATCAATCCTATGGTTTTGTTATCAGAAACCGTAACCAATTACAGGCGCTCAAACAGAAATTCATAACTCAGAGATATATTGAATGGGGATATTCGACTTGCTGTCTTGCAAAGTCACAGAATAAATATATGTTTATTATTTTACTGAAGAAATATTATTTAATCTTCAAGAATAATAAACAAAAGCTGTAAACAATATAGGTATTTATAGTAATTTTTGATTAACTATACAAAACGAACACACTCCGGCGTTTGAGATAAATGTAGAGAGAGTCCTTCGCTCAAGGTTTTCAGTAAGTACGAATAAGACTTAAAAAGTGTAATGTAATTTTCATCTTTTCCTTCCTCACATCAATATTAATAGGAGCCATAGGACAAATCAAAAAATTGGGGTGGAATGTCATACTAAAAGGAAGCTCAATCGCATTTGGGTTCAAATGCCTAATTCTTCAAATCACAATTTTTTCAGATAGTTATAAACTTCGCATTCCTGCAATAATTAACCTCGAAAATAATTGGAATTAAGTTTTTTTTAATTATAGCTAACGATCAGGGCCACAAGGTTTTGCCTATAGTTTTTAATCTCTTCCTCTGTTGCATCTTTCAACCACTTTTTTTCTCCATGAATTGCGTGATCTCCGCAGATGAAAAAAATAGTGCCTTTTTCTGAATTCCGAAAAATCTTACCTAAATTTTTATCCACTTCTTTTGCAGCATTTTTCAGTTCTTCCCAATTTTTTGCCCTGTGGAAAAAACGGTCAAGTGTTCTCAGGTGAACGGCCAGAATGTCGTTTTTCTCCTTGAGGCAATAAACTGCATACTTAGTGATCTGCCGATCATAATCCAGTATATCCTCGGAATCAGGAACCCCATGACAGTTTTTTATTCGCCCCCTAAAAACTCTCCGCACCTCCAGACTCAATAACTACTGACACGTTCATGTCCACCAGGTAAGCCCATTCCATTATGCTTTTCAGTTTTGGATTTTCAGAGTCTTTTGCCCTTTCAGCATAGATATCAGCTGTTGAATAAATTTTATGTTCGTCTGGTGGGTACCCTGTAAAGATTGACGCAATAGCAGGAGATGTTATTGTTGCCGGAGATCTGCATTTAAACAACAGACCTTTCTCGACAAGCTCGTTCAAATTCTTCATTATTGGAAAAAGATGCATGTAAAGAGAATATCCAAGACTATCAACTATGATAATTACCACTCTTTTGTAGTCTTTTTTCTTTGTGTATTTAAGGACTTCAGGGATCGTTTTCCCAGTTGGTGGGATCATAGGGACATTCAACAATCTTGAAATTGTAGGGGCAATATCTATTATGTGGCACTCAAAAATTATCATTTGTTCTCCATAATTTATCTGGGAAACCAGTTTATGAGCCTATCCTAAGACTCAGAAATTGTTTTCAGAAATTTTTATAAAATTAAATTCTTATAGTTATCTTTAGATCAAAAAGCATTGAGCGGATAATCTGTGAAATCTAAGTTAAATTTTAATGTATTCTATATTATTTGGTTCTTCTAATATGTAGTTTACTTCCTAGTAATTTTGTGACACTTGTGATTTTTCTGAAAAACCGGTACACCACCGAAAACTTTCAGTAAATATAATGTTTGATCCAGTCTCCAATGAATAACTGCAAATAAATGGGGACAATAAATATGATGGAAAGAACTAGCAAGGAGCTAAAAAGAAGAAGTATGGTAGTAGGAGCAACAAGGACCAGGAATTAATAATGAGACTATCGATCTCAATAATAATTGATATAAATGAATCCTGGTCCATATTAAAGACTGGATCATAGGAAGCAAGTTTAAGAAGTTAATAGTAATAACAAAAGAAAATACAGGAGTATAAAGCTAATTTTACAAAAAAAATCAAACACTTACGAGATAACAATGTAGCGATTTTTCTGTAAAATCACAAATCCCACGAAGTTATAAAGGAAGAGAACGGGGGAGAATTTCGATAGATCCCTAAATTTTATCACACTTTTATAAATTATATATTCATGATTCACAAAAATCATAGGTTCATAGAAATCCTCTATACATTAGAAGAACCAATTTGCATGCAGTATCCAAAAAGTGCATGGAATTGAAAGTGAAGAGCATTTTACTTAATTTGAAGAGGATAAATATAATCTCAATTATTGAAAAAGAAGATGTTGAGATCCTGTTAGGAAATAACATCATGTATTTTCATATCAAATTGGAGCAATTAAAAAAAATACTACAAATACCTTATATGCGAACTAAATGTGTGCATGCTCCATAGGTGCAAATCTGTATACAAAAAGAATAGCTTGATGTTGAGCTTTAGATAAAATTTCCATAAATTAGTAAATTTTCAGTGATCTCAATACACAATTACGTTGGGATACTATTCGAGACATAAAAATTTTTCAGCTTTTCCTTTCCTTCAATTTTTCAGTGTGTGTGGTGATTAATAAGGTTCCAAGTGACATAATTCTAGCTACTTATACTTAAAAAATAGTAGTACTCACGCACTTGAAGCATAAATGAAGTACAATAGACGTTTTAATAAATATACCTCATAGACAATTTGATCTTTTAAGCGCATTTATTTATTAGAGGATTTCGATTCACCTCTTTTTTTTACGAGTTATTTATTTAGTATCTATTGGAATATGACGAAATTTGGGGTTTATCGAATTACTCATCAGTTAAATTGCACAAGTTTAATATATTTACCTTTTTTTCATATTCCTATTATCTTATGAATTTTTTTCATATCCAGATTCCTCTCAACAAAATTTGCAAGCTCTTCGTAAGCGTCGTTTTCGGTCATAACCTCTTCAGGCATGAATTCGAGCCCTTTTATCTTGTGGAGGTACTTCACAAGTGCATCTCTTATATTCTTGTTCTCAAAAAGCCCATGAATGTAAGTGCCAATTACCAGGCCTTCCTCGTCAATCGCACCCTCGTCCCCAAAAACGTTGCAGAAGGAATCGGTGATTCCCATATGAATTTCATATCCTTTTATTTCCTCTCCACCTATGGGAGTAAGAATCGGGCCACAGGGATTTACTTTTTTTGTGACCTGAATCATCTTCTTTTTGTATGGTCCGAACTTTGTCACGACATCAAGAAGGCCAAGGCCTTTGAATTCTGCTTCAATTCCATTTTCAACCCCAGAATCGAAAATTGTTTTTCCCATTATCTGATAGCCTCCACATATCCCGAAAATAGGAATTTTTCCTTTAAAAGCTTTGATTTTTTCTGCCATTCCGCTTGCATTTAAGTCGATCAGATCATTAACAGTATTTTTTGTACCCGGGATTATGATTGCATCGGGGGTTCCAATTTCTTCGTAAAGGTTCACATAGCGAATATGGGCTAGTTCCTCCAGGGGTTCGAAGTCAGTGAAGTTTGATATTCTGGGCAGACGGATAACGACGATCTCTATACCTTTTTCATTTTTCGAATTTTTTTTGTCCTCAAGTGAAACCGAATCTTCTGAGGGAATATGGAGCTTGAAATAAGGAAGAACTCCAAGTACTGGAATTCCAGTCATCTCTTCAAGTTGTTTAAGGCCTGGCTTCAGGATTTCCAGGTCGCCTCGGAATTTATTAATAATAAACCCTTTGATATTTTTCCGTACGTCGTCAGGCAAAAGTACAACTGTGCCATAAAGGCTTGAAAAAACACCTCCTCTCTCTATATCGCCAACTAGTATTATTGGAGCTTGCGTAAGCCTTGCAGTGCCTACATTTACAATATCTCTTCCATACAGATTAATTTCGGCAGCTGCACCTGCTCCTTCCATAACAATGATGTCATATTCTACAGAAAGTCTTTCCAGAGCTACTTCAAGGACTGCATTCATTTCTGAGATGGAATCATAGTACTGACCTGCACTTTTGTCAGAACAAGGCTCTCCGAGAAGGATTACCTGGGACACAAAATCCCCTTTTGGTTTCAGGAGAACAGGATTCATATCAGCAGTTGGTTCAGAACCTGCAGCTTTTGCCTGGATTGCCTGAGCAATTCCAATTTCCTTTCCATCTTTTGTAATCCAGGAGTTTAGACTCATATTTTGAGCCTTGAAAGGTGCAACCCTATATTTTCTTGACAGTATCCTGCATAAGGCAGTCACTACTGAACTTTTTCCAACATGGGAGGCTGTTCCCAAGATCAAAACACTTTTCGTTTCCATTTTTACCATACCTTATGCTATAATACCTAGTTTTTTATGTAATTAGGATTTGCAGTTGGGTACGAAATTACGCACAATAGACTTTATGGTAAAATCTGCATTTTAGACATTGATGGTTTAATACTATTTATTTTCCAGGCCAACCACAGAAGTCCTAATAATTTCAAATTTTGATCACGATATATTTTTTATGCTCATCTAAATCAAGTAAAATTGTTTTTTTATATTTATTCTCTTCTATTTTACCCTCTTATGTTTCAACTAAATTAGAAATTTTATGATTCACAATAGTTATAAATCTAGTCAGTTCCAAAATTATTTCTACAAATCTGAAGAATATTATATAAATTATCTAAGGTAACAAACCGTTGGTTGTGGAACAAAAAATGACTCTACTTTTAGGATAGACAAAGCCAATTTACAGTCTGAATCTTATGGATTATGTAGTTTCGTTGATATAATAACTTACTTGCTAAAACGAACTATGATTCTCAAAATATTCATAACGTTTTATTTTCCGCTGCAACATCTTCTAACTGATTCTCTTGAATCTTCAATCATTGATCCAAGGGCAAAAATGCCAAAAATAAAAATTCCTCTAGAAGATACTATTTTTAATTGAACAAAGTCCAATTACATTGAAAATATTTTTTCTTCATTTGGGAAATAAATGATAACATTTTTAAGATGATGTATCATTAAGCTAAAGTTAAAAGCTCTGCTGTTGACTTCCATTGTATCCATATTATGCTAGCAGAGCACTTAATTTATAAATGGATCAAAATCGAAGAATAGAACTGCTTGAGATACAATTTTGCCTTCTATATAGGTATCTATCTATGTATTAAAATCTCTAAGCTAACAATTGATGTTTATCAACATAAATGGATTGGACAAAGAATATTTGGTCTTCATTGTCTTGATCTTACCATTTTTTTTAGCTTCCTTGATACTAAAATAATCGATCAACTAATAGCTCACCAGATCCAAAATCATTGGTGAAGATAAATTTCATTTTGATAAATTTAAACTGATTGAGTGGTACTATCATAATACATATTTTTAGATATCAAATGGAACGATTACTCTAATCAGTATCATACACAACTGAATGAAAAATTGGCTTAGTTTAGCTCTGGAGATACAACTCAAGAGATATAGCGTAGATGAGTGATTATTCTATTATTATTCTATACAAAAATAAGCATATTTGGTGTGTTTAAGGATAATTTCAAAGGGTATTTTATATTAATCTATCAACCCGAATTGAAATGAATACTGTGGAAGAAAAACAAATCAATATCAACATTACTTTTCCGCAAAATAGATAAATAATAAGTTGAATAGTTGCTGAGTATCTGAGCAATTGGTCAAATATCTACTTTTATAGACTACTAAGAGCAATATACTTCTTTATTTGCACCAGCTTTAATTTCATTGACTTGTTCTTTAAGTTCTCTCTTAATTCCATACTTCCGGAAGAAATGGATCAGTATATTCGAGATGTCCCTTTCGAGGATTTCATCAGCTTGAGGATGTTCTTGAGTGATATACTGAGGCCAATCAATGATCTGGACACCCTCTTCGGAAACAAATATATTAAATTCACTTAAATCTGCATGGATGATTCCCATTGAATGGATGATTTTTACCTGCTTGAGAATCTCATCGAGATACCATTCCGGATCAAGAAGTTTTGTTTTTGAAAGGAGGCTACCTTTTGCAAGATCCATAACTATCACATGCCTATTCTGATCAAAAGGCTTTGGGATTGAGACTTTAGGATATAACCTGCTCATTATCTCATACTCTCGGTGGGCAGCGAGGCGGGCGGCATAAATCCGTGAAAAGTTATGTCCTTTGCTCATATGCTCATTCAATCTCGTTATTTGATCGAAACTGGTCTTGCCTCCCCTGTAAAATTTGATTATTACCGAAATGGATTTTTCAATTGCAAGTTCCGGCTGCCTGATTGCTTCAAAAATTACTGAATCCTTTCCTACTCCGATTTCACTTCCTATTTCACTGATACTTTTTCTCTTTACAAAAGCATTGAGGGCAAGAGTATCATATCCTTCGAAGTAAATCTGAAAACCTTTATAGGATTTAGTGTTCCTGATCACAAGCTTGTTCTGAACAAGCTTTCTCAGCCTATATTCCAACTTGTCAAAGGGCAACTTGGTGTATTTATTTAGTTCTTCTATTGGCACCCATTCAAAGTGCCTCATTCCTATTTCGATACCAGTTAAAATCCTTAAATTCTTTGAATCAAGCTCCTTAAAAATCCTTCGTGTTTCGTCTATCATCTTTGTATTAAATATAACCCTTATATTTAATAATAGCCCACAGGCCACTGATCCAGTTCCTGCTTCTAGAACTTCTGAGTCTTCCACTGTTGCCTTAAAACTGCTAAATTACCTCATGAGTATTTCGATGAATCCCTAAATTATATCAAATGACTCGTGAAAATCAGGGGCTTATCGAGATCCTATGTATCAATTTGAGTGACATTGGATTTAAAATCTGCAATCATTACAGGATTTCGGTAAACCTCTTATTTTCACGAGTCACTTATACATTATTTAGAATCATATAACAAAATTTAGGCGTTTAGCGAAAGTCTTATACAAATGTGTTCATCTACAAAAAGTCGGTTATTAACTAATTGATTTCTACTTTAATCTACATTTTTACTATAAAATATAATTACGGCATGCAAATCATTTTGTCCATAAGTTAAGATATCATCTATTTTCTAATGTGAAATATCTAAAAAAGTTTATTCAAATCAATGACTTCATCAACTATTAAAATATATATACTTCAAAATTATAGACTGTAGTGTTTTGAGGTTGATGCAATTTGTACTGATGGTGATAACGCACACTTTTCATTGCTTATTAACCAGAATGTAGCTTTAAGAATGGTTCAGATTATAAAAGGCATCACAGAAAGAAAAATCTTTAAGAAATACTATGCTATCTAAAAACAGCTAATAATAACTTATGGAATGAGGGAGATTACATTGGAAATGTTGGTGATGGTGTAATTCCTATACCGTTAAAACCATGTTGGAGATCGGGGGAAATAGGACGAAAAAGAAGCATATAATCAAATGAAAATATTTGATTTTGAGCAATTCCTTTATCACTTGCATGATGGTGCGAACATACCCAGTCGTTTGCATTTGGGTCAGACTCAAGTTTCGATTTTTCTTTGACTTATAATCCTTTAATTCGATTGGATAAGTTTTTATATTGTTAATCTTTTGAAATGGTAGCTTCGGGATTTTAGAGTGCAATATCATGGTACTGTTTTGAGGCATGGTTAACAAAATTCTTGTTGACTGGCTAATCACAAAGTTACGAAAAATGTCTCCACGTGTAAGTAAACCATTGATCCTGATATTTACATAGGTTTTTATATTTTGTAATACAGCATCATTGCATTCTTTTGACTTCAATTCATTGTTAGAACCATATCCTGATTTATATGATCAAAAGGATATATTAAAGCCTTTTCATGCAGATGAAGGCATCTTAAAGTGTCTTTTTGGTGAAGTGAAAATTAGTGAAAATACTGAGTACGGTTTTTGTTAGACACAGTGGGCAAGAAAAGTAAAACTCTTATTGATTAGGATGAAATCAATTTGAATATAACTTCGTGCATGATAGACAAGTATATTAGGATAGCTCTTTGCAGAAAGACCCATTTTCGTTTTAATAAACAATAGCAATGTAGATTATGCTATGGAAATGGTCACAGAGTCCGTGAAAAAAATATTACAAAGATTCACAGTTGGAGTGATAATATATCAGGCGCTGTTAATGGCTTGAAGAAACCGAGGCCAGCACTGAAATCTTGATATTATTTTAAAGGAAGACTGAGGCTAATTATCTCGCAATATAATTCTTCTTGAGCACAAGTGCATCTTTTTCTAAGTTTGGACTTTCACATATTAAAAGTCCTTTGGTTTTGAACTCTTTAAGAGCTCTTAAAATTTCAGGGTAATTAAAATCAGATTCTTTCAAAGTCATGTGTTTTTTTTCTCCGTTTTTATCGTATTCTATTCCCGAGATATGCATATGCATATTTGAAAGACTCTCTTTTCCCAGGATTTCCTCTACTTTAGAAAGAATTGTCATGAACTCTGAGTATGAGTTTTCTTTTCCTGCCCTCGCATGCATATGAGAAAAGTCCAGGCAGGGCATGATTCCTTCAATTTCCGAACTAAGGGAGAGCACTTCTTCAAGAGTTCCAAATTGTGTCCTTTTGCCCATAGTCTCAGGGCGAAGGACTGGGGAAATTCCTTCGTCTCGTAGTTGTCTCACAAGCTCTTGCAGAGCTTTTGATACTCTACAGTAGGTATTCTGCTTACTGTTTTTCTGGTAAAAAGCCGAATGCAAAACAATGGACTCAGCTCCGCAGAGGCTACCTATCCTGGCGGCTTGGTAAATCCTCTCCTTGCTTGCGTTGAGTTTTTCTTCTTCTGAAGAATTCAGGTTGACATAATAAGGTGCATGGACACTCAGGACTATTTTTTCTTTGTTTGCGGCTTCCATTACATTTCTTGCTCCTTTTTCGCTCATACGTATTCCCTGAACAAACTCCAGTTCCATACAGTCAAGGTTAAGTTCCCTGACCCGCTCGATTCCTGAGACACTGTTGTTTCCTTTTGTACTCTCCGGAATTCCAGCAGTTCCGAAAAGCAGTTTTTTCGGGGGCATTTTATATCCTTTTCAGTGAGTTCCTACAAAGTCTTTGAACTGCTTTGCTCTCTCAGTAGATAGCTTTTCAAAAATTACTGCAACCAGCTCTTCAAGGTCTTCATCCACTATAGATTGGACGTCCTCCTTTCCTTCGAATACAAGCCCTACAAGATAATCAAGTTCTTCAGGGCTCAGTCTCCTCAATCTTTCCTTGAAGTCTTCAGGAGACTCGGCAAATTTGTGTGAAATCGGGCGCAGGATGAAAGGGAAATGATGTCCTGCTTTTTTGGAAATGAGTTCATTCGCGGCTTCTGGAGCAAGCTTGTTAAAAATCTCAATATCTTTTGT
Organism: Methanosarcina sp.; assembly: GCA_003164755.1. Lineage (GTDB taxonomy): Archaea > Halobacteriota > Methanosarcinia > Methanosarcinales > Methanosarcinaceae > Methanosarcina. The sequence goes on along the minus strand of PLUB01000104.1, from coordinate 25,845 downwards.
TGTAAATTCTCTGGTCATGTTTTCACTTTATATTTCTTCCCTGATTTATAGATGTTTAAAAGTAAAACTATTATGGGTTATTCCAGTCGATATCCAGCAGTTTGCTATGGGATGTAAATTTCGCCAAGAGATATTATTAAGTAACCAATTTAGATTTTAGAGGATCCAGATATACCTAACTTTCATCCGATGCGTATAAATTATATCTAAATGACTTGTTAAAATCAGAGGGTTATAGATTAATACTCTTTAAGCTGTCTATGCACTATAAAAACTAGAAATATGTATCCTAAACTATTGTGTCTATAAAATGGGATGAAAAATATTTTTTTTGATGAAGTATACTAAAAAAATTATTTTAGATGATGACACTACCAACTATTGAAATGTATATTCTATGAAATTAGTAAACGGTATGATGTCACCATCCTTCAAAAGTTTGTATCCAGAATCCCCTCATCTCTGTTTAACCTTCTTTTTTCTAAAACTCTAAAGTTGTTTTATCAACATGGGAAAATAATTTATATTATGGCAATTGATTCAACAGGATTTACAAGTTCCTATACAAATTATTATTATTCCCACAGAACAGGGAAGTTAAGAAGGAGCTTCTTGAAAACTTCAAAATCATTCGACACAGATAAAAAGGTAGTATTAAGGATAGAAAATTAGTCAAAAAAATATCCTGAAATCAAACATGCAAATGCTCTGATAAAACAATCAAATACCATAAGAAAATCTCAATTTAGGTAATGAATAAAGGATATGATTCAGAAAAGATGTATCCCCTAATTAGAGAAGAAATAAGAGAGACTCAAGCATATATGTAAGAAAAAGAAAGAGAACGAAAATTTTTGGAAAACACAAAAGACAAATGCCCGTGATTTTTAATAAAATCAAATACAATCAGCAGGATATAATGAAGAAAATATCTATGTTGTCAAAAGTAATTTTGGGGAAGTACTTCGTGCAAGAAAGTTCCATAATCAAGTCAAATAAGGAAAAATTAAACTGATAGTCTATAACTTAAATAAAAAAATAGCATAAATAATTTGCATTAAATTAAGGATTTCTACATACAGATTGTCGTACTTTTGCATTGATACACTACCTTCTGGATACATACTAAGTTGTGTTTTAATTTTCCGATTCAGTTTTAAGTCTGATCAGCATAAACTTTCCGTATTTAACAATTAAGATTTTTTAAGGAATCAGAGTGGTTTGCTTACTCTTTGCTAGCAGACCCTCAAGGTTAATACTATATTTTATCAACCCTGCAAATACTTCATTTGCAAGCCTTGTTACCTCTTCCCTGTGCTCCTTAATTTCATACCCTGGGTTCCCTGTAGGGATCTCAATTCTTGTAATATCTGCTCTTGCCTTTCTGAGATGCGCATCTGAAACCTCACAGACTAAGCTGGATTTTTCCAGATACTGATCAAGATGTTTTTGAGTGATTCCTATAAGTTTCAACTCCTTGCAGAAGCACGGCCTTTCAAATAATTTGGAAACTACGTATACTCCGACAGGGATCCTGAGGTCCAGGTCAATTTTGAGGAGTTGAGTTCTGAATATGGAATAAATATCTTCAGAATCCAAAATCCTCAGGTTCTTACCTTCTTGGGGCAAAGATTCATTGATTTTTTCAGGTAGATAATATATTTTGGAGGGCGGGACTTCAATTTCCTCCAGAATTTTAAGATCCCTGAGTGCCCTAAGGTAGCCCGTTAGAACCAGACGATGTTCGTCTATGCCTTCGGCTTTCAATTCTCTAGATAGCCCACTAATTGAAAGCTGTCTACCCTCAAGCAGTTCCAGAAGTTTAAGGTTGAGCTTTTTTTCCATCTATACCGACATCATGGTTAATTGTTTGTAGTTAATTTATTAGGCTTTGTGGCAGGAAAAAATGATCTACCGGCCGAGTAATTGAAACACACCCCACTTAATTTTTTCCGAAGTTTTTGGAAAAATGCAGGAACCTTCACGGTCCTGAAAGATAAGTTAGCAAGAAAATTAAGGGGAATAATAAAACGGTTTAATTCTTCTAGATGATATAAATCTTATGAAAAAGCTCGAAATTGTATATTATTTAATTAATTTAAAATGTGACTAGTAAATTTCTAGTAAATATATTTTATTTGATTACTTTAATATTAATAGACAAGGTTTCATGATAACTTTTAGAGCATTTCGTTGTACCATAAACTTTGTCCTACGCTTATATAATGTATAGTAAATATTTCATGAAAGTTAGAGGTTTGTTGAAATCCTCTCTAATCTACAAGTCTTGTAAAGAAACAACATCCAAAAATAATATAACAAATATGGGCATCTTATTGTTTATTGCTTGAATAGTTGAAAATTAGTTTCTTTATGCAAAATTGAAGGACAATGCTTAAAAGTAATAATTGCGATATGAATTAAGCTTATATTTGTGATTTCATGAGTATGCAAAGTAAATATATGAGTTAGCTTGCAGAAAGGTATATGGATAGTGGAGTTGGTACAAATCGAAAATATCTTGAATCGCTTGAAATTTGATTCTGAAATGCAATTATCGAAAAATTAAATTTTTTGATTGGAGCTCTATCTTGGTCATAAATGTAAAATTGTGTCTGGAGAAGAAGGTTTAAAGCAATTGAAATACTGATAGATCGTGATTTGCATAATCTCTAAAATATTTTTCAATTCACTTGGAAATACACTCATCACTGCTGTGTGATACACACTACTATAAAAGGGATAATTTTTATAAACCTCTGCTTTTCTGTAGTCATCTAGATACCATTTTATAAGTATATATTAAATTTAGGATTTCAGCGAAATCCTTATTATAATAAACACGACGATCATTTCTGAGAATCATCAGTATGGTGAAAGAGCACAAGAAATGGAGAACTTGCAGGAAACTTGATAGTAGCATTTACAGCAAGTGGATGAGTTCGGTCCCTATGAAGATCTTCAGCATTTCAAGACTATCGTTGCAAACAAGCTGCGAGATTGGGAAGACTATGATGGATATAGCAGTTTTCATAATATGGATATATAGTATGTATGCTCACATTTATTTCCGAGATTACTTTAGGCATTAATCTAAGAATACTGAAAGTGACAATCATCCTTTGAAATAATTTACTTTCGATCAAACTTATAGAACTCGGCAAATAAGTTCTCTTCATATTTGTTCATATATACCGTACATCATACTGCTAGAGAGTCCACATATATTGATATTTAATAAAATTTATATATCAATTAGCGTTTCGTATTTCTTATCATTTGTTGCCGAATGTCTGCAGGCTTAAGGAGTCACAAGTAACCATCAATATCTGTTTATTATGGAGAAATCGCATGCGTCATAATATATTCACAGAAAATCCCACAGTCCCAGTAGATGTAAAGAAAAGATCAATAAGCGAATTGTTAGATGTGATGCTCAAAACAGGTTTTCAGGGAAGAAAACTGGCAGAATCCGTACAGATATGGCACAACATGCTAAAAGAAAATAATATAACAGTGTTTATGGGCTTATCCGGAGCTATGGTTCCTGCTGGTATGCGCAAGGTCATCTCCTATATGATTGAAAACAGGATGATAGATTGCCTGGTGAGTACAGGAGCAAATCTATTCCATGATTCACATGAAGCTCTAGGCAAAAAGCATTATATGGGTTCCCATCTAGCTGATGATGAAAAACTCTTCGATTATGGCGTGGACAGAATATACGATATCTTTGCAGTGGAAGAGGAATTCAGAGAGGCAGATACCCTGATTGCGGATTTTGCAGAAGAAATCGGAGAAATTTCCTGCTCATCAAGGGAGTTTGTGTATCTGCTGGGGAAGAAACTTGTGGGCTGTGGAGCAGCAGAGGATTCTATAGTTGTAAGTGCATATAGGCATAAAGTTCCAATCTTTGTTCCGGCACTTTCAGATAGTTCAATTGGCATAGGGCTCACGATTGCAAGGAGAAGAGGATTAAAACTTGAGGTAGACCAGATCAAAGATGTTGATGAGATTACACAAATCGTAGAAAAATCAGGAAAAACTGGAGTCATCTATGTTGGAGGTGGAGTTCCAAAAAATTTTATTCAGCAAACCGAAGTGATAGCTTCCATTCTAGGAATAAATACTAGTGGGCACGATTATGCAATCCAGTATACTTCTGATTCTCCGCATTGGGGAGGGCTTTCAGGCTGTACTTTTGATGAAGCTATTTCCTGGGGAAAAATTGCAGTCCAGGCAAAAAAAGTGCAGGTTTTTGTGGATGCTACAATTGCTCTTCCAATTGTTGCCCATGCCTTGTATGAAAAATGTCATGAACTTAAGCGCAATGCCCCTATTTTTAATTGGGAAGGGTCCGATGGGCTTAATATCGTATATAGCGAATAATAACATTACAAATATTTATCCGATTTGAAAACTTATATATAAGACGAGAAGGAGAGGAATAAATGGGTAAACGAACTCGAATAATTAACGATCCTTCCTATTTAGTACCATTACTCAGGACTTTTGGGTCAAGAACTCATAAAAAAATCTTTGATACACTTTCAAATAAATGGATGACCAAAGCAGAAATAGATGAATTCATGGGTGCAGACTCATCAAAAAGCCTTCATATATTGAAAAAAGCCGGACTTCTTGAGAGTCAGTGGAGAGTTCCCGAAGCAGGACAAAAACCTTCAAAAGAATATCACAGTTCTTATGCCAAGGTTCAGGTAAACTTTCAGTGTTCTTTTGAAGATCTAAGCGACATCATAATGTTGACATTCAAACCATATGAAGAGGTCAAAGATGCTATGGAAGAACTTGAAAGGTTTGTTGATGAAGGCAATACTTCCATGAGCAACCTAACGAGGATCCTTAATAAAAACCCTTTCTATATATGTGCTGTTGCCCGCAGATCTGAAAAGCTTTCTGTAATGGGTCAGAGATTAAAATTAATTGAAGATGTTGAGGAGAATTACGATTGATGATAAAAATTCTCCAGACTAAAAGCGGAGTAACAAAATTTCAGGTCCTTATCGAAATTGCAGCACATCAGCCTAATGTAAAACAAAAAGAAATTGCCACAAAAATTGGAATAACTCCTCAAGCGGTCTCAGAATATATTAAAGATCTTGTAAATGATGGACTGATTATTACTGAGGGCCGGGTTAGGTATAGGATAACAAAAGAGGGTGTTGAATGGGTCCTTGAAAATGCTATAGAAATGAAGAAGTATGCTCTTTTTGTAATGGAGGATATAATCAGCCATGTTTCTACCTGGACAGCTATCACAACGGAAGAAGTCAAAGAAGGTCAGCAGGTTTACCTGAAAATGGAAAAAGGACTTCTATATGTAAGCAGGACGGAAAATACAGGTGCTTCAGGCAATGTAATCTCCGATGCGTCGGTAGGAGAAGATGTAGGAGTAACCAGTCTTCAAGGTCTAATTGACATGGAAAATGCTACCATTACGATATGCAAAGTTCCCAGAGTTGGGCGTGGAGGGTCAAGAAAAGTGGAACTTGAACGCCTGAAAATGCTGGCAAACTCAAAACCCTATATCGCAGCTATTGGTGTGGAAGCGCTTATTGCTCTGCGAAAGGTTGGGATAATCCCAAATGTTATGTTTGGAACCAACGAGTCAGTTATCGAAGCTGCATACCACGGACTTTCGTCTCTTGTAGTTTCGGTGGACGAGCAAGTTTCTTTGCTTCTTAGTAGATTAGAGACCGAAAATCTTGAATATGAACTCGTAGATCTGACAGTTGAGTAATTTACGTTGGATTTTTAAGTTAGAGAGGATCTCGATAAACATCTGGTTTTCACGAATTATTATATATACTATTTACATGCGCATGACTAAATTTTGGTGTTTATCAAAACCCTATCGAGTAATATATTCCAAATCCTCAGTGTTGGGGTATCAAATTTAGTATTTGAATAATACTTACATTTTGTCACATGCCTATAACTTGTTTATTAATGACTCGTGAAAATCAAAGATTTATCGAAATCTTCTGTTATTCACACAGAAAAGTTACATTTGCTGTATATTCTTATTTCCTGAGTTTACTTCATATTTTAATATTCAAGGCCGTTTTATTTCAAAATCTGGAGATTTTCCATGAAGCTTATTGCACTTTCCGATACTCATCTGAAAACAGGAGCTATCCCACTGCAGCTTCAGAAATTTCTTGCTGAGTGTGACCTAATTGTCCATGCAGGAGATTTCAGTACTATGGAAGCCTATCAGTCCTTTAAAGCCTGCGGTAAACTAAAAGCTGTTTTCGGAAATGATGATGTTCCCGAGCTAAAAAGGCTTCTTCCCAAAAGGCTTATATTTGAAGTTGAAGGGTCGAAAATCGGATTGGTGCATGAAGGAGGCCTTTCGCTAATTGATACAACTGCACAGAATTATCTCGCAAAAGAAATGGATGTAGATATTCTGATATTCGGGCATATGCATCGTCCTTTGATTGAAAAAAATGAGTCCATGCTTGTCTGCCCTGGATCTCCTACTGAACCCAGGATGTCAAGTCCCAGTGTTGTGGAACTCATAATTGAGAATAGAATTATAAGCGGCAGGATAATAATCTTTGATGGGGGCTCTTGCAAGTATATGAAGTTCTTAAATGCTCTAAAAAACCACTGAACTAAAAAAGATCGAAATGAAACAAGACTTAGGCAACTTACAATGGTGATAAAACCCTGAAAGGGAATTATAATCTAAATTAAATATTAATAATAGCTTTGTAATATAAATTTATATCAATTTTATTAGAGAGCCTTTCGGTAAACACCAAGGTATGTGGATTTATAGGAACCCACTACATGGTTTCTATTTGCTGACTTCAGAATGACTATTCGTATGTCTTTATAATATTCCCTTAATAGTTCGCAGGAAAAAAAATTCATCAATACATCGTAGTTTTTTCTGCAATCGTCTCTACAATTTATATTAAAAGTTATAAAGAAGGGATTACACCCAGGATCCTCTAAACTATCTTGTGATTCTGTTGAGTTTATTTTTGAGTTTATGGATCTATTAAACTGAGAGCGAAGAGTTATATTTCTTTATCTATTAAATTTCATAAAGTAATCTAGAATTAATCTTACTTAAATATTGTATAATTTTTCAATGATACCTCTACACTCATATCATAACAATTTGAATATTGATCATCAGGATAAACTCTGGATCTTCCCACATCTTCATGTTAGCAATTAAACTTGAAATTGTTTATGTAAATTTTCTAATGGTTTTCGTTAGAGAGGATATGAAAGAACAAGATAAATAACCAAAGTTCATGTCATGCTACTGACAAATCATACCAAAGGGGTACAAAGAGATACAAAGACGGCGAAAACATTAGGTTTTTTCAGGAATACTGTTTTAACAAGAATGAAGAGATACTTTGAAAAAGGTCTCAAAAGTACTATTATGTATATATAAAGTCGTATGTTGTCAACCGAAAAAAGACACTGAGAAACATGTTGTAGAAATAATAACATTAGAAATTACCTGTTATACTGATAAAAATAAGAGGCTACGGCTTACACTGTTTACTGGATAAATGAGGGGAAAAGAGGAATTTGAAATAATAAACAAGGAAATATCCAGGCTTATTCTAGAAAAAACTAAACTATGGTTGAGATGTATATGGTGTATCAGGACAACTAGCCTAAATTCAAAACAGGATATACAGCATTATTGACCATCTGAAAAAAATTAGAACCCAACAATTCCTTGCTCTGCCTTGCAGAGGGAGCAAAGCAATTTCTTAAGGATAAGAGAACGAACATTTCCATCAAGCCTGTAAACTCAGAAAATAAGATTATGAATATATCATGAATAGAACAGCAAATTTATCCATACAGTATGAATCAAAGCGGGAAAAAAGGTTACTCAGATCACCAAAAAGATCCATTGCAGATTTTGTATAATTCGTGAAGATTCTAGATATTGGAAAATATCTAAAGTCGAAGTCATACGATTGGTTATGGATAATCGCAATAATTTTGATAAACATCAGATTTCAACATATCTCAGATATAGGCTTTATAAGCAACCAGCTAAAAAATGGGTATATCAAAATCCTCTTAATATCCACAAGGAAAATTATTTTATGAAACATTAGGCGAAGATGAAGCAAAATAGATTTCGGATAAAATAGAGTTTCATTAAACTCCTAACTATACACAATCAAACATGCCGAAGTATAGACCAATATGATGGTATTAATGTAATGGAATACAGATCAGTTATATCACGAAACTTACCCTGAAATTGTTGCGTTAACGAAGAAAGCATGACATTAAAATAAAACGAACTGGATATTTACAGTAAGGTGCTGATTTAAAGACCATATCAGTATTACACTCAATAACCGAAATCCCATGAAATGAAATCATTTGTTGCCTAAATCTTAACATAGACCTAGCTAATTAATGCATCAGGAACTCCATTTTTTGCGATCTCTATCATTTCATGGTGTCTCAAGTTTGAACATGACACCTGTGCCCTGAAGGCTAAGGTATACTTTGTCCCCGAACTCGAGAACTTTGTCGATACTAAAGTTGCTACTCCAGTTATATACGAAGTCATAGGTGCCTTGCATTGGTTCGAAACCCAGAGACATAAGTCTTCGGTTGATCTCTGACGGACGAGCTCCTTCACTGTTGAACCAGATTAGAAGATAGGTTTTCACGGGATCATCTCGCATATGAATTAATCAATAGATTGTGTTTTTTCGTTCTTAATGGTTTGGAAATTACGCATTTCAAATAATTCGAAGCGAACATGAATATACTGATTTAGGGGGTTAAATAATTATATTTAATTCAACATTAATTCTCTGCTAAATTTATTGTTACTCACTAGTTATCATGTCTCGTTTATTTATCTATATTTTGCCTCTTCTTACCTGAGACTAGCATGCGAAGAAAAATACGTACTAAAAAATTAAAACCCAGAAAAATTAAATTGGCTAGAGATATGGACAGAAGAAAAGAAGAAATAGTAGTAAAAAATTTTTCGAAAAATCGCTTGCATTTTCTATTTATCAAATCTGAAAAACGAACATAATTCAAATTTTTTGGAGTAGGTAATGAGATTCTGATGTCTACAATTCTCAATACCTCCTGGACATAACCGATAAATTAAATTACGTTCGTTCACCCTACCCTAAATGATGGGATATGCTTAGAGTTGCTCTCTTAGTTTGTCGAAAGCGAATTCAGGCAGGAGTTTCCTTCGTCAATATATAGGCAACCATCTCAGGGCTCAGCTTTCTCTCCCTCGAAATCTTTGCTTCAATGTCCTCAGTAGATTTACCTTCATTTTTCATCATCCTTATTTTTTCAACCACTGAGGATGGTATGCTGTAATATTCATTAATGTCCTTCCTATGACCCCACACATCACCTTCGATAAGTTTTATTCTCTGCATCCCAAGAAACATCAAAATGGACTTTGAGACTGTGCACATGTAAGATTTAGGTAACTGGATAACCTCAACTTTTGGGCAGGTTTCGATCAATCCAAATATGTCCTTGTTCGAAGGCCTAAAAGCCATATGAACAATGCGTTCATTAGGGTTAAGTGTAAAGATTTCTTCTCTAGAACTAACTACTCTAATTTTCGTGTTTTTCCCCCACTGTAAAGTTTTTTTGCGTTTTTACTTCAATATTAGTACGTTATACTTACTATAAATATTTATCTTAGTTATCTAATATTACTTTGATTGTATACTGGATTCTCTATTTCATATTATAGGCCATAAATTGCTTTAAAAATAATTAAGAAACTAATAATTAATTTTTATGAATTATTTTTCTAATTTGATTTTGATTTTTGCGATCTGATTCTTGCTCCTCTACTCTCAGTGATTTATGAACTCGAATCCCTTTTCTAAAGCAATCCTCCTAAGATACTTTTCAATATGTTTTCCATCCCTTTGTGAAAAACCCGCATCTCTGGCAAGCTTATCGAGTATTTTTTGAACTCCTGTCCCATACTGAATTGCTTTTTTTTCTTTCCAGAGAAGTTCCGGTGGGAGGAGATCCTCTGCTGTTTTTCGGAGAATATATTTCCTTATATACAAGCCGCCTTTTTTCAGCACTTTTAACTCTGGGATGATAGCAAGGCCTATTTTAATTACATCCTTATCTAGAAACGGTACTCTGAGCTCTACAGAGTTAGCCATAGTAACCATATCATCCCTCTCAAGATTGACAACTGAAATTTTTTTAATATCAGAATAAATTTCTCTATCGATCACTTCAGATCCCTGTTCAAGGAAAACCTCATGCCTCCTGTATCCACCGAAAAGCTCATCCGCACCCTGTCCTGTAAGGATGACCCTTTTTCCATTTTCTCTCGCAATTTTCGCAACAACGTATAGAGGAATTCCGATTGCAATTTTCATAGGGTCAACAGATTCGGTTGCACGAATAATTTGTGGAACTAAGGTTTCGATTTCTTTGACAGACAAGAAATGTATTCTCAGAGAATCCTTCATACCAATAGCTTCAGCAGCTTTCTCAGCCTGTGTAATATCGTGGGAATCGGGAAGTCCTACTGCATAAAGGGAAGTAGCCGGATCAATCCTTTTTGCAAGGACTGCTAAAAATGTGCTGTCAATACCACCGGAAAATGCAATTCCTGAAGTTGATGTAAGCCGTAGTTCCAAGGCCTTTTCAATGACAGCCTTCAGATGAAAAACAGCTTCAAATTCATCAGATATCCTTTTTTGCGGAGGCTTTATTTCGAGGGATCGTTCTTCCAAACTTCCATTCTCCAAATTAAAACTCAGGATGCTGCCGGAAGATAAAGGTTTTAATTCTCTTCCTGTGGTCGATAGAGCCTTTTTTTCGGATGCAAAAATTATTTTCCATTTTTCTTTTCTTTTTTTGGCGGAATAAAAAAGAGGTTTGACACCTACCGGGTCTCTAGCTAACACAAGTTCGTTATCACAGGCATATGCTAAAGCATAGTCTCCGTTTACTGTGGAAAGTACAGAAAAGACAGCGTTTATCGGTATATATCCCTCATTAATTCGGGTTTCTATCAGGGAAAAAAGTGCTTCAGTATCAGAATCTGTTATTATTCCAGATTCAGATGCAAGTTCCCTGAAATTGAATATTTCTCCATTTACTGCGAGAGCCCCTTTTCCTACCAAAGGCTGGGGCATATCTCCTGTAATTTTAAGCAAAGTATTTCCTATGCTCAGATTTTTTGCCTGATAAGTTCCGCAGGCATCAGATCCCCTATGTTCCAGAGCTACAAGCATTTTTTTCACTTTAATGTTTACATCAGGAGATCCGGTTGCTCCTGCTATTCCGCACATGTTTACTCCTGATTTCGTCCTTTTTGGAATATCCACGTGCTCTATTTCTATTTAGCATTTTGCCAATTAGAGAGAATTTTTTGTCTTCATTTGTGATTCATTTTCACTAGAATTTACGCATTTGAATTTTGCAAACTGGAATTAAATTGAAATATAATTATTTTTAAATATAATCCTAGGAATGGTTAGATTCATGTCTATAATTTGCCAAAGCTTACTGACTTTGGTTACAGTAACTTTATTATTCGTGTATCTATATTTTTCCGATGTTTATAAGCCGTTTGCTATTATACTCCTATAAACAATGCTCACCAAATGACTGTTTTGCTTGCCTCCTTCAAAAGAAACTCTCAGATTCACAACCTTTATGGGCTGAAGCAAGGAAATTCGCAATTTATATCGAAAGTTACCTGATTGTCGATGAAACTATATGCTTAAATCTTATTTTGGAAAAGATAAATTTTGTTCGTATAGATGGAGTGGAAATCATCATCTTACAATTAAGGGAATTGGTCTGATACATTGGTTTAGACAGGTGATAAGCTTATCTTACCTGTCTATTTTGTATATAGCTACAGAATACAAATTAATTCACATATATATCTATAAATAATGTTATTTGATGTTACATAAACACATATATCTATAAAATACCATTATTTTTGATATATATTCTTGATTCTAAATTTATAGATATTTTTACCTTTAAAAAATCTATCTATATTTCAAAATTTGATGATCATATTTACGTAGTTCATCTACCAGTGAGAAGCGAATTAAAATATCAACAATCGTAAGATTGTATTCTCTAACAGTCTAAACATTTCTACGAATAATTAATTGTATGCAAATTTGGAGTTAGTCTTTAAGTGAAAAAACAAATATTTGACAGAACAAAAAAGACACTGAATTTATTATTTGTAGGCTTTTTTATAGCAACCATGACAGCAACAGTAAGTGCAGTTAATTGCTAGAATGGAAAAGGGAGCTTTAATAAGGGGAGTTTCAACGGGAACTGTAATGGAAAATGCACATCGTGGTTTATCAATGTCATATTTAAGCCTTCGATGGCAATTCACTGATTATTTTTAAAAAAATGTTTGAAAACTAAATATGAGACAACCTATTTGCCCCAGGTAATTATTAAATAAATTGTCATAGAAGATAATGCGAAAAGTACTTTCATTCTTTTGTACAAGCTCTTTGAAGAAATTTATTAGTTTTTTGGAGGTGAGCAAAAAAATGAATCCGTTGATAATTTTATGGAAAAAGGATATCGATATTATGCCGATAGAATGAATTAACTGTTGCCTTTTTCTCTCTTTTTTAAGAGTTGGACGGCCAGTTCCCTAAGCTTATATTTCTGGATTTTACCACTTGCTGTAAGGGGATAATTATCCACAAAGAAAACGTGTTTTGGGACTTTATAGCGAGAGATTCGACTAGAAGCATAATCTCTGATGTCATCTTCGGTTAGGTCTGCACCTTTTTTGAGAATTACAAAGGCTCCCACGATTTCTCCATATTTCTTATCAGGGATGCCTACTACCTGTGAATCTTTAACTCCTGGCACTTCATGCAGGAACTCCTCAATCTCTCGAGGATAAATGTTTTCACCTCCTCTAATAATCATATCTTTCATGCGGTCGGTGATCCTGTAGTAACCTTTTTCATCGCAGGTTCCGAGATCTCCGCTATGAAGCCAGTCATCTTCGTCGATAACTTTTTTAGTTTTTTCAGGCATCTCAGGCATCTTATAGTACCCTTTCATTATATTGTACCCACGACAACAAATTTCTCAAACAGTATCTGTAGCCACTGGTTTATTGGTATTCGGGTCAATAACTCTGACCTCTACTCCAGGGAAAGACTTACCAACAGTTTCAGCTCTAATTTCAACAGGATCATCCACTTCAGTCTGAGTCATACCAGGGAAGCTTCTGTAAGCCCGTAGACACTAGTAATCTGATAGCAATATATCTGTCATGACTTTTTTCATAACTTCCATAGGACATATCGAGCCAGCTATGATTCCGGTTCTGAGGGAAGAGAGATCGAACAAATCAAACATTGGGTGGTTGTACTCAGCAATAAACATCGTAGGTACGCCGTAGAGAGCTGTACACCTTTCTTTCTGTAGGGGAGGGAGTCGAAAAGTTCAAGCATTACAAGCGTCGCTCTGTGGGTTAAGATGGCCATAACCCCAAGTACAATTCCAAAGCAATGGAAAAGAGGCACAGGTAAACAAACTCAGTCATTTTGGGTGAACTTCTGACGTTCGCCTATGGAAAGGCCATTGTTAAGGATATTTTTGTTGGTCAGCATAACCCCTTTCGGAAAACCAGTAGTTCCTGAAGTGTATTGCATATTGATAATGTTATCTCCGTTCAAACTTGCTAGTATTTTCCGAAGTTCATCATTGGGATAATGACTGCCCAGAAGCATAAGCTCGTTACTATTGTACATGCCCCTATGTTTTTCCTGACCTATGTAAATCAAACTCTTCAGGCATGGGAAATATTTGCTTTTCAAGCGCTCCCTTTCTGAATTTTTGAGCTCAGGGAGCAAATCATAGATAATTCTCAGATAATCAACATCCTGGAAACTATAGATAAGAGCAAGTGTCTTCACATTAGATTGTTTGAGTAAGTATTCGACCTCATGGCTCTTATAAGCGGTATTTACAGTAACAAGCACTGCACCGATCTTTGCAGTAGCAAACATAAAGGTAAGTCAGTCCGGAACATTCTCCAGATCCAGACATGATCTCCTTTCGTTATCCCAATGGCAAGAAGCCCTTTAGCAAGGTTATTAGCTCTTTCGTAGGACTGTCCATAAGTAAAACGCAGGTTTCGGTCCGGATAAACGACAAACTCGTGGTCAGGATCTAAAGCAACTTGTTTTTCATAGAACTCCCCAAGGGAATTTTCAATAAGGTGCATGGTTTCAGCTTCTTACTTGCATTATCTACCTTTAGAAACTTTTGGTTGTGTCCATTAGTTGTTAAAAATCATAACCCTAAGACTCTCTCCACATCTTACCAAGAATTGGAGATATACTAATTTTCAAAATTTTATCAATGATCCAAAGGCATAATCAAGATATTTGCAAGGAGCGAAAATGTTTCCAATGCTTTTAAGCTCATTTTGTGGGCGTTATATCAAGTACGTTCAAATAGAGCATGAGGAATCGGTATCCATTTCATCAGTATCTGTGGCAGGAAAGATGTGTGTTTTCAAGATGTCACGAATCTTATTAGGAAGAGGCATTGATTTCTTGATCTTGAAGTCATAATAGACTAGTACTGCTTGACCCCTTGCCTTGAGTTCCCCTTCCTGCCAGGCTTCGTGCCCAACAGTAAAGGAGCTGTTCCCTATCTTCACAATAAAAGTTCTAATTTCCACGTCAGACCTATAATACATCTGACGAAGAAAATCAAATTCAGTCCTGACGAGGATTAGATGCCATACATCAGGACTAAGATCAAGATCCGGTGAAAATATCCGGAATAAGGAGTTTCTTCCTGTTTCAAACCATATTGGGAGGACAGTATTATTTATATGCCCAAGCCCGTCCATGTCCCCAAATCGTGGACTAACAGTTGTACTGAACATTTTGGATTCCCTGTGCTTTGAAATACTTGTATTTTGATATTTTTCAACTCTATAAATTCAAGATATTATATTTTAAGTTTTTAATCTATTCTATCTAGACTGAACTTTACACAGGAGCATAAACAACAGCCATAATTTTTGCATCCTCTTCTCCTGCTGCATGTACATCATGCGGGACAATTGAGTCATAGTAAATGCTGTCTCCTGAGTTTAGCCTTTGAACATCTTTCCCGTAGAAGATCTCGATTTCTCCTGAAAGGACATAGATGAATTCCTCTCCTCATGGGAAGAGAGTTTATGGCTTTCCTTAGGAGAAGGATGTATATCGATGATAAAAGGCTCCATGTGGCGGTCTGCTTTATCTGAGGCAAGTGAATAAAACTCAAGAAAACTTTTTGTTGGGATTTCAGCCTTACCCGAAAAACGTACCACATTTCTAAGTAGCCCTGCCCTAACAACTACAGGTCCGCTATGGGGCATATCATCCAAAAAAGTACATAAACGGACGCCTAGAGCTCGAGCAATCTTCAGAAGAGGTGTTAAGTGTGGAACTAGGGCTCCGTTTTCTAACTGCTTAACTAATTCCACGCTGCTTTGACTGGCTTCAGCCAGTTCTTCAACGCTCATCTCCTTTGCTTCTCTAAGCTGACATATCTTATTGCCAACATGGTTCTCTTTAGGCATTATTCTAATACTCATAATGATTTTAAGGTAGCGGACCTTGGAGAAAAGTATAAAACAAAGTCCCTTTTACTAGCTTTACGTGCTTATTTCTTTTGAGTCTCTCTTATAAAAATATACGTTAAAATTTTATTGAAAAAACAATCGAAAAATACTAAAATAAAGTTTTCCTAGAGTCGAAAAGGGAGATTAGTAGCTAGTTTTTGTTATCTGGACTTCAATTAAACTCGAAGTTGCACTTGATCCCCTCGATATCAAAGCAGAGATTACAGGACACACACCTTGCTTTTGTAGTTTTTCTGGATTTAAGTTGCAAAACAAAATCAGGCTCGCAGATAAATGTCCTGCTCATGGAAACCATCTCAACAAATCCGTTTTCGAGAAGATGTTCCATAACAGAAAGGGACCTAATGCCACCTACAAGGATTACAGGTATATTGACAGCTTTTTTTATTGCTTTAGAATATTCTCTAAAATATGCTTCTTTGGTAGGAGAGTTAATAGCTAATCTTATGGTTTCACCACTTGTCTTACTCATTCCTCCGCTTACCTCGATTCCGCAAACTCCAGCTTTCTCCAAAATTTTTGCGGTCTCAATAGCTTGTGAAATTTCAATTCCCATATCTGCCCTCTGGGAGTTAGGCCGAAAACCATCTGTTGCATTCAATTTGACCAGGATAGGAAACTCAGCTCCAGCTTGCTCTTTTATGCGCCTGACAATCTCAGTAACTATTCTTGCTCTGTTTTCCACTGAACCCCCCAGCGATCAGTCCTTCTGTTTGTATATGGGGAACTAAAATCACTTAGAAGAAAACCATGGGCACAGTGGAGCTGTACACCGTCAAATCCTGCTTTTTTTGTCCGAGCAGCTGCTCTTGTGAAGGCATCGATTACTTCCAGAATTCCCTGCTCGGTCATTTCCCTCGGCATAACTGCTGAGTATGCATCTTTTATTTTGGAAGGAGCTATCGGAACCAAGTATTCTTCAGAAGTAGTTGCTTGCCTCCCTGCATGCACTATCTGGAGTACTATTTTACTCCTGTACCTGTGAACTTTTTCAGTTATTTTCAGGTAGGGTTCAATAAAACGGTCTTCATATATTCCCTGCTGGAAAATATCACTCTTTCCTCCAGGAAGAACATAAGAATAGCCAGTTATAATTAACATGACTTCATTTTTTGCAAGTACCTCGTAAAGATCTCCTAGCCTTGAAGTGGGCTTTCCATCCTTTTCAGCCATGAATTCATGTGTTGCGGATCTAACAAATCTATTCTGGATATCCATGTTGCAGATAGTGATAGGATCAAAAATCATGGCAAAAATAGGGGAAATGAGGGTAAATAATTATCCTTGGTCCCTGGAAAATGGGAATTTTGTGTTAGAGCATAATGTTTCTCTCAACTTTGACAGGGAAGGGGAAGGAAATTTGATCAGGAAATTTCAATTTTGAACTCAATAGGGCTCTCAGTATAGTTATAATCATTGATATGTAGTTCTTCTGAAAAATACAGATTAATGATTTTGAGTTTGAATTTATTTCAATTGAATGTCCTACAGTAAAATCAGGGTATTCAACTGAAATGACAAAAAGACATACACAATATCTTCAGATTCACTCTTAGAACAGCATTGACAAGAACTTTCCTTTCGTTGAATATTTTTTTAGTTACTACATAAATTCATTCCCTTGGAACTTTTTTTAAGCTTATCTTCTTTATCCTCGATATTATTTTTTATTTCCAAAATATACTCTTTTACTAATTTTCTCAATATTGCATCATGCCTTATGATTTTGCTATAAAGCATATTCTGTTTCTATAAAACAGAATGTGAAGACGAAATATTCCCTACTGAATAAATAAGTCTAGCAGAACTCAAAAATCTTAAAATGGATCAAAACAGTCGTAAAATGCCTAATTTAATGGAAATACTGCCTGCTAATCATTTCATTAACATAGTAACCGATTGGGTGTCAGGACTATCGGATACCTATTACGAGTACCAGGTCAGTACAGCGCTTTGGCTACTATCGGACCTGATTCAAGGAAAAGGGGTGCTTGTCATAAAGCAAGGTACAATAAGACCTAATTTATACGTCCTACTTCTAGGGTTATCAACCAAAAGCAGAAAATCGACTGCAGTAAACAAAATTGAACAAATTAGAGAAGCGGAGACATCTACAGAATTGTACAATGACGAGCCAACTATAGAAGGTTATCTCGAAATGCTGGCTCTTAATCCAGTTCAGAGTTTTGTTTGTGATGAAGTGAGTGGACTTTTTGCAAAATATCACAAGAAGTATAATGAAGAAATTTTTGATCTAGACTGCAAAATTTATGACGGAGCTTCAATCAGAAAAATTAAAGCTTCAGGTCGGAATAAAGATCCACAAGAGTATATCATAAAGAATCCATACGTTACGCATCTTTACGCGACGACTCCTGACAAATTCACAACAGTAATAGAGCTAGAAGATTTCTCTTGCGGGTGGGATACAGATTCCTTTACGCATTTCCCACATATTCTAAAGATGGAATGGATATTGAATTAGAAAATAATGAAAATATAGATGCCTGGGGAAAAGTCCTAACTGCAGTTAAAACTCTTTATAATAGATATTCAGACGCCGCTGATTTTAAATTTTCAATCACAAAAGAAGCCTTAAAACTGTTCAACAAAATAAGTGCAGAACTAGAAGATGAAGGCGAAAAGAGACAGAACGAATCATTAGATTCAGCCATTGCAAGAGCGGAAGACAATATTCTAAAAATATCTATGCTTCTTGAAATTGGCAAAAAAGAGCCTTCTCATGAGATCACAAAAGATAGTATCTCTATCGCTTCCCTTTTAGTTCTTGACTTTTTTCTGCCTTCATTTTCGCAAGTAATGGATAGAATACTCTCTGATATTAAAACTAACAAGATCGAGAAAGCAATCTCAGTAATTCGTAAAATGGGAGGGACATGTAATAGGGGTACACTTATTAAAAACGGTCATTTTAAAGCAAAAGAATGTGATGAAATTATTGAAGCAATGTCTATAGGTTCAATTGTAGATGTTAAAAAAGTAAAAGAAACAAAATTAGTTACATACATCCTAAAAAGTGACGAAAAAGTTGTCAATATCCAATCCACAGAACTCACAGATTGATTTGCCAATCTTCGCAATGTTCGCAATGTTCGCACATACACTGTAGGCACAACTAACCTTGCGAAGATTGCGAAGATAGATAATGTACTCACATGTAGCGCGTTGCCGGAAGGATCTTCTAGTGTATGTGTGAACATTGCGAATATTGCGAACATAGAACAAAGCTTGTGTTCCAGTGTGGTCTCTGTAGAAGAAGCCACTATAATTCTAGAAGAGGAAGAGCTTTTAACGTCTCTTCTTTTCCTTGACATTGAAACCACAGGCTTAAATCCTCTCACTTCAGAACTTGTGACTTTGCAATTATTGACTCCTTATGGCAAGTCGATGATAATTAAAGATCCTGGAGACTTAGAAGCTCTTAAACCTAGGCTTGAGAAAAGTTTAGTCGTAGGCCATAACATAAAATTCGACTCTAAATTCTTGAAATATCAGTATGGAATAACTCTTTACAATGTTTACGATACATTTATAGCAGAAATAGCAATCTCAAGGAGGAAACTTGCCAGACGAAAAGGAGCATCCCTTAAAAATCTAGTTTTTCAGTACTGTGGTGTCACTCTCGATAAGTCTGGACAATGCGGATTCAAGAAAGGTGAACCATTAACTGCAGAGCAGGAGAAGTACGCCCTTAACGACTTGAAATATCTTCCTGAGATCATGAAACAACAGCAAGCAAAAATAGCCTTGCTCGGCTTAGAAAATATAATGGATATTGAGATGAAATGTCTTCCTGCAGTAGTATGGTTAGAGCTTTCCGGTTTCCATGTGTTCTTTGAGAAATTCGAAGAAATAAAAACTGCAATTCAAAATAAGTATCATGAGACTGAAACTTTTCTTCAAAGAGAACTTATTACTTTTGATAAGCAATGTCAGTTAGATGGCACGTTTGTTTCCAATAATTTAAATCTCAGCAGTCCTGAACAGCTGAAACAAGCTCTAAGGAACAAAGGTTATGACATTAATAAAACAGATGTAAAAACAAGAGCAAAGTACGCTAATGATTCTATATTTCAAAATCTATCTGATTTTAAGGAAGCTGAGACGCTTCTGAAACTGTTCATTAAGCCTTTACCTTCTTACATCAATTCTAAAACACAGCGGGTATATTCTGATTTTTGGCAGTATGGTGCTGTATCTGGGCGGTTCACTTGTGGAAGACCTAACTTACAACAGCAGCCGAGCAGGTTTAAAGATTGGAAGAAGATTTTTACTGCCGAGCCTGGGAACACGCTAATGTGGCTGATTATTCCTAAATTGAGCTTAGAATTATAGGGCAACTAGCTAGAGATAAAAAATATATTCATGCTTTATAGTGAAGGTCTTGACCTGCACAGGAATACCGCTGCAGTGATGTTTAAAGTGCCGGTGGATCAGGTTACTAAACAGCAAAGAGTAGATAGCAAAATCAATTAATTTTGGTTTGAATTATGGTATGGGTAAAAGGTCTTTAAAAGAGAAATTGAAGCTAGAAACAGGTATTGATTATACGGAAGATGAGGTGGCAAAATTTATCGAAGACTTCAAAAACTTATATCCTGATGTAACAAACTATCTTAAAACAATAAGTCAAAAAGGATTCAATAGACTCGAAGTTAGAACTGAAGCAGGAAGACTTTTCAAATTTGATAAACCTTCGGCAGAATCAGAAGAGAAATACAACGCACAGAAAAGTGGCATTGAGCGTGAATGTAAGAACCTTCCGGTTCAAAGTCTTTGTGCTGATATACTGAAAATAGCAATGGGTAACCTTTTCTTAATCCTCGAGCCTAGAGGAGTGAAACTCGTTAATTGTGTCCATGACGAGTTAGTTTTTGAGTGCAAGACAGAAGAAACTGAAGAAGTAGCAGCAATTGTAAAAACTGAAATGGAAAAAGCTGGAGAACTCTTCTTAACTGATCTTCCATGTATTGCAGAAGTCACAATAAGTGACACGTGGGAAAAATAAATTGTTTTGTTCGAATTTTCAATTCTTTTTTTCGTGAACCTTATCTGGATAAGATTTATTGTTCTCACCTAATCAGATAAGCTTATTAATAACATTTTTACCGGATTAGGTAACAAAATAGAATTTATCTATCTAATCTGATAAACGAACACAATTCTTAGTCTAAATTTGAATGGCCTTATAGGAATACACGAAGAGATAGATAAATATAGATATTTTATTTTTTGTTAGTTAGTTAGTTTATATTTATTGTTTTTCTCTTCCTATGTGCTTATATTGCCCATTTTTTCTGTTCTATTTCCAAAATTTTCCAAGTTTAAATTTCTTCCATAACCAACTATTCAAGCATAAAAATATTATCAATTACCATTACCATTATACAATGATGATAAAATATAAATACTCATAAATCGTATATAGTAGCGTAGTTTCTTGAAAATTGATGGGCTGATAGATTAAATAACATGAAAGGTGGTCAAACAAGATTTCAACAAAAATTTAAGAAGATATGTTCCTGAATGCTCTATCAATTGATAGTATCAAGTCCACTGCAACTATTATGAGTTTAGTAGGATGCAGCAGGTCCACAGCTAAAAACATGCTTTATAAACTTGTAAATGAAGGCAAAGTAAAAAAAATACAAATTGAAGGCGGCTGTCACGGTTGGCAGAAAATTTAATGGTGACTAAAATGAGTTTTATTGAAAATAAGAAGCAAGAAATTGATCCAAAAATTGAGTTAAAATTCACGCCGGAATTAAAAGAGGATTATCCCCAAGATCTTCCATTTAAATTAGAAGAATGTGCGATAGACTCTTGGAAAGTCATAAGTGTACCCATTAAAGACTGTGAGCCATCAATTGTGAAATCGTGTTTTTTATACACTCCGGTATTTCTTGATAAAGAAGGAAAGCATAGATATTTTAAGTTATGCGAAAAAACAATACAAGAGCAAACAGCTGCGATTGATCAACAACTTGGTGTTATTCATAAATTAGATTGCACTATAGTCGATGAAAATGGTAATACAGAAGTAAAACCTTTGTTTTTGCAGATTGATTCAAAAATTGGTCATGGAGATAAATTGTAGACATTTAACTGAAGGGTTGTTAAATAATTTGTTAGAAATTCTATCCATCTTGCTCTAAAAGAATTGTGGGGGAAATCAAAATCTCCCTTACTCATTTAGTATTTTAGTATAATTTCCATGATTATGGAATCCAAATTCATATTATTAGCTTAGATGATCAGGCTAATCTAAAATGTCAAAAAAGTTGATCTTGTAGCTGCAGGGGGTCATTGCCTGCAGCGGATACGATGTCCAAGTAAAGGTTCCAGAAAACCTTCAAACATAACTAAATATTATGATAAATATAGGAAGATTATCCTAAAATCTAAGTAAATATCTCTTTAAACTTAATTTGTATATTTTTAAAGTAATAAAAATGTATGAAAAAGTATCTCATAGGTAGTTACCGTGCAATATCAATTAGATCATGGGGAATTAAATTGGTCAAAAAAATGACTTATCCTGGAACTACTAGGGGAACTTTTATATAAAGTCTAATGAGGAATACATCACCCTTACTCAAAACAATAGCTCACTGAGCCTGAGAATGGCTCATTTTTGATTTGAAGCGTTAACCCTCGCTTCTTATGCAGAACAAAACTAACTTAATATTAAATACAAGATTCGCTAATATTAATTTTAAAAAATAAAAAACGGTGTTAACATGGTTCGTCCTTCGAAGCTCACTAAGGAAATACAACAGAGAATCGGTGATAATATTACGTTCGGATTGACTTATAGCTTGGCTGCTTCGGCAGCCGGCATAACATACAAGACATTTAATGATTGGATGAACAAGGGGAAGACAGAGAAATCCGGGAAATATTACCAGTTCTATAAATATATAACTAAATGCAATGCAGATGGGGCCCTGAAGCTTTTGGAGCGACTGAATGAATCAGCAAAAGCAGGGAACTGCCAGGTTTGTATGTGGATACTCGAACGCCGTTTCAGTGAAGATTTCGGCAGAAGAGAATATCGTAAAATGAATGTTGTATCTGAGAATCAGAATGTGAATGTTGAGTTAAATGTCAAGGAAGCAGATATACTTAGAAAACAAATTTTAGCGAAGTTTGATCAGTTTTGAGAAAGTAATGATTCATCAACTATTTACACTTTTTAATTAAAGCTTATTAGACTAGTTTCATTTTTGTTTTCTTGTATATTGTAACCACAGTTTCCAAAATTATCACCATCTTTATTAGCTCCTGGTGCTTTAACTACCTACTTAGTGATGAGTGTCTGCATAAGTGTTCCATATGAACCGCAGGGAAGCCTGAGTACTTCACTAATCTCGATATTGAGATCTGAATGCCGACGCCTGTGAGAAATCCTATTAGAACCGTGTGAGAGAGGAAATCAGCGGGAAAATCAAATTCTAACCGGCTTCCAAGGAGAAGCAAGGTCGCTGCAGCAAAGCGATCATACCGGCATATGCAATATATTTGGATGATTCTGGAATAGCTATTGCTACCAATCCACTCGCTAGAATCTCCGCAGTTGCGGAATCAGTTCCAACGGTAAGATGACGTGATGAACCAAAAAAAGCAAAGGCTACCACCAGCAGCAGAATTGGGTATATTTCAATAACCAAAGGCATGCCTGCAATTTTAGTGTATCCCAAGACTTATGGAATGGCAAATGCTGCGAATACGATCCCTGCAGTGATTTCCGGGACTTGTGCAGGTTTGAGAGGCAAAATTCCCTGGAAAAAGAGTAAGTGAAGAGATTTTCTAGGCTTGTGCAGGTGCCATATTAGATCTATTCTAGTTATATAGTGAATCAACATTTCTAAGATAAGGATCAAAGTTTAATTAATTTAAATCTAATTTTCTTGTTCTTTTAAAATTGGGAAATAAGCAGAAAAAAATTAAAAAGACTTCACATTTAGTTCTTTCTCAAGTGTTTCTGTAATTGTTTTCAGAATTCTTATTCTGGAATAGCGCTTGTTATTTGATTCCACAATAGTCCATTGAGCATTAAAGGTGCTTGTTTTCTGAAGCATCTCATCAACAGCAATTTGATATTCTTTCCATTTGCTCCGATTTCGCCAGTCTTCATCTGTTATTTTCCAGCTTTTTTTAGGATCATTTTGCCGACTTTTGAAACGTTCAAGCTGAGTATCCTTATCGATTTGAAGCCAAAATTTGAGAATAATCGCTCCTGTTCCTGTAATAATATTTTCAAATTCGTTTATTTCCCTATAAGCACGTTTCCATTCCTCTTCGCTGCAGAGCCTCTCTACCCTTTCTACAAGGACTCTGCCGTACCAACTCCTATCGAAAATCGTTATGTATCCAGCGGTATGGATCTTTTCACAAAAGCGCCATAGGTAGTGATGAACTTTTTCAATATCGTTTGGTGGACCCACAGGTACCACCCTGTAGAGCCTGGGGTTCAGCTCCTTAACCAGGCGATGAATGTCTCCACCTTTGCCTGCGGCATCCCACCCTTCAAATACTATAATCATGGAGCGCTTTTTCCTGAAAAGCTCGTACTGCAAGGTTTCAAGCTTCTGTTGGTAAAGCTTTTTAGATTTTTTGTATTCCTTAGAGGAAATGGTTTGTGACATATCGATTTTATCCAAGACAGAGGTACTAAGTTCAGGGGGCTTTGATATTTCTCTATCCAGATATTTAATTATCTGCTGTCCCTGAGTAAGGGTCATGTGCTCAATATAAGTTTCAATGGCCTGAGTTGCAGTAGTGATAATTTTGAGGGTTGCAAAGTTCCTGTCATTTGCTTCCACTATAGTCCAAGGGGCATATGGCGTATCTGTTTTCTCAAGCACTTTTTCTACAATTGGCAGGTACTTATTATATTCATGGATGAAATCCAGTTCCGTTTCATTTTTCTGTTCGTATTCATCGATGATTAGGGGGATGCCTTTTTTTTGAATTTTCTTGAAACGATCTTCTTGCTCTTTTTTACTGATATGGAGAAAAAACTTCAGTATAAGGTATCCATCATCTGAAAGCTGACGTTCGAAACAATTTATTTTTCCCAGGCATTTCTCAAGTTTGTATTTGGATTTTTCCGTCATGAAATGTTTTACGATTGCCCGGCTGTACCAACTTCGATCAAATATCGCAATTTTACCTCTTACTGGAATAAGAGTCCAAAAGTGCAGAAGAAAGGGTTTAAGTTCATCTCCACAACAAGCAAAAGTCATGGCGTGAAAATCGTATCCTCTCGAATCCAGAGGCAATATAAAACGATTGATATCTTCTCCCATCCCGGATGCATGCCAGTCTTCGAAAACAAAAATTATGGGTATCTTCAGTTTTCGGGTCTTACGTTGGAGCTCACCTAGTTCAATCTCAAGTATCTTCATACTTTCTTCATATTCACTGTGTTTTATTGCCAGTGACAGGTCAATATTTTCAAGCATACCATATCCCTAATTTTATCGATTAAAGTTGTCCGACTAATTTAGATATTTAGTTTTGATCTTTCTGTAAGTTAATTTTCATGACAATGCTTAAAGGTAATATTTGAACCTACTTTCGGCAGGTCGGCATTAAATTTTGAGAATTTCAAGGTTTTCCTTCATTAAGTTGTTGATGTTTCATAATTAAGTTTCCAGCATAACGAAAATTCGCATGTTCATTTACTGAAGTGACTGGGCTCCAGTTATGATAACCGAAGTGCGGGACAAAAAAGATCGATTATGACAGAGAGAGATCTCAAAGTTCTGCAGATGCGATATTGATGTGTGTAAGCACACTCTTTATATCAGGTCCATGGTGGGACGGAAGTTATGCCATCGTGGGCATGAGTGCAGTTTTTGCTGGAGCTGTAAGAGCTCCTCTGACTGCTATTCGAATCTGTTTGAGATTACTAGAGATTAAAATTTAATTCTTCCTCTTATGTTTGCCTGCATCCTTAGTAACATAATGTCAAATCCCTGTACCCAGAACAATTTTTATGGTAGGACTTCGTAGGAAAGGGATCAAGATTCGAAAAGAAAGGGAAGTAGATACCATGGTTTCAATTCTTGTAAAAAATGCCATGGTCACACATATTCAGGCAGTTTCCGAGGATAAGAGTG
>PLUB01000059.1 GCA_003164755.1 Methanosarcina sp. | reverse complement strand
TTAGAAAGGATTTTTTGCAACGGAATCCCATTTTGTAATGCAAAGGTAGCTTAAAATACAAATCAGTTGGTTAATAATGATTGTCAAGAAGTTCCATCCCCGCAGCAAGTAACTGGGTATTCGACTGAAATAATTAATAACTCCTGGATACTATCAAAAATAATAGTACCTTAAAAATGTTATACCTTAAAAAGTGGCATAATATATCGTTGTTAATGTCGCAGATTTTGTTGTGAAGTCAAGATTAAATTTGAGAGGATTTCATAAACCTATGATTTTTATAAGTTGATTATATACCATCTATAAGCACATGTCGAAAGATTGGGGTCATCGAAGTCTTCTTTAGTGTACTTTCTGTAATTTGGTTCTTCAGATGTGTAATTTCCTTTCTTATAACTTCTTGAAAGTTGTAATTTTGTAGGAAAACTCTATACACTGTTATATTTTTGCAGTTTAAACATAGAGTTCAGAGGGATCCTTCGGGAATTCCTTTTTTCCAAGTTTTGCAAGGACATTTTCGAAATCCTTACACGTCACTATCTCTCTGTCTTCAATAATTGCCTGGTGTAAAGCTGATTTCAAGACCTTTTCTACAATATCCCTTCCTGAAAGTCCTTTCGTTTTTTTTGCAAGGGCCTGGAAATTACAATTTTCTACTTGCAAGGGGAATGTCTTCATATTTGATTCGAATATTCGAAGAGCTTCCTCTTCTCCTGGGAGAACAAATTCGATCTCTTCTTCGAACCTGCTTCTTACAGCAGAGTCAAGTGAGTAAATTCTGTTTGTGGAGCAAATTGTACATACCCCTTCACGTTCCATAATGCCATCCATCTCTGTCAAAAGCGCGTTTACGATTTCACTTACATCTCCTCTTAATTCCTGGAATTTTCTGTCCAGAGCTATAGCATCAAGTTCATCTATGAATATTATACAGGGAGCCATCTCTTCTGCCCGGTCATAAAGCTGATGAATATGGCGGGCTCCTTCTCCTACATATTCTCCAATAAGCTGGGTAGCTTTGACAGGGATGATGAGCACATCGGTCTTATTTGCAAGGGCTTTTGCAAGCATAGTTTTTCCGGTTCCTGAGGGCCCAAAAAAAAGGATGTTTCTTGGAGCCCATTTTCCAAAACGCTCGGGATCTTCCAGGAATCGTTCTATCAGCCTACACTTCTGCTTTGCAAGTTCCTGTCCAATTACGTCTTCAAATTTAATGCTATCCTTTATCTCTAACGTGGAGGGGGAACCATTTTTTTCTTCAGTTACAATAATCGATGTTGAATTTCCTATTATTGATTCTGCAGGTTCCACTTCTATAATTCGGTAAGCAAAATCTGGAAACATTCGTCGGTCAAAAAGATAATCTCCCTTGCGAGCAATGTGCCCATTCCACTGTTCTCGAGCATAAAACTCAAAAACATCCCTATTTTCAATTACAGGATATTCTTCCATCATGCCGCTTAAGGGGTATCCTTCAGGCTTAAGGATCAGAAGCTCAGAGGTATATTTTTCAAATTTGGGATTACTTTCATGGATTTTTTTTACGTTCACTCTTTGTGAGACAGGTCGCACTTTGTTATCAACTCGGATGCTTTTCTATAGGTCTATAGTAATCCGAAAAGCTAATAAAATTAACCCTATTAACCAATTTGGCCATTCGACTGCAGAAGCTCTATCTTATCTTAGATCTACAAAAAGTTTATTCTAAAAAATTCACATTGAGGCATTCTAAGGCACTTATTCATTGATCTGTTCTCAGGACTCCTAATTAGATTAAACAATATGTAGATATATGTACAGATTCAAAACTAACTTTGTATATATATATTTTTATTTATTGACTCAGTTCCAAAATCCAGTGATGAAATAAGTGTAACACTATCGAAAGTCGTCTTCTATTATCTGGTGGTGTTATTCCAAGAATACTTTTAAATTTCATCGCAAATTTTTTTGTTCCGTCTTTGTGCAGCAAGAGCATATGCTTTAATGCATAAATTGCAAGCGTTTATTACACTGAAAACTTATCCTGAAAATATCAACCATATAATGATGGATAAACTTATAGAGAGTTTGATGCATACAAATTCAATAATTCGCTAAATTTTCTTCTCCACTTTTTACCCTATTAATTTACATAAACCGTTTCACTACTATCTTAACCCGTGTCTTTTCAACACATAATCGTTTTTTTGTATCAAAACCTATGTATTTTCTAATTTTTCAGCCAAAATTATAGGACATTTTTACCTTGATCCAAAGAAAAATGCATAGATGTTATTGCGATAACTGGATCTCATAAAGTCAAAATGTTGCTATCAGATTGAATTAGACTCCAGCTTGATATTGAATCAAAAAAAGACAAATTTTGAATTTGAGAATTTGCAGGTGGTGGCTCACAGTTTTGAAAGTAAATATTTGCATTTAACAGGACTTGTGCGGTTGAACTGGAAAATTAATAGCATTGGACCTTTAGCTATCTAAACTATAAATATACATCAGTTTCTATTGAGCTTGATTTTGTACCTCAACCGCATAAGTCCTAAAGATAATAAATAAATTGTTTTCACCATAAAAAATATTTATTTGAATTTTACAGCTAAATGGAGCCATTATCCAAAATTATTTCATTTTTCAGTTGCTCTGGCACGCTCTTCCGCGGTCATGTTAGCAAGGCGCTCAACTTCCTTTATATCGAGACTGAGACCCTTAGCTACACGGCTTCCATAGTCTGGATCAGCTTTGAAGAATAGGGCTGTCTGCCGGAGCTGTACCAGTTTCTGGGTAGATGAGAGATGGGAAACAATATCTCCTATTAGGTTCTCACGGTCCTGGTCCATCATGACGTCACGGTACAGATTGCCTGGTTGTACAAAGTCATCGTTAGGGTATATATAAGGCGTACGAGCTGAGAGTCCCGATACTTCGAATGAGGGTTCCAGAAAAGCAGGATCTGGAACAGGACCACCAAAACTATTTGGCCAGTAATTGGGTCCGCGGCCATCATTGGCATCAACACGCATGAATCCGTCACGCTGGTAATTATTTTCAGGCGAGTGCTTTGGCGCATTCACAGGGATCAGGTGATAATTGGGACCAAGATGGTGAATATGAGTTTCGTGATAAGAAAAAAGCCTTGACTGCAGCATCTTGTCTGAAGAAATGCCAATGCCTGGCACAAGGTTTGAAGGATTGAAAGCTGCTTGCTCCACTTCAGCAAAGTAATTTGTTGGATTTCGGTTCAATACAAGCTTACCTATCTTGATAGGCGGAAAATCTCCATGTGGGCATACCTTGGTAATATCCCGAATATCAAAACGATAATTTTCAGCCTGTTTCGGGGTCATTATTTGCATTTCTAGAGTCCAGGATGGATAATCGCCTCTTTTGATAGCCTCATATAGGTCTTTAGTAGCGTGATCAGGATCAGTTCCACTTAATCTCTCCGCTTCCTCACGGGTCAAGTTCTTCATACCCTGGTCAGTCTTGAAATGATACTGCACCCATAAATATTCAACTCGGGTTCAATCAAGTTTGGAATCGGGGGCAAAGATACAAAAGCTGCCAAAAACCAAAATACTGCTGGAAAATATTCATGTTCTGTATTTTACAAGTTAATAATTGATTACTTATTACATCTCCCATTGATCTTATCCGTAAATGATACGTTGAGTATTATCAGGAAACAAATGAATAGAAGAACTAAAAGATGCTGTGGAATATTGAGCAAATGCAGTTTGTGGGTTGTATAGAAAAAAGGTCAGAGTTCAAAAAGAGCTGAAATAAATAACTTTATAAAGTAAGGGATTCAATACTGTTTTGCAAAACAGATAACTAAAATTCATGAAGTAAATACGATACTGTTGATGTGTGCATCGTTAACGGTAACTCACTCTCCAATTAATGATAAACTTTGAGTCCCATAATGGTTAACTTGTTTAAAGCTCGGACCCATACCACATATTCCATTATATTATACATGAGCATGGTTGAATATCCTTTTACTAGGTATACTATTTTTGTCTCAATATCCCCACCTTTAACAATTTTTATATCCTGATAGCCTAATGAACTATCAAATATCGTTGAACTATACTCACACTTAAGCCCATCAGCAATCAAATTCTAACCACTTGGATTTGTCGTTATTTTTTGATAACAATCATTTAATAGATATAGAATTACAACTAAATATTCATAACCCAGTGGAGCTGCTTTTGGACAATTTATTGGTACTCGTCAATCAACTCCTACGCCAGCTCAAATACCTGCTCCAATGTCGAGGCAAAAAAGATCCAAACAACGTTGAGAAATAATATTTGCTTAGAACTATTAAAAATATGTATATAATCAAAGTTGAAATATCAATAAATTTACGGGAAACTGAATAAAACTTTTTGACAGAATAATAATAGAGAGTATTAAGTAGGGATTTATCAAAATCTTCCCGAATCTCGCAACTATCTTAGCCTACCAAAAATCAGTTGATTGATATTTATTTTGATTCAATAGGTACTTTTGATTACTAATTGATGAAAAATTAAAAAAAACATAATCAATAGCCGACAATTATATAATACAAGTCAATCGAAATTTGCTAATTGAATTCTTCTGAAAATGGATATTGATATTGTTTTTTTTGACTGAATCATAAAGGATCTAAAGGGAAAAAATAGTAGGCTTTTCAAGGAGAATAAAAGGATACATAATTAGATGAGGTTTTATTGCATTTATTTTTAACTCTTTCAGAGTCAAGAGGATTAAGCAAAAAAAGAGAAAATGAAGTTTTAGAGATGAACACGCCTGCAAGGGAAAGAGGAATTATCCAAAGTAAATGGGCATCAGCAGAGTTGTTAAAGTACATATTTATCAGAATTTTAACTATTTAATGAGGTAGCATTAAATTTAATTATCGGAGATATTATACTTCAGCTATAAAATTTACAAATTTGATAAAATCAACTTTAAGATAGTTTTATTCTTAAAATGGGGATCTCAAAATGAATATATTTATAATCTTAGGCACAAGACCCGAAATTATTAAAATGTCTCCTCTGATAAGAGAATGTGAAAAAAGGAACCTTGATTATTTTGTTTTGCATACTGGCCAACATTATTCCTTTGAGATGGATAAGGCTTTTTTCGATGATCTTGAATTGCCGAAACCAGCTTATAATCTTGAGATAGGCTCTGGAAGTCATGCAGAGCAGACAGGTAAAATTATGGTAGGTATAGAAAAAGTCATTCTTGATGAAAAGCCAGATGTGGTGTTAGTTCAGGGCGATACAAATACTGTACTTGCTGGTTCTCTTGCTGCTTCCAAAGTGAACATAAAAGTTGGACATGTGGAAGCCGGCCTAAGAAGTTATGACAGAAGCATGCCAGAAGAAATAAATCGAGTTGTTGCGGACCATGTTTCGAATATTCTCTTTGCTCCCACCGAGCTCTCAAAGCAAAATTTGCTGAAAGAAGGAATTGAAGAAAGCAAAATATTTGTAACTGGTAATACAATTGTTGACGCTGTTTTTCAAAATTTAGAGATTTCTAATAATAAAGGAAATGTTTTGAATGATTTGAAATTGAAATCAAAAGAATACTTCCTTCTCACATTCCATAGGGCTGAAAACGTCGATAATAGGGAACAGATGAGTAAACTATTGAAAGGTATTTCCATGATTCAAAAAGAATACTCTATGCCTGTGGTATTTCCTGTACATCCGCGTACTGAGAAAAGGATTCAAGAGTTTGGTTTTTCATTGGAAGATATCACGTCTATAAGGCCAGTGAGTTTTCTGGAGTTCCTTCAGCTTGAAGCTAATGCAAGACTTGTATTTACTGATTCTGGCGGTGTTCAGGAAGAAACCTGCATTCTTGGAACACCCTGCATAACACTTAGAGATAATACGGAAAGACCTGAAACACTTGAAGTAGGCTCGAACATACTGGCAGGGGTTGAATCGGATCGCATCATGCAATCAGCTGTCAAAATGACGAATGGAAAAAAGAGCTGGAACAATCCCTTTGGAGATGGAAAGGCTGCAGAGAAAATTATTGATACGCTGATAATCGAATAATAAGCCTCGTTTGAGGGCTTAGATGTATATATTGCATGTTTCCCTAATATTTTCTGGGATGCCCTTTGGCAGAAGATCAACAGTTATTTACAAGATTCCATGAAACTTGGAGAATTTAATTTGTTGAACCAATAGTTGTTACAGTTCTCTTTACAGGTTAGGCGATTTTTGGACCCGGGTTATACTTATTTAATAGTATAATATCATGCTATATATTCTAGAATTTTGATGGACGAATTAATAAAAAAAATCGAAGTTAACTGATCTTTTCTATCCAAATCCGGGTTGTAAACTCTATCCACTTTCCATATATGTATACAAAAATACCATATATTTTTTCTCAATATAATTATTGCTTAAAAAATAATCTGACTTTTAATTAATCAGACATTCTCAGATGTAAACAAGAGGATTTCGATAAACCTCTTATTTTCACGAGTACTATATATGCCATTTATAATCATAATGACGAAATTTAGGAGTTTATCTACATTTTCAAAAGTGTAGAACGCCGATTTTGTGGAATTCCTGAGAAAAAAATGTAGAAGGCAAAAGCATATGTTAAATAAATAACCAGAGGGTTCAAAAAAAATATTATCCGCGAATGAGGTAAAGTGTTCAATGATCGAACAAATACCTTTTAAAATAATCTTCACAGAGATGAATTAATTGTCCAGTTAACCCTAAAAATAGCTATGAAAGGAATGGGAATCTAAAACGTTGCTGATGTACTGAAAGTTTGATAATTTACAGAGAATTTCGATAACCTTCCCAATACTCAAATGCCTGAAATTTATCAAATACTCTCTCTTATGGATCCTATTATGATCTCAGCAGTATTGTTAAAATTATTTAAGTATAGGGGTTATCTGAGTTTTGTTCCTGGGGTAAAGATTGTCTTGATTATGGATGAAAAATTAAGGGAATCTAATTCCTAAAGGGGCATGAGAGACAACATTTTTTGAATTCTATACTTCCAAAGAAAAGAACGTTAGGAACATCATATGATTCCTGAAAAAGGAACCATTTGTGGAGTTGAAGGCGCTACTGGACATGGTAGAAATACACTTATGGTGGTATTCTGGAGTCTTCGATCAAATCCGAAAAGCAAGAGTGCCTTAATTTTTAGGAATATTGTCAAGAGAGTCTTGAGGTTATGATTTACCACAATTTATAAACATGAACAAAAATTAAAAACTAGGTGAAAAATAAATCAAATTGCAACTTACCGGGAATACAGTTTACACTGCCGGTAAATTATTATAATTTAAGAGATGGACTAAATATTTCTGAACAATATTTGTCGAAGATATGATCTTCAACCTGCTCACAGATTTTAGTATAATTGTTCGATTTTGGGTCGTGTTTGTTCATTGTTTTTTTGACTTCAGCGTTCATTTTATCAAGAGTTTTCTGATCGAAACCTTCTGTATTCTCCATAGTAAACATAAAAATCATGCTCTATAGCTTCCTTATCTCGTACTTAAGATTTTTAATTGATTAATCTAAATATTGCAGACATAATACAATTGTACAAATTTAAATTACAAATAATCTCTCAGTTTGGGAATTTATTTTATTTGTTCGTTAGAGGTTTTTAATTATACTCAAAAATTATTTTGTTTCAATAATTGAATATTTTTATTAATCACTTTATATTTTAATTTTATGTTACGCCAGACTTTTCTGAACACTATAAGGAAGGACCCAGAATCTCAAAAATGTTATCTTTTAATTTTTCTGAAGTTTTTCATTTTGAGCAATCGAGAATTCAAGTATACTTCTAGCGCTAAATCACTTATTTGTTTACTCATATAAGTATTTTAACTTCTGTCAGTAGTTCCGGCCCCGTAGTAATTTATACAAATCAAAAGATATATCTAAAACCATTTAAGGTAATAAAGTCGCTGATTATAACACAAAAATTATTTTACTTTTTCTACATATACATTCAATTTACTTATGCATCCTTTATATTATATAGTATTGTTGATATAATACCTTTACCTTATAAAGTAAATTATAACTATCAAAAAGTTCTTAATTTTTTATTTCATGCTGCAACATTTTCGAATAATTCTTTTGAAACAGTAATAAGTGATTCCGGCTCAAAAATACCACAAATAATAATTTCCTCATATGATCTCATCTTTTAATTATATCAATTACAATTCGATTGAAAAAATTCATTTTTCATCTGAGGAAATAAACTGGGGTAATGGTACCACCTCCGATGTAATTAAAAGCCATGTTGAAAATTAGGGGAACCAGAAAAGGAAAAAGCATATAAGCAAATTAAAAGATTTCATTTTGAATAATTTATATATATTCAAATCTGTGGCTTGAACATACCCAACTGCTTGTAGTGGGGTGTAAAACCGCGATTTTGATTTGCAGCCAGAACTTTTATTAATTTTCCCAAATATATTAGATTTAAGTTTGTTGGATCAGATATAAAAATAAAGCTGTAGGACCAGTTCTATTATTCCTGAAATGCAGCTAGAACCTACTTTCGAAGGCCAATACATAATTAAAGTCATTGATGCGATTATTTTAAAGAAGAAATGGTGATTTAATGAATCTTGAACAGATATTAAACGACACTTTTAGAGGGGAAACCACTGAGGTTGGATGGTATCTTGCAATGTCCAAAATTGCTGAGAGTGAAGGACCTGCAGATATTGCAGTATACCTCCGCCAGATAGCTATGGATGAGGCCTGGCATGCTACAGAAGTAGCTGAGATTCTTGGACTTGTTAAAGAAAAAACCCTTGATAATCTGGAAATGATGCTATCAGGAGAAAGCAAAGCTGAATTTGAGAAAGCTGAAGCTGCAAAAATAGCTAGAAAGCAAGGCAACATAAGAGCTGCTCTTTTTTTTGAAAGAGCTTCTTTGGATGAAGCCAGACATAAAGCAGGTCTGAATGGTTTTTTAGAAAGGCTTAAAAAGCAACAGTAAAAAACTAAAAGATATATTCTGATCCATTTTTTTTATTTTGGAATCAGTTATCCAGTTTATGAGATAGGAGTGTGGATTTTAAAAAAGATTACCTACATCAATAGAGTATCAATCGAATCCTCTCTTATTCGTAACAAATGGATATATTTATATACTTTGTACATATTATTTATACTTAATTATAGGCCTAACAAATAAATATTCGACTAAATAAAAGCCAATATGAAGCTTTGGAAAAAAACTATGCTGAGCCTCTACAAACATATCTAATACAGGGTTGTACAAACAAAGTTAATACTTTTTCTAAAATGACTCTTTTTTTGTCAAATATCTTCCAAACTATCGGAGATTTTGATAACTACAAATTTTGTCATATGCTTATAAATTGTATATACAGTACTCGTGAAAATCAGTGGCTTATCGAAATCCGTTATAGTCAATTCAACGATTGACTCCTTTTTCCAAGGTGTTAACTACGGTTATCGTTGTATATATGTATGAATATTTCCTTAGTTGACTATAATTACAATCAATTCAAAATTCGAAAATAATACGAAATTTGTAACCATTAAGGTTATAGTTGACTTAGCTCCTTGAGCGCCGATAGAAATAATAAGCAATAACTTTAGGATTTGAAGCACAAAGAGCAAGAATTTCTTCATGTTTTATCAGCAATAAAAATAAATTCATTTTACGTCCAATTTTTTTCCCGAGGTAAAATTGTGTAGTCACATATTAAGGCTACCTGAATAGTTAAAGAAGATTTATTAGTATAAATTTATAAAGATAATCTCTTTTTTGCTTTCTGAACGTTCTTAGTGATTCAGGACAATTTAGAATGTTGCATCCTAAATTGATGATGAGAAGGCTAAGATGATTTAAAGCGCCTTTATATTAGAATAGGAAAATCACAATATGGATTAAAGTGGATTAAAGTGTATGGGCTGAGATTAAATAGGATTACGGGATAGATGGAGAAGGGAGGTATTACATGTCCATTGAGTCATTGGGCAGGAGCTTTTGCGAGCTAGGGAGGCAAAGTTTATGTCACAGTATCATTCATTGTTCATCGATTAAGGAATTTTCTGACCTTTCTGTTGTAGATTTGCCATGAGAGTACGTGGGGAAACTAGTTCATTACTTACTATCATGTTAAATTAGTTTTGAGGCGGAATTATTTCAGAATAAAATTGTGATTTTTTAAATGGTAACAAAATTCGTATTATATGTAAAGTATTTTGATAAACCAGTAGATGTTGTCGTGTATTTATAACTGGTATATAACTGATTCTTGAAAATCAGATGTTTATCAAAATTCTCTGTACTTCTATTGTGAGAGAACTATAACCATCTCTAATCTACAAATAAGGTTTGTTACCCCTTAAAGAATGGATTTTTTTGGGGGCCTAATAATTCTGTTATTTTTCCTACTATATACTTATTTAATGTTAACAGGCGAAAAGTATATACTTGTTAACAATTGTATATTTAAAAATCAAAGGGCAATATCCATAGAATATTGCCGTTTGATCTTTAAAGTGATTATCTCATGCTTTCGATTCTGATGCCTTTTTTATCTGACCAAAAAAATACTTGTTTCGGTAAAATCGCACGAAATGGTACCAAGAATCGTGATCAGAAAACGTATGCGTTTTACTCAAATAGAATCCAAATCTCAACCCTATCGAGCTCAGAAACTTTTGATTAACCCCCATCCATCCATTAAGTATACTATTTATTTTGATTCTATTTTAAGAGGTTCATCCATGAGTGTGAAAATTACTGAAACAGTCCTTCGGGATGCGCACCAGTCTCTTCTGGCAACTAGAATGCGAACAAGGGACATGCTCGAAGTGGTTGAACAATTAGACAAAATTGGTTATTTCTCACTTGAAATGTGGGGAGGCGCTACCTTTGATAGTTGTATCCGTTATCTGAATGAAGATCCCTGGCAACGCCTAAGAGACATAAAGAAGAGGATGAAAAATACCTATGCTCAGATGCTTTTAAGGGGCCAGAATCTTGTTGGATATAGGCACTATTCGGATGATGTAGTCGAGAAATTCGTTACGAAATCTTATGAAAATGGAATCGATGTTTTTCGGATTTTTGATGCTGTCAACGATATCCGAAATATGGAATTTTCTATCAAAGTGGCAAAAAAACTTGGTGCTTATGTACAGGGTACGGTTTGCTATACCCTAAGTCCAGTGCATACGGTTGAAAAGTATGTAGAACTTGCGACACAACTTGAAGAACTTGAGTGCAATTCCCTTTGTATCAAAGATATGGCAGGTTTGCTTTCCCCCAATGAAGCCACTAACATAATCATTGCAATGAAAAAAAAAATCTCCATCCCTATTTCTCTGCACTGCCACTGCACCTCTGGAATGGCTCCGATGAGCTATATGGCAGCCTGCGGCGCAGGAGTGGATATTCTGGATACAGCACTTTCCCCTCTTGCCTGGGGGACTTCTCAGCCTGCCACTGAGACTGTTATAGCGGCCCTTAAAGGTACACCTTATGATACTGGTCTGGATCTGGAGCTTTTCAAGGAAGTTGTTGCATATTTCAAAAATTTAAAAGAAAAATATAGGGGAATTCTTGATCCTATCTCCGAACAGATTGATACCAATGTCCTTATCTATCAGATACCTGGAGGAATGCTCTCAAATCTGGTATCTCAATTAAAGGAGCAGAATGCTCTTGATAAATACGAGGCTGTTCTAGCTGAAATGCCC
Source organism: Methanosarcina sp. (assembly GCA_003164755.1). Lineage (GTDB taxonomy): Archaea > Halobacteriota > Methanosarcinia > Methanosarcinales > Methanosarcinaceae > Methanosarcina. The sequence goes on along the minus strand of PLUB01000059.1, from coordinate 92,979 downwards.
AGAGTTAGAGAGGAACTCGGATATCCACCTCTTGTTACTCCCACGAGCCAAATAGTGGGTACACAGGCAGTGCTTAATGTGCTCATGGGTGAACGCTACAAAGTTATCCCAAAAGAAGTGAAGGATTATGTCCGCGGGCTTTATGGAAGATCCCCTTCTCCATTAAGGCCTGAGATCATAGGTCAGATTATCGGAGACGAAGAACCCATTAACTGTCGTCCTGCAGACCTCCTGAAGCCTGAATATAATACGAAAAAAAAAGAAGCTGAGAACATGGGTATCGTAAAATCCGAGGAAGATATTCTTACCTACATTCTCTATCCAGCTATCGCTCCCAAGTTCCTAAAAGGAGAAGTCGAAGAAGAATCTCTCACTATGGTTACCCATGCGACTGCAGTTCAGCATGAGTATACAATCCCAAACCATTTCAAGGTTGAGGTGGACGAAGATGTCTATATAGTAAAGGTTGAGCCTCTAGACAGTGGAGTTTCCATATCCGAATTGTCTCCCAAAAAATCGATTGCTCAATCCGTTGAAGGCGCTGTGAGAAGCTCAATGCAGGGTATGGTTCTTTCTATTAAGGTAAAAGTTGAGGACGTTGTTACGGAAGGTGATACAATCGCTGTCATCGAAGCTATGAAGATGGAGAACTCTATTCATGCTCCTCACTCAGGTATCGTTAAAGAAATCTTTGTTTCAGAAGGGGACACTGTATCTCCTGATGATATTATACTGTCAATTCGATAAATAACCTGTGGAAGGTACTATGTTCAAAAAAGTACTCGTTGCAAACCGCGGTGAGATTGCAATTAGGGTTATGCGCGCTTGTCGGGAGCTTGGAATTTCTACTGTAGGTGTCTACTCTGAAGCCGACAAAAATGCACTTTTTGCCAAATATGCAGATGAGGCCTACTTGATAGGTCCGGCTCCTTCCAGCCAAAGCTACTTGAATATGGCAGCTATTCTTGCAGTTTCAAAAAATACGGGATCTGATGCAATACATCCAGGCTATGGTTTCCTTTCAGAAAATCCTTCATTCGCAAAGTGTTGTGAAGAGGAAGGACCTATTTTCATAGGCCCTCCGAGCCATGTGATTGCTGAGATGGGAAACAAGATCCGGGCCAGGCATCTTATGATGAAAGCCGGTGTACCTGTTGTACCTGGGACGAAAGATGCAGTAGATGATGTGGACGAGGCTAAGGTATTTGCAGAAAACATCGGATACCCGGTTATAATTAAAGCATCTGCAGGAGGTGGCGGAATCGGAATGAAAGTAGCTCATTGCAGGGAAGAATTGGTGACTACTTTCGGTTCTACAAGGCAGATGGCTGGTTCGGCTTTTGGCGACTCTTCGGTTTTTATTGAAAAATATTTAGAGGAACCCAGGCATATAGAGATTCAGATACTGGCCGACTCATATGGGAATACAATTTACCTCTCTGATAGGGAATGTTCTATTCAGAGACGACATCAGAAGCTTATCGAAGAAGCTCCTTCTCCTATCATGACCCCTGAACTCAGGGTACAAATGGGTGAAGCCGCAGTAAAAGTAGCGAAGGCAATTGGCTATGTAAATGCAGGGACTGTAGAGTTTCTTTATTCAAGGGGTGATTTCTATTTTCTTGAGGTCAATACACGTTTGCAGGTTGAACATGGGATTACTGAAATGGTTACTGGTATTGATATTGTAAAGGAACAGCTCAGGATTGCGTGGGGAGAGAAGATTGATTTTTTGCAGGAAGATATTTGTATTAATGGGCATGCTATTGAATGCAGGATCAACGCTGAAGATCCATTAAATGACTTCGCTCCTTCCCCTGGAAAGATTCGAGGATACCGATCTGCAGGTGGCCCGGGCGTCAGAGTTGATAGTGGAGTACATACCGGTTATACAATTTCTCCTTATTACGATTCAATGATCTCTAAGCTATGTGTCTGGGAAAGGACAAGAGATTTAGCGATTGCCAGGATGGAAAGAGCTCTGTATGAGTATGTAGTTGTGGGAGTAAAGACTAATATCCCATTCCATAAAGCTGTCATGCGCAACCCAGATTTTCGCAGTGGTGATATTACAACTGCTTTTATTGAAGATAATAAAATTTTGGAATCTGTTGAAGAGATTGTCAAATCAGAAGCTGAAAAGGGTGATACTCTAGCTTCGGCAATTGAAGCAAAAGACAAAAAGGTTGCAGCTATTACAGCTGCAGTGTATGCCTATGTCAGCATGGCCCAGAAAATGCAGCGTTAACAAGTTTCCCTTCCAAAAAACATGAACCAGGTTTTTTGCTTAGCACCATATTTTTTATGATCTTGATATGGGAAAATAAACTAAAGAAATAAATACTGTGGAACTTATAGAGATTTATATGGGGTGCATTGATGGGAGATAAAAGATCTCAAATTATCAAGGAACTTAAAGATGCACAGAAAAGCCCTGTTTCTGGAGAAGAACTGGGGCTCAAGCTAGGGATTTCCAGGACAATGGTCTGGAAATATATCAAGGCCCTCAAGACTGATGGTTATGAGATAGGATCATTCCCAAAAAGAGGTTATGTCCTTAAATCCGTACCTCAATTCCTGTACCCGGAAGAAATCCAGATGGGGCTCAAAGCAACTCTTCTAGGGCAGAAGATTCATTATTTCGAGGAGGTGAATTCTACAAATAGTATTGCAAAGGAAATAGCGGCTTCGGAAGAGGAAGGCACGCTTGTAATCTCTGAAATACAGAAGGGAGGCAGAGGCCGCATGGGCAGGGAATGGATCTCCCCACACGGCGGTATATGGATGTCTGTGATCCTCAAACCAGGAATTCCTATCAGGCATGCTTCAAGACTTACTCTAGTTGCCGGGCTTGCTGTCGCAAATGCTATTCGTGATTTAGGCCTTGACGCACGCATCAAATGGCCAAATGATGTATGCATCAATGGGAAGAAAGTATGTGGAATCCTTACCGAGGCAAATGCTGAGATGGATAGAGTGGACTATGTAGTGTTGGGAATAGGGATTAATGTGAATATGGACTTAACAGATATTCCAGAGTCTTTACGTTCGGGTTCGACAACTCTGAAAGTTGAGCTTGGAAGACATATAAAAAGAGTTTCGTTCCTTCAGAACTTTCTCTTCGAGCTTGAGCAGCAGTACATAAATTTCAAGACCCGGCCGTTTTCACATATCCTTAATGACTGGCTTGCTCTTTCAGATACCATTGGCAGAGATGTTAAGGTCATAACGCCTTCACGAATTATAGAAGGTAAAGCTGTGGGAGTAACTCCTGACGGAGCTCTTGTAATAAGAAAAGCAGACGATACCAGGGAAGAAATTATTGCAGGCAGATGCATTTATGCTCGCCCCAAGTAAACCCGAAAGGAAAGAAGATGAGATAATAAATATTCTCCCTTTATTTTCCTTTTTCCTTATTATATCTATATTCTTTTCAGTTATCTTTTACTCTATGTCACCTGCCTTAGCTACCGGTTCTGGGAAGAAGCTCTCTAATGTTCTGATCAATGGAGATAAAATTTATGTGAAATCTGGAAGCTATCATATTTTTTTGCAGGATTATCAGCTTTATGTGAAAGGAACAGATACTGAAGGGAAAAGGGTATGGCTTGAGCTTCGTAGAAAAGGGACTCTGCTTAAGAATGACATTGTCACTGAAGGATCTCAATTTATATATTCAAGTGACTCTCTAGAAATTCTTAATCTAACGGTAAGCACCGTATACGCAGGTGCAGACGGGGTCTTGGTCAAGTTCTCACCTGTGTATCAATATCAATACCTAGATCCTAAGCTTCCTATTCCACAAACACTTGATGGGTCTCTACACAATTCTTCGGACAATAAACCTTCTGAATCACAGGGCTTAGAAACTCAAGTTGAAGGTTTTGATCTGCCTCTTTTTCTCCTGGGGCTGGGGTTTATACTTCTTATTATGGGTTTTTTTGCTGGAAAGGGGTAGAGAAAATAAATGTCCTCTATTAACAGCAATCCCTTTTTTACTTCTAACTTAATTTATACAGTATCTACTAATTTTTGATGAAATCAAGCTTATTTTCAGCTCAAATTTATTTGATAATATTTATGAGTATAATACCATTTTATATATAATTTAAAACAGTCTAGATTTTTGTCACAATTATAAGAACTATTCGACATGAACAAAGCAATATCTATAGTTATCTTTTCTAAACTTCAATGAGAGAATTTTGATGGACTAATTTTATTTAACTTTGGGATATGATCATTATTTTTATTTATCCATCAGTTAGTGATCAGAAGTATCTGTTGCATCAAAATATATATTTTATTAACTTATTTTTAGTAGGTTGAATAGTTATCAATTGAGCTATTAATATCGTCTAAATTAGCAAAAATATACATTTTGATATCATTTTTCATGAAGTTTATTGTAGGTATAAGTTAATTTAGTTTTTGTTGATGAAGTTAGTGGATCTATATCTAATCTCCTTGAATTAGTATCTCATCATCTCTATGAATAATCGAGCAATAAAGACTAAGAGAATAGCTCAATAAATGCTACTTATCGGCTCCTACTCTCTATAACTTAATTTGTTTTTTTTCAACTAGTTGGATACTTTCTCAAAAAAAGATTTTTTTCTATATATTTTCAATCCCCTTAAAAGTGTAAGATTCTTGTAATCTAGAGATAAAAAATTAGTTAGCCTCTAAAAGATCACATTTCATATTTTATGTAGTCGCTGATAACTATTTATATTCATTTACAACTTTTCCTTAAAAATTAACAAATAAAAAATTCATCTATAAATCTTAATCCATTCTCATCCAGGTGCTTTTCAAAAATTTCTCAATTTTTCGGTTGGATTTAGCTACAATTACAAATTCAAGCTTTTTCTCATACATTTTTGAGATAACTTCCACGTTAAAAAATTCTCTATCAACTTAATAAGGTTCCAATTTTTCTCCCATTATTTCAATCCTATAGAATAATTATTTTGTAAGGGTTGAATATTCTTTGCTTACTAATTTATGTGGATAAAATCAATTATTATTTTAGGGTTCCAAATTCTATCTGTGATTGTATCATATGCTATTTTTGAAAGACCATATAAATTTATTTTTTACCATGTAATTTGAAGAGGGTACAATAATTCCTTAAATTTCTGTTCGCATGATTCTACTCTGTTCATTGTATTTCCACTCCAAGCAAATATTTTTTCCCATTTCATATGCCTGCTTCATTGCTTTGCTTCCTTTGATGTCTCCCATATTCCAGGCACCAGTTCCATCAATAATACCCTTTTCTTTTGCTCCGCTCAGGCAGGAGGTAATTCCTCTGAATCCTTCCATAGTCCTTTCCATTGCCTGCTTTCTGCTGTCAGCGGCAGTCGCAATGAAATACATCTCCTTATTGCTTATTGTGAGATACCTAGAATAGGTTCTGTCAATCAAGGTTTTCATCTGTCCGTTCATGGTGTAAAAATAAACAGGTGTTGCCATAACAATAACGTCGGAAGCTATTATTTTATCCAGGATTTCAGCCATGTCATCCTTCTGAACACAGTTGCCTCCATTACCTTGACAGTCATCACATGCCAGGCAATAATTAATCTCTTTTATCTCTTAAGAATATTTTCTCAACCTGATTTCCTGATTCTTTTGCCCCAAGCATAAACTGGTCGCATAAGAGGTCTGAATTTCCGCCTCTCCTTGGACTTGCAGATAACACTAATACTTTTTTGCTCATCTTATGCTCCTCCATATCCTTAGTCGTGTTTTGATGTCAAAACAAACTTTTTATTCTGTCATTTCGAGTTCATGCAGCCCAAGTTAATGCAGCCACTCGGATACCTCATTCTGCGCATTTTTTACTTTTCTGCCCCGGACTGCAAGACCATCCAGCATAGTTGACTGCGGGGAAAGCTTGGTGATATCCGTAGCGTTTCGCCCTAGACGGCTTCCCTCGTATATACAAAACGGTACAATGGTTTTTCCGGAAAAATGGTGTTCCGACAAAAAGGTTGCAACCAGCCTAGGTATCGTACCACACCGATTAGGATAGCCAATGAAAACCACATCATACGACTCGAGATGTTTCAATTTTTGTTTTCAGCGTAGGTTTATAACCTGATTCTTGTTCCTGCTTTGCTTGTTTCACAACTTTATTGTAATCGCTGGGATACGGATCTACGGTCACAATTTCAAAGATATCGCCGCGATGCTTTCGTGTATTTGATTAGCAATTACGCGCGTGTTGCCGGAAATGTGAAAAATAAGCTACATGAATTTTTTTTGCGCTTTCGCAGGGCGTGGCTGAATGCACAAATACTTTTTTACTCATTGAAATTATCCTCCAGATTCGGAGTTATCATAACTTATCAAAATAATATATTGCCTCCCGTATCTTGCCGTGGATGTCCACATGGAACGGGCCGTTCTTTTCGCAGACACCGCATTCAATACAGGCCTTTGCGTTTTTTCTTAATTTTCTCAGGTTTATCCGCTGTTAAGGCCCAGGATCTGGATGGATAAAAGTAGCGTTCTGAATTATTCTCTGTTTTATTTTCAAACCAAGGCAATAAAGTTGAATTTGAAAACTGTTCCTATATTTATTCTTCTTTACAGTTATCAATAATTCTTTTGCCGAATGATCAGACTGTGGTACTGCTTGTATGTACTCAGGAAAACCAATAAATTACCTACAAAAATCAATCAATACATTATTTTTCAAGTTCAAAATCTGAAAGACTAAGCCATTGCTTTAAAGAAATAATTTCAAAAATAATGATTACTTCAGCTCCAGGTCTGCCTCAAAAAACTGTTCGGTTTAAATATCTGGCTTAAAAATGATGCGAAAAGGTTTCTAATAAATAAAGGGATCAATTTCAGCAAATTTGTCACCAACTGACTTAATACTTATGTATTTTTTCTCCAAAAGTGAAACAAGTAAAAGTCTTCATGAATAAAAATTATTGTTCAGAATTTAAGCTATCCAATAATAAAATGCAAAGGTGTTTTATCTAAATTCTCTTAAGTCTCTAGTGTGACGAAAGTTCGCGTTTTTATGCACTGATATAGATCTGATCTAAATAGCCTAATGAGGTAAAAACAAAAGAGTAGAACATGGCACCAAGTACATTTTGGAAATAAAATAAACCAAACGATATAAGGCGATCAAAAACTAAGAACTTTTTTTATTTTACTAATACGCAACATATTTCTAGATGATATTTTATTAGTAGAAATAATCATTGATCTTTAGCCTTATTATATTATTGTTCATATGCTTGGTTTATGTTTATGAGTTTGAAGTATGATAAGCCCTTCTATTAATCAGGTGGAATTAAGCATGCTTGAAGTGTACTGTGATTCTTCTTATTATGATAATGATGACTCATATATTGGCTGTACGGTGTTTCTAAACGGCAGGCAGCTCCACCAATCCACCACTAAAGTCCAGAATTGCCTTGGAAGCAATCTTAATTGCGAACTTGAAGCCCTTGATTTAGCAGTCATCCTGGCTAAAATCTTTTCTGGGAATGACAAGGAGATCATTATCTATAATGACTCCACTGAGGCTGTAAAGTTTTTTCAGGCTAAAAGGGGAGAAGTTGAAAAGGAGTTTTTGGGATCCAGTGTCAGCTTTGAATACATACCCAGAGAAAAAGTAAACCAGATAATTGCTGACAGCCTTTCTAAAAAGTTTCCTATCTTTTATCTGAATATTCCTACCTTTAAAGTTGAATCTTTTTCACGGCGCGAAGATATTCTATCAGATATTGCCAGAAACGGACGTAGCATTTTTTATCTCGAAAAAGATGAGGAATTGTCTACGAAAAAAAAGATATGTTACAGGCTAATAATCCGTACCATGGACAAAATCCTATCAGATGAGCTACTTTATATTGTAAAAAAGGGGGGTCTAGGCACTCAAATAAAAGTTGGAGAGGAGATCAGGAAAAATCTGTCTGATCCAAAGGTCATTTCTGTCCTGAAAGCAAAGGGGATAAGGCTTGAAGATTCTTATTTCCTGCTAACAGATGAAAGCTGGGGTCTACGAGGTGCTGATAATCAGGCATACTCCATCTTGCCTTTTCCTGTCCCTCACAGAATTATCTGTGATGAAGTTGACAGATCCCCTCAAAATCTTCTCAGGCGAGCCTCACGCTTTAAATAATTTCTCTTTCCGACATCGTTTACTTTCCTTATCACGATATACTCTACGTCTTACTCTTCATGTACTAAGATTCTTTCGTTCATTCCAAGTTTATTTTTTAGAGTGTTTATCTTAATTTTTATTCCTGATATCGATTTTCCATTTGTAGGGGACTAACAACGATAAAATATCACTTTTCATTTTTTGAGATAAAGTTTTATTATTCCTGAAGTTTGCCAATCTTTTTCCACTTTTTCATAATTGTATACGACGTTTTTTGTCTCTGAAATGAAGATGTGAAGGGATTCAGAGATTACTGTGATAAATAATTAAATTGTTGAGACAATAGGCTCAACGTTTTTTAACGTGCCGAATATCTACAGCAACTCCTCTATTGGACTTTATCATTTCATTTCCGCTCATGAGTGCCCTGCCTACACAGAGTGCTCGATCTCCAAGAACAATCACTTCATCATTAGGTCTTATTTGCGGATCCGCTTTCAGTATTCCTGGAGCAAGAATGGAATTGCATGGGATAAAATCATCAATGTTTACCACGTATTTCCCGGTTTTTGACATAAGTTCCCCTCCGTCAAGCGAAAGAGCAAGCATACCATACTGTGGAACTAAAGTTGCAAATTGTTTTTTCCCGACAAACAGCTGGTACTTTGGGAAATGGCCTTTTACAACAAGCTTTTCTGTTTTTTCATAGAAGAGAAGTCTGCTAGCTTCTCCGAACTGATAAGTTGCAATTGCTTCCATAATATTCTTCTTTTTCTCTTCTGCATTCAAGCTTTTCTTGCTAAAATCTTCGGCTGTGCAAAAGGATTCAACAACATTTTTTAGATTTGAAAGAGCTTCTATCGACGCAAGTTTTTCTTTAGCTGTGTAGATGATTTTAATTTCAAGTTTATTTGCCACTCTTTCACAAATTTCTTTGTATGCTCCTTCTACATGTGCTATCACTTTCTTATAACTATATTTTGAAAGATAGGCTTCAAGGCAGCCGGAAACCCAACTTTTTTCGTCTTCGTCCCAATGTCCAGTAACTGCAGTATCGTAATGAGCTGCAGGGTATGTTAGTTCTAGTTCTCTGGGCACTATTCCAAGGGGTGAGGTTAATATTACTTCATGAATAAACTTGCGATATTTTCCAAGGCTCAAAATGAATTTCTGATGGGATTGAGAGATTGAATAGGGTTTTTTGGCTGCACATGGGAGAATAAGGAGAATATCAAGATCTGGAGGCTTATATCTTTCATGTACACGTTTTGCAAATCGTGTCACTTCTATTCGAGATAACGCTTCCGAAGTATCTGCAAGGAGCTGGTTTTGCCGGAAAGCGGGAACTTTTTCCTCAAGATAAGAATATTCGAAATCTCCAAGGCGTAGCAGAGCTGTGAGCCAGGGTCTGACCCTGCACTGGCCTTCAACATATTCCCTAAGTGTTCCTGCCCGTATTCTTTCACGGATAAGGGAAAGCTCTGACTCAAGGGCATTTCTATTGTGGGCTATTAGGAATTTTGCTCTATCATTTTTCGGAAGATTTCTTAGCTCTGCGGGCCTTGTGTGAGCACATACCCTGCATCTGCAGGGAAATTCTGTCAGGGTTTCAAGATGAAAACTGCCTGTATTTATGAGATAAGTGTCTAAATAGGCTGCAATCACTGTCCGGGTATCGTCAAGAATATCGATTCCAAAATAGGTCAGCATCGCTACATTTTCAGGAAGCGCTAGGTTTGGAGCATATAATGCCGTATCTGGTGGAATGCGGTCTTTCAGCTTAAAAAGGGTTTCAAGAAACTTTCGAGCATTGTTTTCAAGGGTTCCTGCACCTTCCATTATATAAAGGTCACTTTTCAGAATATCTCCTTCTGTCCTGAGAAGGGAACCTATGGGGCCTTCCATTTTTTCCCCACAGTCAATTGTTAATTTTCTGATTTTTCCCCTTGATTCGGCTGAGATAGAAGGAGAATAAACTTGATGCGGCAGGATCAGAAGAGTTCCATTTTTTGTTTTTTCCCGGATCTGTTTTACGCGTTCTTCAAGCTTTACATCGGATTCGACACCCCAAAAGCTACCTACATCGACAACCGCGCCAGGATTTTCAATGTTCCCGAGCTCTGAAGTACTTATAATGCAGGGAGTACGAAGTTTTGGTACTAGCAGAAGTTTCCCGATTCTAGCTGCTCCATCTCTTTTTTCTATCTCAAAGTACTGTGTCATGTTTGTTCTTTTATGTCTATTATAATGTAAAGGTTTATCCTCCTCTAATTCTAAAAATTTTTCCTGAAATGAATTTTTTTTTTAAATTTGAAAGCTCTCTTGCGTATTTTTCTTTCCCCAAATCATTCAAGTTCCTCTATTTGCAATATTTGATATGATAGCTCACAATGCAAGTTGATACACTGTGTTAAATACTATACTACCAGAAACGATGTTCGCGACTTGGAAGTGGTTCTTGTGGATGGAACCAATCATCCACACAGGCTCAATAATGCTGAAATCTGTTGTAGGCTATGATCGAACGCATTTTATTCTCGGCTTGAAGGTATGCTCGGAATTGTCACAAAATCTGCCTGAAGATTTCTCCTCTTCCTATAACTCGCAAATTGATTATCTCCCCTCCTTTGAAAATGCAAAAATTCTAGGACAGGTAGTTATAACAGACTTTTTCAAATGGTGTTCTTCTCTCAATCTTGTAAGTCCTGGACGGAGTTTCCCTGCAGGTTCTCAAAAGCTGCGATCAAAGATTGTGCTTCCTTCAGAAGAAGATATTCTTCTCTTTGAGTTGGAAGACACTGAAAATTCAGTACTTTAAGCCACAGAACAACTAATACAGGTACGTTTTTCTCATGCTCCAAAAATTCATCATTGTTTCTCTATATTTAGACTAGTTTGAAAACCAAACTTAGAACAAAATTCTTGCTCAAAATAGCTATTAAGTCAATGTTCAAAAAAGAGTAAGATGAATTAAACTTTCATTTATTCAAGCTTTTCATTCACAAAATTTCATGGTTGTTTTTAGAAATGGTTTCGAATTGTGAGATTCGGAAATACTTCCTGAGAAAGAATTTTTATTTTTCCGGATCTCACAATAGTAGTTCTCTCTAATACCAACCTACATTCTACAGCTGACACAGATGTATAATTTGTTTGCCTATTTGCCCACTATTATTCATACAAAGTTAGATTTTTTTTTAAGTTACTGTGATATTGAGAAAATGGATAGTATTTTTGTGTGCATCTATGAAAGTGGATGCCAACAGAATGTTTTTATTTTCGAAAAACTACTTTTGTTTACTTAATTCTAAGTTGGGTATAAATTTTAGATGTAAGTTCGGAGAAGCGAATTGTGAGTTGTAAACCTATTACTTTTTGTAACGTTTCGCCTGATACTTTTACGTGCATGAAGAATAAGCTTCAGGATGCAGACATCTATATACCCCCTGGAAATAAAGGAAAGCTTTCATGGGCTGGAATTGTGGCAGATTTTGAATGGGATGGGAAGTGTATTCTTACTATCAAAATCACGGAAAAACCTATTTTCATCAGTTGTGATGTCGCAGCCTATAAAATACAAAAATTCGTGCTAGAATGCCATGGTTCATGAGGAAACTTTTGGAATTAAGAGCATGAGTGGTAGGAAACTGGATACTGAAGGTTGTCAGGGCATTAAGCTTAATAATATGACTATGGAGGTGTTTTTCTGTGTGAAGACGAAACTTAGGAGCTACGGGATCGTAGTTTTATTTGGAAATTTCGGAGTGTTTAAAGGGGATGGAATCGTTGCACACTTTAGCTGGGATGGAGTAATTGAGATCAAAGAACGTTCTCTTAATACTTACTGTGGGCAGGTAAGCAGAAAACTGAGGTATTTGGTGCATGAATGTCAGGGGTTGTGGCAGTACATCCGACTCTTGAATCACGAAGATATATATTGTGTGGCAGAATATTTCAAAATAGAATAGTGCTTTTCTAAGAATTTGAGCTATTGTAAGTGTTTTATTTCTTATTTCTTTTTATCAAACAGTTATGGGCATTTCCCACAAGATCAAATCTTCCTGCCTTTTCCAAAGCTTCATACACAAGTTCGTAATTTTCATGACTCCTGTAGTGCATAAGGGCCCTTTGCATTGCTTTTTCTTTTTTGTCTCTTGCAATGTACATTTTTCTGCCTGTGAACGGGTCAAACCCTGTATAATACATGCAGGTCGCTACGGTCATGGGCGTTGGGGTAAAATCCTGTACATTTTCTGTATAACCTCCATAGTCTCGCACATATTCTGCCATTTCGATCATATCTTCAAGGGTGCAGCTCGGATGTCCTGACATCAGGTAATTTACTATATACTGTTCTTTGCTGTATTTTCTGTTAAGGGCAGCAAATTTATCGACGAATTTTTCGTATGTTTCTCTACCTGGTTTGCGCATCGAGCTCGTGACCCGCTTTGAGAAATGTTCCGGTGCGATCCGAAGTTGCCCGCTTGTATGGTGAGCGCACAGTTCTTCAAGATATTCTTCATCCTCAAGAGCCAAGTCGTAGCGCACTCCGTAGCCTGTAAAGACCTTCTTGACTCTTGGAAGTTCGCGTATGCAGCGCATGAGTTCTAGTAACTTTTTGTGGCTAGTATCCAGAGCAGAGCATATGTGAGGGTAGAGGCAAGATTTGTAGAGACAGGCTCCTTTTTTCATCCAGATTTTGCACTCCATTCCATACATATTAGCACTTGGACCTCCAACTCCGGTTATAACTCCTTTGAAGTCTGATTTTTCGGTAAGTTTTTTCGCCTCATGCAGGATGGACTCGATGCTGCGGCTTGAAATCATGCGTCCCTGGTGCTGGGTAATGGCGCAGAATGCACAGCCTCCAAAGCAGCCCCTGTGCGTTGTTATGGATAATTTTATCATATCAAGGGCAGGGATTGGTTCAGAGTAGAATGGATGAGCTTCGCCAGTAAATGGCAGCTCATATACGTGGTCCATTTCAGTGCCTGTCAGAGGTCTCATAGGCCTATTCTGAACGATGATGGTTTTTGGGTGAGGCTGGAGAACACCTTTTCCAATAAGAGGATTCTGTTCCAAAAATTGCATACGAAAAGCCTTTGCAAAGGCTACTTTGTCCTGAGTAACTTCGGAAAAGGAGGGTATTTCTATATAATCGTTGTAAAATTCTGCTGCTTCCTCATATGCCTCTCCATCTTTTCCTTCAAATACTACAGATTGTTTTTTGTCCGCCCTATTACCTCTTTCTTTAAGCTCTTTCCAGGCTTTAACTTCCATCTTCCAGACCGTGCCTGGAATGTTTCTGATTTCCTTGATATCTTCCCCTGCCTGTAATCGTCTTGCAAGCTCTACAATCTGCAGCTCGCCCATACCGTAAACAACTAAATTTGCAGGTGCATCAGCCAGAATTGATTGCCTGACTTTATTCGAAAGGTAATCGTAATGTACAAAACGTCGCAGGGAAGCCTCAATGCCCCCCATTATAATCGGTATCGTAGGAAAGGCTTCTTTTATCCTGTTAGAGTAAATAATCACTGCACGATTTGGGCGGAGTCCTGTTTTGCCTCCAGGGGAATAAGCATCCTTATTCCGCGGTTTTAGACCTGGGGTCAGATTGCTGACCATGGAATCTGTGTTTCCAGCGCTTATGGAAAAGAAAAGCCTTGGTATTCCAAGTTTCTTGAAATCCTCTGAGTTATCCCATCTTGGCTGAGCAATGATTCCTACTCGGAAACCAGCGTCTTCAAGAACCCTTCCAATAATTGCAGTTCCAAAACTAGAATGGTCAACATAGGCATCTCCAGTGACAAGGATAATGTCAAGTTCTTTCCATCCGCGGGCTTTTACTTCTTCAGAGCTCATTGGAAGAAATTTTGATGTAGGGGTAAGTGAAGAAAGATATTTTTCTGACTTATTTCCTTTTTTTTCCTTTTTTTTAGTTTTATTTTCGAATCCTTTCTCAGGTTTTTTTTCAACTTTTTCTGGAAATTTGATTTTCAGCATTTCTGATTTTATTCTTGGCTTCGATCCTGATTTTAAGGCTTCTATTGTTTCTACTTTTATGGGGACAAATAAGCCGATTTTTCTGTATAATCTTACTTTATTTGATTTTTCCATAACATATTTTTTATTTCCTTTCGGAAATGGTCTGTTTGTCGGCATAATATGTTTCCAAGCTCCTCATTTTCTTCGATTCCAAGTTACACAGATGCTATAGTTATTTTCATACTTCTGCTTTTTTTTAGTGTCATGGCAATTTAATTAAATAACCTAATAATTAGATAGCTTCTTATCGGCATCCAAAAGTTCAAGATTTTATTTAGGTAATTAATGATTAAATTGTTTGGACACTAGGTTTCTCTGGATTTTCGTTATGCTTTCATCATCATTTTTAGCATAGTGTATGAGGCCATAATCTGGTTGTTTCCGTCTTTGTCCGTAGGAGCTCCATGTCCAGAATATAGGTTCTTCACATCTAGTTTTATGAGTTTTTCAACTGATCCCAGCATCTTATCAGGTTCTGAACCTTCAAAGTCCATCCTTCCGAATCCTCCACTCGTAAATACAGTGTCCCCAGAAAAGAGACTTTTTGAAATCGGTTCGTAGAGGCAGATGCTTCCCTTTGAATGACCAGGTGTGTGAATCACTTCGAGGTATTCCCCATTTCCTATTTCAATTTTGTCTCCTCCTTTATACGTAATTGTTGGTTTGACAGCAGGTGCGTGGTCTCCGAAAAGCATAGATACACTCAAATATTCATCGTTTACGCCTTCTCGGTCGTCTTCGTGCACTCCTACTTTTGCCCCGGTCTTTTCTGCAATTGCTGCTGCTGCTGCTGTATGATCATAATGGCAGTGAGTCAGGATAATGAGTTCCAAATCTGTAAACTTGATATATTTTTCCAGTTGTTTAATGATCAGGTCACTATTCATGCCTGCATCGATCAGAACTTTTCTATTTACTAGGTAGACACTGGAGTCGTAGGCTGTGGGGCAGATGTACCGGACTTCTATATTTTTTCCTCCTTTATTTTTATTTTACTCTATTCTTTTTCATATCTTTACTACTTTTTTCTTACATTTTTTTGATCATTCCCCATAAGTTTTTTACTTTAAATGAGTAAGTCTAAATTTCTACATTAAAACCCTGTGCACATTTTCAGTCTATAATTTTGTGATCTCTATAGTTCTCATATACTTAATTTGCGCTGCTATACGAATTGAATCAATTGTAAATATATGTTATTTCTGCCTTTGCATGACGAAAAATAGTGATTGTTAGTTCCAAGAAGCAGGTGTTCAAGTGGCATTTTTGCTGCAAAAAGCTGATGATGTTAAAAAAATATACAAGATTTGTCGGAAAAATATGATATCTTATGTCCACTATTACTTCCTTGTCTCAATAGAGCAGCTGTGGCAATGCTAAATAACTATATCCACAGATCTATAAAGTTTAAAAATCTAAGCTTCAGCCAACTGAATGTGTATCTATAAGGTGATTTTCAATGTATTTTTGAATGTCTATCTCTTTTGTGAACTAATTTGTCTGCCTTCCAATCTCATCATTTTTTTTGCATTCCTGGAAATTTAGGCCTGCTATCCGATATTTACTGCATTTCCTTAGTTAGCTTCAATTTGAGCAATAATCGTTTTCATTTCTTCATATTAGCCTTTAATGCCTATATATAAAATTAGGTTAAATGTGAAATAAATTGGTTCCTAATCTTTCTCAAGTCAAAGGTTCATGCCGTTGTCCGTCAGGAAAATTTCTGAATTGATCTTTTCTACAATTTTTATTTCCCTTGCTCAAAAATAGTCTCTTCTCTTTTGCGGTTGAATTTAATAAAATCAAGGTGACAGCGAGAATCACTATATTTGATATGGCATGGATCTTTCTTTATTCCATCTCATTTTATTTCACTTTTTACACAAAATTCTGGAATACAAACCTGAAAAAGAATATATATAGTTCTTATCCTATTTTTTGTCTTTTGACTGTTCTTTGAACTATACTTCGATCTAAACTCTGAGCTAAGTTTTCTAGCTTTTTAGTCAATTTTTGAAATTTTAGCTCTTTTCTTTATTTTTGTAGAGCAAATTCATTGCATTCACGAGGGCTTCTACAGAAGCCATAACTATATCTGGATTTGCAGATCTAGCAGTTACAATTCTTCCGTTTTCGTTTTCAATGCCTATATACACGTCTGCAAGCGCATCTGCTCCTCCAGTGATGGCATCGATTCTGAACTCCTGAAGTTTGAAGTGGTGATTCTCTCCCAGGATATCTCTTACTGCATTGAGTGCGGCATCTACAGGGCCAACTCCGACTCTTGCAGCAATGACTTCTTTGCCATCTATGTCTGCTTTGACAACTGCAGTGGGCGTAAGGATATTTCCGGTCATCACGGATACTTCTTTAAGCTTGATACGTTCTTCTTCGGAGCTTGCCTTCCCGAGTACTGCAGAAGCAACAGCATAAAGGTCAACATCTGTTATCTGTTTGCCCTTATTTGCAATCTCCTTGATCTTGTACACTATTTCATCGAGTTGCTTATCATTGGTTATTATTCCTGCAGATTCAAGGGACTGTTTAACTGCATGTTTGCCGGTATGTTTTCCAAGAACAATACGTCTTCTGTGACCGACCATTTCCGGAGTCATTATTCCAGGCTCGAAAGTATCGGATTTCTCCATCACTCCCTGGCTGTGGATCCCAGACTCGTGGGAAAAAGCATTTTGGCCCACCACAGGAGTGTTTGGAGGAAGCCTTATTCCAGTATAGTTTTCAACCATTTTTGAAGTTTCCACAAGGTATTCGGTCTTAATATTCGTTTTTATCCCATAAATTGCCTTAAGACTCATAACTGTCTGTGGAAGGTCGGCATTTCCTGCCCTCTCTCCGATTCCATTTATAGTAACCTGGACCTGTGATGCTCCGGCTTCGACAGCCATGAGGCTGTTTGCTACCGCAAGCCCAAAATCGTTATGGCAATGCACATCTATAGGAATTGTTATTTCAGATGCAATGTCTTTTATCTGCCTGTACATTGCGGATGGAACCATAATGCCAACAGTATCTGGTACGTTGATTATATCGCATCCTACTTCTTGGACCGCCTTGAAGACATCTATGAGATACTCAGGCTCAGTCCTAGTTGCGTCCATTGCAGAAAACATGCACTTAAGGCCATGGTCTTTGATATACTGGACAGCTTCCACAGCTAGTTGGATAACTTCTTCCTGGCTTTTTTTGATAGTATATATCCTTTGAACATCTGAGGTGGGAACGAAAGTATGCACAAGGCCGACGTCGCTTTCAAAACATGCATTTATGTCGTTCTTCAATACACGAGCGAGTCCACAGACGACAGCATCCAGCCCAGCATTAGAGATTGATTTTATGGATTCCTTGTCGCTTTCTGAGGAGATGGGGAATCCAGCTTCTATTATATCTACCCCGAGTTTGTCAAGTTGATGGGCAATTTCTAGCTTCTGAGCAGAATTTAGGGATACTCCAGGAGTTTGTTCTCCGTCGCGCAGTGTTGTGTCAAAAACAGTTACTGTTTTATTCTGCAGGGATTCGATGTAAAAATCGATTCCTTCTTTCAGTTCTTACATTCATGGTAATCACCTACTTGGATGTACATTCCTGGTATATAAACATCATGCGTGTGTATGAATTTTTTGATAAATCCTTTTTTTGCTCTTTATTGAGGAGTTTTTATAGGTGAACTCTAGTGGCCCATACGCAAAAGTGAATAGATGTAGCAAGTACTCCGTCAGTAAATCTCCTCCGCTGGACAGTTCCCGACATCAATCTGTTTGATCTGATCGGGTTGAGCTTCGATCCAGTCTACATGGTCCTGCTCTCCGTCAGGATCGATTTGAGAAGCACTTTGGTGTTAGTATCCTCTACCTTAGCTGGTACATTGATGCTATTTTCTTAACTGTTAATGGCCAAGTATTTGGCTATATTCTCTCACTAATGTATATTTCGCAATCATGTGCCGATGATTATTTGGTTCAGTTTGCTGACTATTTGTTTCCCTTCGAGGAAGAGGATCCGTGAGACCAGTTTCTCAGCGTGTTTCATCTCGGCGATGGCTCGCTTCTGGATCATTTCTTCCAGTTGCTTTAATTCCAGTTTTCGCACATCTCGGCATGGACAATGTATTAGTTACTAACGGTCAGTTCATCGGCCAAACGAGCATTTAGATGTTCAATAATCGTCCAATTTCCTTGTATAACTAAGCTTCCTATTTAATCGAAAAGTATCACACCTACTCTCGAAGATTATTAAATTTGTATTTTTGTTGCTGGTTCTTCCAGCTTCATTTTTGGAAGTGTCATAGTCAGAACACCATTTTCAATTTTTGCAGTGCTCTCTTCCTCTTTAATACTAGTAGGCAGGCGGAAAGCTCGGTAAAAGTGAGTATATTCTCTTTCCTTACGAGTATATTCTTCTTCGGTTTCTTTTTTCTTTCCGATCTTTGCACTTATCTCAAGCATGCTCCTTTAAGGTTTATCTCAATATCTTCTTTATTGATTCCTGGTAAGTCGGTAGTTACAACAAGTTTGTTTTCTTTGTCCTTGATGTCAAATGTAGGGGTAAATACATTTTTCTCCCCCATTTTTTCATAGGCATTAAGTCCTCAAACAACAAATTCAGGTGTTCTTGTGTCTTCCTAATCTCTTCAAAAGGATCCCAGCGTATGGGCTCTGAAAATGTTCTCTTAGCAGGCCAGTTCATTAAAATTCCACATATTAATAAAATTAGAACACAGTAGTTGTGTTATTTTGAACATATTGAAAGCCGCTATATAACTTTTTCTTTAATAATTTCATTGAAATGGGGGGTATAATCATTTCCCAGATTTGTTCAATGACTTAAGGACATGCCTCTAAATTTAAAAATTTTTATTTTAATCATAAAGTGTTGGTAACAGCTCTTATCAGGCTCTTAAAATTTAGAATTTGATAAAAAATGAATATGCATTGGTTTTTTAGGAAAAAAAATATTAAGTTTAAATTTGTGAATATCTCTTCAAATAATAAAAACATAATTAATATCAAATTATTTGTTGGTCTTAAAACATTTTATGGGAAATTAAGTTTTATTCATAAACTATTTTTTGTATAATTAATTTAAAATAACGAAGTGAGTAATTAACGCTTATTTATATGACATTTCAAAAAATTCCCTTATGGTCCTTGGTTTTGAAATGTTATATTGATGATTTTGAATGGCTATTTGACACAGACATCGTACCTCTAATGCCAGTGAGAGACAAGTTTACCAGATAATAACTAAACTTAAATACTTAATTCCAATTGTAGACTCATATTCTTAAGAGAGATGTTCAGACATGGTAAAAACTGAGTTTAAACAGATACGTATACCTTTGATTGGAGACGATGCACTCTCATTTACAGCAGTGACGACTCGAGGAGAAATCCATTTTTCAAAAGACTATAGAAAGGAAAGTAGGTGATCCTTTTCAGTCACCGTACAGATTTCACACCCGTATATACTACTGAATTCGTTACCTTTGCCAGTATGCAGGAAAAATTCATAAAAATGAACACTGAATTGATAGGGCTTTCTATAGATAACGTTTTTTCCCATATAGCCTGGCTTAAGAGGATTGAGGAAAATATTGAATATAAAGAGATGGAATAAATTGAAATTAAGTTTCCTATTATTGCTGACCTTAAAATGGAAGTGATGAAAAAGTAAGGTATGGTTCAGCCAAACGCTTCAATAACTCCAGCTGTAAGAGCATTATTTGTTATTGATCCAGAATCAAAAATAAGGGCAATTATCTACTATCCACTATCAACTGGAAGAAATATGCAAGAAATCAAGAGGTTAGTAATTGACCTGCAGAAAAATGATGCTGAGAATGTAGCAACTCCGGCAAATTGGCAATCCGGGTAGGATGTTATTATTTCAGCTCCTAGTTCAATGAAAGCAGCAAAAGAAAGACTAAAAAAGAAATAGGAAGGAAAATATTGCCTTGATTGATTTTAGTGCCTGGAAAAAGGGAGCAAAAAATAATCGAAAACTCGACAGTGTTTTGAACTTGAAGTACAAAATCAAAGTAAGAGATGTTTTGGTCAAATTCACTAATTGGACTATTGGGGGTTTATGAGATTGATTTTTCAGTTCAACCGCTGAAGTCCTTATAGATAAACTGGAATTAAAATTATTATGTACTGATAAATTTGAACTTATGATAGACGAACCAATACAGTATACAGGGTTATGCAGAAAATTCAGGGTATTTTTGAGAGAGGTTTTTGTGATATTTGAACGCATTAAATCTGAAGGTTTAGCTCATCTTTCTTATTTCATTGGGTCTGGAGACGAAGCCTTAGTTATTGACCCTAGAAGGGATTGCCAGGTATATCTTGACCTTGCTCGAAGAGAGGAGATGAAGATAAAATACATATTTGAAACCCACAGAAACGAGGACTATGTAATAGGTTCTCTGGAACTGAAAAATCTTACAGATGCAGAAATTTACCATGGTCGTGGTGTGGATTTTAAATATGGAAATTACCTCGATGATGGTCAAGAGTTCAGTTTTGGCTCAATGAAACTGACTGCTTTACCTACTCCGGGTCATACTGACGAAAGTACATCCTATACTCTGATAGATCTTGATACAGGCGAAGATCCCATTATGGTTTTCACAGGAGACACCTTATTTATAGGTGATGTAGGGAGGATCGATCTCTACGGTCCAGAGGAAGCTTCAAGACTAGCATCAAATTTGTATGATAGTATTTTTAATAAAATATTACCACTGGGAGATGAGGTAATACTCTGTCCTGCACATGGTGGGGGTTCTGTTTGCGGATCTGCTATTGCTAAACGGGAGCATAGTACCCTCGGAATTGAACGTATCCAGAATCCTATTCTCCAAAAAACTGAGAAGGAGGAGTTTGTAAAATATAAAGTTGAAGAGCATCTTGAATTTAATCCTTACTTCCAGAAAATGGAGCAGTATAATCTTCAAGGACCTCCTCTATTGCAGAGCTTGCCAGCTCCAGAGTTTCTTTCACCAGAAAAATTCAAAGCAGAGGTAGAAAAAGGAGCTATAGTTATAGATACACGCATGCCAGATTCTTTTGGCGGGGCACATATCCCAAATACTTATAGTGTCTGGTTAGGGGGTGTACCTTCCTTTGTCGGTTGGGTGCTTCCTTATAATAAACCCATACTTCTAGTTCTGGAAGAAAAAGAGCAACTGGAAACTGCTGTGAGTTATTTAATCAGATTGGGTTATGATAATATAGCAGGTATACTGAAAGGTGGAATTGCAGCCTGGTACGTTAAAGCTCTACAGATAGATAATTTTAATCTGATATCCGTTCATGATTTGAAAGGCAAATTGGAGAACGGAGAGAAAATGGTAATTCTTGATGTGAGAGACAAGAGAAAATGGGATAAAGGACATATTAATGGAGCCAGACACATCTATGTTGGTCATTTGGAGGAGAAATTGGATGAGGTTCCAAAAGATTGGCCTGTAATTGTTTATTGTGGCACTGCTCGGAGTGCTAATTTAGCAGCTTCAATTTTGAAAAAGAACGGTTATGGTAAAGTATACAATGTTCTTGGAGGCATGTCTGCTTGGAAGAACGCTGGATATATTGTGGTAAAATAAGCAAAAATTAATTTAGAAGGTTTGTTAATAGTTTTTAACTCTATGGATTATATTTTTTATCATTGATTGGTAAGTTTTCACTCATTTTTTTCAAATGATGAGGCTGTTGATATTTTTGTAAATTAATATTTGTAAATATTTCTCAAATATTCTTTTGATTGAGTATAATCCTAACTTCCACTTTTTTAAGCACATAAATTCAAATTTTCCATAATTTCTTTTTGTTTCTTGGAACACCATACTTCTGCTTTAAATCCGAGTGAGTATCGCAGAAGCAGCGGCATTTGAAGGTGTTCTGAACTCTGACAGTAATAATGTTTCTAATTTAAATAAGTCTGATGAACCAATAAAAGCATATGATAAAGTAATTTCTAGGACAAAGCATAAAATCACTGGGTCTCCAGCTCAATGGATGTAAGCGTCAACTTCAATCCTGACTCCGTATATCATTTTCGGTTGCTTCTTTGCTAAAATTGCCGATATATGATGCGAAATATAAATCAATTAATAGTGTATATTCTTTCCAACAATATTTTTTCAAATACTCTTTTTTGTTTTCAATAGCATAATTATTATCTCTGGTTTCAGTTTTCAAATGATTTCAAGAGTGCTGACCTTTGGTTCGCTCTTAACGAGTAGGTGGATGTGATCTTTGTCCGTTCCCATTTCTAGTATTTCAAAATCTTCCTCCTTTTCAATGTCATGAATTCTCTGTTTGAGTTCTTTATCAATCGGTTCTAATATCTTTTTTCGAGACTTTTACGCAAAGATAATGTGGTATATTCACAAAAATAGGCTATAGTTACTATGTTCTGATTTCATGTTTTACCAAAAAATATATTTATTGATAAAGCAGATTAATTATTTTATGACGAAATAATTCTATTTTAGGCTATATCTAACAATTGACCAATCTAACCAACTTAATCAACATATTGATAGTTGTAGGTTCGTCTATAATTGGGCACTTGATCCGAAAGTAAAAACAGATGAGCAAATTGGGAAATCAATTTATAGGCTTGACTTAAACAAACTAATTCCAAATCTAAAAAAGCAACATTCGTGGTTAGAAAAAGTTAATCTCCAAGCACTTAAGGGTATGACTAAACGGTATAATCTGCATTCACTAGATTTTTTAGAGAAAAGAATGATTTCCTAAATTCAAATCAAAGAAGAATCCAATTCACTCATTCAGATACTATCATACTACAAGTGGATTTTGAAAACAGTACTATTAAGCTTCCTAAGATTGGAGAAATCAAAGCAGTTATTCACAAAATATTTGAAGAGGAACTAAAAACCGATACTATTTCGAAATATTGCAAAGGAAAATACTATTTCAGCATCTTAGTGGAAGATGGAAAAGAAGTTCCAGTTAAACAAGTGTTTTCTGAATCTACGACTATTTGTGTAGACGTTGGAATAAAAGATTTTGCTTTTATTTAAACTGGAGAAAAGTTTGAAAATCCTAAGTACTTGAAAAACTCTTTGAAGAGACTTAAAGTACTCCGAAGAAGAGTTAGTCGAAAGCAGAATGGTTCTAAAAACAGAGAAAAAGCCAAATAAAAATATGCTGTACTTCACGAGAAAATAACAAATCGGAGGAATGATTTTAAACCCAAACTCTCTTTTAAACTTGTTATCGAGGACCAAGCAATAGCTGTTGAAACTCTGAATGTTAAAGGCATGATTAAGAATCATCATTTTGCACAGTCTATAGGTGATTTGGCTTGGAGTATATTTTGTAACAAAATTAGAAGATAAATCAGAATGGTCAGGAAAAACTATTCTTAAGATAGGTAAATTTGAACCATCATCTAAGATCTGTCATGTTTGTAAATATCATAACTGTGAGCTAACACTAAAAGATAGAGAATGGAAATTCCTGATTTCAAGACAAAACATGACAGTAACATTAATGCTACAATTAATATCTAAAAACTTACTCTCATTAATCAAAATCTAATTGGAATCTGACACCCGTGAATGTTGGGATGGGCTTAGGGACTTGTTTTAAAAAGAGAATGGAATGAACCTAGAAGTCACTTAGTCTTCATCTGAGTGCTAGTTCACTTACATCAAGGTCATGATACAATTACTTCTCTTCAGCATTATCAGTCATATCGTTTACTGATTCTGAGATGTGAGGAAGCGACTGATAGAGTGAAGTGCTTTATAATAGATATGAGACTCAATTACTGCGATAGGTAAAAGCTGATCAAACCGAAGAACTTTTGCTGAAATATTTCCAAAGTCACAGCCAACACACAGGCGTGTTAGTTATGTTTCTCCAATTATAACATTAAGCGCATATCTAGTCAAATCAGTTGATTTTTAGTCATGCACTTCTATTTTATGTGGTGCAGTTACACCAGTTGATTTTTTGTCTTCTACTTTTATTTTATGCCAACCACACAAACAGCAATTCTCTTTGTAATATATGATGTGTTTTATAACACAAGCAAGTCCTATTGTTGCTAAGATACAACCCACGATTTTCATACCTTTATGCACAGTTATTCCCTCCAAGCTATTTATTGTACTTTATTGTTTATTAAGATACGTAAACAATCAGAAAGTCATTATTAATGCAGCAAATAGTATTGGCGCACAAAACCATATATCCCTTTTAAGAAAAATGCGACTGGACGGGCGGCTGGTTCAGCTATGTGGAAAAAGATGTATCATTACTTCCAGCTTAACAGAGAAGAGTTTATGGAGCACTTCCATAAGAGAAGTAATATCGAATCTACAAATGCAGCTATTAAAAAAAAGTTTGGAGAAACCTTGAAATCCAAAAATAAAGTCGCTCAAGAAAATGAATTATTGGCAAAAATAATTGCATATAATTTGACGGTAATAATTCATGAGATGTATGAGAATGGGATTAGTCCAGAGTTTTAAACATCAAATACAAAAGAAAACAACTAAATCTATTATAAACTTGCCGAATTATATCGGTATTTTGAATTAAATTTTTGAACAATTATATTACGTCTTATTTTGTATCTTTGATTTTTTTAAGATGGATATTAATTATCCTGTTTGTATTTATAGAAACTTACTTACATACTTTAGGGGCTACATGCCCCACTACTTAAAAAACAAAAACGAGGTGAAATAATGGCAAATATATTCACCATAGTAGTCGATACTACTATAGGTATTATAATCCAGATGATTTTCATGTGGGTTATAAATAAAGTGAGTATTCGACTACAAAAAATAGTACGAGAATAGGTAATTCCGTACTCGAGATGGGATTAAAATCCCATCTCAAACTCTTTTATCAATATGTAAAATACATTCTCAATATATTTAATCCTTAATCATTCTAATTAAGAACTTTTTAACATCCAAATTTTCGCTCTAATTCTGAACTTGCAGCTAAAGTCCGAATTCTGCACCTAAAGTCGAGCTAAAATGGTACTTTAGGTGCAAAGCCTTCCATAGGAAAACCTGCAAATACCTGAAAACATATTTCAGGTCCCACTTCCTTTTTTTTTCCGGAAAATTTCGTTTTCAACAAGGAAATTATTCACATCTCGGATTTTAGAGACTATATTCCATGCCTGTTTTGAGATGCGTTTTCCTGTAAGCTTTTCGTTAACTTCACAGGCTTTTTTATAGCTCTCCATATATACAGCTTCCCTGCAGGGTATTGGAAATATACTGGATTTTCGGGCTTTTAAAATTCTGCGTGCTCCAAGGTCGGGAAGCCGTTCCCCCTTACCTCCGTTTTTTAATCCAATAGGTATGTCGATAAGAATGAGGGGTTCGATTTGTTCATATTTCTTTATCAAGAAATCAATACGAAACTGAAATTTTGTGAAAAGTCCTATTCCTCACTCACAGTTTTTTTCGGCTTCTGTAGCCAGGAAAACTGCAAACCAACCTGCGCTGCAACCGTCAACTCCGACAAAAACTTTTTTGTCAGCGTATCGAAAGTTATGTGAAATCTGTTTGATTCTGTATCCTCTCCGATTAGAGCTCGTCAAAATGTCTTATTAACTCAAGAGTTAGTTCTACATGTGAACTCTCCCTCATGTCGGGTCGATACACTCCGAGGAAGAGACTTCATTCTAGTAATTCTTTCATATATTCTCAAATTTGAGATCCATTGGAATTCTGTATTGTCGAAGATTATCAACTAATTGTTGATAGCCCGTTAACAAGGCATTTTGTGATAGGAAACGTAACATAATATTGATAAAACTATTTCGATCCCTATAAATATTGCTTCCGCAATCACAAATCATAACCAGATTCCAAGAAGGCATATCATGTAGTTTTCCACAATAACAACATTTCTTAGTTGTGTGTTTTTCATCAATTCTTATTACATTTTTACCTACAAGTTTTGCTTTATAGGTCCAGAATTGGACAAATCTACCTAAGTTTCCTAGACTCTGAGTAAAACGATTTTGATCTTTCTTTTGTTTGATCCTCTGTCATTTTTACCATTTTTTACTTAGGTTGAGCATTTGTTGTATAGTCAGGTAACATACTATGATAGTATTCGCTTTAGTGTTTTTAATCATAGTTTTGGAAAGTTTGTGTTGGAAAGCTTTAATTTAATTTGCTTTCTATCTACTCATTTTTTGGAACTTATTTGGCTATTTTCAGGTATGTCTTACTTTTTGTAGGAGTTTTTTTAACACCAATACAATAATCTCTTCTTGATTTAGCTTATCAACCTTAGGATTCCAATAATTATCAGGTCTAGGTGATTTTACTTCAAAAAATTTACCATCAGCAGCTCTGATTTTATTTCTGCTTTTTGTTTCATCTACATTACCGGCAGCTATTGCACAAAGTGCCTAACTCACGATCACTGAAACTAGGATCAGCAACACAGATGCGGCTAAAGAGTTTATCGCAAGCACAAAAAAAATAAATGGACACACTGAAGTTACGGTTTATACAAGAGGGTATATTTCTAGTGAAAGAAAAAAAGTGGTTTATTTAAATAATGGAAACAATAGTATCGAGTATACAAATATGCTTTATAAGATTTATCCTCCTCTGGTCTTGGTGGGAGGTACTACAAATAATACTACAGTTGTGCTCGAACAACATTATGAATACGATTTTAGTAGCTCAAATCTCCTTGACATAATACTTGGAGAAGAAAGTTACTGTAACGGACTTTGCAGGCACAAACTATAATAGCAAATTGCTTAGCCAGGATGAAAATGATGTTGTTCTTAAAAGAGATGATTGAAGCTTTTTGGCTCTGGCTGCCATAAAAATAGAATTCCCAGATGTTTCGTGGCTTCTTATAGAACCAACACTTTTTTTGCATATTTACTCACTAACTTCCAGAAAACGGGATTTTATTATTTCTTAGCTGACTGGAGGTCTTAGTTGGAATGCGAATTATATCGTACAAACGAATGCCAATTCTACAAATGCAGCTAACAGATATAGGGTAAGTATTAGCAATAAAGCAGGTATTTCCTTTGATAATACAAGGCTAAAAATGGTGGTAGGAGATATCCATAGTATCTACGAGTCACAGCCAATTCACTATTTTTATGGGGTTGGAAAATAATCAAAAGTCCTGATAAATACTAAAAACCGATGCTTTTACTGTAGACTTCAGGGTATCAGTCCCAGCAAAAGGAACGAAAAACATTTTTACGCGGGCGGGGCGAAAACAAGTTTAGTGCTCCTGTTGAAACTCTTGGAAATACAGAGCAGGGTATTCGATCATCTGGAATATAACTAATGATAATTCAATTTCATGAAAAACACCTACTACATGGAAACATAACCATCGAGAATTAACTGAAGGGAATCGGTAGGGACTTGTACATTGCAGTAAAATCATGAAATAATCGAGTTATAACAAATATAGGCAAAAATCAAAAAAGTATCAATAAATCCTTAAAATTTAATTATATCCTTATTAATTATATACATATTACTCGTGAAATCAACGGCTTATCGAAATTCTCCAACAGGTATATTTACATACTATTTCTGTTGCCATTATTCAAGTCACGGTTGTTGCGTTATTGAAGACTAAGTTATTGTTACTTAAGTTATCGTTGTTGAAGTTATAGTTACCTATGTTGACGTTACCGATGTTGAAGTTGACATTTTCTGTGTTCTTATTATAGTTTTCTATGTTCCAATAGTCGTTTCCTATGTTTCCATTGTCGTTGCCGACGTTCAAGTTTCCGTTATTGTTCCCGTTTCGAGAACCTAAATTATTGTTTCAGTCATTGTTTCCATTAAGGGAACCACGATTTGTATTTCCATTACAGTTTCCGTTTAAGCTACCTGTATTAAATCTCCATTTTTCATTACAGTTATTAGCTGCACTTACTGTAGTCATGATGGATGCTAAAAAAAAGACTACTTAATAGAACACTCAGTATACTTTTTGTTCTGTCAAATATTTGTTTTCCCATTAAAACTCCTCTCCAAACTTGTATGTAACTTAATGTTAGTAGAAATAAGTAGATTGATAGTGAATACTATTTTAAGACAGTTACATTTTCAATTCCTTTCCCAGTGACAGATACACTGCGTAGATGCCATCACTAAATTGGCAAATCTGACTAGCAGATTAAAAAACAAATATAACTATAAATTTTAAATATATATTATTTATTCAAATAGATGTTATCCAATGCTAACATTAGTGTATTTCTCATCTTCCAATATAATTTATTGAGAAATATATGTACTAATTTTTATTTAGTAACTTATAAATTTAAATTAATACTAAACGAAAACTAATGAAAAAGATCTGTTTTGGGCAAAACAATGTATGTAGTAATCTTTCTTAAGTTTCAATGAACAATTTCGTTGGGCTTATTTTCTTCAATTGTTGTCTAAGGATTCTTTTTTATTCTTTTCCATCAATTCTTAATCAGAAGTATATATTGCGTCAAACTAGACATTGCGAACTGATTATTGGAAAAATGTAAATAGAATCTTGTACTTCAGATTTTCAACAGCATATAAATTACATAAAACTGAATAAAAACAAATTATTTTATACACTAAGGACATTTATATCATTATTTTTAAAGTATGTGTCAATATATCAAAACAATGTATTTAAAAAAAGTGAAAACTATCAACGTTACTATTAGGAGTTGCTGGAAGTGGTAAGCACTAAAATCTCTCTAAATTATGCCCAAACAAGATCTATACACCATTTTTAGTTTTTGATCAATAGCTATCGAAGATTACTTGAAATTTAAAAAGTAAACGTTAGGTTTTAGGGCGAGATAATTTTCAAAATATAGTGGGTGTAAAAAAATAGAGTTGGTGAGCTATTAATAGATTAATTAATAAGGATATATCCTTAAAAAGGATACCTATACCAAAAATAATATAAATATCGTAAAAGAATTAGTAATTTTCACTGAAATCCTGGTTTTATTTTTGGTGATAGGTTCATCAATAGCAATGGCATCTGCAGGATTTTCAGAAAAAAATAAACCAATATCCGTGCCTACTGATCATAAATTTATTTAAAAAAATGGTGTAAACAAAACTGAATTTTCTCCAAAGGTTGGACTTGCACCAGAAAATCCTACATTTACCAAATACCTGAATAACAAATATGTCTCTAAAACGGCACATTCCTCTGTTGGAAACACATTTGGCTTCGCATCCATACCTGTGAACCTTAGTCATCTCAAGCATACTTCAGTCGCAGATGTATATGCTTCAGCAAACACATCTACTCCAACTTCCTATGACTTAGGAATTCTGAAAAGGGTAACCCCTGTGGAAAATCAGGGTAATGCAGGTAAGTGCTGGACATTTGCAACTTATGGAGCCCTTGAATCATATTTAATGCCAAGAGAAACCTGGAGCTTTTCAGAAAATAATATTTAAAACCTACTTTCTTCTGCAAATGGCCCGCAAGATTTTGATCGAGGCCCCAACGACGGGGGCGATTTTCCGATGTCAATTGCCTACCAGATTCGCTGGACAGGACCTGTTAACACCAGCGATGGCCCTTATAGTGCTACATCAAGCTTTTTGTCCAATGAGATAGGCCTTCCTGTACATAAACATGTACAAAATGTAACCTTTTTTCCGAGCAGAAATGGTTCTACGGACAATCTGGAAATCAAAAAGGCAATTCTGAATTATGGAGCAGTTACTAATGCAATGTATTCTGATCCCACAATACTACTAGTTATAACCAAAACACATACGTTATTACTATAGCTGAACAACACCTTCTGACCATGCAGTGACCATTGTAGGCTGTGAAGACTCTTTTAGTAAGAACAATTTCTCCCCAACTCCATCCGGAGATGGAGCGTTTATCAAAAAAATAGCTGGGGTGCAACTGTGGCAGATTGTGGTAATGTAAACAATAATAATGGGTATTTCTCTGTTTCCTATTATAATTCTAATTTAGGATATGATAAGAATACACTCTTCGTGGCTGAAAATTCTAATGATTATACAAACATTTACCAATACGATCCACTTGAATGGATCCGGAAATTAACATATCTCAAACTAATCCCACGACTGGCTGGGGTGCAAATATCTTTACTGCAAAATCTAACGAAGTTCTCAAAGCAATAAATTTCTACACGACAGACCTAAACTATAGTTATATAATTAATATCTTAATAATACAGGGTCCAATCCCATTAGTCAAAAAGCTCCTGCTTTTACCCAGAATGGAACAATTCCAAATGCAGGCTATCATACAGTTCCCCTTAATTCCGGAGTTAAGCTCAACGCCGGCCAAAAATTTTCCGTAGTACTGGAGCTTATAAACCCTTTATACAATTATCCAATTGCTGTGGAAATGCCAATCTCTGGTTACAGTAGTCAAGCAAAAGCAAATGCATCAGAAAGTTTTGTAATCCGGGTGGAAACATCTGGATCGATATAACAACAGAGCTAGGTTACTCAAATACTAATGTGTGCATCAAAGCATTTACTGATCCACAAGGTCTTTCTATAAAAGGTCTTCCTGTAGCTAAGTTCAGTACCCATGTCACCAATGGTTATGTTCCCCGAACGGTTCAATTTACAGACCTATAGACAAATGCCACAGGATATGGATGGAACGGTGGAGACTGAACTATTTCAACTGGGCTGAATCCAAAGAATACTTATTTTGCAGCAGGAGTCTATACAGTTAATCTGATAGTAAGCAATGCAGTTGGTACAGATTCAATGCTCGCTACAATAAATATTTTGATAAAGATTTCACAAAAAAACTCATATAATTACTTGGAGAAAACCTGCTTACATATTCTATGTACACCATTGAGCAACGTTCAACTTAATTCAACTACTTCAGTACATGGAGCCTTTGTCTATACCCACCCCTAGGAACTATACTGAGTACAGATATGCATATATTACATGCTAGTTTCACAACAAGCGATTCTACAAACTATAATATAGTATCAGATACTATCATAATCTGCATAATCAATTGCAGAAGGCACTATAGTTCTCAAGAATAACCCTGCTAGTATACTCTATAAAATATCATTGAGCAAAGTTCTGCTAGATGCATCTGTTTTAGTATTAGAATTAAAAAGGTCATCTATATTGATTCATCGCATACAAAAACTGGAAAAAAGAGATGACTTTAAAGGATTATGAGTGGACTAATAGTTTAAAAGAACTTATTAAATAATAATAAATAATTTTTGTAATTATTTACACTTAAGCTGCTTAAAATTCTGTAATCACGGAAAACACAGAAATAAACGGGAAAATTTTTCACTTATTTCCGTTATTTCTTGTTTTCTGTGGTTTAAAAACGAACCAAGATATTATTTCAATATTATTCTTCCAATTTTTATTTATGTAGATGTCAGTGATCAGTAATAATTTCATGTTTTTCTTGCCTGTCTAAAAGGTTGGTCGTTGTATATTCTTTTGTTAATTCTTTCAAGATTAAGGTTTTCCAATTTAGCGAATATTTGCATTTTCACGCATTGAAGTATTTATACTCTAGCATCACTAAAGTGTTTAACAATAAAACCAAAAAACAGCGCTAAGTTCATTTTGGAAATAAAACTAACCGAATAATAATGACCTACTCATACTCGCATAAGTTATTTATTTAATGTTGGTAAATTTCTTTTTGAGAGGTGATGAAGTCCGCCTAGACTCTTAAGTCTAAATAGCTTATGCTGATGACTTCTATAAACTAATCGAGGCTTTTGACTTGTACACTTTTCTATTAGTAGGCATAGGCGGTTTCATAGACTCTATCTTGAGATATACTTTAAGTGGATGGATACAGAACAATTTTGTTAATTTCCCTGTTGGTACTTTGGTTGTAAACGTTAGTAGCAGTTTCCTTTTAGGTTTAATAATGTACCTTTCTGAATATCAAGGATTCTTTGGCGAAGAAACCAGAATATTTTTGACAATTGGATTAATTGGTGGCTATACAACATTATCAACATTTAGTTATAAGTCATTCAGATTACTCGATGATTCAAAACTAACACTGATGGTAATAAATTTGATGGCGACAGTATTATTTTCAATGTTTGCAGTATATTTACGGAAAATTGTGGCTTTGAACTTTGGCACGTATATGCTGAGGGAATTAGATGAAAAAGGAATCTCAGGCTATATTATTGTGAATATTCATTGGAGAATCTGATAGGTATAAAGGCAAGTCGTTGTATATACATATACTTGAGATGCTTAAAAATGATGGGATGGCAGAAGTAACTGTTTTTAGGGGCATTGCAGGTTTTGGAAAACACAGCCATTTCCATACCACATCTATATTGCAGTTATCTACTGACTTGCCAATACTTCTCGAAATAGCTGATCTCGAAGAAAAAATTGATAAAATAAAACCAAAATTAGATGAAATAATTACCCAAGGATTGATTACAGAAGAAAAAATTAAAATTATATTTTATGAATACGATAAAAAGACCTGAAATCCTTCAAATATCTAAAGAATTATTTTAAACACACGATCTAATGAACGTGATTTTGCTCTTCAAGTGCTTATAGTCCTATTAGTATAAAATTTACTAAAAAATCTCTTCATAGGTCCTATATGGGATCCACATAAAGAAATATCTATCTGTTATGCCTAGCTTTTTCCTCAAATTAAAGATCAAGTTAGTATAATTTGCATTATGAAAAAAAGAAATATGCCCTCTAAACATATGAATCCACTTTAATTATAAGAAATAGTTATGAAATAATCTTTACTTCGGAGTTCTGGCGTTCTTATAACTATTTCCCAAAGAGCAAAAAAGGATTTATAATTATTATCAAGTTTTTTAAGAACCTATTTAAGTACCGTAGAATATACTCTTCTGAGTTTAGGATTATCTTTTTTAGATTTAGAAAATTTTTTATGTTGTTCAATATCTTTTTCTCTTTTTTGAGCTTCGTGGATTCTTTTCTATAGTGGGAAAAAAGATTATGGAGGTATCTACATTGATTCGATATACTCTATAAAACACCTTTTGTTCTTCAGTTGGATATATTTTTACTTTCACAGTTAGATTCATTTTGACTGTCTATGTATTTGTTTAATGTATCTAAAGTCACTTGGCCCGTTGTAGCTATGAAATATGATCTTGACCAAAAGGTCTCTTCCCATAATAGTAATTTAATTTCAGGAAATTCTTTTCTTATTTCTCTTGAAGTTATAGTTTTTAAAGTATTGATATATTTTGGAATGTCTAATGTTGGTTTTGAAGTGAAAATCATATGAAAATGATCTTTGTCACATTCTATGCTCAGTACCTCAACATCATACGTTTTACTTATATTATGGATTTTTCTTTTTAAGAAGTCAATTATTAATGAATTACAAAGTACTCCCCTTCGATATTTTATACATTGTACAAAATGATAATGGAGTGAATACACTGAATGGCTTCTATGATCCATATTATATTGCATAGTGATAAATAAATAGATATAACTATCTCTATAAATAAAGTTTCATATTTGAAAAAAGTTAATAGTTTAAAAGTTGAAAGCTTTCGTCTCTCAACTGTTGAGCTGATGCCCTACAGGTAAGAAGACTTCAAGCTATATGTTAGAAGCAAAAAAAAGTAATAATATAGACAATCAAATAATCTTATCAATTGGCTTAATTTTATTGCTTCTCGGTCTTTTTTGTAGTTAACCTGTATGGATTTTCACCAGGAAACTCTCATAAAAACTGTCTGATATTTATTTTGTTATAAGCTTGATTCAGGGAGTTTTTAACTATCTCCGATTAACAGTTAAAGTTTATTGAATTTATAATATTCGGTTGATCCCAAAACTTATTTTATTCTAAATGAGCTGATATATAACTCAAAATTTACTTCTCGAATCTTATATTCTAAATAATCGATCAAATCTGGATCATAATCACAATTCGGAAATTTTTTAAGATTATGCGAAGAATGGCTTTGGAGGATGAGTTTGGTTGTAAGTATTTATTACTGATTGTATTGCCTATTAAATTGTGGGATGACATAGGTTTTGAATTCAAATAAGAAGATAAATAACGAAAGCAATACCATATTATCTTGTTATCACATTATATATATATATCTTTCTCAATATTAAATCTTGTTCCAAAAGTAGCTTTCTGGATGAACTTTGCAAAGAATCTCTAGATTTTAAAATAGATATATTATTATGTAATTAATATGTCATCTGTGTCACCAAAGGATTTTGCGGAGATTCTAATCAAACTAAATAAAGCTCTTTGTTATTTAGAGTGGAAGATTTAAAATCACTTTCTTAAATGTGATATAACTCATATAATATTTGAAAACATTTTGTGTGAAAAATAACATTCCGAATCGGTAATTTCTCTTTAGTTTAGTTACTTTAAATGAGAAATTATTTTCAAATCACACAAAAAAGCGAAAAGCAATTTTCTGCATGCATATCACCTGGATATTCGGGGTAAACTATGTATTTGTCATTTGCGTTTTACATCTAACTACAAGCCTAATCTTCTTCCACATAGCTTTTCTATCCTTGGCTTTTACACTACTAAGCCAAAATAATTTAGCTCATCGAACATTTACGTTTTACAACTAAACTCTACTCAAGTTTTATTCAAGTATCAAAATCAGACATGGTGATGCTCCTGATCAATTTGGGTTCAAAAGAGGATATTAAAGATGATTCAGATAAACATTTGATTTTCACGAATTAGTTATATGTCATTTATGAGCATGTTATTAAATTTAAGAATTTATCGAAATCTTCCAAAAAAAGCAAATTTTGAGCTTTGTGATTGACTATATTATAACTCATGCACTAAATATACACAAGCAGTGAAATAGACTATTGTTTAAGTTTATTTTTAGTAGTTAAGGGCTGAATTCTCCTGAAATTTTAGTTCGACTGCGTTGTCTTAATATTTTCATGTGTTCTATATTCCAAAAGTGCACAAAAATAAATAATTTATTTGCCAATTTGCTCAACTTTATACATCAAAGGGGTAGATGCATTTTTAAAATATAACTCTATTGAATAATTATATGGCATATGTATGGATTTTTGGGAAAGTGATAGTTAATGAAGAACAAATTATTTATTAAGAAATTGCCATATGCTTTCCGATTGCTGTCTTTGGGAAGTAGGATTTAATTTCGAACTAATATAACAGCTGTAAACTATGGTTTCGAACTAAAAATTTGTACTTGATTCATTTGAGGTTCAATAACCACCGAAAACACTAAAGAAGAGAAAAATACAACAATAATTTTTCCAGATCTCTGTTTTCAGCGGTTCATGTTTAGGTTAAGATTAGTGAAGAAATTTTGGTATTTGATCATAAGATGATAACACAAGATATACTTTCAGATAGTATAATGCTAATCCTTTTTTTGGTTCTCGTAACTGGGGTGGCATTTCCTTTTAGCAGTTTCATTGTTCGTGTTTTTGACGGAAATTTGTCAAGAGGAATTCCTGGCCATCTCGAGAAAGTAATATACAGATTAATAGATACTGATCCTGATAAAGAAGAGGGCTGGCGTGGTTACTCGCGGGATATGCTCATTTTTAATGGTATAGGTTTTGTAATTCTCTTTCTAATTCTTCTTCTTCAAGATTCACTGCCTCTAAACCCACAAAAATTTGGCTCTTTTAACCTGAGTTTTGCCATCAATACTGCATCTAGTTTTGTCACTAACACAAATTGGCAGGTCTATAGCGGTGAAACGGCAGCAAGTTATTTTACCCAGATGGCTGGGTTTACAGTCCAGAACTTCCTTTCCGCAGCTACAGGCATATGCATAGCAATTGCAGTGATGCGAGGTATAACCCGCCAGTCTACCCTATAAGATTGGCAACTTTTGGGTAGGTATGACTCGCTGCACTCTTTACATCCTTCTTCCAATATCTTTTATTTTTGCTCTCGTGCTTGTTTCCCAGGGCGTCATTCAGAATATAGATCCTTACGTAAACGTCACAGGGTATGGCCAGCCAGGATCTCAGACAATCCCAATGGGACCAGTAGCCTCCCAGGAAGCGATAAAAGAGTTTGGTACTAACGGAGGAGGATTTTTCAATGCAAACTCTGCACATCCATATGAAAATCCGACGCCTTTGACTAACATAATATCAATTTTTCTTATACTCATAATATCTGCAGCTCTACCTCTAGTCTTTGGAAGGATGGTCGGGAGCATGAAAGAGGGATGGGTTATCTACGGTATTATGTTAGTTCTGTTCGTATTGGGATTTGGTGCACTTTATGCAGCAGAGCTGGCAGATAATCCACTAATTAAATAACTTGGCGTTTCCGGCATATCCATGGAAGGGAAAGACGTCAGGTTCGGGCTTTTTGGGTCCTCACTCTTTGCTACATCGACTACGGCAACATCATGTGGAGCAGTCAACTGTGCTCATGATTCACTTACTCCATTAGGTGGTTTGGTGACCATGTTCCTGATCCTCCTTGGAGAGGTTGTCTTCGGTGGAGTAGGATCGGGATTCCACACTATGATTGGATTTATAGTGCTTTCGGTCTTCATTGCAGGACTTATGATCGGACGAGTCCCTGAATATCTCGGGAAAAAGATCGAGGCATGGGAAATGAAGATGGCCGTCATAACAGTTCTTGTCCCTGAAATCCTTGTTCTCCTGTTTTCAGGTATTGCACTGGTTCTACCAAAAGTTGGAGATTTAATGGCAAATCCAGGCCCGAACGGACTTTATAAAGTGGTATATGCCTTTGCATCCATGGCTAATAATAACGGTAGTGCCTTTGCTGGGCTTGACGCAACAAAGTCATTCTACACACTTGGAGGTAGCATAGCAATGTTGATAGGCAGGTTTATCCCGTCAATTGCCATGCTAGCAATAGCAGGATCGATGACGCAGAAGAAAAAAGTTCCATCAAGTTCAGGAACTCTTCCCACAGCTTCGTTTTCATTTGCTACTTGGACGATACTAGTAATCCTGATCATAGGTGCTCTCACGTTCTTCCCACTCTTTGCCACCGGGCAGATTATCGAACACCTGATTATGATGGGAGGTAATTAATAATGCCACGAACTCAATCTTCCCGTTTAGGCGCTTTTGATTCGAAACTTATTCGTGAAGCACTCCTCAGTTCAGTGTTGAAACTTAACCTACGTCAGCAGATCGAAAACCCGGTAATGTTTACAGTGGAAATCGGAGGCATCCTAACTACTATAAGTTTTCTCATCAGCTTCTTCTCTGCTACCACTGAGTCTCCTTTTTTCATTGGCTTTATCTCTCTCTGGCTATGGCTGACAGTGCTCTTTTCCAACTTTGTGGAAGCTCTGTCTGAGGGGCGTGGAAAAGCCAGAGCAGCATCTCTGCGGCTGTCCAGAACCAGCGTTCCTACCCGAAAGCTCACTTCAGAATCTTTCGATAGTCTTTTCACCGAAGTACCTTCCTCTGATCTACAGAAAGGTGATCTTGTCCTTGTAAGGACAAACAAAGTAATCCCTGGGGACGGGGACGTTGTGAAGGGAGTTACAGTAGTTAATGAAGCCGCAATTACTGGGGAGTCAGCACCTGTTGTACGTGAATCTGGTGGTGACCGGAGTGCTGTTACCGGAGGAACCACAGTTATTGCCAATGAGATAATTATCAGAATTACTGCAGATCCAGGACATACTTTTTTGGATCGTATGATCTCCATGGTGGAAGGTGCAGAGAGACGGAAGACTCCTAACGAAATAGCTCTTAGCATACTACTCATTTCGCTGACAGCTGTATTTCTCGAGGTTGTGGTCCAGCATGTACTCCGCTTCTGCGTATAGTGCTGCTTCAAACGGAAGAGGTTCCGCAGTGAGCTTCACAGTACTAATTGCACTTTTCGTATGTTTAGCGCCCACAACCATTGCAGCCCTACAATCAGCAATCGGAATAGCTGGAATGGATTGTTTATTCCAGTTGAATGTTATCGCTCTCTCCGGAAGAGCAGTCGAGGCTGCAGGAGATGTAAATGTCCTACTGCTGGATAAAACAGGTACAATTACCTTAGGTAACCGACAGGCAACTGAGTTTTTGCCAGTAAATGGCCAGTCATATGATGATCTGATGGAAGCTGCTATGCTTTCCTTTTCTGCAGACGAGACTCCAGAAGGCAAAAGCATTATTGATCTCATCCAAAAAAAGACCGGAACAGTTCCAGTTTCTTCAGAGAATGTCACTTTCACACCATTTTCGGCCTCTACAAGGGTTAGTAGTGCGCAGTGTGGTGAGACGATCTACCTAAAGGGTGCTTCGGATGCAATAATTACGTTCGTTCTTGAGCATGGAGGCACAGTTCCGTCGGATTTGAAAGCGAAAGTAAATGAGATTGCATCTAAAGGAGGTACACCGCTGGTTGTCGCTTGCAATGAAACTATCCTCGGTGTGATATTCCTCAAAGATATTTTAAAAACTGGTATTCGAGAGAGATTTGCAGATTTGCGCACTATCGGAATAAAGACTATTATGATTACAGGAGATAATCCTCTTACGGCTGCTACTATTGCAGCAGAAGCTGGAGTAGATGATTATTTGGCAGAAGCAAAACCTGAAGATAAACTCACGATGATCAGGGACTACCAGAAGGAAGGCTACATGGTTGGCCATGACAGGGGATGGAACAAATGATGCTCCTGCTCTTGCCCAAGCCGATGTAGCTGTAGCTATGAACAATGGCACACAGCCTGCGAGAGAAGCTTCGAACATTATTGATCTAGATAGTGACAACCAAACTGCTGGACATTGTCGAGATAGGTAAGCAAATCCTGATGACTCGCGGAGCTCTGACCACATTTTCTATAGCTAACGATATCGCAAAATACTTTGCAATCATTCCTGCTGCTCTAGTAGGGATATAGCCGCAGCTTGAAGTGCTGAATATCATGGGTCTTGCAACACCGTAGTCTGCTATTCTTTCTGCAGTCATATTCAATGCTGTGATCATTCCAATGCTGATACCACTTGCACTAGCCGGGATAAAGTTCAAGTCTATGTCGGCGTTGAAACTTTTTGCCTATAACCTAATCATCTTTGGTTTTGGAGGAGTTATCGCTCCCTTTATAGGAATCAAGGTAATAGACCTGATATTGGCCGGTTTACTGCAGATCTGAGGAGGTATTGATCATGAAATCTCTCAAAAAAGCCACGTTACTATTCGGAGTGTTATTTATTATCACAGGACTTGTCTATCCCCTTGCGGTGATACTAGTCTCAGAGAGCTTATTTCCTTCTCAGGCACATGGGAACCTTATCGTCGACAATAACAACACAATTATTGGCTCTAAGCTTATAGGTCAGAACTTTACTGCACCACAGTACTTCCAGAGTAGGCCTTAAGGTAGTGGATATGATCCAATCTCTTCAGGTGGGTCCAACCTAGGCCCGACA
Source organism: Methanosarcina sp. (assembly GCA_003164755.1). Lineage (GTDB taxonomy): Archaea > Halobacteriota > Methanosarcinia > Methanosarcinales > Methanosarcinaceae > Methanosarcina. Next base: position 53,320 of record PLUB01000059.1, on the reverse strand, counting down.
AATCCTATTCTTCTAGGATTAGTAGCTAATAGGGCTAGTGCCCTAAGGGAAGCTGGCGTTAATGACACTATACCTTCTGACCTGGTTTATGGCTTCAGGAAGTGGGCTTGATCCACACATAAGCTTGGAAGCTGCACTTGTACAGATACCTGCTGTGGCAAAGCACGAAACCTTCCGGAAGAAGAGCTTAAAAAATTGGTATTTTCAGAATCTATCAACTTTCCATTCACTGGAACTTATGTTAATGTTCTTATGCTCAACATAGAACTTGATGAAAAGGGTCGTATCTAGAAGGAAACTATGGCAACGTATCTTCGTGATGCAGAAAGAAAATCACTGGCTGAAGACTTACTCTTTATTGCTCGCAGTGATGATAAAAAGGCACATGAAGGAAAGTTGATAGTTTATTTTGGCTATTCCGCAGGTTTTGGGAAGACGTACTCAATGCTTCAAGATGCACTTCAGCGGCTACTGGAAGGAACAGACTATCGATTGCACCATATTTATTTGATTTTGTAATTTTTTTTAAGAGTATTTTATGGACTTAAAACAGTCTAACGTAGTGATACTAAAAGCCTGGAACAATATCAATAAGGTTATGCTTCACCCACATATCCTTAATCCCAATGGGTACATCTATGACAACTGGGTCCAAGGAGGATTTTAATTATCCAGTCAATTATATTAATAAGGAATTGGGCTTCGTCACGACCTACTACCTTGCTCAGTTACGATGGTATTTCAAATATTTCATGACCTTCTCAAAGAGAGATCATTTTAAGGCTTCATGGTCAGGTAGTGGGCAAAAAATATCCGGATGATCAAATTAAAATAAAAAAATATAAAGGATTTTCTGAAATACACCATTAACAAGGATCTTTTACAGAACAAAAGCCTAAATCTCTACAATAAAAAATAGCTGTTTGCCGTTATCGAGGGTATTCTTGCGGCACTAAGGGAAGCACCGCTAACTATACCCTAAATAGTTACGGTAAAAAATATAATCAAATTATGATTGTAGCTGTCTTCTCATCCTTTTCTTCATCGAAGTCTGTAATAAGGGCTTCAGTTGTAAGTAACATTCCTGCAATTGAAGCAGCATTCTGGAGAGCATTTCTGACTACTTTTGTCGGGTCGATTACACCTGCTTCGAAAAGATCTTCAAATACATCTTTCTTTGCATTGTACCCGAATAGCTCGCTGGATTTAGCCCTAATAGTTGCCACAACTTCAGCACCTTCCCTACCTGCATTTGTAGCAATCTGACGCATAGGCTCTTCGATAGCCCTCTTAATAATATTTACGCCTACCTGTCTGTCATCTTCAAGTTTCAGAGAATCTAGAGTAGCAGCTGCGCAGAAAAGGCTTACTCCGCCTCCGGTAACTACCTCTTCTTCAACTGCAGCTTTTGTGGCATTTAGGGCATCATCAATCCTCATTCTGGCTGCTTTATCACCAAAGTTAGTCCATGTATCTATGACCAATTCCTTTAAGGATATCAAATTTACCGCTTGAAAAAAAATTAATATATCAGACTTATCTTACACTGCCTGACTCTGCTATATCCAGGACGGTCATTTTTTCCTAATTATTCGTTCCAATAAGCATGCTTGTTGCACCTTAAATAGATCTGATTTTCGCTTCTTCATTCAGTTTGATGCTTATATTACCATTTGAACGGTCTTTTTAGCCACTACATAATGCCTACTAAGGAAGCATTTTTCAAAAATATAATTAATGGAACTTACGGAGGTTAACTAAAAATCAATAGCATTAAAGATTCAAATCTCTATAATTTAAATTTTAATCACAACATCAATTATAGCTTAATTATATATCTCAAATGTATAAATTCAAACATTGTTCCAAAATATCTATTTTATTTTGTGGTGGGTCCTTAGTAAGGTCACTTCAACTAAAGAGTTATTTTCAACCCGCACTAAACACCAAATAGCCAATTTTATGATATTAGGACTTAAATGTTTGAAATGATACACCTCAAAAAATGTACGTTTAATTTTTTTTCTAACTCTCTTAGAACCAATGCTAAGTCTTTTTGGTGAATGAACTTTCATTTTTGAGTGACATCAACTAAGTGATAAGTGTTTCTGGTTGATTTGAAAATATATCTATGAGATGAATCCTTTTAGACAAAACAGTACCCTCAAGGCGCATAAGTTCAAGGTATTGTTGATTCTGATCTCTGTTTCTCTGAGATATCTTAAAGTAGTAGCTCTATGGCAATTAACTTTTTTGGTAATCGTGCCTGTGGAGAGAGACCTAATTTGCAACAGTTATACAACCTTATTTTGGTTCTAATTTAGTTTTCAGGCATACAGCTATTCATATCGAAAAAATCGCATCACTTAACTAATAAATACAAATAGAATACATGTAGAAAACAAGACAGTAAATTATAGAATCTTTGGCTAATGACTGTTACAAAAGCTTGTACTTTTTGCACTCATATACAAATTTATCAAAATTTTCAATCTCGCCAAAGAATATAGACTTTTGTTTCGTTCTTCGGTTTGTTTGTTCAATGAATTCGTATCTGAATGTTTTCATAATCATAATGGAATCCTTAATCTGCCTTTTAAGTATTCTTTTTAATGTAATTATGTTAACAACAAACCTAGTGATTGAACAAACCAACTACTAAATAAGTGCCTAATATAAAGTTTATAAACCACAAAGCTTCAAGAATTTGCATATTTCTTTTATTTTTCCATTCTCTTTTGATTTTTAAGTTTCCTTTATTTATTACAAATACAAATCCCATAACTAAAAACACAATTCCTATTAAGCCGTGGATTAAAATCAAAAAAGAAATTATGTGAAAAATTATGACAAAGTATGCAGAATTTATCATGGGTGAAAGAGATAAAATTACTAATAAATAAGCAAGTGTAAATATTAAATCATGTATTTTCAATTTATATTTATTTAATATACCTAATCTCATTATCATAGCAATGAATCCAATTATCACAAGAACCAAAGCGGTCCTTTGCAAATCATATGAAATAAAAATTGATTCAAATATGTTTATATCAGGTATTCATATCATCTCAATAGATAATCGAGGATTTCGATAAACTCCTATATTTATCATATGTTTAGAACTGGTATATAAATGACTCGTGAAAATTAGATGTCTATCAAATCCTCAATAGTAATATAATACAAATTTTACATTAAGATCGTTCATAATAAATTCGATAATTTGCAAGGGAACAAGCAAAACCTGAATTGTGGTCAATTTGTAATTACCTATTTCTTTAATATACATTGTTTTAAAAGTTTTTCCTGCGACTTTAACGAAGTAAAAAATGAGGTAATGATAGCACTAGAATCTACTGTTCATGAGCTAAAAACTATCTTTCCTACAGGGTATCAAGCTAGAGCCTTAATTCAATTTGGCAAGATAAGTTGAGAGAATAGATCATTGAGCAATAAAATGTAGAAAGATTGGGGAGAAAGCTATGCAAAAATGGAAGATAAACTAAGTTTCCTAGACCAAAATTTAAGAATATTACAGGTTGGAATGTACAAAAAAATCAAAACTTCATGGCCAAGTCATTAAAATGCTTAAAAGCTGAATGCGAAAAGATACATAGAATATTAAGGATATACTAGAATTTTGATAAACCGCCGTAAAAATCTACGTACTAAAAAAACAGTGGAAGAGGTTTTATTTGTCCATCAATTTATTCATTGATCTCTTACATTATCTGAGTTTTTAACATGTCATTTTTCACTCTTTCTGTGTTCTTCCTCTTCAATTTCTTTTCTAAATTCTATGTAATCTCTCTCGACTTCTTCAAGATTATTTTCCATTTATGCCCTCCATTCAATATTAATAACACTAACTCTATTTATATATTTTGTAACTAAATCATATTCAGCTTTATACACTTTGAAGTTTTAAATTGAAGATAATAGATATCCTTCATCTCTAATAGGAAACCCAACGTTTAGCAATAAAAAGTAAATTCTCCTATACTTTAATTTAATCAGGTATCTGCTCAATGAAGCATATGAGCAAATGAGAAAAATTGATTTTGAATAGGTGTGAGGATATTTAGTTTCTAATAAGGCAAGCACACATTCTATAAAATAAATTAAGAAATACCCCGTTTAATTTTGCATAATAAAGTGTTTTCACTTTAAAAGGCTTAATATTAAATAATAAACTTATCTCAGGTTAGCTCATATAATGTTACCCTTTATAAGGTTGTCCCCTAAAAAGTTAGCTCCTTTTTGACTGCAATTTCATTAGCCACACTTCCGAAAGTCACAGTGGAAACAACTGTTCTTTTGGTTGTGTCAATTAGAGACATCGTTAATGATCATCATTTGTTACATATAATTTTTCTTTAGTGGGTTCCAGAAAACAACCTAATTTCTGTTTATGTACCTAGAAAACGATCATGACATATCAGATCGAATATACTAATTTGCTCTGGAAAAGTACTTAGTAAATCAAAAAATAGTAAGATACATACCCATGAACATTACAAAATCGTTATTATTACCATTTACAAGGAAAAAATATGGGGAGTTATTGTATAATAATTCTGATACAAACTCCTAAAAATAGGATACATCCAAGAGATATTTCGGCATAAATATATAAGTTTTTATTCTATGTGTCCGTCCTTATACCAATAGCTGAAGAAAAAAGAAAAGTTTATTCTTGGGTCCCTGTTTCTTTGTGGGAAAAAGTCGAGTAACTTAGGTATGATAGCCCCACGTGAGCAGTATGTGACGGGCTAGAGTTATTATTTAATGGTCACATAATGGATACAATTAGACATACAGTGGATACTTTTGGACATGTAATGGATAAGTTTGGGCACACGCCTGACACAGAAATGTATCTTGAAATTTGAGATCCAAAGACTAAATGAAGGCCTGTATGTTGCTCCAGATCCGGTAAAAATGGCTCAATTATGCGCATGATCAGAAGAATTACAGAATCACATTGAAGCATTAAAGCAAGAAATAGAGAATTCAATTCAAATAGAACAAGATCTCAAATCAATGCACAACAATTACATGCTACAAATGCAGATCTTAATCAATCAGAAAGCTAAGAAACACCGGAAGCTAAGAAGCCATGGTGGCGATTTTGGTAATAAGAACTTTGATATTTATATAATTCTGACAAGATTCGATATGATCAAACAGTGTGAAATTTATATGTATGTCCACGTCAATTTGTATATTATGGCGAGAAAAAAAATAAAAGAAACACTAGATTGCTTTTATTATCCGCTTAAAAGGGATCTCGAGAAATGTATAACTAACGGTACTATCATGGGAAAAGAAAATCTTCAAAAATTCGAAACCTAGGCTTTTAGATATGCAACGATACATACCGAAGATTCATTTAAAAGATGCTGTAAGGACCCTACAAAGGATAACGCGATAAGAATGCTATTTTATTTCATAAACTCTGATATTAGGGATTACGAAGATATATTAAACAATCAACAAGAGTACTACTGATATATAACTTATATATTTATGTTACAAAATCAAGTGCAATATACCCCTAATTTAATTTATGCTTAAATAGTTTGGGTTTTAATGCCATCAATTTCTCGTTCAGCCGCGCAAGTCCAATGATAAATAATGGATTAAAGTATACCTTCAAACCCAATTTTCTGAAATCCTTTTTCTGTCAATTCGCAACTGATGTCTTTTTTTGAAAAGGGATAAAACTAATTTCAAGCCATAGTTTTAAATAATTCAACTATTTTTGTGCACAAAGTATGATTTTTCTAAAATTCACTCAGTTGTTTTATTTGATGACTATTAGGATTTTGCGGGACCAGCATAATTTTAGCTACTCAACTCGTTTTACCAACACCATCTATATATTTACCATATGGTATTTGTTCAAAAATTATTACTGAAAATATACTCAAAATCAATGTCAGAACAAATACACAAGGATAGAATAATAAATTATTCCAAGTAAATCCAATTTTAGATAACACTAGAACAATCAAGTTTAATATAATTGCATGTACCAAATAAATTGGGAATGAATATGAACCTAATTTATCGATAATTCGTAAGCTTTTTGACTTAGATAAAAATATTGAAATATATAACATAACTATAACAATTATGGTGAAATATAACCGTGGAACAACAATGTCAAATACTTCCCATATTTGTTCATACCCTGGACCAAAACTAAATAAATTGTAAAAAAAGTACTCTTTTGCAGAATCCACAATATTTAAGAATGTCCCGAGTAACAAAAAAATAAATATATAAGAATAATATTTTTTTGAAAACGATTTCATTTTAATGAATTCATAGTTACTTCTCATAAACATCCCAAATATAAAATAAAATAAATAGCTAATAAATTTAATATTTTTTAAAAATAAAATATGATTCTTCAGAAGAATATCGTATATTATCCCGAATATACATGCTACTACTAAAAATAACGCAACACTATTTTTATTTTCAAAATAAGTATATATTTTCAAAATTATAGGATATAGAAGATATAGTTGAATTATTAGAGCAAAAAACCATAAATGGTAATAAGCTCCACCTGTAAGAAGCTTAATTAAAAAATCTGATAAATCCAAATTAAGTGGTTTATTTATTATTATTAGATGATGGATTTTGGAATCGTAAATAGTATATAAGATAGAAAAGATGAAGTATGGAGGTAGAATGTATTTAAATCTCTTTAAATAAAAATGTCCGATTTGAAAATTTACATTGTAACTATTATATAATACAAACCCAGAAATAATTATAAAAGCTGGAACTGCAACACCAGAAAGAGCATCAATTGCCATATACAATATTGTTAATAAATTAATTTTAGACATTTCTGTAAAATTACCAGAAACGTGAACACTAATCGCAGATAATATTGCAAACCCCCTTAAATAATTTATTTCTGGGTAATAATGAGTTTTTTTTTGAGCCACTTTCGTAGGATCACAGGTAATTCCTAAGCTAGTTTCTTTGAGATCGGACATACAATACCTACTTTCTTTAAATCTAAATTTTGAACATGTCTTTGAGTTATTGAAATTGGAACACAAAGCCCTTCCAAATTCCTAAAAATGGAATAGTTATTCTTTTTACATATTTGATCAATGACTGATGGATAAGGCCGAAATTTTATTTGTCTGTTATATACTGTGGACTCTAATAAATATTGCTATGTTAGGCGGATATCTACTACATTTCTGAATTTTATTTGCAAAATGATATTGATTTACAGTTTGTACCTCCGAGCATCCAAAAAGTGACCGGAACTTTATAAGCCAAGGTGTCGCTGTTTCCTGAGCTACAAATTTATTCTTAGCGCATGTAAATGATTTTCGGGGCTGTATTGGACTAAATATATTCCTTTTTTGTGAACTCCCCCTCCATGCCAGAAGGCTGTATAGGCTATTGTTCCCACAATAAGAGACAATATCGCAATCAAACTTGTAAATAAAGAAAAGTCACAGGCAACTTCCGCAAAGTTGCTGGGTATTGTTCCATCGGCAGTTTCCCAGTATATTTTGAGAAAAAGAGGGTACAAGATTGAATCTAAGGGCGAGACGAAGGAATTGATTAAAAAACTTGCTCAGGAATTGATCGACAATAAAATCGACGACTTTGTAACGAGGATATGTAAGATCTACATGAAAGCAAGAGGGATTAAAAGTACCTGCAATAGCAGTTTTGGGTCCGAAGAGCTAAATAATAAAGCAGGGAGGTTGAAAAATAACTGCTCATTCAGGTCTAATTCTCCCACAGCTCGCTTAAAAGTGGAAACCTCCACAAGAACAGTTGCTAAATAGTGGATATATGTTCTTAACTCCTTTGGAATTTAAATGTAACTGATGAATGTAAATCATTGTGTACAAAAAATAAAGCACTACATATTTTTTTTGTTTCAAATATTGTATACACTTTCTTTTAACCACATAAATCATCAACTTTTTGAAGAACATAATACTTGGAATTTGTCAAAATTACTGTTTTGAGTTTGATGCAATTTATAATGATGGTGATCACATTCATCTTTTCGTTGGTGCTGAACCAAAATATTCTCCTTCAAAAATTATGCAGAAGATAAAAAACATTGGAATACTTGACTATGTAACAACTTCCGATGTTATCAAAATTTATGTTGAAAATAAGGGAAGCAAGAACAAAAATGCATATAATCAAATAAAGAGACTTGATTTTGAATAATTTCTATATTGCCCATTACTGTGGCACTAACATACCCAGTTACTTGCAGCAGGATTCTCAACAGCAACGTTGATATATTCCAAAATTTACCTTCCTCCATGAACAGCAGTAGTATTAGAGCAAACATTAAAGAAGGGTTGAATGTAGGGATTGTCTTAAAAAAAGACCAGAGGAGCGGAAAAATTACTCAAGGCATTGTGAAGCGAATTTTGACTAATTCTTCAAATCATCAGCATGGAATAAAAGTTCAATTAACAAATGGTCAGATTGGAAGGGTTAAGGAAATCTATTAAAAATTGCAGAATAGATCATTTTCGAAGACTGGATTGATGCTAACAGCTTATCAGATGGACATCTACTGAGGGCTAATAATCTTATGCTTGAGATTGCATCGATAAATTGAATCTTTGATGTGATGCGATTATATTTTTTCTTGCATCTTTGATTAAGTAAGAAATATATGATGAATCGACTTTGTGGATCCAAATCTGTGAAAATATTCTCCTTATCAAAGTCTTTAGATACCTAATATTAAATTTTATTGAAGAAAACTTTCTTCCTGAAGATTCAGTTGAGATAAATAACTACGATTTGGGAGTAATTTTTAAAAAAACAATTACAATAGAATGTTATTTTTATGAAGACTTCTGCCAAAAGTGGGTTTGTCCAACATACAGCTACTCGTATCTCTGAATATGAAAATGTGCCACATAGTTACATAGTAATAATATTTCAATGGAAAAAAACTGCAAAAGATAAAAACTGTAAATAAAGTATATAGAGTAATTCTACATGAATATGAATTGATAGAGATGTCTATGTTTATTTTGGAATTTTTCCCTATCTATATTTTAACTCAAGCCTGTTAATGATATAATTACAGAAGTTGATTTAATTTTAAGATACGCACTTATTTTGAAGAGTGCTCTAATTCTTGATCCTTAATATTTTGCAGCAGTCTGATCCCGCAGGGATATCCTAAAGATATGGAATCTCAATCCTTGACCAGATAAATAGTGGTGAATAACTGAGACCTTATGAGCATCAATGACGTATCAAAAAATAGATCCCATAAGTTGTGGGAGGAGACATGATCTATCGAAGAGCTCCTTGATAATTTTTTACTTTCAGACACAAAACTACACTAAAATATTTTATTTCGGGATCTAAGCAATAGTGCATTTCTGAATCATGAATATTAGTTGAATATGAAATATATTAGTTGAATATGAAAGAATATACATTTTTCACATATTTTATATAAAGTAATATCTTTAAATAAATAGTATCAAATGTACACAATCACGATACTATGGGCCATGACACCAAGCCTTTTTTCACTTTCCTTTAACGAGTTGTAAGCTTTCTCAAGTTGATTTGTTCTTTCTTTAATTAACTTATCTAAATTATCATATGCTTTTTTTAAAGTTTCCTCTGCTTCTCTTCGCTCGTTGATATTGCGAGCAACATGAATGCACCCAGTGAGTTTTCCCCCATAATCATGCAGTGGCGAGACGCTTACTATAAAATAACCACCGAGAAAATCCTCACAAATCTCCACAGTATGTTCAAACCCATCACTAAGCAACTGCCTGTGCGGGCAAAAATGGGGAGGCTCCTCCATTCCATGTACAACCCTGTAGCAAGTCAATCCAATGCACTGTTCGGGTGTCATCCCCAAACTTGCTGCCATGGAGTTGTTTGCACGAACAATTCGAAATTCAGTGTCTAATATAACAATCAGGTCTGGCACAGCATCAAAGGTATATTCCCAATCCTTTGGTGGCATGAATAACTGCTTCTTCAGCTTTCTTTCGCCCGAAATTATTTATCTTCTCCCATTTTCCTTCCTTTTTGCTCAAAGAAAATTGATGGTTGGAGACCACTTCAACAATATAGATTGTGCTATACTTGTCGACAAGGTATGAGCCCAAAGCTATCATTCGGTATTTACCTATAATATCATCCAGTTTTCCCATATAATCAACAAAATAAACCCAATCTTTTTTTCCCACCCAAGAACTATTTCCACTGAACCTCAGCCCACTGTAGCCACTTTCCAGGGCATGATTGAGTTTTTCGATCCAGTAATTTATGATCCTTTCCGAATCGGAAATGTGCCTAGCTACTTGCACGCAAGTGTAAGAGATGATTTCTATTTACCCTTTAGCCAAATAATCATTAAAATCAGATACAGCACCTCTTAAAGCTTCTTTTGCGTCCTCGGCTTCCAGAGGTTGTGCAGTGATCCAGAGGCAGAACTCATTGTTTTCCAATCCCGCTTTGAAATAAGGAACCAGAATTTCCGTCAAATCTTCTTTTGAATTATAAAATTGGCAGATATGAGTTCCCCAAGGTACATCTCCAATAATATCAATACCAGATCTTCTCATGTTTTCGTTCATCAACTCCTCTCCAAGTTTGAGGGTATAAAACATAAAAACTCATTTAATTTGGTGTGTTTGATTCAGATTTGTTAGAAATTCTGTTGCCATATTAGAGAATGTTATCCTACTATTGTTATATACTACAGTAAGTATATATACTAAATAAATAATATTAATTTTAAAATTTATAAATAATATTCATTTGTAATTAATGAAGTAATCTATCAATGTTAAAGTGACTATAATCTCAATTTATCTCGATTCCTATTTGTAGGCTAAATTTTCTTCTTTCAATGTTGCCATTTGGAAGGAATTGTTCCATCATCAAAATATAATATTTTAAAATTTATTTATACTATTTATCGTAAAATTTGGAATTTAATAAACAGGAGATATTTTGCAACTAAAAATGTGCCTAAGATCACGAAATTATCATTAATTTTTGGTTTTGATGACTGATCGGGCAACAATCTAACCAAATATACCCATAGTTACAAAAATTAACTTGTTCCCCTGCTCTACAAAAAAAGAATAATTAGTATTTCATCATGTGTTGTAAGAATGTTAACAATATTGATTTATCAGTTGTATAAAAAGGATCAACTAATAAGTTAACAATTATCTTTTTATTTTTTTAATTTTATCAAAATCATTTGCTTACTCAAAATTACACAACATATAGGATATAGGACCGATTGCGTCTCAGTAAATGCAAAAAAAGTATTAAAGATGAGACTAAATTTTGTATTAAAATTGCAAACATTAAGCAAGTGAAGTAAAAAATCAAGCCAAATAGATATTGTGGTCAAAATCACAATTTAGGCAGTTGAAGGTTTAAAAGCTATAGATTTTCATTTCAACTGCATAAGTCCTAAATTTAACTCAAAAATGGCTTCTATTAAGCTTTGAGTACATCCAAATTATAATTTTTCAGCGTTTTTTTCTCTTATGCTTTCTCTTAGCAGGTCGAGAACTTCCTCGTCAGTGATATCGTACCATTTCGTATAAGCCTCCGCAACAGCCCTGAAGTATCGAGGAATTTCAAGCACTACGAGTTCGTCGACTTTATTGCCGATCTCTTCTGCCACCTCTCTTCCAGCTACAGGTACTGCGACCACAATTTTTCTAGTTGCCCTATTTTTGCAGAGTTCAATGGCTGCTCTCATTGTAGAACCCATTGCAATGCCATCATCTATCAGTATCACGGTTCTTCCTTTCATATCAGGCAAGGAATTTCCTCCTCTAAGAGTTTTTATACGCCTATCGATCTCTGCAATCTGCTGCTGTTTGATTTTCTCAATATTTTCTCCTTCGAGCTAGTAATACGCATTTTCAAAGATGATAGTGCTTCAGTCCTCGGCTATTGCCCCAAACCCAGCTTCAGGGTTATCCGGAAAAGGCAGTTTCCTTGCAATGATGAGGGAAAAATCCACTTTAAGCTTCCTTGCAACCTGCAATCCTACTTCCACTCCCCCACGTGGAATAGCAAGAATAAGAGGGTTTTCTGCCTTGTACTTTTCAAGAGCCTTGGCAAGCTTTTCTCCTGCATCTTTACGGTTTTTGAACATACTCCACCTGACATTCAATAATTGCTCCACTTTTATCAGTGCAAACGACAATTAAGTAATCCTGAAGAGCGCCTATAGCCCTCGATGAAGGCTCAAAACGAAGAGCTATTTTAGGTAAACATACTTCCAGGCTATTCATTTCAACATCTTAGGGTTTGAGAACAGATTTTTCCGAATATATCGATCAATACATATCAGCATTCAACTGGCAGAGCATATCTTATATTCATAAAAACGACTCTGTTTTCTTAATTACATTATTTGCCCCTCCTACTTGTAAATATATTCCATACTCAAGAGTAAAGAAGTAGAAAAGTCGTTAGTATCTCGCCAATCATTAATTGTCGAATAAATGATTTTTGACTAAAAAAAGGTTTCATACTAAATGCCATATTGTCAAACTAAGAATATTAAGGAATCACAGAGGAAAAGCAAAAGCTTAGTCTCAATCCTGTAAATTAAGGAAATCTGTCAAAAGCAGACTCGAAGATTTCTAAAAAAACGAGAGTGAGGCTAGAAACGTACTTTATCTTTAGGATGAGGCAGAAGCATGTAATTTGATCCTTTATTCCAACCAGCGTATGACCTCATCAACCGAAGGAAGAATAGAAGGTGAAAGTTCTTTGGCTGAATAGCCAACCGCGTATCCATTAAGTGCCCATTCACCCGGATTAATCCCTAGCATTGCACAGAATGATGGATTGTCAGCCAGTTGAGCTGTCGCAGAAATCAACTGGAATCCGAGATCAAGAGCTGTAGCTTTTAACCACCTATTCTCCAAACAGTGCGCAAGAGATTGCTGTTCTACCCTAGGAAAACCCTTTTTCTCAGCTATTATAATGAAGTAGGGAGTTGTGCCAACACCTGGAACCGTCCCAATTTTCTTGATCATGACAAGCCGATTTGCAAAATCAATTGCTTGTTCACGGAGCTGCTGGTCATTCTCCATAGCAAGTTCAAGTTTTGAAACCGTTGTCGAAATCTCTTCAAAGATAAGGGCCGCTGCAGTTGTCATACTTTTTGAACCCATTTTTAGGATGAAAAATCTTCGAAAATAATTCTTTGTGCTACTCAAAGCTGCAAATGGAGCATGAAGACCAGCGTCAATAATGCTCAATATATCTTTTTAGGAAGGGAATTCTTGCCAGAACCGCCTATGAGACCGTCTCTCAATGATTATTTGATCAAATATCATGTTTTTTTGATTCTGTATTTCCTTACTCATGTCTAGATCACGTCCTCAGTTGCACAATAACTGAATCTTTTTACGCACAGCGATATCATTCTTCTCTAATTACAATTAAAAGGAGTTCTCAAGAGACTAAGCTCTCACAGTATTTGAGACTTTTATTATAGCTCTTCGCTGTTTTGAGTGAGTTGAAAATAATTGCTTAGTTCTAAAGATACAAAACTAAAACAAAAAATATCAACCTTGAACTTGATTTTCAACAGCAGAGATTTTTAAATATTATAGCTATTACACCCACATTAGGAAGTGGCTCTAAATTACCTATTCTAAATAGCGAAGAGCTATTAAGACTTAAACTGCTGAATCTATAAATCAAGTGCATTCAATTTTCAGCACTTGAAACTAATGAAGTTACCCCATTTTCTTACAGGTTCTTTTCCTACATCTTTGGGAACCCATAGATTCATAGTTAAGATGAGGTGTAGGATAACGAAAATGCCAATTTATCCATTTTTTGAAGATAACTTCCTGCATAAATTACTACCAATATAAGGCTGAAGATTGTATTTCACCCTCTTGCTTATACATGCTTTTGATTCTTCGGTGGAGATTTTCTCTACATAGCTTTTTTCATTAACAAAAGATATTGTGAAAATTAAATACATCGATTAAGACAAAAAAATAAAAACTGATCGAATATATTATTAATTTTTCAAAATTTTCTTCTAATAAGGAGTTCTTTGCCTACTCGATTGGGATATCTCTTGCGCACGTAAAACGTTCTTTATAGGGAACTCGGATTGTGAGCATTCCCTTATTATTAACAGCGATAGCCTTTTCTGGATCTACCGGCCCATCAAGGAAAAAAGCTCCAAGATATTCCACGGTTTTACTGAAAGCCTTGAGATAAAAACTATTCTCATGCATTACAAGGGTTATATTCTCACTCCTTACATCGGGAAGTTCAACTTCTAGGGTCAGATTTTCGCGTTTATCATCATAATACATCGCTAGTATCGGAATTTTTAATATCCTAGGTACAGAATTGTTCATTCAATCTTCCTTCCGAAAGCTTGGTGTGTAGTTCATAATTTTATTTGTTTTTTACACACAAACTTTTTTTAATTTGATGCCGATAAGGTACTGCAACTTTAAAACACAATCTGATTCATTAGCAGCTGCTTTTTTCTGGCTTACCAGGCAGCAGATCGACTAAGTTTCTCATTTTCGACTCCTTGTTCGGTAGTTTTTACATAAATGCCATTTTCAGTAATCTATTTGTTTGATGTTATTTCCAACATGTACTTAGTGACTTGTATCAGTTTTTTGTTTCCACTTCAGTAAAATTGGAGTTTAATTGTTTCAATAAATGGAAACACAATTTTGTTGCACTATAAATATACATAATCACGAAAAAATCAACTATATAATAATAAGGCTTTTATTATAAATAATAATGATTTCACCAAAAATAAATTGCATTATACTTTTCTTAGGACTTATACAGTCGCAAGTTCTATAAATATTATAAATTTTTCTCCGGACTTTTTAGGAAGTTAAATTACACTACTATAGTCCTCAAAAAACACTTCTAAAAAAATAGATATATTTTTTACCGAATTCACATAAGTGAATATAATACCGATTTTTAAAAATTAATATTTTTACAGAATTTTAGAAAGCAATTACGTAAAAAGTAAAAAATATATAAAGAATTATTATTTCACGCCTATAATTTTGATAACTCAAACATTCCATATTTTCTAGAAAGATCTCTAAATCGATCTATTTATAGCCTACCGTGTTTAAAAAATAGGAATTAAGACATCGCAAAATTAAATGAATATTCTTGCTATCTATTTTTAATCTGAATTAATTTGAGATAATTCTTTTATACCCTAACTTGCCAGTTTATGTTTATGTTGGGAGAATATTTTCATATCTGATAAGAATGAATAATTAATAATTATGGTCAATAATTTTTTTACCCATTTTTTAGGATTCTATTTGACAGACGATTCTATTTCTCTGGATAGTTATTTTCTTAATTTTTGATCAAATTTTTGGTATTGAATTTAACAGATTGAATAGCTAACAGATTAAATCTAAATACTGTATATCAAAATATATCCCAAAAATTTTAAAAATGGGAAAAAATATCTACGCTTTCATTTTTTCGTGTTTATGGAGCTGAAAAAATAGCAAATTAGAAGTATATTTGATTAAATTTTTTCATTCTGTCAAATGATTTTTGACGAAAAAAGACGATTTCATACTAAATAGGATTTATACTGTATAAATAAGGTTATTAAAACTAATTTTGCTAGCAAAATATCGATTTTCGAGTGTAATTATATGTGCAACAAAAATGTATCGGCCTTTGACTGCTAAAAAGTTATTTTCCGATCAGAGTTTCCAGAGACAATCTTAGTACATTGGAGACATCTAGGAGATAGCATGGTGACAAAATGGATACATCTTATAATTGATCTCCTTTTTTCTCTAGCATGTCTGAAATAAAGAGAAAAATAGGCGCTTGAATTCCAGCTGCTTTATACGACGAAATTTAAAAAGATGGCTACATAAGCCCTACAATTATAGTTACAAAAAGTTTAGAGCAGCTATTTCAGAGAATAAACGAAAATAGTCCGGAGACTATCGGAGCTAAAGCATAAACAATTGGAAGCAATTCCGAGACTATCCGATCACAATTGGAAACAGAAAATAAGAACCTAAAAAACTAGATTGAAAGTTTAAGTATAGCCTCTAATTGGGACCAAAACCTGTGGGAATTGCACAGCTCCGCACCAGATCCAAAGAGTTTATAGGCACACAATGAAACACTAAAAGCTTAACTTGAGAAGGCAGACCAGTATAAAGAGGACCTCAAAGAAACTCATAAAATTTATCTGATACGAGTTCAGACATTCATCAATCAAAACGCTATAGAAACACTTAAAGCTAAAAAGCCCTGGTGAAAATTTTGGTAAATTAAGCATCTATGTATCTAGCTTCCAATAGAGGCCGATATCATGAAATAACATGTAAAGACCACGAGTATATGCCATTTCCCTATGTAACAGTTATTAAGAGCAACTGCTGTAATGAATTAAAAACCATTTAGAGGTGTTTTATCCCTCCCCCTTCCCGCAGTACCATAGCGTTAGTATGATATTCTCGCTGTTTAATCTCTTTTGTCAGACTTGATCAACAATCCCCATTCCATCTATCCATAATATTTTTACTCTAAGGAATAGTTCATCGATGAATATCAGAAATAATGTTTTTTTGAAGTCGCACAAATTACAATATTCCGAAAAATGATTTAAATAAAAAGATTAGCAGCATCAATAAGACAATCAAGAAAATTGCCAACCAAACCCCTAAGCTTAGCAATAATACGAAGAAAAGTACGCCCAAAAACAATATCATTAAAATAATATCCGTTATCAAAAACATTATCAATACCAGCAAATTAATATTTCTTGTTTATCTGGGGGGGAGATCATCTAGCAAAAACAAATTGAGTTTGTGTGGAGAATATTTTAACCTTTAACTCCTTTTGCTCTTCTTTAATCCTAACAACCTTGACAACTATCCCATTAAGAATGATTGCTAATTAACTTATTTCAAACTCTCTAAACATACATTTTCAGCTCGATATAAAGGGGAGAAAACATATTTTTGGAAAAATTATGGTAATATCTGATCATTCATCGTAATAAGGTACTTTGAAAATAGCAGGATACTTTTCTTTTAATTTATGAGGAATTTTTTATCTAATTTTGTATTATGAAGTGTTTTCACTTTAAAAAATTGGTTAAGTGATAAATGGTGAGCTCCTTCAAGTTTAGCTTCTATGAGGTTAGCTTCTTTTAGGTTAGTTCCTTGAAGGTCTGTTCTCTTTAGAATATTCCTAACCAATTTAATTTGTTTTAAACTACAATAAAAGTTACCATTTTTGAAATATATCTTCTTTTTCCAGGATTTGGTTTTTAAAATTGTATAGATTTTCCCTTTGGATTTCTAATTAACTCATACTTACGGTTTTTCAATTCACTTTCACTAAAATATATCCCATTTTGTAAATTTTTGCCTTCTCATTTTTGTTTCTTCTATTTTTGTCTTAAAACTGGAAAAAAGACATGGATTTTGTTGCAAAATATGCGTTGGATAACCTAGTAAGAAATATAGTAGAAATCAACAGAGCAGAAAGAAATTATGTCGAAATCTAATGTTTTTTCTTTATTTGATAAAGTATTGATTTTTATTGTGAAGATTATAATAGCAAAACAGATGGGAAAAATAACGAAGAATAAAGTTAAACAGGATACTGTATAGCCATCTCGAAAAACCTTTTTGTATTATCGAAAAGAAAATTATAACTATGAAGCAATCAATTGGTGCAAAGACTCTCGCATTTCCGACACCAACTTGGGTTGTCGGAACTTATGACATGAATGGAAAGCCAAATGCCATGACTGTAGCATGGGCTGGAATTTGCTGTTCGACTCCTCCATGTATCAGCATATCTCTACGAAAAGCAACCTATAGCTATGCCGGTATCGTAGAAAACAAGGCATTTACTGTGAATATCCCCTCCGAAAAATATGTAAAGGAGGCCGATTACTTCGGCATCGCAAGCGGAAGGGATGAAAATAAATTTGAGTTAACATGCCTCACCCCCAAAAAAAGCGAGCTTGTCCCTGCTCCTTACGTAGAAGAGTTTCCAGTTGTTATTGAATGTAAACTACTTCATACCATCGAAATTGGGCTTCACACCCTGTTTGTAGGAGAGATTATGGATATAATGGCAGAAGAATCCATACTTGACGAAAACGGAAATCCTGACATTGAGAAAATCAGACCTGTTGTATATGGGACAGGGAACCGAAGCTATTATGGCATCGGGTGCAATCTTGGAAAAGCTTTCTCAATCGGGAAAGAATGCTTATTAAAAAGAACGACAAAATATAATACTTATTCAAAATAGCGAAGAGTCATTAAGACTTACACGGCTGAATTGATAAATCAAGTGAATTAAATTTTCAATTATCTAAAAAATGAATCTTATCACAATGTCTTGTTGTAAAGTGTAGATTCAAATTCCCAATTATAGAACATGGTCAAGCTTTGATACAACCCGAAAAGATCATCTTGCTTATTTGGGATTTAAAATGATTTATAGTCGAGTATTATTTTTCAACTATATCGAGGTGAGGGATTCCTTATACGCGTAAGGGGTATGGTACTGAACGTAAACATCTTTTTCGATTTAGGGGCCTTTTAGATTCTGGGGCGACCGAATAAAGCTACATTGTACCCGGTAACTTCTGATCCCCTTTTTCCTTTGGCATTATCAATATCTTTCAGACAGATAAGCTCGAATCTGGCGGTTTGAGGTCCTCGAAAATCTAGTCGACGATTTATCTCTGTTCATTGTAGATGAGCCGATCAGCGTAGAATATCTCCTGTATCGTCTCAAACAGGTCGCGGTACTTGGTCTAACTCTCTCACAGAGTTTCATATGCTTCATGAAGCTTTTCTGACTTAGTCTGCAACTATTCTTTTTGTGATATCTTCGCCTGGATATCTTCGAACTGATCCTAAAATTCCTTGGATTTAACCTGGAGATTATCGTGTGCTTCCTGTAAAGATCCCTTTGCTTCCGCTTTGGTCATGGCCACAGTTAGATGATCCATCGGCCGTTCCAAAATCGCGATTGATTCTGTATTATTTTCATTCACTGCAAAAATTAGGATGCAGAGCCAATAGTTTTACTGACAAATTTTTTGTTTCCATTGTTCTTACTGATACATAGGTTTTAATGTAGAACATCTGTATATTCTCAACGTTAACTTCCAATTAAATTGTATTAATAGTATACCCCAAACTCACACACTTAAAAGTATAAAAACGCATACTTAATTGATCTTAAACATACAGTAATCACAAAAGAAGCATAAGGGATAGAGAGCAAATTTTACAGAGCTTTTGGTACAATATCAAAATCTTTCATCATTGTTTTTGATAGTTAGATCCTACTTTACAATGCAACTTTTCTTGGCTTTTATCTGAATTCAGAACAATTTTTTTACTGAATAGTTGCCTTGCAATTTAAAATATTATTGTACTGATGGGGCTTTAAAAGTTCTGATAAGTTCTATAAAAAAGAACATCGAAATTGGTTTTATAAGTGGGAAAATATGATTTTAAAGTAGGAATGTTTAATTTATATCGCGAGGTATTAAGCCATGTATAATTGCTTAGTTATTTTTCATCTTTAATATATAAACAAATATCAGGAGACTGAATATGAACAAAGCGACATATGAGAAAGCAAGTAGAAGGTATACAATCCTAAAGTTTCTAGAAATCACTTCATTGGTGGTTTTAATACTAGTGAGTATTGCCAGCGCTGGTCAATTTGCAGATCAAATAAACTCACCGAATTCTTCAATAAATCTGTATAATAAAGGAGTAGCCCTAGTAAATTTAGGTAAGTTGGATGAAGCAATAAAAGCATATGACAAAGCTATTGAAATTAACCCGCAGTATGCAGATGCTTGGTACAATAAAGGAAATATTCTATGCCAATTAGGCAAGTTCGATGAAGGTATAAAAGCATATGATAAAACTATTGAAATTAACCCTAAGTATTCAAATGCTTGGTACAATAAAGGAAATGCTTTAGATGATTCAGGTAGGCATGATGAAGCCATAAAAGCATTTGACAAAGCACTTGAAATTAACCCGAAGTTTTCATATGCTTGGAGCAATAAAGGAAAAGCGTTAAGCAAATTAAGCAAGTTCGATGAAGCCATAAACGCATACAACAAAGCAATTAAAATTAACCCGCAGGATTCAAATGCTTGGTTCCAGAAAGGAGTTTCTCTAAGCAAATTAGGCAAGTTCGATGAAGCCACAAAAGCATACGACAAAACAATTGAAATTAACCCGCAGTATTCAAATGCTTGGATAAATAAAGGCGCAGCTCTAGGGAAATTAGGCAAGTCAGATGAAGCTATAAAAGCATATGACAAAGCAATTGAACTTAACCAGTAGGATTCATCAGCATGGGATGGTAACGAGATTTTATCTAAATTGATTAAATAAATTTGATTTGTAGGTTGAATAGTTACATTAATTCTCATTCATTTTTATCCTTCGTAGGATAAATGTAGCAACTTTCTGGTTTTTAACATAACATATTTTTTAATAAAAATTATGCATTTTCTGGATGCTTAGGTAAAAATGTCATTTAATTTTAGCTGAAAAGTTGGGAAATACATAGATTTTATTAAAAAAATATACGCATTAGTAAAAACGCTAGAGACAAAAATTTTGTCAGTATAATCATTGACTTTGCATCCTGTTATATTTTACAAAACTTTTGGTACACTACCATTAAGATTGCAGTAGTCACCTTAACATTAACGGCTTACTTACAAATGAGTATTATTTATACATTATAAGATTAATGTTAATTATTTATTATATACATCTCATTGATATCACAACAGTAGAGTAGAGTTATCTAATATGGCAAAATAATTTCTAAAAAGTCTGACTCAAATAGCCTAACAGCAATTAGTTTTTTGCGTTTATATTCTCAAACTTGAAGGGGAGTTAAATGAATGAAAACCTGATAAATTTCGGGCGAAAGAAAGCTGAAGAAGTAGTTTTTCGAGATATAGATGATTTGAAACATACTTTTGATGTAGTGCCAGACCTGATTGTTATATTAGACACTGAATTTTGAATTGTTCGTGCAAACAACTCCATGGTAGCAAGTTTGGGGATGACACCCGAACAGTGCATTGGATTGACTTGCTACAGGGTTGTACATGGAATGGAGGAGCCTCCCCATTTTTGCCCGCACAGGCAGTTGCTTAGTGATGGGCTTGAACATACTGTGGAGATTTGTGAGGATTTTCTCGGTGGTTATTTTATAGTAAGCGTCTCGCCACTGCATGATTATGGGGGAAAACTCACTGGGTGCATTCATGTTGCTCGCAATATCAACGAGCGAAGAGAAGCAGAGGAAACTTTAAAAAAAGCATATGATAATTTAGATAAGTTAGTTAAAGAAAGAACAAATCAACTTGAGAAAGCTTACAACTCGTTAAAGGAAAGTGAAAAAAGGCTTGCTGAAGCTCAAAAAATGTCTCATATTGGGCATTGGGAATGGGATATTATAACTGATAAGGCATATTGGTCTGACGAATTGTATCGTATTTTTAGACGTGGTTCACAAGAATTCGCTCCAACTTACAATGAATATTTAAGTTATGTGCACCCCAAAGATCGAGACTATGTGGATAATACCTTTAAGAAAGCTATAAATGGAAAAACTTACAGCATTGATCATAGAATTCTCTTAGATAATGGGGACGAACGCACAGTCCATATAAAATCCGAAGCTATTTTTGATGATATAAAGATCCCCCTTAGAGTGAAGGGAATAGTTCAGGATATTACTGAACGTAAAAGAGCTGAAGAGAAAATTCAGAGCTTAGCGAATATTGTGGAATCATCAAATGATGCCATTATTACTATGTCTCTTGATGGTATTATTACTAGCTGGAATCAGGGTGCAGAGCAGATTTATGGTTATTCATCGGAAGAAATTATAGGAAAAAGTGTATCGATACCAGCACCAGATAATCTCAAAGATGAAACAAAAAAATTAATTGGAAAGGTTAAGCTAGGAGAAAAGATCCAGCACTACGTAACTTCAAGGTTAAGAAAAGATAATAAGTTAATATATGTTTCAATAGTTCTTTCTCCGATTTTTTATGCATCTGGAGAGCTTGTGGCTATCTCAGCTAATGTTAGAGATATTATTCCGAGAATTGAGAGCGAAAAATCCCAAGTGAAAGCTGAAAAAGCTAAAAAGAAAGAAATTCACCATAGAATCAAAAACAATTTGCAAGTGATATCTTCTCTACTTAATCTTCAGGCTGAGAAGTTTAAAAATCTAGAGTGTATCAAAGATTCGGAAGTTTTGGAAGCTTTCAGAGAGAGCCAAGATAGAGTGATATAGCTGGCTCTTATTCACGAGGAATTATACAAAGGTGAAGGATTAGAAACTCTAGATTTTTCGAAATACATTCGAGAATTGGTTGAAAACCTTTTCCAGACTTACAAACTAAATAACAACAATTTTAGTCTGGGCATGGATCAGGAAGAAAATGCATTCTTAAATATGGATGAAGCTGTTCCTTTTGGAATAATTGTTAATGAACTAGTTTCAAACTCTATCAAACATGCATTTATAGGGAAGGATAACGGGAGAATTTATATCAATCTTCGTAGAGAAAAAAACGGAGAACGTATAAATAGCAAGGAAGAAAGCAAATGTGATGGCTGTAAAAGTGCCAGTTTTATTTTGGCAATTTCAGATGATGGGATAGGTATACCTAAAAGTATCGATTTAGAAAATCCAAATAGTCTTGGTATACAGTTGGTAACCACTCTAGTAGATCAGTTAGCTGGAGAACTTGAGCTGACAAGGAGTAAGGGGACGGAATTCACTATTAGGTTCACAGCAGCAGAAAAAGAAAAAAGCATCGACTAATATAAGATGAATAGTTTTTCACACAAAAACAGTGCATAAACCAGTATATCCTAAAAATATATATTTTGAAATATATTACTTATATTATCCAGAACATGGCTCAAAATATACGATCATATAGAATAATATCCTTTTTCCCCCCAGCTTTTCGTTGACCCTGTGGAAAAGCATATTGTAAACTTTAAGAGACGTGTCAGATTGAACAAGCAGATTCACATCGACCTTGAGATCTTCTATGCTTTCCAGTCTTCGGATTTTATGACAGTCATTTACTCCATCAATTATATGAGTTCAAAAGAAATCCTATTTATATTTTTTATTTAGCGACTTTGGTTTTATTGCTGATGTTCTTGAGTATTGAAATCAAAAATAAGTAAGGTTATTTAGACTGATATGTTTAGAAATTTCAGTTAAAATTATTTGACTGATAACTATCCATTGACTATTACTGCTTTTGTAATCGTGGAATTCTCTCTAAAGGGTGCAATCTTCAGGTACTCCGACGAATTAAAGCAATTTCTTAACTGTTCTTCGGTTTCGAACTCAATCAGGACTATTCTTTCAGGATTCCAGTTTCCAAACATTGGAATAACCTTTCCTCTCCGAACAAGATATCTGCCTCCATGTTTTTTTACGATTTCTGGAACTTTCTCGACGTATCTAGTATACAGTTCATTGTCCATGACTTTGATTTCGATTATCATATAAACCGGCATTTTTCCCTTCCATCTATCTCTTTGAAATAGGCACAATATCAAGACCACTTTCTTATAAAATATCCGATATGCGTACCTACTGCAAACCCAGACACTACAGCAAGTAATTGAGCTCTTTTAGATATGCTTTACTATAGCTTGAATCCATTATTCGTAATATAAATATAAAAGAAAAAAAAGGAGAAGATAGCACATAGTATTATATTTTTGGATATATATAACCAATAGAATCCTTTTTTCGTATTATAAATACAGAAGTAAAATGGGCGAAGATAAGTAAAAACACATGTATTTAGATAAATATATCGATATATTTTTATTAATCATTGTAGCTAGATTATGCACAAAATAATTCTATTTAGATCTATATTTTTAATAATTATTTGTTTTGTAGATTATAATTTTATTTGTATAGGATTTTCAAATTTAAAGCTCTCTACTTTTTCCATACCAAAAACTACATTAAAAAGGATGCTGAGTTCACAGTTGAAAAAAATAAGCTCACTGATATTTGTCAATTGGGCCTAGATAATAATGGTTATAGACGTTGTTTTACCCAGGCTGAATCGTTAAAAATACTGTTTTCCTGGATCCAGATTTGAGTATGAACAGCTTTATTATGCATAGATTTTGTGCCAAAATCTCTGAATTTCCTAGGTTCCATTCTGAATAAGAAAACATTGCTGATCCATTAGTTATGGAGCTTATGGGACTCATAGAACATATAGAACTCATGGAACACTTGATTTTTTTTCACAATAAGTTTTTTGAAAGATTAATCATATTGCACATCCATTTAAAAAATGAAAGTATAATTTCCTACCTAAAATAACAAAGAGCTTATATAATTAATCTGTGCTCCTTCTTCAGGAAAAGCATAATGTTATATTCTGAAGAATTTGGAAAAAAATTATTATTAATATTTAATTGTTTTTTGATTGTGAAAAATATAATATGGGATTATTTTTAGTTTTCAAACATTTTATGGAGACGTAAATTTTATTCAGAAACTATTTTTTGTATAATTAATTTAAAATAATTGCGGGGGTAACTACATATTGTAGCTTAAAGCGAACAGATTGAAAGTTAGAGAGTGATAGATGCTCAGTAGTATGTGGGAGTATATGGGTACTAACAGATAGATGTAGTCTACATCGCAAACAAATATTGTAACCTGGTATTTTCATACATCCAAACAGTTTAGCATATGATTTAACTTGCAATTAGTCCCCAATTAGCTTTCACAGATGGTTTCGCCGTTGCAGCTAATTTGTAACAATAGATCCCGTTTCAGTAGTGTCCGTAGCTACAGATGTGACAATGGGAGCTGCCATAACTGCTACAGCTATGACAAGTATGATGATGTATATACGAATGCATGCACTTGCTGCTCCAACAGTTAATGATGCTATAACAAAACTGCTAGTAAAAATAAGAAAATGACTATTTTGTTAGTAGCCTTCATCGTAGCTTCATTGGTGGCTACAGCAGTAAGTGCAAGCCACATAGGCGGTAAATATAGCAGAGTAGCGTCACTGGTCAGAGGTGTTAGAGCCAGTCCTGGCGACAGCTTCTACATTTTACCATATTATTTCTCATCCGTTTTGTAATTTCGTATACATCAACCTATTATAAGTTAGTGAATTCTTTATTTATATCTAATTGGCATCAAAATATACTAAATATATTTCTGTACCTTAATAATCATACATCTGAAGCAATAGGCATCTTGTATTATTCTGTGAAAATGAGCTACAATAGTCTCAAACTTGTGTATCTATAAGCAAACTAGATTGATAATTAATTTGCTTATCGAGTTATCTATTAGACATGTCTTTTTTTATACTTTTAAGTTTGTGAGTTGTAGGAGTACTAGCGAATAAAATAGTAGTGGAGAGTTTACGCTGAGAATATAAATATGTTTTATAGCAAAAAACTGTGCATCAATTAAAACAATAGAGCCATATATTTTGTTAGTATAACGATCTATCTATATTTTGCTTTTTGTAGTGAAAGAAAAGGATACATAATATCATATTTTACAGAACTTTTGGCACACTACTGTCAAGTGGAGAATTCGAAGAATTTCATGTTCATTTTGGAATTAATCTATCGCATTTAATCAAATTTTTTAAATGTCTTCTAGATTTCCAGATTCAAAATTTAAGAATCAGATCCAATGTCAGAATAACTTCTTTTCTCCAAGTACTGAACCGATGATACCATCATAGCG
The DNA here is from genome assembly GCA_003164755.1 of Methanosarcina sp. Classification (GTDB taxonomy): domain Archaea; phylum Halobacteriota; class Methanosarcinia; order Methanosarcinales; family Methanosarcinaceae; genus Methanosarcina. The sequence goes on along the minus strand of PLUB01000059.1, from coordinate 27,412 downwards.
GCATGTGCTACAATAATCAGTGTTAATATAAACGTAGAGGCAGGTACCAAAGCCCCAATGACGGGAGCACCTATAAACATTGATCCAAGCATTCCTCCTAAAAGGATCCCAGGAATGACCATAAATATAGTCATTAGAACTCCAGTTTTAAGGCCTCCTTCAAAATCTCCTTTTGCGTAGTAGTCAGCTAAAATATCACCTAGCAGAGGAGCTATAGCATTTACAGCTGGGATGAAATAAAAAATAACATTACAAGCCACACCTATAAGTGCACCACCTAAGACTCTAGCCATCCATTTTACCCCAATGTTAATGTAAATAAAAACTTCAATTATTATCCTAAATTTAATTGAAGTATTCTTAAATATTTGCGCGCCCAAATCGGCTCCGTCCAAAAATCTAGTGATTAACTCAAAATGAGAAATGACTCGATTTAGGAACAGACTATATTAGAAGACACAATTCCATAATCTAGTGATGTCTCATTTTATTCCCGAAAAATTGTCTCCACAAATGCGAGAGCTGTTAGAGTATTTGAGTAAAATAGGTGAACCAATGGAAAGCAAAGGCTTCAATCCGTCAAGCTTTGCCGAAGAGCTCGCAAGTTTAGGATTCCGGGTATATGAGGACCTGAGCCCAACAGACATCGAAGGACGTTACCTGCAAGGACGCACGTATGGACATTATGAACATGGGCATTTTGCATGTGCCGTTGTCGATTAATTAGGAATATAATACATTTGCCTGCCTAATGACCGCAAACATTGTCATTAATTTGCCACTTCACTTTTTGATGAACATCTTTCTACAAATGCATTCTCAGGAGATAGAAACTTTCTCATGAACCATACAAAATTCACGATATTTGTTTCTACTTGTTATGAATTTCTGCTGAAACTACAAAAAAGATAGCAAGTAATGAATTATTAAGTCCAAAATTACTTGACTGATGTCACATTAAGAGACAACCTATAAAAGTATGGAAAATGCCAAAGAAGGAAATCGAGAGCAAAGGGATTTATGCGCTTTCCATGGTTATAATATCTTAAATGAAATTAGCCATTAAATTCCATGTTACATGGCTTTCCTGTAAATCTCAATGATATCTTCTTTTGAGAAATTTCTGGGATTTGTTAGGCGGCAGTGATCCTTCATGGCATTTTCAGCCAGGAGTTCAAAGTCTTCTTCTCTAGCTCCGAGTTCCTTTAAGCCAGAGGGAATTCCAATCTCATCTGCAAGCTTTTTGATGGCACCGATGGCTTTATCTGCAGCTTCTTCCGGACTTAAACCGTCAATATTTTCTCCCATTGACTTTGCGATATTTGCAAAACGCTCAAAACAGACTTGCTTGTTGTACATCTCCACATAGGGCAGGAGTATTGCGTTGCAGATTCCGTGTGGAAGGTTATAAAATCCGCCAAGTTGATGAGCCATTGAATGTACATAGCCAAGACTTGCATTGTTGAAAGCAATGCCTGCTAGATATTCAGCATGTGCCATCATGTCTCTTGTTCTTACGTCCTCTCCATTAACAACGGCTTTCCGCAAGTATTTCGAAATAAGCTCGATTGCCTTGATGGCAGCTGCATCAGTGGTTGGGGTAGCCATGGTGGAAACATAAGCTTCAACTGCATGAGTAAGTGCATCCATTCCGGTTGCAGCTGTGAGTTCAGGTGGCATACTTACCATCAGCTCGGGATCGTTGACTGCTACGTCAGGAGTGATGTGAGAGTCAACAATTGCCATCTTGATATGTCTCTTTGTATCCGTAATAATTGTAACCCTCGTCATCTCGCTTCCAGTACCAGCTGTTGTGTTTACCGTAATAAGAGGTGGAATTCCTTTTGTAACTTTCCCAACGCCTTCGTAATCATTAATTCTCCTCCCATTCTTAACCACAATGCCAATTGCCTTTGCACAGTCCATTGGGCTTCCACCTCCAACAGCAACGATCATATCACATTTTTCTTTTTTGTAGACTTTTGCCCCTTCCATAATCGAATTATCAGTGGGGTTCGGTTCTGCTCCCGCAAAGATAGCTGCTTTCAGCCCTGAATTTTCAATGATTTTCCGTATATCTTCTGCTAGCTCTTCTCCATGCCTACTTTTGCCTGAAACAATCAAAGCTTTATTGCCTCCAAGTTCTTTTGCCTGTTTGCCGATTCTTTTTACGCAGCCAGCTCCCATGAGTGCTACTCTCGGGTTCAGATATGTATATATCATGAATTTCACTTCCCATAATCATAAATTTTGAATTTTTCAAAAATTTATCAAAAACACAAACTATTAAATTGGAATTATTTTTTCTGTACGGCTAATAAAGTTTTGCTCCGTAAAAGGGGTTATCTGGGCAGCGAGTATAAGTTCAGGGTAAAAAGTGATTGCTCTTTAGTTTTTATTGTTCAGTTTTTATAATTATTTATCGTAGAAGATTTATTCTACCTAAATTATATTGGACTTAAAAAGTTGAATCGAAATATCAATAGGTTTAACCCTTTAACTATCTAAAGCGTATATTTAAACCCCGTATTTATGGTACTTGATTTTATACCTCAAGTGCGTAAGGCCTAAGTACAATCAAATATCAACTTCGGATACATGCATTAAACTTCATTATCATTATTATATGGTCGAGCGAAGATAAGTAAAGAACAATATCTATATGGCTGTTGCAAAGTTAAATAAAGAAAATGTTGGTATTAAGTAACAACTTGTGATGAAGCATATTTAAGTCAAGTGGATTCTCTTGCATTAGATCCAATTGAATAATCTGAATATAGTAGATCACAATCATGACTTTAGCTTTCATTTTGATTTAATTTTCTTAATATATGCCTCTAAGATAAAATCCCCAATTCTTTTTTCAGTTCTTGTTTAGAATTTACACAAATGATTTAGTCAACTATCTCACGTAAGATATAAAGTAGTTGACTACCATTCATTTTCATGTATAGTTTTTAGTGACAAAACTTATGCGTTTGCTAAGCTCACCCCAGCTGTATCTTATAATCAGGACATCTCCACAAGGTCGTAGAGTTGAAGGTTCTCAAAGGTCAATATTTTTCAGTGCCTCAGATTGTTTCGGTATGGTAAAAGTAGACAGACTTGGATTTGAAAATCCTATACGAATAGAATTGTAACTATATGAACCAAATAGCTATTAAAAATAGGATTGTATTTACTTATTTTATGTGCTTACATATAGTAATTCAGTATTCTTAGATATGTGGCAGTATAATCTTCTAAATCGTTATAATTGTTACAGAATACATTTATATTAAGGAAAATAAATTCTATTGTATTTATATATTTTAGCATATATTAACCTAGTAAACATATCTGTTCTTGCATATGTGCTTGTAGATGTGTATTTTTGTGTAAATATGAAAAAACATGCTTATTGGAATAAATTTAGGCATGAATTTTAAAAAAGTTGGTTCGTAGACTAATAGTGAAAATTGTTTAATTTATCCACAATGATTGTTAAAATGGTTGTCAAAAAATATGGGGGTAAATAAATGGAAAAATTTAAATTATACAAAAGAATGGGGTTACTCACTGTTCTGTTAGCCTTTTTTTTTGTGGTATTTGTGACATCTGCTGCAGCAATACAAACATATAATGTGTTAATAGTAGAAACAGCATCTCCAATGACTTACAGTGCTGTCGGACAAAATATCACATTTGACTACACTGTGATCAACATAGGATCTTCACCGATCTCAGGATCTATTAATGTTACAGGCAACAAAACTGGGCTAGTAGTCCTCTCAGATGGTGTTCCAGAGCTTGATGTTATCGGTGGAACATATTCTTTACCTTTTGTTACAGGACAGGCAAACTACACAATAAAACAGGCAGATCTTGATGCTGGTTCTATAACCAATTTAGTGAGTATAACTATTCCAAAGTCGACATCAGGAATCACTAGTGATACTGCAACCGTAAAAGCCTTATAAAGGCCAGCTTTGACTATAACTACGTTATCATCTCCATAAGTTTATTTATATATAACAGGTGTCATACACCTATTATGTAACTAAGTCTGGAAATGTGGGCAGCAAAGGAAATTTTGTGATTACAGACAACAGAAATGGCCAACCTCTATACCAAATACGTATCTTTATCCATATAAAAGCGTTAAAGAAACAGGTGCCTACACAATAACGTAGGCAGATCTTGATGGAAGTTCTGTGAACAATTTCTCAAATAGAAACCTGTTCATTCAATAACCAACCCGTAATTTCACCCAATACTACTGCGACAGTTATCCATGAATAACATTGTGGATTTAGTAGTTACTGTAACTACATAATTTGGTTCATAGCATTGGAAAATATTCATTCAGATGAATCTCTATACTTGAAAATTCCCGTTGAAGTATTGTTCTGAGAAAAGTTTATGCTCAGGTACCATCGAAGGTGGAGTACTAACTTACAGATTCTAGAAAAACTATAATTCCAATGTTTGAGTCGCTCTTTAAATGGGCGGAGATAAATTTTGTTGAGCCAATAGAATATGATTGTTATGTATATTTTCTAAAAAAATCATTTCAAGTGGTCTTAAATTCAATCAATTTTTACAATTTGGGAAAGGGCAATGTTGACTTAGGGCTTAAATTTGATAGAATTTATAAGTTAATACCATCATATTTTTATTAAAAACATATTTATTGTTACAGAATTATTTAAACGTATGGAATATGTCAAACATCAAAAGGCAAAGATGCAACTCTAAATTTTACAAAAATGGGAATGAGAAGCTAAGCTGTACAGTATAGATAGGAATACTTTAAATTAAGGTTAGAGATTTTCTATTATTTTCCATTATTTTGATTTATTGCAGTCAGTTGTCAGTGGGATTAATTGTAAATTCTGGAATTCTCTGAAGATATTTAAAAGTCTATAAATTGCCTACTCGAAATAGCGAAGAGCCCTTAATTTCACGGTTTGCTTCAGCAAAAATTCGAGTATCTGCGAGCTTAGTTATCCTCTCAATCCTTTCCATGAGGTTTTAAATGAACTATCTTTGCAAGCAACAAACAAAAAGAATGTTCTCATATTTCTCATATATTACTTCAGATCCAAATGGGCATAATTGGAGACTGCATTGGAAAATAACTCAACTTAGAGTCACATTTATATAAAATACCTATAGTTTTATACAATATGAACATAATCAACGTAACTAGGGTAGATATGCCTCCCATAGGGGATTACATAGAATACCTTGAAGAAATATGGGAAAGTAAGTGGTTGACCAATAACGGCAAATTTGTTCAAACCTTCGAAAATAAATTACAAGGGTATTTAGGGGTTCAGAATATCGTAGCCGTGACAAATGGCACACTTGCTCTCAATGTTGCATTGAAAGCTCTTGAGATTACAGGAGAAGTAATCACTACTCCATTCACATTTCCAGCTACAACAAATGTATTAATCTGGGCAGGTCTTACACCAGTTTTTGCAGATATTGATCCCCAAACATGGAACATCGATCCAGTAGATGTTGAAAAGAAGATCACCGAAAATACAAGTGCAATCTTGGCCGTTCACTGTTATGGAAATCCATGTTATGTGGAAGAACTACAGAAAATTGCATATAAGTATGACCTGAAATTAATTTATGATGCAGCTCATTCTTTTGGAGTCCAATACAAAAGTGAATCTTTACTGAATTATGGCGATGTGTCCTGTCTCAGCTTCCATGCAACAAAGATAATGCACACAATAGAAGGAGGAGCTATTGTTGCAAAAAAGACTGATGTATCTGACAAAATCCGGCTCTTGATAAATCATGGGATCAAATCGGAGGAAGAAGTAGAGCTTGCAGGCACAAACGCTAAAATGAATGAATTTCAAGCTGTTATGGGCCTATGTAACTTAAAGCATGTTGATACTAAAATAAAGCAACGTGAGGAGTTATATTTTCATTATAAAGAACGTTTGTCTGGTTTAAACATTCAATTTCAAAAACTTATATCGTCCAGGTATAATTATATTTATATGCCTGTGATTTTTGAAAGCCTCGGTCAAAGGGATAAGGTTTACTCAAATCTAATCCAAAATGGAATAAAAGCCCGGAAATATTTTTTCCCTTTAACAGTAAGTTCAGCTTATTTTCAGGATAAAAATCTAGTTGATAAGTATCATTTAAATGTTGCATCTTATATCGCTAACTGTGTATTATGTCTTCCACTCTATGCCGATTTGGAAATGGCAACAACTGATGTAATCATTGATATAATCAAAAAAACAATTAAGAGGTCAGAATGGTAGACACCATTAGAATAATAGTACTAAATAATACAATTTTCCTGATTCCACAGATTTGGATCTATGTTTTAGGATTCTTTTATCTGATCTCTATTGCTCGATACCTGGTAGTGGACGGTTTTGACATCCTCTAATTTGCGATTTCTCTCTATGATATGACTAGTGTCACGTCAATGGTAAAATGTCGTGTAAAATTGGATATGACTTATTTAGAATCGTTCAATCTTTGTGATTGACGCAACATTAGGGATCTGTACTGATTTAGGACTGAACATCTTAATCATAATAGGGTTAACGAGGGATAGATTAATAGCAAACAAGTTCCTAAGTCATGTTTCTCAATGAAGCTAAGATTCTCGGTAATAAAGTTTTGTTTTATAATAGTAACAATAAAAGGATATCAAATTAGCTCTTAAAATTTCTGATCTAATTTAAGAATTGTTTTTTAAAAAATATCCTCCAAATGAATTTTTTGCTTTGAACTTTATTTTGTAATTTCGGAAGCATTAATAGCTATATGCGACGAAGTTCATGAGTGTATATATTTATCTACTATTCTTTTTACTTTATTACATCAAATTTTACGTTATCCTTAATATGATCATGATCTTTCGCATTCTTCTCTTTTTTATATAGTTCTTTGAATGACTCATCTATGGTTTTATAGTTTTTCAGATACTTCTAAACTTATACAATTATTTTTATATGGTTCAGGAAACTAGTTTAGCCTCCATTTTTGGTTGATATCTCCTTACTTTTTCCCCATTTTATTGACTCAGTGGTCTATTCTTCTAATTTCTCTTTCCTTATTGATTATTGTATTTGATGCGTAATAAATGACTGTTTTTGTTTTAAGATGAAACCATATATACGCATGATTCCGGAACGAATACGAACAAGAGCCGGAATTTCAATGCATATCAAGCCTGTAGATGCTGTCTTTAACCAGAGTTTCGGGATCATGTTAACATAATCTCTAAATGTATAGATCTTAGAGGAGACTGATTTTTCCAGGTGAAAGAAAATAACAGTGGTTTTCCAACATAATTCCTAAATATATAACCTAAAAAATAACACTTTTTGACCTTTTAAATCTTAACCGAATCCAAATGGGTCACACATATTTATTTTGGAATTTAATCGATTAGTAAGTTTGTGAAAACTGTTGAGTACAGTGTAAAAATGTGCCTAAGTTACGTCATAACAACCCTTAAGCGTAAATATTTACATTCTAAACTATAATTGATTTTTAAAGTATAATTAATTAATGAGTTTACTACAATTTTCTATATTTTGCCCTTAAAACAGATATTTTTCAGTACATTTTCGAAAAGTTTTTTTGTCTTTATAGTTCTTTGAGAAAGCTATATTATATAATTATCATGAAAAATTTCTTACATCTACATAAATATGAGAGTAACTATCAAAAAACAAACTATAAGCATAAAATTAGTACTTGATGATTTGATTATTTCTCAAAGATTTTTGAAGTTTGATTATTCAAAAATAACCTGTTTTTGAACCCCAATTAATCAGCTTGAGAAATCGAACCTAACGAGACAAAACGAATGAACCTAATTAAAACTAAAATAAAAGATCTCTTAATTATCTGACTAAATGTTTTCACTAATTTCCGAGGCTATTTCTTTGAAAGTTGCAATAAAATCCTAATTTGACCTATCCTACTAATTAATACAGTATTCTCTTAAAAAAACGCATTTTATCGGCATAGAATCTACCAGAAAAATGGAAGATAGCAAAAATCAAAAAACAAAAGATAATACTTTAAATTGTATGGGCAACCAGAATCATGAAGCCAATTTATACATTATAATATGCATTTTTCTATCAAATTAGGGTAAAATGAAGCTGGAAGACTCAATCGGAAAAGAATAAAACTTCTTCCAGATGATGGATATAAATTATATTGCATTTGAACCTGAACGAGTTTGGTCCAAAATCTAGCAATTTTTGGATTTCTGGACTGAAACGCTGAATTTGTAGGAGAAAAATGTTCTTTGTTTAAACTCAATATTAAGATCCAAAGGCTTCAACAAAGAAATACATTCAAAAGGATTGTACCAATTACAAAATCGAGTGATTTTCAATTTTACGTTCAGTACTGGATTTTGGAGCTGTATCATCTGACATGCAGGCAATATAAATTGTATTAAATACTTTAACTATTTTAGGGGGCGAAAGCTTGATAAAAAATTAATTTGGAGAGAAGTTATCAATAAATTGTGACCTTCCCCACATGGTGATTCTAACAGCTGTTATTTTTATGACAAGTGTGAAAATAAAATGTGGGTGAAAATCCTATTTTGAACTGAAATTTAAACCAGTTGCAAAATATTTTAATGAATTGTACCTAATTCAGATTTTTACCGTTAGAAAATTAAATTCGGGGAAGTTTAATGAGAAGAATATTAATCTAGGTAGTTGAATTTATTTATGAAATTTTTCAAGTTAAAATCCAATCGTTATTTAAACTTAACAGTTAATCTCATAAATTTAAGATTTAATAATATTAAATATATTATTGGCTCCAAACATACATGCAACGTTTGTGGGCATCATTTTGACTCTTTTATCCCATGGAAAGGCTTTGTTTCTCAAAGAGTCCAAAAATATAATATTATAGGGAGTAATCTTCAAAATTTTGGATGTTATTACTGTGGATCACATGATAGATTACGTCATCTAATTCTCTATTTTGATAAACTAGATATATGGAAGGAATTGGAAAACAAAAGCATACTTCATATAGCTCCTGAAGAACATCTACAAGATATCCTGGTGTTAAAAACTGATAAATATATAGTTGGAGATCTATCCCCAGATCCCAAAAATAAATTATTACAAAAAGTGGATATTACAAATTTACAATTTATGAACGAGTATTTTGATTTCATTATTTGCAATCATGTTTTAGAACATGTCCCAGATGATATTAAGGCAATGAAAGAATTATACAGAGTTTTAAAAAAAGGGGGAAAGGTAATCTTGCAGACGCCTTATTCTGAAGAAATGTTTGATTCTTATGAAGATGAATCCATAAACTATGAAAAGGACAGATTAGCATATTTTGGTCAAGAAGATCATGTTCGAATTTATGGATTAGGCATTTTTGAAAAATTGAAATCTTCGGGCTTTAAGTTAAATATCGTTTATCATAACGATCTTTTTATTGAGGAAGAGTCTTATAAGTATGGCTTAAATCCCAGAGAAAATTTGATTATGATATCAAAATGATTTATATAGGTAAAGGTGTACTTAAATGATAAATGTCACTAAATTAGATCTTCTACCTTTGGAAGATTATATCAAATATCTCGGGGAAATATGGATATTAAATGACTGATAAAAATGGTGAACTTGTACGGTTATTTGAACAGAATTTAGAAGAATATTTGGGAGCCAAAAATATATTATTCGTTTCTAATGGTATGTTGGTTCTTCAGGTTGCGCTTAAAACACTTAAAATCAGTAGAAAAGTTATAACAACTTATTTTACCTTTGCAGCAATTACAAATGCAATAGTCTGAAAATATCTAAACCTATTTTTACAAATATATCTCACTATATATTTAATATCGACCCACCAGACGTTGAGAAGGGGACGACCGAGAAAACAAGTTCTATATATTTGATTCAAAGTTTTTACGGATAATTTTGGAGAGATTCAAACTGTATATCTAGATTACGGTATCCTAATTGAAAAGGTATGTGCTTATATGAAAGTTCTAGACAAAGAACCTACTTATAGAATGCACAAACAAAAGCAGTATATTCTAGCTTGTAAGCATTATAATTATCAGAATTATGTAAAAATATCTGGATCTTTTAGGGAGTTAAATCGTGATTAAAAATGTACTAATTTTTCCTGGAGGAACTGAGATTGCAATGGAAGTCTGGAGCTCTTTAAGAGATTGCAAGGACATAGCTTTATTTTCGGCTAGCAGTGCCATCTCAAATCATGCACCTTATGTTTTTGCAAATCATTTTATTGTGCCTGATGTTCATTCAAAAAATTGGATTGAGCCATTAAATGAGGTAATTTCCAAAAATAATATTGATTTCGTAATTCCTTGTCATGATGATGTAGTCCTGGCTTTAGCTGTGAACTCAAACGAACTTAATGCAAGAATCGTCTCTTCTCCAGTAGCTACTTGCAGAATATGTCGATCCAAATCAAAAACATATAAGACATTTAGGGAGCTACTACCTGTTCCTGAGTTATATATTTCTCAGGATCTATCAGACATCGGGTTTGAGATGATCAAATTCCCCTTATTCGTAAAACCCGATGTAGGCCAGGGGTCTCAGGGGGCTAATATCGTACCAGATCAAGAAACCCTGAAAGCTTTAATAAAAGCTAATTCAGATCTCATTGTCCTTGAATATCTGCCTGGAAAAGAATATACCATTGACTGCTTTAGTGATTTAAAGAGGGGGTTACTGTTCTGTGGAGGAAGGGAACGAATTAGAACAAGGGCCGGAATTTCCATGCATAGTAAGCCTGTTGATGCTGTCTTAAACCAGACTTTCAGAGAATATGCTACCATAATCTCTAAATGTATAGATCTTAGAGGAGCCTGGTTTTTTCAGGTCAAAGAAGATAAAAACGGAGTATTGAAATTGCTTGAAATTGCTCCTAGGATTAGTGGAACGATGGCAACTCATAGAGTGCAGGGGATTAATTTCCCTCTGTTAAGTATTTATGAAAGTGAACTAGTAAAAATCGAAATTTCTCAAAACAATTTTGATATAGAGATTGACAGGGCTCTCATAAATCGATATAGGCATAATATAACCTTTGATAAAGTGTATGTGGATCTTGATGATACCTTAATCCTAAAAAATAAAGTGAATACAAAGCTAGTTCAATTTTTATACCAATGTGTTAATAAAACATGCAAGATAGTCTTGATAACTAAAACTGTAAATGATTTATCTACATATCTTAAAAAATGGAGATTAGAAAGCCTATTCGATGAGATTCTTTTACTTAATAAAGGGGAATCTAAAGCAGATTACATAGATCCAGAAAACTCCATTTTCATTGATGATAGTTTCTCTGAAAGAAAAGAAGTTTCTAAAAGGTACGGTATACCTACATTTGACTGCAGTATGGTAGAGCTCTTACTAGATGATAAAATATAATCTCCAACAAACCAATCCAAATTATGTTTATTTATCACGCATGATCGTATTTCTCTGTAACTATTTGTATAGTTAACCCTAAAATTAATCAAACCACTGATCTTTTATCCTATATTTGGCAGGTTAACGTAATTATAGCTTTTTTGTCACCGGTTAATCAATTTTATTCACAACTTCGAATACCAACGGTAGCGATTTTCCAACATAATTCCCAATATATAGCATAAATAACACTTTTATACTTTTTAAATACAGTCGGATCCAAATGGTAGTGTTAAAAATGTGCCTAAGTTAATTCTTAATGATCCTTAAGCGTAAATATTTACATTCTAAACTACAATTGATTTTTCAAAGTATAATTAATGAGTTTACTACAATTTTCTATATTTCTGCTCTTAAAAAGAATTTTTTCAGTAAATTTTCAGAATGATTTTTGCTTCTATATTGTTACGATTTAAAATAATTCAACATTTTATATGCAAATAGATGCTCCTACCAAAAGCTATCAAGTTCTTTCTTTATATTTCTAAATGATTTTATTGACGTTAACTTTTTCGTAATGTTTTCCAACAATACTCTGTTGGGTTCCTATCTGGAGTAGTTGGAGGAAAATATACTTTTTGCAACCCTTGCTCATTGTTTTGATAAAATTTCTCCGCCTTTTTTGATTTATGCCAACTAGTTCTGTCTAGTAGAAGGAATATCTTTGCTACTATATCTCTCTTCAAATAGAGTACTGATTTTAGGAAAGAGTCTGCATTCTATGTGGTTTCTAAATCAAATCATATCCATAAAACTCTCCATTTTCAGTGTAGAATCCTCAAAAATTGATTTTAGCTTTTGAACGACTTGTAAATTTAATAGTTATTGAGCCTTTGATAGCCCAACACCTGGATCTATTTGAATCTACACAAAAACCGCTTTCATCATGGGTGACGAATAAATATTAGGATTAGGATTTTTTTGAACTTTGGCTATTAATTTAGTTGTAAGCCCCTCATTTCGCCTTTTGATCTAGGTCTATATGTTATTTTATTAAACCTTATATCTTTAATATTATATCTTTAATAATTTGTATAATTCTTGATTCGGAATAAGATATTTCAATTTTCTCTTTGGCAAATTGAATTGCTTTTTTTGTTTACCAACCATATAATAGGAATCATCTGTTGGTATTAGCTTTGAAAGTGCTTTTTTAACTCAAAAAGTTGTTCTGTTGTTAAAAGGATTTTACTCCTATACAATGCTTACATTTAAGGCGGATTAAACCTTCTTTTTCAGTACTCTTTACCCAACGGTAGATAGTTGGGCAATACACTGATAAACTTCTGCAACTTTAGATGGGCTTAAACCATTTTTTTACCAACAATAGCGCTTGGAGTCTAATTTGCTTGTTATTGTTGTAAAAATTAATGGTTGCCTTAGTGATAAATGCGTAGTAAAAACATCCAAACTCACGAGTTAAATAATCTACTATTTTAAAATATAATAATATTGCATTAGATTTAGGGACGACTATATTATTTGAGAAAGCTATACTGTATAATTATCATAAAAAAGGTCTCATAATCCAAATAAAAACAAGAGTGATTATCCAAAAAATGACTGTAAGCGTAAAGTTGATAAGTATGATGTGATTATTAATCAAAGAATTATGAAGTACGATTATTCAAAAATAACCTATTTTGGAACTCCAATCAATTAGCTTGAGAGATAAAACAAATGAACCTGATTAAATCTAAATAAAAGCTCTCTTAATTCTCTATCCAAAGGTGTTCACTGATGGCTGATACTACTTCTTTTTTGAAAGCTATAATAATAAGAATCTGAAAGATTTAGTTGGAAAAGAGTGCACTTCGTTCAGGACAATGAATCCAGATCTTCATATGGAGTTATTCGGTGGCTTCAATACCAGTTAGCTCCTTTCAGGCAGGCAAAAATTGTGGGGATACTAGAAGCAGGGTTTATGGATATGGAGTACTTGAGAGTTTTAGAGCGATATCGAGATTTTTAAAGGTTTATCGAGGGCAGGGATGTTAGTCACCAAGTATATCGAAAAGTAAAATCTTCAAAAAGTAGTTCATCTCATAATTCTTAATCTGTAGGTAATGCTTTCCTGAGGATTTCAATAAACTGAGATTCAAAAAACCTTGATTTCGAAAATTCATAAATAACGTAATACAACCGATTTTCCACAGATGTACACAAAAATGCTATCAATTATCTCAATGTATAAGTAGCTTAAAAATCGTTTTAGCTTTAATATTTAATAGTGGAATAGGCAAATCAATTTTACATCTGTGCATATATGTGGAACATTGGATACCAATATGGGAGTATTACTGTTTAAATTCATCTAGTTTGGAGATAGTATGAATTCTGGGCGCAGTATCGCAAAAAACATTGGCGTATTGACTTTTGCACAAATTGTAAGTTTCTTCTTTAGTTTCTTTTATGTTATGTATACTGGTAGGTATCTAGGTGTAGAAGGCTTTGGAATTTTATCTTTTGCTCTAGCTTTTACTGGAATACTTGGAGTCTTCCCTGAATTCGGTTTAAGCACATTTACAGTTAGAGAAGTTGCAAGGAATAACTCATTAGCGAGAAAATATATTGGAAATATTGCAATAATAAAATCAATTTTGTATATAGTTTTATTTGGGTTAATAGCTCTATCAATAAATATTTTTAAATATCCTGAGCAAACAGTTAAGGTAATATATATTGTTGCTTTGTCTACAGCCTTCAACTCAGCTTGCAATATTTTTAATTCTATTTTCCAAGCATTTGAAAAAATGGAGTATGCGTCGGTTGGAAATATTTTTAACAGTTTTCTGATTTTTGCAGCTGTTTTATTTGCAATATACCATAAATATGACGTTACAACTTTCGCTTCCATATATCTTTTTGCTAGTTTGATTGTTCTAATATATTCTTATTTTGTTTTCTCTTGGAAATTTTTTGTGCCAAATATTGAGCTAGATTTGGATTTCAGTAAATCGATTATGAAACAATCTTGGCCATTTTTTTTATCAGCAATTGTAGATATCATTGCTTTTAAAGTTGATATAATCATGATCTCGATCATGAAGGGAAATATTGCTGTAGGATATTATAGCGCAGCTTACAAATTGCTCGAAGCTTTAATGTTTATTCCTGGAATTTTTGCAACATCAATTTATCCGGCAATTTCTAAGTTTTTTATCTCTTCTCCCGAATCTTTAAAAATGGTTTACCAAAAAGGATTTAAATATTTATTAATTATAGCTTTTCCTATTGCAGTAGGAACAACTCTTTTAGCTGATAAAATTATGCTTTTGATCTATAAAGGCGAGTTTGTTCAATCAATACTTGCTCTCCAAATCCTTATTTGGACGATTCCTTTTATATTTTTATCTTCTCTACTCGGGATTATGTTAGCATCGATAAATAGACAAAAATTAGCTTTTAAGATCAACATTATTTGTATGCTACTGAACGTAGTGATCAATTTGATACTTATTCCTAAATACAGTTTTATAGGTTCTTCCTTGGCGACCGTAATTACTTCATTAGTCTCTTTGATATTATGTTATCATTTTATTTCTAAATTTATTTTCAAGTTCGCTCTCTCTAAATTAATTACAAAAACACTCCTATCAAATTTAGTGATGGCGTTATTTATAATTTATTTAATGGATATTAATTTGTCTTTGCTGATTTGCATTGCTATAGTTATATATTTTACAATGTTGTTTATTTCTGGCATTCTTTCAAAAGAGGACTTGAAACTACTAAAACAAATCGGAGTTTGAAAATGAAATTTAGAGCAAAGGGAGCTATTAAGCTATTTTTCTGTTATCTTCATTCATTCAGAATAAGAATCTTATCTGGATATTATTTTAAAAACTGGATTGAGCGTAGGAGTAATAGGTTCTTTCTAAAACAAATTCGTGAAACTCTGGGAAATGATTCTAAAAATGAAACTCCTCTAGTTTCAGTCCTAATTCCTACATATAGTAAAGCAAATATTTTAGTAGAAAGAGCCATTCCATCTGTATTGAAGCAAACATATCAAAACTTTGAAATAATAATTGTCGGAGATCATTGTACAAATGATCAAGTGGATATTCTCAGTAATCTCATTGATGAACGAATAAAATTTTATAATTTACCAAAAAGGGGAGATTATCCTAGAAATCTTTCCGATCAGTGGATGGTTGCTGGTGTTGTTCCGCGAAATAAAGCTATAGAATTATGCTCTGGAGACTGGATAGCACCCTTAGATGATGATGATGAATTTTCGGAAGATCATATAGAAATTTTACTTAATTGTGCACTGGCTAAGAATTATGAGATGGTTTATGGGAAAGTAAAGATGGAGAAGAAGCTTAAAGAATGGACAGATCTAGGTACATATCCTTGTGAATGCGGGAAAATTTCCCATATTTCTGTTTTGTATCATTCAAAACTTAGATTCTTTAAATACGATATCAACTCTTGGAAATATGAAGAACCCGCTGATTGGAATATGTGGAGAAGAATGAAAGAAGCAGGAGTAAGAATTGGTTTTATCGACAGAGTCGTGGGGAGGCATTATTTAGAAGGGGGTGGAAAGAGGGAATGAATATAAACACTATATAAACTTTTTTAGATATGTACTAAAGCAAGAGATAACATTTCCTAATTATAACTTTGTTTTTCATTATTTAGTTTTTCTAGATAATTATATAATATAACCTTTTTAATATTTAATTCTTATTCTATATATCCTGTTAATGAAAAATAAAAAAGTGAATTAACTGGAAACTTCATTCTATTTGCATGGCCCAATATTGCAAATTTGTAAGGTTCTTTCTCAATTTAAATGGGTATCATGTGTATTTGTTGATTTTAGCTATATGTTTCTAATATTTTTTTACATTTACTGTGATATAATCGGTAGAAACTTGTACATCCTATAAGTTATGTAATAATCGAATTATCAAAAACATAGGAAAACATCGTGATATATTAACAAATTTAAAACAGAAACATATCTTATGTAATCTTGTCAACGGCATTTAGGCCATTCTGTATTATTTAATTGAGTTATTTCAAGAATAGTTTTACTGTCATTTCTCAGCTTTTTTGTTTTGCGCTTCAGTGAGATAGGTGAAAACATATTTCAACGAATGGAAAAACAAGTATTTATTACACTGGAAACTTAATCTTGAAACATCAATTAAATAATAGGATGAAAAACTCATGAAATATTGAGTAGAATTTATATCAAAAGGCGAAGAAATTTAAAGCGCTGAAAGGGGAGAATTATAAACTGTCCTTGACAGTAAATGTTTGTCTATATTGATCAATAACTTAAGAAAATTACCTATTGATATATATTTCCAAATATAGCGAAGCTATTTGACTCCTCACTTTTGATGTTTTTTAAGTGTTTTGTATATTCATTCCAAATAATCCCTACTTCCTAACTTGATTCCTTAAAGCATTAATTACAGCCTTTACTGCAGTCCATAACATCCAGTTGTGAAGTCAACGTGAAATTTATGATCACCTGCATTTAATACAGTTTCTGAGGGTGAAGTATAGACAAAGGTTTCAGGTGCTGAAGCAGATGTATCTAGTTAAAAGTTGCTCAATTGTGTGCCATAGACTATGTCAACTGGGTTAATCCAATGTCCCACATCTGTCATTTCATGCCTCACGCTTATCATCGCAGGTTGCACATTTACACTAGAAGTTGGCTCACAAACTAGCAACTCAAGCCCTTCTACATTGCTTCACTGGGACTGTATCGTATTATGTTTTTCACAATTCATCCCACAGAAAAACGCAGATTCTTGTACCAATTCTAAAAATCTCACAAAATTAAGTTTTTCATAAAAGGATTGAATGGCAAGAATAGATCTAATATGAATGCATATATTTTTGTTAGGAATTATAGGAAATGCTCTCTTTTTTGTTTTTGTATTCATTGAATCAAATAGCACAAACAAAGAAATTTGTTTTTACTCAAATATCAAAGTCAACTTTTATCTAATTGTCATAATCAGTTTATAAATTAATAATAACCAATTTACAACCATCCAGGCCATATAACTCTCATACCCATCGTTTCTACAATTTTTCGCAGATTATCACAAATCTGTCTATCAAGTTTCAGCACAAGAACACCCCATATGCCGTCACGCTGATAGTAACAGCCACCAGTGTAACCCATATATTGGAAAGTGGTATAAGTAAACGATACCCACCTACCAGTGCTCCCATTGCAGTCGAAGCTATCAAAATATTCAACAGGCTATGCTGCTCAATTCGTATTTTTATAAGTTTTGATAACGTGCGTCTTGCGAGTAAAGAATTTATTGTCATTGTTGCTAGAATTGCGATTGCTGCACCACTTACACCCATAACTGGAATCAGTATAATATTCAACACAATGTTTGCTACAACACCAACGGCAGTGATTTTAAATGATTCTTTTGGATTATCCAGAGCATCCAGATACATGGTAAACAAAAACTGGAATATATTAATCACCTGCACAGCAAGTAGTATTATTAATGTTTTATAACCTCGAGCAAAGTCTGCACCATAGAATAGAAGTAGCAGGCGATCGCCCAATAACACACCACCCACAAATACAGGAATTGCCAGTACCAATGAATAGGTGATAGCACGCGACAGAGATCCCTCCACCAGCTCAATCTCATTAGTTTTACTCCAGTTGCTGATACGGAGCCAAAGCGTGTCACGTAGTGCATTTGTGCTAAATGAAGCAACCATGGTGAACTGGAGCGTTATCCTGTAAATGCCTACATTGGCCATGTCTAATAAATGTCCAATGATAATAGTATCTGCCTGTGAAAACACCAGCATTCCACTAGTAGTTAAAAATAACCAAAATTAAAACGCCGATAAACTTTTTATGTGGACCCATTTGAAACGTACGAAACGCAGATCAAAAAAACGAAATTCAATGATCGTCGCTACTAGTACTCCAGCCACCATACCTCCAGCCATACCTGCAGTCTCATATCCGAGATATATTGCCGGGATCTGAAATAGGACACATGAGATATTTTTTATGCCTACACAGGTGCTGTGTATCCCGATTTTCCCCATTCCGGCAACTCTGCTTGAGATGGCAACCGCAATCATTGATACCAACAATGAAAGAAGCAGCCAAACAAACATATTTGAGTAATTAAGTTCTACAAAATAATTTTTAAACCAGAGCAAAAGGAGTACTACAAGTATCGTGAATGCTAACCGCAGTATAATAGATGCACTAAAATATGCATCAGGTTCTTTTCCTTCACTAATACGTTTGACTGCGGCTCCACCAAATCCTCCATCTGTAATCAAACCAAAAATGCCGTTGTATGATTAAAATATAAAGTATGCACCGAGAATTGCAGCACCTACGGCATGTGCGAAGTACATTGTACTCAGGAAACCTATGCCTGTGAATGCTATCTGCCAGAATAATGATATTATACTCTGGCGTTGGATAGGATCTATTTTAAGGATATTAAAAAAAATGGCAGTTATGTTGTACATAATTCAAAACATCGATTATATTTTTATTAGTTGTATTTCAACATATTGGCAAGTGAAAAAAGTTCATTAAATGGAACATCTTTTTCCAGATTCAACATCAATTTAAGTTCTGTACTAGTGTTTAGACAATTTTATAGGACAAAACGTAAAATCACTGGGTCATCGGCCCAGGGTATGTAAGCATCAACTTCAACCCTGGTTATGCATCTAATTTTCGGCTGCGTATTTGCTAACGTTGCCGATGGAAGAAGCGAAATAAAAAATGAGAGTTTGCATTAAAATTTTTTTGGGAAATAAGCTATGTAGAAATCTTTGATTTAATCCAAATTAATTCTAAACTATTTTTATTTATGCCAGACACTATCAGTTTAAAGTTTGCTTCGATGACTTGATTAAGGAATTTTCTTGTCGAAGTACTTCTCCAAATTTCTTTTTGTCGACAGAAAAAATTGTCTTTATTATATCTCTTTATTATATTTAATATTATCAGAAATTAAATAAAACGGTTTTTTGTATTTTCTCTTCACTTTCTTTCTCTTAAGGATATCATTAAGCCTGTGTTGATTTTTTTCTCTAATTACATATTATATTTTTTCCAAATAAAAGTTGCGGCGGCATATCTCGCTCAAGCAACTGGGTATGTTCTCAGCCAAGATCTTGAATAAAGAAATTATTTAAAATCAAATATCCTTATTCGCCTACCTGCTTTTTTTTCTTCCTGGTTTACCTGATTTTCAACCTGGTTCTTAATGACATCGAAAGTTGTACCATTACCCAGTTCAATTGTAGCTTCCATCACTACAAAGTTTAAAATCCAAAAGCTACTTTTTAGAGAATTTCGATAAATCCTAAATTTTTTCAGATATTTCTAAATAGTATATATATGTTTCATAAAAATTAAGGATTTATCGAAATCTTCTTAAGAATATTCTATGAGAATTTTTCTTGCTGTGATACTTTTTATAATCTACATCACTTTTGAAGGGAAATATTTTGATTCAGCATCAACGAAAATGTGTAAATTATCACAATTAGTAGATTTTGCATCAAACTTATAAAAAATAGTTTTTACCAATCTCAAAGCAGATATAATTCAAATAGTTGATGATACCATTGTGTAAAATAAATTTGTCACGATATTTCATACAAAAAAACTATGTGCGATTTTATTTGCTAGATACAATGGTTTACACGACATATTTTCATTTTATAGTGCAAAGCTAGCTAAAAATATCACTCAGTTAGTTAATAGCAGTTCTTGGGGAAGTTTCCATCCCCGCAACTTGTTGCGGGATATTTTACTAGAATGAAGAAGATTTGAGATTTTGGAGAATTTAGACATGGAAATTGATTACATAAACGGCCTAAAAACTGATGAAATATTTGGGATGTCAAAATACCAGATGAAGATACATGAAAGGATAATAGACATAAAACTAAATCCTATAGAGTATCCTATGATCTCAAAAAAAAGAATCATAAATGACGCAGTTAAATATCTGGTATATCCGTTTATTGTAAATAGAAGAATAAGAAAAAACAACATAAAACATATAACGAGTCAGGATCTGGCTTACATTCTAAAACTGGTAAAATTAGAAAAGACAATTGTTACCTGCTTTGACATTATCCCATGGGTATATGATAATGAGCAACTACCTACTTCAAGACTGAAAATGAAGGGATTAAAGGAAGCAGATAGGATGATCACAATTTCCGAATACTCAAAAAAAGATATTATACGACATACTGGATATCCAGAAAATAAAATTAGCATAGTATACCCAGCAATTGACCATGATATCTATTACGTGAAAAGAGATCGAGAAATCATAAAGAAATTGGGTATTCTGGATACTAGCAAAGTAATTTTATATGTTGGCTCTGAACAGCCGAGAAAGAATATCCCCTTTTTATTAGAAGCAGTTAACCAGCTGAAAAGGAGAATTCCAGGGATAAGACTCCTTAAAGTCGGAACCTCACAAGTCCCAGGTGCACGTGAGGGGCTTCTTGAATTGATTGAAAAGCTGGGTTTGCAGGAAGAGGTAATATTTGTAGGATACGTTTCCGAGAATGATATTACAAAGTACTATAACGCTGCAGACCTTTTTGTATATCCCTCGTTATATGAGGGGTTCGGAATGCCTCCACTGGAAGCTATGGCATGCGGAACACCGGTAGTAACCTCCAACGTAACATCATTGCCTGAGGTAGTAGCAGATTCCGCCATTACAATAGATCCACATGACATCGATGCATTTATAAACGCAATGTATGATGTTTTAATGGATGAAAAATTAAGAGAAGCCCTGATATGCAAAGGGCTCAAAAGAGCACAGTTATTTAACTGGGAAAAATCAGCTGAAGAAATGCGTAGAATATATGAGCAGCTAAACTCAAATCCTCTCTAAAAATCCTAATATCGAAGTTTCAACCATCACGAACAAATACTATAATTTGATACAGTTCTCAATCACTGGTCAATAGGCCATCTTTAACTCCTTTGAGGAAATATATGAGTAACGTCTTATTTTTGTGGAGCAGAGCCCATCCAACAAAAGAGAATAACTTGAATCCAAAGAAATAAGCAATGAATAACCGATATTGTTTACATGAAGCATATTGTTTCATGAACCAGAATTGATTTCTTGTATACTGATACAGGGCAAATCCCTTGATCTTATTGCTGGTGCCACCTCCTTTATGCCAGACTTTTCCCTTTGGAACATATACTATTTCATAAAATGCCCTTCGTGCACGCACACACCATTCGACCTCTTCAAAGTAGGCAAAATATTTTTTATTTAAAAGGCCAATTTTGTCCAATAACTCACTTTTTGCAAGTAGGGTACAACCAAGTACAGCATCAACTTTCTGCGCAGATACGGAGAAATCACCCTCAAATACGAAGCTAATAGCATCTCCTTTATTCCATCGCATTCTTAAGCCTGCTGACTGAATACAACAGGGATACTTATAGTCGAAAATAGTGGGTCCAAGGATCCCAATATTTGGATCACTTTCCGCGATCTTAATTAATTCATCCAGGAAACAGCGATCTACAACAGTATCATTGTTCAACAAAAGAATATAATCTGGCTTCAGCTTTTCCAATGCGTATCTTATTGCGATGTTGTTTCCTTCAGCAAATCCATAATTCTGGTTATTTTTAATTAGAATAAGTTTTTTTTCTGGTGGCAACTTATCTAGATCTTTTTTTATGCTGTCATTAAATTTGAGTTCTTCTTGAGAATATTCTATTAAGTGTAGAGGTTTATTATCCGAGTTATATTTTAAAAAGTTTGATTCTACTCTGAGACTTCCAGAAGCATATGTTTTTATTTTTTCAACTGATTGATCTTTTGAACCATTATCTACAACAACAACATCGTAATTTGGATATTCGATCTGATAAACAGATTCTAAACATTCTATTGTATCTTCCCAACCATTCCAATTGAGAATTATAATGGTAACTTTAAAAGCCATTGTTATTACCGGACTGCATTCTGTTTTATGTATAGGACTTATGCTGTTGAACTTAGAAATTAATAGCATTACATTTTAAAATGTATTAAATCAAAGTTTAAGAACTAACGTCTATTGTACCTTATTCAGTATTCCAAGTTTGTAAGTCAGAATGTGTGAACTACTATTCAGCTGAAGGCTAAGTGGCTTATTGGTTCATTTCTTTTTCTTTTGAATCATATCTCTTTTTTTATAGAACGAAGAGTAAAACTCCTAGGTCTTCAGCCTGGGGGGTGTAAACGTCAACTTCAACCTTGGTTCCGTATATATAGATAACTCATATGAAATATTTATGCCTGTTATTCGAGGAATTCCATGTTTATTTTGGATCAAAAGCCAGAAAATTAGAGATATATAGTATAAAAATAGAAGGATAGATTAATATTATACTCTAAAATATTAAATATGTTTGGACCTAGTATAACTTACATTCTCATATGCTACTATCAAAAATAGCAAAGACCTATTCTCAAAAATTGCATACAGTATCTACTCCGTAAAAATCTACTCCATATAATGAAAAGATAAAATCAATAGATGCAACTCGTGGGTCCAATATCAAATCTCTTCTATGTGATACATATCTATATTTAATAATAAATGTAATCAGTTATAATAGATTTAAATTATTTAAATCCATAATTAAGGAAAATCTTGATGCTCTAATAAATCTTTCTTTAATCGTTCATAAAGAAGCAGATATTCAAGCTAAAAGATTAACTTCAGACGAAAATTTTGAAATGCGGTTGAAAGTGAAGATCTCTGTTGTTTGTGTTTATAATGATGAGTAAATATTTAACGATTTTCTGCTTAATAGTTTGAAAGATCAAACTGTCAAATTTGAATTAATCGGGATTAATAATACCTCTGATGAATTCAAGTCTGCAGCTGAGGCTCTTAACTATGGAGGAAAAAAGCCAGGAACAAATACATAATGTTTGCTCATCAAGACGTGAGTTTCTTTTCAAATTCCTGGCTTGAAGAGATTGAGAGATTTCTAGATTCTATAACTAATTTAGGAATTGCTGGTGTAGTTGGTATGATTGAGTCTGGCAGTTCTAATCAGAAAAGAGGAAGAAATATTATAACACATGGGGAACCTCCAGAAATTTGGCCATGGGGGAATCAAATATCAAAGCCTGAACCAGTACAAACACTTGACGAATGCTTGATAATAATTCCAAAATCCATTTTTGATGTTTTTGAATTTGATGAAAAAATAATAGTTGACTGGCATTTGTATGCAGTAGACTACTGTCTCAGTGCTAAAGAAAGAGGATTGGAAGCTTATGTACTTCCAATGGAGCTTTATCATCTCTCAAATGCGATCAGGAGACAAAAATTTCCATCATTGGCAGGTCCGTTCCCTGATATGTATTATGTGACTCTTGATAAATTAATTAAAAAACACTGTGACTCGTTTGAAAGGATTTATACAACTTGTGGAGATTGGAGTACTTCATATCCTTCAATTTTTCAAAGAAGTTATTACATTCAAAGGGTCATTGTGGGTTTAGAAATATTATTTCGGCATTAAAATCACCTTGAATTTAATTTTGAACGCTCAAATTATTAAATATATAGTAATCATCCCTGTTCTATAAATCATAAGAGTTAAGCCACAATAATCTAGCAACCTAATGCAATAAAATTTAATTCATATATGCGCAGGAAATATCTTTTATAAATGTAATTAGTGATTAAAAGATCAAATTGGATAATAAGCTGACAAGTAGATATTTTCACAGTCGCCTGCCGGTGGAAAGTGGGTTATATATAATTTAGTGTTAAATTTGAACAATATGGAGAAGTAAAAATAATTGGGAATTACGCATTGAGGAGATAAATCAAACACTTATAGGCTTACAATAAATGTTTTTTTTTAGATTATTTGGATTTTAATTCCACTCATTTCTCCGCTTTAATTTTATGAAGCAATAATAATCTAAATAAGATAAATAACTATTGAAACAATCATCATGTAGGATTAAAAATGTCCGAGTTATTTTTTGCAGTTCTTTTTGTAGTATCTTTGACAGCCGCGTAGGCGATCGCAAAGCTTCAAAATGCTTCAAAATGATCACAAGCATAGAGGCTTACACAACCAAAATCCCAGAGATCACGATGGCAGTGGTCAGAACGGTCAACTCAACACCTCTTTCGCTGATTACCACACTGGTGATAAAAGATGGTGTTGTAGCTGGAAACACCCAAGGATGCGCTGACAGCAAACAAATGCTTCCGTATGAAACAAATTTCAATGACTTAATCCCTTCCAAGTATATCATTTTTCCTAGTGGCATTACATCCGCGATGATTGCATTGCTAGTTATGAAGCAGGTTACCTACAAGATTATAATATCGGCTTTGGTCACCCTTAAACCTTCAACTGCCTAAAGCACACGTTTTACTACAACGTCTATTGTACGTAATTTTACACCTCAGTGCATAAGTCCTGACGAGTATATTTTAATTACCTGAAGTTCCACTGCAAAAATGAGAAATATCCAGATTTTTGCCCATATGTCTGTAAACTCGTTGATTCTATATCTATAAAGAATAAGCCTGTTAAGTAACTTTTGTACAATTTGATGTTGTAGCTATCGAATAAAAATATATTTGAAGAACATAATTGGTGAAAAAAGAATAGATTTTTAAGTTAAATTTTTAATTTTAGAGCTCCTAAAAATGATTTCCGAATTTACAATAGCTAGAAATAGTGTTAGATGGTGGATAATTATTTATAGTGTCCACAATCAGTAGTGCTGTTTTTCAGGGTCTACAACGGTATTAAATAGATGAAAAACGAGAGTTGGAAACTGAAATAATATAGTGTATGGAGATGTTACTTTAGTAATGGCTCAAAAAAACAAAGTTAAAAGTTATAAAAGTATGTTTATATTGAAATCTTTACTCAGATTCCATTTTCCTTTCTTTAAATTTGTTTGATCTTCTTAGCATAATAACATTTATATACTTTTATAACCTACTACATTGTCCTCACGCAAATGAAATATGCGGGGGGATAATCCCAGTCTTTATATACAAGATCTGTCTTGTATATATTCCTCGCATGAAGCAATTGTGTGAGAGTTGAAATGCAAATTCCATTTGAGATGTGATAAACTTCATTATTTGGTTTATAATGGATATCTTTATTATAATCCAAGGTTTATCTTAATTCTCTTTTATCTAATGGGGTCAGGAGTTTTTTCCTGTCTGACGAGGATTTTGTCGGTTCGGTTAATTCTGGTTGGTAGTTGTTTTACAAAAACATCTATCGCAAAACTGAAAATAACTGAATTGATAGTTGTTAGTGCAAGTTTCTGCGACCAAGATCTTTAAGTGTGCGATACTATTAACAATTCTGGTTGATCCTGCCAGAGGTCACTGCTATCGGTGTTCGTCTAAGCCATGCGAGTCATATGTTCCTTGTGAACATGGCGTACTGCTCAGTAACACGTGGATAACCTGCCCTTGGGTCCGGCATAACCCCGGGAAACTGGGGATAATACCGGATAACGCATATATGCTGGAATTCTTTATGCGTGAAACGGATTCGTCTGCCCAAGGATGGGTCTGCGGCCTATCAGGTAGTAGTGGGTGTAATGTACCTACTAGCCGACGACGGGTACGGGTTGTGAGAGCAAGAGCCCGGAGATGGATTCTGAGACATGAATCCAGGCCCTACGGGGCGCAGCAGGCGCGAAAACTTTACAATGCGGGAAACCGTGATAAGGGGACACCGAGTGCCAGCATCATATGCTGGCTGTCCGGGTGTGTAAAATACACCTGTTAGCAAGGGCCGGGCAAGACCGGTGCCAGCCGCCGCGGTAACACCGGCGGCCCGAGTGGTGATCGTGATTATTGGGTCTAAAGGGTCCGTAGCCGGTTTGGTCAGTCCTCCGGGAAATCTGACGGCTTAACCGTTAGGCTTTCGGGGGATACTGCCAGACTTGGAACCGGGAGAGGTAAGAGGTACTACAGGGGTAGGAGTGAAATCTTGTAATCCCTGTGGGACCACCTGTGGCGAAGGCGTCTTACCAGAACGGGTTCGACGGTGAGGGACGAAAGCTGGGGGCACGAACCGGATTAGATACCCGGGTAGTCCCAGCCGTAAACGATGCTCGCTAGGTGTCAGGCATGGCGCGACCGTGTCTGGTGCCGCAGGGAAGCCGTGAAGCGAGCCACCTGGGAAGTACGGCCGCAAGGCTGAAACTTAAAGGAATTGGCGGGGGAGCACAACAACGGGTGGAGCCTGCGGTTTAATTGGACTCAACGCCGGACAACTCACCGGGGGCGACAGCAATATGTAGGTCAGGCTGAAGACCTTGCCTGAATCGCTGAGAGGAGGTGCATGGCCGTCGCCAGTTCGTACTGTGAAGCATCCTGTTAAGTCAGGCAACGAGCGAGACCCGTGCCCACTGTTACCAGCATGTCCTCCGGGACGATGGGTACTCTGTGGGGACCGCCGGTGTTAAATCGGAGGAAGGTGCGGGCTACGGTAGGTCAGTATGCCCCGAATCTCCCGGGCTACACGCGGGCTACAATGGATGGGACAATGGGTCCCTACCCTGAAAAGGGTTGGTAATCTCACAAACCCATTCTTAGTTCGGATCGAGGGCTGTAACTCGCCCTCGTGAAGCTGGAATCCGTAGTAATCGCGTTTCAATATAGCGCGGTGAATACGTCCCTGCTCCTTGCACACACCGCCCGTCAAACCACCCGAGTGAGGTATGGGTGAGGGCACAGACGTCGTGCTGTGTTCGAACCTGAATTTTGCAAGGGGGGTTAAGTCGT
Source organism: Methanosarcina sp. (assembly GCA_003164755.1). Taxonomy (GTDB): domain Archaea; phylum Halobacteriota; class Methanosarcinia; order Methanosarcinales; family Methanosarcinaceae; genus Methanosarcina. Next base: position 98 of record PLUB01000059.1, on the reverse strand, counting down.
AACAAGGTAGCCGTACCGGAGGGTGCGGCTGGATCACCTCCTTTCTAAGGAGCACATCTGTCCACAAGGGACAGACAGCTACCGAGTTGAATGCTGGT
>PLUB01000024.1 GCA_003164755.1 Methanosarcina sp. | reverse complement strand
CAATCTGGCATGTCTCTTGAAGATGTACATATTATCCTCTCACAGAGTCAGCAAAACGTTGAGAGAAGAACACAAGGATATTTCTGATGTGATTGTACATCTTGAGCCATCCTTACAAGAACCACGATAATATATTTTTTAATCAATATTTTTAGTATAACATGTTTTATGCACAGTTTTTTGTAGTAAAACCGATGCATTAATGAAAAATCATATTTTATAGAACTTTTGGCACATTGCATTTTAATATAGAAATAGAGTCAACTACATACATCAGTATGCGTTATCGTGATGTTCAAAATCTTCTAACGTAACTGTTTTTGTTCCTTCATCAATAGAAAAAGACAGAACAAAAGGTCCAATATGAACACGACTTAAACCACTCATATCATATCTTAAATTCTTGTATCTATGAGGGTCATTAACTATTTCACTAACTTTACGCTTGATACTATCATATAACTTTTTATCTTTTTTCTTAATCCTTTTGACTGAACTTGTAAACACATCACTAAAAACCAAATTGTAGGCATCACCCATTTTAATCATCAACATAGTCGTCTACAATTTTATCAAAATTGTCGATACTGCCTACAAATATATGTTTTCCCTTCTTTATTTTCTCTAATTTATCAATGTATTCTGGACTAAATGCAGGTTCAAGAATTTTTTCTTTGTACTGAGACATAACTAGGTCAATAGCGGCACTCTTATCTTTTAAGTTGTACTTAGCTTTTATAATGTTCAACAACTGGTTAGAATGCTGACTTATATTTATTTTTGCTTGCACCATACATCTCACATAGATATTATGGGTATATTTTGTATATATACATAACACAGTATGCTGTTTTTATTTATTTTATTTTTCATTTCGTGCTACTCTTCCTGACTTAAAATAGTCATCTACAGACCATATAAAAAGTGTCTATATGTTTCTTAGCATTTTTTTGCATTTACTGAGCTACTAGCAGATGTAAACGAGTATATTTCTATAAGATATGGAATGATCAAGTTTACAACGCATACCCAAAAATCAGGTAATTTTCCGGATTCTGCACAGAATTAAAATAAAAACTACGAATTTAAATTTCATTTCAATTTGAGTGTTACTTTTGTGTTTATAATTTCATACTATCCGTGCATTGAATATATCGGTCAAAAATTGAGAAATTGATTCAAAAGTGTACTGCTTATTTTTTAGAGTACTTAGAACCTCCAACTATATGGTAGCAATGATGGATATGCTGAATATGTCACGACAAATATGTTTAAAAACAGAAGGTTAGATTTCGCCAAATTTGCCGACAATGGAAAATATTAAGAAAATAAATTGTTGAATTTTATCAATTATTTTTTTGATTTCCTAAACTAAGTTTTGTCAAATTTGAAAGATATGGGTCTAGACAGTGAGACTAAAGAAAACTTTGATGAAATAAACGATGCTCCCTTTGAGAATACAGTTCATGACGACCGTGGAGAAAAAGAAAGATTAGAAAAAGAGAAACTTGAGAAAGAAAAGGTTACATGGAGTCGTCGAATGCAGTGTTGAGACGATTCTTCGCCGGCGATGAATTTGTTTGTTGATCCAACTCAAAATAAGCATCTATTGATTTTCTTATTACATTTCCCGTTTTAGCAAGTATAGCAGCTACAAATAAATTTGCTGAAAATCCAATGATAATCTGTGTGAGTAATCCAAATCCATTTCCAAATATCTGAATAAATGATCCATTAATAAAATCGAATTGTAGTATATAAAATTCAAAGCTTATTTCACTAAACTTATTTACTATATTGTCAATCCATGTAGGTAAATAGTTAGAGACACCGAAAAACATAGGTACGAATATAATCGGATATACTGAGTACATTAAATTCCTGATATATATATTGATTATTCCTGATGATGATAGCATACACACGACAAGTACAAAAAACGACAATGGAATCGAATGTTTCAGTTTTGTATTAACGAGATAAGAGAGCAAACCGTTGACAGAAAGATATACTCCCAAACTAAAAGATATCGCGACATTCCAGAACGAAGTTGCTGGCGGCATTGTGATAAAGTTTATTGTTTCGCAGAATATATACAGCAAAATAAAATGCAGGTTTTTATTTTTATGTTTGAAAAGTAGTTTCAATGCTGGTAATAACATATACATTACAAGTATTGCTGTTACGAACCATGTCCCCCGTCCTACAATTGCATTGTTGGGAACTTTTAGCCAGTCAAAAAACAGCCCTAACCCTAAATAATTATAGATTAAATGATCAATCTGAACATTTAAACCATATGACATTTTAAGTGCAACTGCAAAAGTTAAGCATAAAACAAGTGGGATGTAGATTCTGGTTAATCTTTTAAATAAAAACACTTGGAAATTGTTTTCTATTGATTTATTGTCAGCCAACAAACACGCGCTAATGAATGCCAGTAAAGACATTGTTATGCCAGGTGAAATACTGGTGAAGAATACGGTGCTGACAATATTCTTACTTTGAGCAAGTAGAATATGTGCAACAAAAACAGAAATAATCATAAATGTCCTTATCAAATCGTATCCTTTAATCCTCTGCATTACACATCTTTCCCCTTTTGATTGTATATCACCAGAATACGATTTGATTACTATAGAATCACTTTCGATAAACCAATTTCATTTGTAACTATATATATATATTTAACCTGTAAGTTACTTGGTAAGTATATAAGGGTTCGTATGGCGATTCTGCCAAGGGTTCTGTTGCAAAAATTCATAAGAAAGATACAATAGAATAAAACGGAAATCAAGGGTGGTAGTATGCTGTCTAGTTCCTTTAAATGGAAACATTATGAAGGAGAAATTATCTTATTAAATGTAAGATGGTACCTAAAATATCCATTGAGCTATAGAAATTTAGAGGAAATGATGGCAGAAAGAGGAATAAAAGTTGATCACACTACTATAATAAGATGGGTACATCAATATTCACCTGAAATAGAAAAGAAGAGAAGAAGGTATTTAAGACCAACAAATGATTCATG
>PLUB01000063.1 GCA_003164755.1 Methanosarcina sp. | reverse complement strand
GTTGAACTCGGAGTTTTATCGAAATCTTGCTTGTTTTTACTTTATTATGCAGAGTTTTTGTGTGAAAATCTCTGCATTATCTCAGTTTCAGCCTAAATTATAGGATCATTTTTGGCCAAATTTAGGAATAATACATATATATTATTAAAAATAATTTGTTTCTATATACACTCCTTTAAATTTAATATTTAATTATGTATTTTTAAATAAATTTTTATAGTTGTTCTTTTCTATAAAATTAGAAAGTATTTTTATTTATAAACTGATTATGTTATTTAGAAGAACTGTTTATTTTACTTATCATATTTGTTTATTTAAAGGAGCGGGAAAAATGATCACTAAAAAAATGAGCACTAAACAAAAATTGTGCTCGATAGTCTTAGTGTCAGCAGCTATGATTTTACTATTCGTACGTATCGTAGATGCAGGCCCGTTTGTATATATCACAAATTTAGATAGCAATAATGTCTCCGTAATTAATACCGCCACAAACACTGTTATAGCCACGGTGAATGTAGGAATTAATCCTGTTGGAGTTGCAGTTACTGCGGCTGGAACAAAAGTATATGTGGTGAATGACGACAGCAACAATGTTTCTGTAATTGATACAGCAACAAACAATGTTACAGCCACCGTGCCTGTAGGAATATATCCTGTGGGAGTTGTAGTCACCCCAGATGGAACAAAGGCATATGTTGCGAATGTGGGCAGCAACAATGTTTCCGTAATTAACACAGCAACAAATATTGCTACAGCTAGTGTATCTGTAGGAAACTATCCTTATGAATTGCAGTCACTCCAGCTGGGTCAAATGTATCTGTGGCAAACTGTAATAGCAATACTGTCTCTGTAATTAACACAACCACAAATACTGTTATAGCCACTGTGACTTCAGGAAGCGAACCTTCTGCTCTTGGACAGTTTATAAGTCAGAATCTAATAATTCCTACCATTGCCTGGAGCGATCCTAGTGACATTGGCTATGGAACAGTATTAAACAGCACTCAATTAGATGCAACTGCTTAGGTGCCTGGAACCTTTATTTATACTCTATCTTCAGGAACTATACTAAGTCTGGGTACACATACATTGATAACACCTTCACACCAACTGATACTGCAAACTATACTATAGCATCATCGAATGTTTCTATAAATATAACACAAGCGACTCCTACAATTGCCTGGAGTGATCCTGCTAACATAACCTATGGAACAGAATTAAGCAGTACTCAGCTAGATGCAACAGGATCGATACCAGGGCCAATTACATATAATCCACCAGCAGGAATGGTATTGGTAGTAGGTAAACAGCAACAATTGACTGCTACTTTAACACCAACCGATATTACAAACTATACTACAGCATCCGCGGGTGTATCGATAAATGTTCTGACTCCGACGCAAAAAATCCAACAAATGATTGCATTTATCCAAGGCATAACCACTTCTGGTGAGCTTGACGAAGGATCATCCTATGAACTAATAGCTATACTCAACGCTGCCGAAACAAATCTGGCTAGAATAGAAAGTGATCCCAGTGTGGGAAATCCATTTGCTGTATCGGCTGATCTTAGGTATTTCATAATCCAGGTAACAGATAAAATAGATAAGGGCATGCTTTCGCCGACAAATGGACAGACACTGATTGATGCAGCAAATAACATAATGAATTCTTTGAACAATCAAGGTAGGTAGGATTATTTGAATTCAGTAGTGGATAAGCCTAAATTGATGATAGGGACATTTTTTAAACAAAATAATCAAATGTATTGAAGTTGTGTATGTGTATTTCTATGTTTTTAAGTCTGTAAATGTAGGTGCTAGTAAATAAAATAGATAAAAATTAGCTCAGCATCCTACTTTTTTGGTAAAAGGAAAAAATATAGAATGAATATAAAGATAAAATAATCCTATAATGGGAACATTACCATGGACCTATAAGTGACTTATCACCTATTTACATTTATGATTATAATGTTTGTGCACCTATAATTATTAACTCATAATAGGTAGAATAATTAAATTAGGTTATTTATGAGATGATTAGTTTCCTTATTTTGCTTACACTTGTATATGGAAATTCTTCAATGACCTTACTAACTAAGGACCCTGTTCCGCATCCAGTATCCATCCACACTTTTTGGCTGGTTGGCAGCGTTTTTATGAGGTTGATAGTCTCCTGATGGAAAGATAAGTAATAAGGAATAACACCGGATATCAGGGTATCATAATTTTCGGGAAGATAGGGGGTAAAATTTTGTGTAGGTTGTACCGGAGTCATAGTAGTAGATCCTTTGAATTCTACGATAAATAAATTTCACTGACATTGTATGGTCGAGCTAAGATAAGTAAAGAAAATGCCTAATCATTCAATGATACCATAGCAATTGAACTCGTTGAACTAATTGATTATAATTTTTAGTTTTTAGACAAGGCAGTTACTAACTACTCTCAAACGAAATAGGGCTGACAGAATAAATATAAACTGATTTTAATTGAAAACAAGTTTTGAGAAGGAATTAATTTTTCACTAAGAGATATAATAACTAAAAAACTTGACTTCCTTGTAAAAAACCTTGGAACTATAAGCTATTGATGCAAAGATAATTCCAACTTACAAGATCTTCGTAGAAAAAAGTTTGATTTTAAAATGCAGGAGCTGTTTAGGATACTGGAGAAACTTACCTGCCCACAGCATATCCCCACTGTGATGAATTTCAGGAGAGATTCAAGGAGTACAGGTATGCATTACTTGTCAAATTCATATCTCCTGCAATTACCCAATTAAATTTAATCGAGAAAGAAATCAGCGGTTCTTGCTAGGTTAATAGATATATATACTCCAAAATATACTCGGGGGAAAGATCTCACACTAGTTTAGTGGAGACTATGTATAATTTCTACTTCAAAATTCCATAATTATTGAATTTTCTTAAAAGCTTTTTCTGTGAACTATTGAGGCAAATTGTAAACTAAAAAAATAGTCATTCGTAACTACAACAAACCGAACTACTGGAGACACGAGATTATTTATATCAGGTTGGCATTTAGCAGACAAAAAGGTTATCCCATCTTTTAATTCAGTGCAAATTCATTCAGATACATAATTTATCAATACTTTGTATATACCACAAATATCCATATTCTACACGTATTACATATTTGAGAGGTTAAATATGTTTCAGATAGGAGAAGCATTAATGGGGCAGGGCCCAGAACTTGCCCATGTTGATTTAATGATAGGGGATAAAGTTGGTCCTGTGGGGCAGGCTTTTGCAAACGGTCTGACTCAACTTTCGGCCGGACACACACCACTTCTATCCGTCATCAGGCCAAACCTACCACCCAAACCTTCCACCCTTATAATTCCAAAGGTTACGGTAAAGAATATGGAGCAGGCAGCAAAGATTTTCGGACCTGCCCAGTCAGCAGTTGCAAAAGCAGTAGCAGATTCTGTCGAAGAAGGTGTAATCTTGAAGGAACAAGTCGAAAACATTGTTATTGTAGCAAGCGTCTTCATTCACCCAGAAGCTCAGGACTATAACAAAATTTACAGATACAACTACGGAGCCACAAAACTCGCAATTAAACGTGCTATGGAAGGCTTCCCGGGTATTGACAGAGTTCTCGAGGAGAGCAATAAGTCCACTCATACCATTATGGGATTCAAAGTCACTAGGCTATGGGACCCGCCCTATTTACAGATTGCTTTTGACAACCCCAACTTGGAAACTGCACTTTCTGCCATCTCCCATATTCCTAACAGCGACCACGTGATAATAGAAGCGGGTACACCTCTTATCAAACGCTATGGCGTGGATGTCATTTCAAAGATTAGGCAGGTAAGACCAGATGCCTTCATTGTCGCTGACTTGAAGACCCTTGATACTGGAAACCTTGAAGCAAGGATGGTCGCAGATGCCGCAGGTGACGCCATTGTAGTCTCTGCTCTTGCTCCAATCAACACTATTGACAAGCTCATCGAGGAAGCCCATAAAACAGGTATTTATGCAGTCATGGACACCCTCAATCAGCCTGATTCAATTTCTGTCTTGAAGAATCTTAAGGTTATGCCCGATGTCATTGAACTCCATCGTGGAATTGACATCGAAAGTACTGAACATGCTTGGGGCGATATTGCTGAGATCAAGAAAGTTGCTCCAAAAGCTTTAATTGCCGTTGCAGGCGGAGTTCGTCTCGATAAGGTACCTGTGGCTCTAAACCAGGGGGCTGACATTCTTGTTGTCGGACGTGCGATCACCAATGCAAAAGATGTCAGGGAGGCTGCAGAGCAGTTTATCAACAGTCTTAATAAGCCTGAAATTGACCAGTTCAGAATTATGACGGACTTTTGAGCAAATTTTAAAATTTCGGAAAAAGATCCCGTAAAAAACTGCTAAAAAAGTAAAATATAAAACAATTATTTAGTAGAAAACCACAAGAGAAGGCGTTATAATCCTTGCTTTCTTTTTAGTTTTTTCTTCGTTTTTCGGGAGGGGATTTCTTGGGTTTACCATTCATTTTACTGAATTTCAAGACTTATATACAGGGTACAGGTCAGAATGCAGTGAAAATTGCAAAGGCCTGTAAAGTAGTATCTGAAGAATCAGGTATCAATATTGCAGTGGCTCCCCAGCTTCCTGACATTTACAGAGTAGCCTCGGAAGTTGAACTTCAGGTCTTTTCTCAACATATGGACGGAATAGGAGAAGGAAGCTTTACTGGACATATTTTTGGGAAATGTATAAAAGAAGCCGGAGCATGCGGAACTCTAATAAATCATTCTGAAAAGCGTATGACTCTTGCAGATATTGAAGCTTCCCTGAGGGCAGCAAGAGACTTTGGACTAAGAACAGTTATCTGTACTAATAATATCCCTACCACAGTAGCAGCAGCAGCTCTTTGTCCCGATTATGTTGCAATCGAGCCCCCTGAGCTAATAGGTAGCGGAATCTCAGTGTCAAAGGTAGATCCTGAAGTCGTTAGTGGCTCGGTTGAGGCAGTTGCAAAAATCAATCGTGAAGTAAAAGTACTTTGTGGAGCCGGGATCTCAAAAGGTGACGATCTCAGGGCAGCCCTTGATCTTGGATCTGAAGGTGTGCTCCTGGCATCGGGAATCATTAAAGCAAAAGACCCAAAAACTGCACTTGAAGATCTCATCAGTCTAGTTTAAGTTTAACTTCCTAATTTGTATTCAAAATATTACGGATACTCAGGAATACATTGACCTATTTGAAAAACTATTTGGCTTCTAAGCCACTTTTTCTCTAATTTCTTACAACTATTTTGCTACATAATCTAAATCTATTGACTTTGTTTTTAAGTTATCACAAGTGTATAATTGTAAATCCATTCAAAATTGGAAAAACAGAATTCTTTGCCAACTATTAAAGAAAATCAGCTCAAAAAACTTACACACTATGTCTTGAATCCGACATTTTGAAGATGTATATATATATAGAATGTCGTTAGTTTACTATTTCTGCGAATTAAATTACCAACTTATTGAGCAGGGAAATTGCCTAAAAAGCCAATTTAACATCCATGATCACAGTTACATTTGATCCTTCTATGCAACTTGCTGATCACTTTTAAGACAGGTTTGAAAATCAAACTTCGGATAAAAGTCTTGCCCACAATCGTGACGAGCCAATTTAAGTTGGTAAAAGGCATTTTTTTGAGCTTGATGGAATCGGTATTAATGATCACAATGTACGTTTTTTCAGTGGATCTGAACCAAAATATTCTCCTCCAAAAGTGATGCAGATTATCAAAAGCATCACAAAAGGAAAAATCTTTAAAGAAGATCTAAGATTTAAAAACAGTTAAAGGATTGGGAACTGTGGATTGATGGAGACTATATTGTAACATGAATGATGGTACAACTTCCGATGTAATTAAAAACTATATTGAAAATCAGGGAAATAAGTAAGAAAAAGAAGCATATAAGAAAATGAAAGTATTTGATTTTGAATAATTCATGTATATCCAAACCTATGGCTTGAACATAACTTGCTGCTTGCAGTGGATGTGAAACCGAACTTTTAATTTTGAACCTGTTATCCGAAGAATTTCACATTTTTTTGAGTGTATTTTTTGAATATTGATTAAAATTTAGATCAAAAATTGGGGAAATTTAAATCGACAAAGTGAAGAATGCAATACTTAATTGAAACTATTTTAATATTTTGTTCTATTACACACAATATTCCAAATTAAATACCAAAAATTTGATCATGTCCATGAGTTGTTGAAAATCGTAATAAAAATACTCTATCTATATTTACATAAAATTAAAAAATATAATTTTTTTCCGGTGATCAATAACTCAAGGAACCAACCAATAATTCGATAACCATAATATTACTCATTTGTGTCTCCGAAGATGAAAATATCCTTTCAACATAAAAATCAAGTTGTCAAATTGGGATAAAAAGAAAAAAAATGATCCTAACTTCTCAATTCCCTTCTATTTCTTTTTTAAATTTTTTTATTAATTCTCTTACCTGAATTGCACGCTCAAAGTCCAACCTTTCAGCAGCCTCCCTCATTTCAACGTCTAGCTCGATTATGACATTTGGTATATCAGTTTTTGGGACATGTTTGATATCAGTTATATCCACTACTTTTTCTCTAATGGGTTTGCAGATAGTTGTCGGTACTATGCCGTGTTCTTTATTGTAAGCTACCTGAATTGAGCGGCGACGCTCTGTTTCGTTAACTGCTTTTTTGATGGAATCGGTCATGTTGTCTGCATAGAGGATAACCTTTGAACTGGCGTTCCGGGCTGCACGCCCTATAATCTGGATGAGACTTTTTGAGTTCCTCAAAAAACCTTCTTTATCGGCATCCAGGATGCCGATAAAACCTACTTCTGGGATGTCAAGGCCCTCTCTGAGCAAATTGATACCTACAAGAACATCGAATTTGCCAAGACGAAGTTCTCGGATGATTTCTGTTCGCTCTATTGTCTTGATATCAGAATGCAGATAACGAGCTCTAATATCATTTTTAGCAAGGAATTCGGTAAGTTCCTCTGCAAGTTTTTTAGTCAGGGTGGTTACAAGGGCTCGGTCTCCCCTATTTACTATTTTCCGGATTTCCTGCATAACATCCCTTACCTGGCCTTCGAGAGGACGAATCTCTACTTCAGGATCAACAAGACCCGTGGGCCTTATTATCTGTTCCACCACTTGAGATGAACGCTCCAGTTCGTAATCTGAGGGAGTTGCTGAAACGAAGATCACATTTCTCATATACCGTTCGAATTCATCAAACCTCAGAGGCCGATTGTCATAGGCGCTTGGGAGCCTGAAGCCATAGTCTACCAGGCTCTTTTTCCGAGATTTGTCTCCGTTATACATCCCGTGAAGCTGGGGGATGGTCTGGTGGCTCTCGTCAATGACAAGGAGAAAATCTTCAGGGAAATAATCAAGCAGGCAGAAAGGTTTCTCTCCGGGCTGGCGGTTGTCAAAATGCCTTGAGTAGTTCTCAATTCCCTTACAGTTCCCGGTTTCCTCTATCATTTCCATATCATAAAGAGTGCGCTGCTTTAGCCGGTGAGATTCAAGCAACCCCAATTCCTGGAGTCTTTCTTCTAGCTCCTCTAGGATGTACTGAATTGCAATTTTTTGTTCCTCCTCTGGAATTACATAGTGTTTGGCAGGATAGACAAAGAAATAATCCAAGTTTTCAGTTCTCTGTCCTGTCTGTTTATCTACTTCGGAAATTCGATCAACTTCATCTCCGAAGAGTTCAACCTTGATGATATTATAAAAGTATCCGGGAATAATGTCAATAACATCCCCTTTTACCCTGAAGCGTCCTGGCATGAGCTCGAGGTCATTACGCTCAAACTGGATTTCAATGAGCTTTTGCAAAATCTCTTTTCTTTGAACCTTGTCTCCAACTTTCAGTTCAAACCCCATTTCCTGGAAGTTTTCCGGATTTCCAAGACCATAAATACAGGATACTGATGCTACAACTATAACGTCCTGGCGAGACATCAGAGAAGCTGTGGTAGCAAGGCGCATCTGCTCGATTTTTGGGTTTATCTGGGCATCTTTTTCAATGTATTGATCCTTTGCTGGGAGGTATGACTCCGGCTGATAGTAATCATAATATGAGACAAAATACTCCACCCTATTCTCTGGAAAAAATTCCATGAACTCGTTATAAAGCTGCGCAGCGAGGGTCTTATTATGAGCAATTACAAGGGTCGGTTTTCTGAAATGGTTTATGACATTTGCAACAGTATAAGTTTTTCCTGATCCTGTTACCCCGATAAGAGTCTGCAAATGCTCCTTTTTCGTCAGCCCTGTCACAAGTTTTTCTATCGCCTGCGGCTGAGAACCCATGGGCTCAAAATTGGAAACAAGCTTGAACTGCGGGCTGTCACGATACTGAACATCATGTATTGTTTCGTATTTTTGTTTTGATGATTCTTTGGATAATAGTTCGGATGATAGTTCGGATGATGATTCGTATTTTTGACGCGAGAATTTCATAAAACCAAGACCTTAAAATGTGAGGTATTTTATTATTTACTGGGTTTCGGACTTTTTACAGTCGCAGAATTTTGGAAATTAAAATGAATTTTTGCGATCCCAGAAAATGAAAAAAAAGTCTCCAGTATGTTGGAAAATTAAATGGAGAAACATATCTGCGATTACTGTATCAATGATTTTTGCCTCAACAGGCGATTATAGTTGAGTGCAAATCTGTGGGCCTCATTCCTAATCTCTTGGATAAAGAGGGAAGCCTGTTCGTCTCTTTTGATGCTGAGAGGAGACTTAAATCCAGGTACGTAAATTTCTTCTTCCCTTTTGGCAATGGAAATGATCGAAACCCTAATTTTCAGTTTCTTAAGTTCCTGGAAAGCTGAAGAAAGCTGTCCTTTCCCCCCATCTATGATAATTAATTCAGGCATGTCATGTTTGTCCTCAAGCAGGCGGAAGTACCGCCTACGGACAACCTCGGCAATGGAAGCAAAGTCATCAATTCCTTCCACACTTTCTATTTTGAAGCGGCGGTAATTATGTTTGTCTGGCCGTCCTCCCCGGAACTGCACCATGGAACCTACAGTAGCCGTACCTGAGAGATGAGAAATATCGAAACATTCAATAACATTTGGAAGCTTTGGCAGAAAAAGCTTACTTTGCAAAGCTTCTAGTTTATTCTGATCTCTGAAAAAACCTATCTCAACATTCTTCAGGGCAAGATCGAGTAGTTCTTTTTTTTCGCCCTGCTTGGGGACAGAAATTTTCACCCTTTTACCTTTAACTTGTGATAAAAAATCAATAAGAGGTTCGTCGAGAAGTTCAGGCAAGATCAGCTCTTCAGGCGGATCATTCTCAGAATAGTACTGTACCAGAAACTCTTCCAGGAAATTTTCCCCAAAGGCAAAAACATAGTCTTGTTTGTCTTCAAGCGTGCCTTTATAGACCTTGAAGAGCATGAGATAGATGTTATCATTCCTGATAATATAGTTTAGGACGTCCTCATTATGCTTCTTCTGCCTCTCCATATTTTGTTTTTCCTTGAGGTTCTCAAGAGCTGAGACCTCATTTCTAAGGATCATAGCCTGCTCAAATTGCTGCTTTGCAGCTAGATCTTTCATTTCCATTTCCATGGATTCGATAAGCTCTCTGATATTGCCTTTCAGGACATAAGTAGCCCTTTTAACTTTATTTTCATATTCTGCTGAGGAGATTCTCCCTATACAGGGTCCGCTACATGCTCCGATGTGATATCTGAGACAGGCACTCATCGGCATTTTTTTACAGGTCCGCAGCTGGAATGTCTTTCTTACAACCGCAAAAATATAATCTCTCTCCTTTGCAGAAACAAAGGGCCCAAAGAAATTTCCACTTTCTATTTTCTTCCTGGCAAGTTTGATCCTCGGAAATTTTTCTTCGGTTAAATGAATGCCTGCGTATCTTTTAGAATCCTTGAGTGCTATATTATACCTTGGCCAGTGTTTCTTAATCAGAGTATTTTCCAGGAGGAAGGCTTCTACTTCAGTATTTGTAACAATGAAATCAAGGTTTCTAGCGGCCTGCACCATATTCTCTGTTTTAGGATCAAGATCTCGTTTCTGGAAATAGTTATTTACCCTTTTTTTAAGATCTTTTGCCTTACCTACGTACATTACAACACCATCTTCGTTCTTGAAAAGATAGCATCCTGGCAGGTGAGGAAGAGACTTTAGATCAATCATCTTCAAACCTCATTCATTTAAGTCTTAAAAATATTCCCGGAAATTTTCCAAATTATTGACCCTTCATAATACTTTTGCTGTTCTGTGTTTGAATTCTTGAGATTTTTCTTCAAAGCCTTTAGAATTTTCATTAATGTCGTCTTCAAACTCTTCAAAATCGGTATCAAAAGAATATTTCTCTTCAGAAATTGTCTCAATGGCTTCTGATCTTAATATTCCCAAATCTGAGACTTCTCTTGAAAGCCTGGTAGCAAGGAAACATGCAGTATGGCTCCCATTAACCCCGGAAACTTCCTCAGGCGTTCCTGTAGCAATAATTTCTCCGCCCGCATTTCCGCCTTCAGGACCAAGATCGATTACATAATCTGCTGATTTAATAACGTCTAGGTTATGCTCGATTACAACTACAGTATTCTTCTTTGCAACTAGGCCATTGAGGACCGAAATAAGTTTTTGAACATCATGAAAATGCAGTCCTGTAGTGGGTTCATCAAGAAGATATATTGTCATTCCAGTACCCTTTTTGGAGAGCTCTCTTGTAAGCTTGATTCGCTGGGCTTCCCCTCCAGAAAGGGTTGTTGAACTTTGGCCAAGTTTGATATAACCAAGCCCGACCCTTGTTAAGGTATCGAGCTTACTTTTAATCCCAGGGATATTTTTGAAATGCTCTGAAGCCTCTTCTACTGTCATATCCAGAACTTCTGCAATCGATTTGCTCCTATACTTTACTTCTAGGGTTTCCCGATTGTAACGTGTACCTTTGCATTCCTCACATTCTATATATACGTCAGGCAGGAAGTTCATTTCAATTTTTATCAGTCCATCGCCCTGGCAGCCCTCACAGCGTCCCCCCTTTACGTTGAAAGAAAAACGCCCACTTCTGTAACCCCTAATCTTTGCTTCCTTCGTTTCGGCAAAGACCTGCCTGATGGTATCAAAAATCTTTGTATAGGTTGCGGGATTCGAACGTGGAGTCCTACCAATTGGACTCTGGTCAATAACGATTACCTTGTCAATCTCAGAATCAAAAATTAAATTGTCATAGTTCCCAGGTGTTATACTTGAATTATATATCTTTTTCATAAGGGCTTTGTACAGAGTATCATAAATGAGAGTGGATTTACCTGACCCTGAAACACCTGTAACCACAGTTAATATTCCTATTGGGATGTTCACATCGATATTCTTGAGGTTGTTTGCCCGGCAGCCTTTAAGCCGAATAAACGCATTGCTTCGTCTGCGAAGAGCTGGAACTTTTATCTGCCTTTCCCCGGAAAGGTACTGACCTGTTAGAGACTCTGGATTCTTTTCGATCTCTTCAGGCGTACCTTCAGCTACTACATAACCCCCATGAATACCTGCTCCAGGCCCAATATCTAGCACGTGATCAGCAGCTCGGATAGTGTCTTCATCGTGCTCCACGACTATCAATGTGTTCCCAAGATCTCGTAGTGTCCGAAGAGTCTGGATTAGCAGTTCGTTGTCTCGCTGGTGTAGCCCTATAGATGGCTCATCAAGTACATACAGCACACCCATTAGATTAGATCCAATTTGCGTAGCTAGCCGGATGCGTTGAGCTTCCCCTCCGGAGAGGGTCCCTGCATTCCTGGATAGGGTGAGGTAACCGAGTCCGACATGTTTTAGGAACCCAAGCCTGGAATGGATTTCTTTCAAAACCTGCTTTGCGATTTCTTCTTCCTTTTCCGAAAGCTTCAGGGTATCGAAAAACCGGATACATTCTACTATTGAGAGATCTGTTGTATCTACAATGGATTTATTTCCAAGCTTTACTGCAAGCACTTTTTCCTTCAGGCGCCTTCCTTTACATTTCGGGCAGATCCGGACTTGCATGAATTTTTCAAGTTCTTTTCGCCTGTACTCTGACTTGGTCTTGCTGTATAACCTTTCAGCCTGAGGGAGAAGTCCTTCCCAGGTTCCTTTATGAGACCACTGAGCATCCCCGTTCTTCATGCTCATACTGAAATGAATGCGTTCATCTGAACCGTACATCAGAGCTTGGCACTGCTTTTCCGAAAGAGTACTAAGCTGAGTAAAAATGTCGAAACCAAAATGTTTTGCCACAGCTGCCAAATGCTGGCTTCTGAAGCTATCCAGGTAATTTCTGTATAGGGCCACAGCTCCATCTGCAAGACAGAGAGTATGATCCGGAATAATCAGATCAGGATCGAATTCCATTTTGATCCCGAGTCCATTGCACGCTTCACATGCTCCAAAAGGACTGTTAAAAGAAAACATCCTGGGTTGAAGTTCTTCGAAGGCCATATCACATACTGGACAGGACATATTTGATGAATGAAGGTGAGCTCTTCCTTCCGAATCAATCGCAATTAAGAGTCCTTCTGCCTTTTCGAGGGCAATTTCACAGGCTTCAAAAAGCCTAGAACGATCTTCTATAGGGTTCATACGATCAACTACTACTTCAATATCATGTTTTTTGTAGCGATCGAGGACGATCTTGTCCTCGGTTCTGTAAATTTCCCCATTTACGCGAACCCTGGTAAAACCTTCGCCATTCAGTTCCCTTAAAAGTTGCTGATAAGTACCTTTCTTTTGGCGGATTATAGATGCAAGGATGGTAACAATACCTTCATATTCTTTGCGGATACTATCTGTTATTTTATCCGGAGATTGAGATTCAATTTTGATATTGTGAACCGGACAGTAAGGAGTTCCGACTCTGGCAAAAAGCAGCCTCATATAATCATAGATTTCAGTAACCGTTCCAACTGTACTTCGTGGATTTTTGGATGTTGTTTTCTGTTCTATGGAAATTGCTGGAGATAGTCCTTCAATACTGTCCACATCCGGCTTGTTCATGAGGCCAAGAAACTGACGTGCATAAGCTGAGAGAGATTCCACATAGCGACGCTGTCCTTCTGCATAGATAGTGTCAAAAGCCAGGGTGGATTTTCCAGAGCCTGAGACGCCTGTAATAACAATAAATCTGTCCCTCGGGAGCTTGACTGTAATATTTTTAAGATTATGTTCCCGTGCCCCTTTAATAACGATATTTTTCATTTTCCTTCTCTCTTGTTTTCTTGTCTCAGTTGAATTAGTTAAATATTCATTTAAGTATTGCATTTAAAAATTGAGATCTAAAGGATCTTTGGGTAACATTGACATATAATTTCGATAAACCTCTGTTTTTCACAAGTCATTTATACGCCATTTATAAGCATATAACTGAATTCAGGGATTTGTCGAAGTTCTCTATGAACTAACTAATTTGAAAGTTTTTCTTGTTCTTTGGACATGTGTCAGGGAAAATAACTTTACGCATTTATGCATTATTGTAGATAAATGGATATCATTGATTGAAATTTATTTCATTGATGATCGCCAGTAACAATTACATGAAATTCCTAAATATTAAGTTCCCAGATTTTTTCAATATATACAACAAATGTGGACTTTTTATTAATAAAGTGATATCGCGAATTGAAAGTAATAATCATTAAATGAACGGATCCTATAGTTAAAATATGGCAGACTAAGCCTATTGGTGACGGATGGAGCAGCCATATTATATCAAATTTTATATATGCTAATCCTCAAAACTCTCATTTTAGAACAACTATTTCCCTTACAAATTAGCATTTCTAAGCTTTTAGAGCCAAAAAAATATGCTTAAAAAATATATGAAGAAAAAAATGTCGACAGATTGCGAGAAGAGTGGAATTTAAGGTTTCAACCATATGACGAGTATGTACAGTATATTTCTCATATAAATAATTATCGACTTAAATCTATTTTAGTGGTTTTGTATGCAATAAATAATAAAATGCTGGAAAGTAGTTTTCCATATGCTCGCTGAAATGATATTAAGAGAAGAAAAAATTGGAAAAGATGTAAAGAAATAGAAGACGAGTAACATACTAACTTTCTGTAAAATCTGCTCGTGCCCTCGAATCCTCTTTTTTGAGTACTGTTCCATTATTATTATACGTGTTTCCTACTATCCAGTTTTCATTTATACCAATAAGTATTGAGACTGATGGTCTCAATATCATTCCTGCTATTGAATGTCCCCACAACTTTGCTTCTTCTTTTGAGTTCTTTGTTAGTCCATTCCATGATATTTGTTGTTCTTATTTTTGTCAAGTAATTACTCAAAAACTGTAGCCAGTTAATTGCATACGCTGAAGCTTTTAATATATCAACTGCTCTTTTATCACTCGTAATACTAAGTTCCTCATCAGGTCATGCAGTTTCTGGCAATATCTCGATGTTTCTTTTAAATTCCCAGCAACTTCTTTTTGATACCTTCTTGAGAAATTATCTAATCGGGTGTAAATGACAAATGTGTTACCTTGATTCAAGAAAGGAGCATCCTATTGCTTTCTATATTCCATTGTCTTTATTTGAAAAGATTAACTTGACACATCACAAACATCTTTTTTTCAGATCATCAAAAAAAATATTCCAAAAGCAAAGAGTCTTCAATGTCTGCGAATCTTTCTCCAAGGATCTTAAGATAATTATCATCCTTTTATCCTAACAACTACACAGGAACCCGTGTTTTATAATCGCCAAACCAGAATCTGACTATGAACGTAGTATCATCAATAAGCAAGAATGGGATTTTTCTTTATATTCTTTTTGAGAGGAATTCTCCAAACTTTTCATCAAATTATTTAGTAATCCTAGAAACAGAAGAAGATGGTATATCACCTACTTCTAAAGCAGTCATAATCGTTTCCCCCCTTCTAGGTGGAGATATCTTGCAGATAAGATTCAGCTACAGCAATTCGGATGACTTTCTAAGCTCTCGAATATTGGATTAATAATGATTATATTTGAGAATATAGATTGCACAGGATTTTACTTAATCTAATTCACGTCACATAGCTTTCCTATTTTAGCCCGCTCAGTAGATAACCAGTCCCAAAAATTAGGAAAACAAATCCGAGAAATTTTTGTTCACTAAAAGTGGAGGTTATTTCCTCTCACTACTTTTCCAATATTCAATAGTAAACTCTAAATATTAGAAGCTAAATGGCACTTTTTGATTTGTGAAAATTAGCATTCAAACAAGATTGTTCTCCTCTACATTTCCCAAAAAGTATTCAACACAACATTTTATAGAAAATAAATATGGAGGGATTTTGATAAACCTTTGATTTTCACGAGCCATATTATATACAATTTCTAAGTATGATAAAATGAAGGGATTTATCGAGATTGTCTTAATTATGACTAAAAAGAAAAAATGATATTAATTAATGCACGAATCGAATAGTACTATTGAGAGATTATAAGATCATCTACAAATATTATTATCATTTATATACATAAAAGATATAGGGACAAAATCCCTAAAGAAATGCTCTAAAAAGTTTTTCGCCTTTCAGAGCAGTCTGTTAAATCTGCGAAAACCTGGAGTGATGAGAAAAGTAATCTTCTTTTGTTAAAAACAAACTTTTTCTGTCAGCTCAGATTCGAGTACGCCTTAATATCATCCCCAATCTGGCTTTCAGTTCCAGGGAGTTAAATGGAGGAGTAATATAATCATCCGCTCCTGCCTCAAAAGCTTTAACTTTGTCTGTCACCTCACATCTTTCACTAAGCATTACTACTGGTATCCACCAGTACCTATAACTATCCCTAAGCTGCCTGCAGATCTCAAAACCGTCAATATTCTCAAGTCCAGTATCTAACAGGACAATGTCAGGGGATTCGGTTTTTATGGTTTCAAGGACAGAAGAATTACCAGGAGCTTTGACAACACTATAATTTTCAGCTTCAAGCAACGGTTTAAGGCTATCATAGACACTATGTCCATAATTCACAATAAGGATTTTCTCCCTTGTATCCTTAAAGTTTTCAATGCGCATTTTTACCAATTCTTCAGCAACTGAAAGCTCAAAGGCAATATCCCTATCACTTATTTCAGGCTTTGCTTCAATCAATTTTAATATCTTATTATCTAGCTTTATATCGTACATTTACCCTCCGCCTCTATACAGTATATATTTTATTAGGTATTAAACATTTCGAAAATATTTAGCTTTAACGTATATAATAACTTATAGATAGTATAGGTGGAATAGAGTTCTTCAATTTTTTTCATTAATAGTCTGCCTTAATCAATAGGCAGATAAGTTTATAACCATAAATAGCAAGTTAATATTGGAAATAAAAATCACTCACGAAGAGTAGCCACCTCTGAGATGATAAACAATGGATCCACTAGAAAAAATCTTCGGAAAAACTGCACAGATGACAGTGCTTGAAAACCTGATAGAACACCAGAACGAATCAACCTACCTTTCTGGAATAGCTGAAGAAACTGGGCTTTCACATTCGAGCGTATCAAGGGTTATCACACCTTTGATTGGGTCAGGGATTGTCATAGAAAAACCACTGGGAAAGCAAATTAGAACTTTCCAGCTAAACATGGAAAACGAGGCAACGAGGTTAATAATAGATTTTTACAATAAAATAAACCAGATGTTAGCATGAGCATTAAAAATAAGAGGCTTGAAAAAGAGAAATTTAGGAACAGGACAGAACAAGACTTTCTGTCCATTCTTTCTAGGCTTTACATCAGTAATTGAAATATAAAATAATCCCATCAAGAGGGTCCCAAAGATTTTTCATGTAGCCTGTTTTTTAGGCTTTCTATGTACTCATTTGCAGCAGTCGCTGCTAGTGCACCATCACTAACTGCTGCCACAACCTGCCAAATCAGCGTGTCACGACAGTCCCCGGCTGCATAAATTCCTTTATCTGATGTCTCAAGTGAATTGTTAGTTCGGATAAAGCCTTCCTCATTTTTTTCAACATTAAAAATTTCAGTATTAGGATGGATGCCAACAGAGATAAAAACACCATCTGTGGCCAATTCATGGATTTCTCCACTTTTTAGATCTTCAAAAATTATTTTTACTACCCTTCGAATTTCTCCCCCGCTTCCTAAGATTTCCATAACAAAAGCATTCAGAATGAATTTGATATTAGGAGTTATTGAAGCCCGATCCTGAAGGATTCTGGTGGCTCTAAATTGCTCTCTCTTATGTACTAAATAGACTCGTCGGGCTATTTTTGAAAGGAATAGTGCCTCCGTAATTGCTGAGTTGCCACCTCCGATTACTACGACGGTTTTGTTTCGAAAAAAAGGTCCATCACAGATAGCGCAGTATGAAACTCCTCTACTTATAAGTTCTTTCTCTCCTGGAACATTAATGTTCTTTGGGTTTGCACCTGTAGCAATTATAACAGCTCTTGATTCAAGATCTCCGATGCCTGTGGAAACTATTTTCTTTGCCTCGTCAGAGTGAACAGAGAATACTTCTGTTATTTTTGTCAGTACCCCTGCTTCTTGAGCATGATTTTTGTATTTATCCATTAATTCAAGCCCTGAGATAGACGGGAAACCAGGATAATTTTCCACTATATCTGCAAGTGCTATTTGGCCACTAATTTCACTCTTTTCAAGAATAAGGGTTTCAAGATCCGAGCGCACGGCAAAAATTCCAGCTGTGAGCCCTGCAGGCCCACTTCCTATAATTATTAGGTCGTACATGCGTACCTTACCAGTCCAAAAAAAATATTTCAAAAAAGTCCAAAATAAGTTAATAAATTAGATAATTCTAGCGATAGCGTCGGTTTTTTTTGGAAGGCCTGTAAAAGCTATCTTCCCATCAATAATGGTTGTAGGAACGCCAACTATTCCAAATTTATCTTTCAGCACCTGACCCTGCGGAGTTGCCACATCTACTTCCTCATACTCAAAATCATACTCTGACTTCAGATCTTTCCAAAATCTGCGAGCTGATGGGCAGACATTGCACCAGTTGGCGTGAATAAGTGTAACTTTAACCATGACAAAAGCACCTCTAGACAAAAGCACCTCTAAAAACTGCAATAATCTTTACTATTTTCGGGATTCTTGATCGATTGCCTTCAATTAACAGTTGGATTAAGGATAAATTTTGATGATCTCAGAAGATAGATAAAGCCTCAAAACTGTAATCGTAAACTCATTGTACTAATCAATTTACACATATAAATAAGTTAAGCGTCAGTGAGTACTTCTGATTTGCTATAGTTCCAAATAGCTACTATAATTCGGTTACAATTTTCCCTTAATAGTTCACAAAAAAACGTTATCCATAAATCTTAATTCCATTTTATTGTAATCGTCTCTAGAAAATTCAATATTGTAAGGTTCTGAAATATAAATTATGCATAGCTTTCACTAAGTTATGTTGTGTTTTTTCCCCGAGTATATTTTGGAGTTTATATCTATTCCTCGAGCTCGAAGCGCTAGATCTCTTTCTTGATTTAACTTATTTAAGTAATTCAGAAATAATTTTACTGGAAGATTTTATAATGTCTCAATTTAGTTTTTGATCCGACATTCCATAGATATACATAGATGTAAATTTGTTTGGCTATTTGCCTGCTATTAATCGTTGAAAGTTGGATTATTTATTAGATTGTTTTGATAAAATTCCCTAAACTTTGTTATGTAATCATATGGCGATATATATTGCTCATTATACTTTGATTTTTATCGAAATGTTCTTTAAGCTAATTTCATATTCTGAAAAGGGATTACATTCTTGTTTACAACTGTGAAAACTGGGCTGACTAAAAAAACACCCTATATTCAATATTTTTTTATTTACTTTATGCCAGAATTATTTTTACTCTCCAATCTATTTGTAAGCAATATCAAACTTTACTTTTTAACTCCTAGATCAACTTATCATGAAACAAGAAACATAAAAAATTTTGAATTTATGATCCATATTGCAGGTTTTTAGATTCAGGCCTTATAGTGAACTTTCTAAATGTCAATCGGTAATATTGTAACCGGAAACAATTATATGTATAAGTGGGTGAATAATTAAAAAGGCAGGAGAAAATAATTGATAGATGAAAAACTCGGATTTTTAATCTATACATTCACAACCATCCTTGTTGTTGTCAGCCCCATCAGTGGAGTTGTAACTTTCATCTCCCTGACAAGTGAGATGACAAATGAGAAAAAAAATGAAATTGCAAAAAAGTCCGTCACACTTGCATGCTTAATTGCTCTTTTTTTTGCAATTACAGGAAACATGATGCTGAATCTGTTCAGCATCAGTGTGGATTCACTGCGAGTTGCAGGAGGAATCCTTCTTTTTAGCATTTCTTTTGATATGATGCATGCTAAGGTCTCACGGGGGAGCATTACTGAAGAAGAGATTTCTCAATCCCAGGAACGTGAAGATATATGGATATTTCCAATAGGTCTTCCGCTCCTTACTGGGCCAGGTACGATCAGTACAGTGATTGTCCTAATGGGGGGAGCACAAAATATTGAGCAAAAAATGATGGTTATTGCATCGATCATATTGACTTTTGTCGTATGTAGTTGCACCTTCCTATTCTCAAGAAGTATTCATAAGTTGATTGGGTATAATGGAATGCTAGTTTTTACACGACTCATGGGACTTTTGCTTGCAGCTCTTGCAGTGCACCTAACTGCTATAGGAATAATAACTATTTTTAAGTTAACACTTTGAGACAGTCATATGGATAAATGTATAGTTATAGAACAACAATCAAAAATATCCATTCCAACTGTGTATTGAAAAGTTATAGTAAGTTGTAAAAATTTTTAGCAGTGTACTTGCAGTTCGATTAAATCTAGTTGTGTTTGTATCTTTTTTTTCACTGCAAAAAGAAGGATGCAGAGCCAATGGTTAATATCTTCTCATTCATAAAAGATTCTCTTTTAGATCACGAAAATGGAGTTTGCCATCTTATGAATTGGTTTTTAAACCTTGTAATGGAAAAGGAATGTCTTCATGGAGCGTAGGCAGTCATTCTAACATCGTAAATCGCAGGAGTTTTTATTCCACAACTGCAAATACATTATTCTAGTATAATGCATTTCCAACAGTAGGCTAAAAATTAAAAATTTCAATGCCAGTGGTTGAATTCATAACTTTATATTTAACTTTATATATGGACCAGTAACAGATCCTAGAAAAACTATTTTAACAGGGGTAGTTCCTGTTACTATATCAAGTTTTAATCCTGTAATTATACTTTGTTACAGTGTGCACAAGTGTTATTATTATTGACCATTCCCACTGGAATGATCATAAAATACTACATCGTAACATCAAAAACAGATGGCATTTTTGTGCATAGGTATCTAAAAAGTGACATGTCCGTTCAATATTGTTGTACTATTTGCATTTTATTTATAAATAATATGAGATTAAAATCACCCATACTTATTTCATATTTTAGTGTAATTTTTCCTGGATCTCTATTTTTTTTCAGAATGTGTGCCAGTCTAGGGACTGAATTTACCGGCACAACTCTCTCTATTAATTTCTTACAATATACGTCGTAAACATCCACTACTATTGTGTCTGCAATAGGATTTTGGCTTATAACATTATTTGGGATAGCCACACCTATATGTTGTTCCTCTTTCATTTAATACCCCCAATAAAATAAGATATTGGAATTAACATAAGAGTAACCAATACATTTGAAAATATCTACACCTTATTCTATAGTTAATATAGGTCTAACAATAAACTTTTATTTTGAGAACGATTGCCTATAAATTAAAATTTTAATATTTACTTTTGGATGGGCTGAAATAATTTTACTCACTAATATTTGCTGAGAAGAAATTTAATAAATTATATAAGATTACATTATAATTTCATTATTGAAATAATCCAAAAGGTTATTGAAGAGTCTAATCCTAAATATTCGGGGTATAACAGAGACTTGGTTTACATGCGGTATTAAGCACTGCTGAATAGGAATTGAAGGAATGGGTTTGCTTGTGATGAATTTTTTCTTTTTATTAGATTAGTTGATTCTGCTGATCTTGGATGTAAGAAAAGTTGATCTTGTTAGCTGCAGGTGAAGAGAAACCTGCAGTCTGAGAGAAGGTAGACTATTAAGTGTCAGAATATCTTTAAATAATAATTAGACTTAATTTGGTATATCTGTTTTGCATATATTCTAAATAGTATTAACTTCTACTAAAAGTTATGAAATTTGTTTGGTTCTGATCTCATGAACTGTAACAGATGTAAGTGTTTGCTCATTAATCAATAAATGATTTAATCTCAGCCCTTATAGTTGATTTTTGGATTTCCACCTGGGAATATTATCCCTATCCAACTCAAGAAAATGCCCTAAATCATCCTAAAATCGTTCATTTTTGATTTAACAGTCTGAGCCCGGTAGTCAGTGTAGCACAATTTCTGTAAATTCACAGTCTATTCTTCTGTATTATGTAGTATTAGTAGCAACCTTTTGCTGGCTTACATATGTAACTATTTTTGATATCCAGTGAAAAACCCCTGTATGTTGACAAGTTATAATATTGTAATTACATTTTTCTCACAATATTAGAGTGAAAGTGCAGTCAGTTTTCATAATTCCACATGTAATAATTATGAACTTTTTTGCTCTTCCCATATGTTATGGACCACCGAAAGCCAGGATCTAATTTCGTCTTTGAGTCTTACTCTTAGTTAATGGAAATGAAAATCAAACTATTTTTTATTTACTTTTCACTTTGTATTTTTTTTTCCCTGCTTTATACTGTCTGGAGTGGTTTTTTGCTTATATTTAATCAAACAAGCCTTAGCTTTGGAACTACTCTATTTAGCATTGGAACATTTAGACAAAGAAACTTTTGCCTTTTCGAGATCTTAAAGCTCTTCATTTGTTTCATCTATTGTACAAAAATATCTTTGGATATTAATGGGTTTTCAAGTGATAATTATTTACAAAATTACTGATGGACTGCCTGAAAAAGTGAAATCAGAAAACTTTTGATAAATTCTCAATTTCAACAGATTGCTCATCTAGGTTTTATGTATAAAAGGCTAAAATTTGGGGTTTATCAAAATCCTATAATTATAATTTAATGGTATAGTGAGTTCTATTTTTAAAAATGATTTGTCAAGAAAATATAACTAAAAGAAGCATCTTGGTAAAGAGATCTGTGAGTTATTTAAGTATTGCTCTCTCCAATTTATGCTACTTTTTCGCCAAAAGTTGATCTTTTTAATTAGTAATGAATGAGTCGGGAGATATTAATTTAGTGATTATAATTCCTCCACCGGTTAAATTTATATCAACAGTTGGTGATATTACTTTACTAAAAAGCAGATTGATGGATATACATCATTAGATAATACTGTTACATTATTTTCATATTTTGTAATATCGGAAAAAGAGTTGAAATACATGATCAATAAACGCAAATTGTATTCTGTAGCCTTAGTTTCAACAGCTATTATTTTAGGGCTGATAAGTATCGCAGGTGCAGCGTCACAACTGACTCCTGAAATTACTTGGAGTAACCCTGCTAATATAGTATATGGCACACCATTGAATAGCAATCAATTAAATGCAAGTGCTTCAGATTCAGTATCTAGAGCTCCAGTACCTGGTATCTATATCTATACCCCATCACTAGGAACTGTACTGAGCGTAGGTACGCATACATTACAGGCTGATTTCACACCGAATGACATTACAAATTACAGCAATGCATCAGCAAGTGTTTCGATCAATGTTATCCATGGACGTCCAACCCATTGCAGAAATTTAAGACCTAACCATGGAGAGCTTAACCATTGCGGACCCAACAATGGCTGTTATGGCGGTGCTTTTGTACCTGTAGTATAGAAGTGCACCTTAATTGGTATGACAGTGAACCTTTTGCACAACATAAGTACCAAATTAGGACTCTTATGGCTGCAGGCAAAAGTTTCTTTGTCTAAATGTTCCAATGCTAAATAGAGTAGTTCCAAAGCTAAGGCTTGTTTGATTAAATATAAGCAAAAAACCACTCCATACACATAAAGCAGAAAAAAATCACCCAATGTAGAGTAGATAAAAAAATGCTTCAGTGGAACTTTTTCAGAGGATTATCCAGCTTACCATTTGCAACATGGATTCTTGACAACCAATGAACTGAAAACAAATAATGATATCAATACAAATGAAAATTGGAGCAGATGGAGAAAATCATGACTAAAATTACCTTTAATCAATTTGCATTGACAACTGTCATAATCTTTATTCTTACACTAGGAAGTGCTGCTGCTACATCAGACAACCCGCAAGATTCAGTAGGTTGGTTCAATAAAGGACTTGCTCTAGATCATTCAAATAAATCCGATGAAGCAATAAAGGCATATGACAAAGCAATTAAAATTAATCCGCAGTATTCAGATGCTTGGACAGGCAAAGGACTTGCTCTGGATAATTTGAATAAATACGATGAAGCAATAAAAGCATTTGATAAAGCAATTGAAATTGACCCACATGGTTCATTAGGTTGGACATTCAAAGGCACTGCTCTAAATAAATTAAATAAATCCGATGAAGCAATAACCGTATATGACAAAGCAATTGAAATTAACCCGCAGAATTCAATGGCTTGGGGTGGCAAAGGGGATGCTCTATTTAAATTAAATAAATCCGATGAAGCAATAACAGCCTATGACAAAGCAATTGATATTAACCCGCAGAATTCAATGGCTTGGGAAGATAAGGGAAATGCTCTATTTAAATTAAATAAATACGATGAAGCAATAAAGGCATATGACAAAGCAATTGAAATTGACTCGCAGAATTCAATGATTTGGATCAATAAAGGAGTTGCTCTAATTGATTTAAATAAATCCGATGAAGCAATAACAGCATTTGAAAAAGCAATTGAAATTAACCCGCAGGATCCAGATGCTTGGAGCAATAAAGGAGCTTCTCTAGCTCAATTAAACAAATTCGATGAAGCAATAAAGGCATATGACAAATCAATTGAAATTAACTCGCATAATTCATTGGCTTTGAACAATAAAGGAGTTGCTCTGTATAAATCAAATAAATACGATGAAGCAATAAAGGCATATGACAAAGCAATTGAAATTAATCCGCAATATTCACATGCTTGGAACAATAAAGGAGTTGCTTTATATAAATCAAATAAATACGATGAAGCAATAAAAGCGTATGACAAAGCAATTGAAATTAACCCGCAGGATCCAGATGCTTGGAGCAATAAAGGGGCTGCTCTAGCTCAATTAAACAAATTCGATGAAGCAATAACAGCATTTGACAAAGTAATTGAAATTAACCCGCAAAATTCAGATGCTTGGAGCAATAAAGGAGCTGCTCTTGGTAATTTAAACGAGCTTAATGAATCAATAAAAGCATTTGACAAAGCAATTGAAATTAACCCACAGAATTCAAATGGTTGGGACTGTAAAGGACTTGCTCTAACTAAATTAAATAAATCCGATGAAGCACTAAAAGCAAATGAAAAAGCAATTGAAATTGACCCGCAGAATTCAAAAGCTTTGGACTATAAAGGACTTGCTCTAATTGGTTTAAATAGATCCGATGAAGCAATAACAGCATTTGACAAATCAATTGAAATTAACCCGCAAAATTCAGATGCTTGGGATGGAAAAGGCGCAGCTTTAGGGAAATTGGGCAAATACGATGAATCAATAAAAGCATATAACAAAGCAATTGAAATTAACCCACAGGATTCAAAAGCTTGGTACGGTGAAGGAGCTGTTTTAGGTCTATCAGGCAAATACGATGAATCAATAAAAGCATTTGACAAAGCAATTGAAATTAACCCGCAGGATTCAATGGCATTGGACGGTAAAGAACTTGCTTTGAATAAATTAATTAAATCCAATGAAGCAATAAAAGCAAATGAGAAAGCAATTGAAATAAACTCGTAACTCAGAAGCTTGGCACAATAAAAGTAATTTATCTAAATAAAATGAATCCGATTTGTAGATTGAATAGTTATTTAATTCTCATTTATTTTTATTCTTCGCGAGATAAACATAGTAATTTTTTGCTTCCTATCAATTGAGCAT